>NZ_DJCE01000003.1:551-89747 GCF_002430365.1 Leclercia sp. UBA5958 | reverse complement strand
AAACCGAGGTTTGAGCGAGCGTCTTCTGCCTTTGTAGCCCCAGTACCACCCTGCGCAATGGATAGTGCAGTAGTGAGCCCTTTCAGTTCGGTAATGTCACTGTTTGACCCCTTCCGGGCCAGTCCCCCAATGGCGGGAATGGTGACTGTTTTACCGTTGAGGGTGACCGTAATGTTCTGGTTTGCTGTGGTAGTGGCGAACGTTTCCCAGGCGCCAATATTTTCGTCGTACTCGTTAATGAGCTGCGAAATGCTCTGTGCCAGGCCATCCACTGACATGGCATCTGTTACGAGAATGCCGTACTTCTGGCCGCTGAGTGCTGGTGACGCAGCCGGCGTTACTGTTAACGATGTTGCACTGTTTATGGCGGTGATCTGGAACATCTGGACGGGGTTAGAAAGCACCATCAGGGTCTGGCCGAGACGGATCTGGCTGGCGGGAGCCGTCCAGTTTGTACCGGTGCCGGTGGCGGTATTTCCGTTAACTGAAAGAGTGCCTGTGCTGTAAATCATATTTTCTCCGGGCAATAAAAAACCCCGCCGTAGCGAGGTTGATCTAAAGAAATTTATTTAAACGTACATATCTGGAAGAACTGGCAGACTTAAGTCTGTAACCTGGTTATTCCCGAAGATGGCGTATTGATCAAAGCCAATATAAACGCCACCCTGAACCGATGCTTGTCCGTTCTGAATCTTTATTCCGTACATCCAGAAGGTATAAACGCCCCCATCTGTGTTGACGTTAAAACCATACCTACCAAGTGGCACATATCCATTGCCGATAGACACCCCCGACGTAGAGGGTTTCCACATCCCGCCCAGGAAGACAAACGGACGCTTAACAGTAGAGAACGTGCACTGCCCTGCCGCATTAAGGATAGTGAGGCCGTTCCCTGGTGTTGGTGTCACTCCGCTCGCGAAGATGACGATATCAATGGTACCGGTTGTGGGCCTGTGTCCACGCCCGGACGGCGGCTGGTAAAATCGTACGGTTGTTCCATCGAAGTCGATTGTGTTCCCACTATTGCAGCGTCCAAAAACGACATAGTTGTTTTTGTCATAGCCACTGATTGTGGGCACAGCCCACCCGCCAAGAGGGACATTCACGGTCCCCTGCCAGATGCACTGCCCTGACTGAGTCGCGTTGGTAATTGCGGTAAAGTCCGTGCTTTCGCTGATCAAAAGTCCGAACCCTGATTTCTGACCCACGGGGAAGATCTGCCAGACTGACCCGGGGAAGGTATAGGTGCTGGCCTTTTCTCCTGTATCGAAAGCCTTCATCACCGCGTTCTGTGTGACCCTTGCGCCAGACACCGTCACCGAATTCAGCTTGTGCAGCAGGCCTGTTTCAAGCCTGACCGTTTCGTAAGGCATGACGACAACCTGTGAACCTGAAACATAACCGCTGATATCAACGTACTTATTCAGACCGTACCCGTTAGGAAACCGCCCTCCAAAAGAAGGGCACCGCAATCCCGCGGTGATCTCCATCACCTTCGACCCGTCGTTATAATCAATTCTCAATCCTGTTGGCATGATTACCACTTACCTAGTCTGATGGTCCCGCCGCCGGGGATGGCAACGGTAACGCCGTTATCGTTAATAACCACCGTGTTACCGGTTCCGTTAAACGCAAAGTTGCCGTTGGTGGCATACAGGCTTCCCCGGACGGTAGCGTTATTGAATTCAGCGTTACCATTTTTGTTGATGTTCCAACCCACCGAGCCAGCAGTGAATGTATTCGACTGAATAAAATTGCCGATCTTGGCATTGCTGATGGTTCCGTCCTGAATGAACGTATCCCGGATGAACGTCTGCCCGTTCTGAATCACGAATGGCAGCGTAACAGCCCCGCCAGCCTGAGACATCACTGCGAAACGGTCAGCAACAAACAGCACCTGTGACTGCATGCCGGACGGTGTATTTTCAACGCCGATCCCCATCCCGGCGGCGTACTGGCGTCCATTGGAGTCCACCGCCACCTTGATGTTGTACATCGCGCTCAGGTTGCCGTTTACATCAACCACCGCCTGTGCGGTCTGGTTAATAGCTGCAGTCTGGCCGTTTACCGTAACCGTCAGGGAGTTGATTTTCGTGGCCGAGGCCTGCGTGAAATCAGCAAGGGTTTCGGTGAGATCGGTCGCGTTTGAGACATTACCACCAGCAGACGCATCAAGCGTTACCAGTGAACGGGCAACCGCCTGACTTGTATCTGCAATGGTGGTGTCGATACGGTCGATGCTGGCGCTGTTCCCGGCGTTGGTGGCCGTCTGGGATCGACGGCTGGTGACCTGCGCGAGGCTGTTCTGAATAACCGCGATAGAGGAGTTTTTAACGCCTCCCGTCATGCCATCCATTGAGACAGAGATTTCGTCAATCTTCACCTCAGCCTGGGCGAGCCCATCGGCGTTTTCCTTGATGGCCAGCGCCTGTTGCTCCAGATCGTCAGCGTTCTGTCTGATATCGTCGGCCATGCCAGCAATTTTCTCGTTGCTGTCTACTGCGCTTTCGATCAGTTCCTTGAACGTGTCCGATTCTTTAATCTCATCCAGGATAACATCGGTGATATCCGACACATCGATGCTGGCCTGACCGCGCACCCAGTCTGTGTAACCCGACTCATTGCCTGTTCTGTCCACCAGCTGCGCCCGGTACCAGAAAATTTGTCCCGCTTTCAGGCCCATCTGCTGATACTTGCGCTGCGGATAGGGAACATCGCTCAGAAGGATGGCATCATCCTCGCTGCCGGTCAGGCTGTACTGGATTTCAGTTTTCAGCGTGTCGTCTGTATTCGCCGGGAACCCCCAGTTCAGCTCGATACCGAATACCACATTTTCTGAGGCGGTGAAGCCCACCGGCTTCGGTGGATTGCCCACCTTACCCGTCAGCGTTTTCTCTTCCGAATAGCCCCATCCGGAGGATATTTCGGCAGCATTAATTGCACGCACCCGAACCAGGTAGCGCCCGGCATAAATCCCCGGCACGTCGAAGGACGTGGTGGAGCTGCGCGGCACGTTAACCCAGTTCCCGTCGTTGCGGCGCCATTGCGCTTCATAGGCGATAGCGTTCTGCGCCTGGTCCCAACTCACCCGCATCGTTTCAACGCTGATGTTCTGTTGGACAACCGAAAACGAGCTGATCACGATGTTAGCAGGCGGCGACTGGTTACCCGGAGGAATGACGCTTACAGGACGCTGGTCAATTATGGCGCCGGTATCAATACGAGCGTATTTATCTGGATCGTGCCATGCACCCGCGATAGAGAATGTGCCATCGTTATTATCCGTGACGCTCACAACACGGTACTGCTGCGCGTAGAGTTCATCGGACTCAACTACCCAGACGGCCTCAGCCTGTGGAGTTTCGCTGTAAGCCGTCGTGACGGTCACGGCGTTGCCGTTTACCGACTGGATAGTACGACTTTGAGAAGCGCCAGAAGGCAGGTTCAGAATAAGTCGGCCGCCGGCCACAGCGTCGGGTTTGCGGTCCAGGGTGATTACCCTGCCGTTAACAGCGCTGATACGCCCGCCCATAACCTTGCCGGACAGCATTTCGTCTGCCACCGCGATGATATAACCGGGTTGCGGAATGTTACCGTCCAGGCCGACATCGAAAGAAACGATGCGGTCCTTATTGTTGGTCAGAATGCCCCATCGTCCCTTACGGTTTGCCTCTGACTGACGGGTACAACCAATCGCCGTCATTTCCAGCTGGTTAAGTCCGTAACGCGCCACCAGCGCCTGCTCAAATACGGGCTCCATGGCATCGGCATAGGCGTTAGACGGATCTGACCAGGATACCAGCGCCGTGGTATACCGCGTTTTAGTGGTACTGCTGGCATAGGTAAAGCGGCCATCAATCACGTTGGCGCGAGTATAGCTGTAATCGACATCACGGGGCATGTCTGCAAGGGATACAATCTGATCCCCACCCCAGTACGTCATACCCCGGAAGATGGCCGCAAAATCACGTAGAACGGTGTAAGCGTCGTTTCGCTCCTGAACATAGACGTTGCAGGTATAGCGAGGTTCGGTACCGCTGCCGCCTTTACCGTCCGGCACCGGCTGATCGCAATACTGGGCCACCTGGTACAGCGTCCATTTGTCGATATTCGCCGCCGTCAGGCGATCACCCAGCCCGAAGCGGTCAGTCACCACCATGTCGTAAAAAATCCACGCAGGATTATCTGTCCATGCCCACTTAAACGTCCCCGTCCAGGTACCGCTGTAGGTTCGGGTTTCTGGATCGTAGGTATCCGGCACGCGAATAACACGGCCGCGCGGTTCGCATGAAATCTGAGGAATAGAGCCATTGAACTGGCTTGAGTCGAATTCGATGTACAGCAGCGCGGTGTTCGGATAGCGCAGTTTGGCGTCAATCACCTCGGTGAAGCTATGCAGCGTCATCGTATCGCCGATCTTCGCGCTGTTCGCGTCAGCGGTGATTTTACGCAGACGAAGCGTCCATGTGCTGCCGGCCTGCGGAAGATCAATACGGTGGCTGCGCTCATAACCGGATGTGGTTTTACCGGTTACGCTGGTATTCAGCACCGTCTTCCAGGTGCCGCCGTCGGTCTGCAGATCAATCGCATATTTTATCGAATACCCGACCAGATCGCCGTCGTCTTCCTGCTGGAAAAGCGATGGCCACTTCAGGCGCACACGAACGGCAGAAAGCTGGGTATTGGTAAACGTGCGAGTCCAGGCTGTGGCGCTTGATACTTCGGTACCCACGCTGATTTCGTTTTCGGTGCCGGGTATGCCCTGGATATATTTCTGCGCCTGAGTGCCGGAACGAAACTCCCAGGTGACGCCGCTGAAGTTCTGAGAGCCGTCAGCATTCTCAATAGCGGTACCATCAAGATAAATGTCTTTGCCGGTTAACTGGCCTGAAAACTCACCCTCACCAAGTGCGATTAATAATTTGGCCTTCGCAATAGACTGGAGATCGTCAGGCTGTTCGGTAGGCGTGCGTGATTTTGAGCCGCCACCCTTGCGGCCCCTTATTGCGGTTGCAGTTGCCATATTGCGCCCATAAAAAAAGCCACCCGAAGGTGGCTTATTGCTGAAGAAAATTATTTAGATGTTCGTTTCGCTAAATGGATTTACAAAATCAACTTCGGCTTTGAAAAACTGGCAATCACTGGAGGATGTCACTGATACAGGCATACCGGTATCTTCGACTTCATAAAGCTTTGAAAATTTCTCAGAAACTTTTCCCGAAAATGTCTCACGACAAATAACCTCTTGCCCACGGTTTACTACTACTGTCGCACTTCCGCCGATGAGGATTCCGTCATCAACGCGCTGCAGGCCTGAAATAGTCAATCTCAAATATTTCTTCATTGCTGATCCTCAACGTAAATTCCGGCAGAAATAATCGCCCCACCAATTCGCCGTCGGCCGTATAACAGCGGCACCGGATATCCCTGCGCAGCGGTATTGGTCACGCCACCGAAAGCATATGATGCCCGGTTATCTGCATCCTGTTTACTGGCGAGGCCTGCCGGTTGAGGGGAAAGCATCTGGATCACACCGCCGGCCATAAGTCCTATACCTGAACTAATCATTGCGCCACCAACTGGAGCGGCATATCCCCAAGAAAGCCCCGTGACTATTACCCCTGCCACTACAAGAACCGCTCCTAAAATCGTTTGTAACAACCCAGCTTTTTTACTGCCAATTATCACGGGAACTATCCGAACTGTGGTGGTAGAAATAGGAAGATCTAAATCCTCTTTACCTATATTTTCTTTACCTTTAAAGACTGCATAGGTGAGCCCCCGACTTCTGCTGTTATTCAGGAATGCTTCAAAGCCGGGAAGGGTGCAGCATAGGGCTCTAACTGCCTCACCCGTAGTGCGAACAACTCGCTCGTGAGTTTTCCCGAAAGTTTTCCCCAGCAGTCCTCCAAGCTCAATCCGAACCATATTTTCTTGCATGGATTCTCCAGGTATAAAAAAACCCACTAAGTAGTGGGTTTAGAATTTCGATATCCGATTACTGCATCGGCAGAGGTTTAACATCTACGTTCCCACTGGGATCGGAAAATAATCGTACAGCCTTAGTTTGTCCCTCTTTTAGCTGCACATAATTACCTACCGGCACAGCGTCAGAAATACAAACTTTACCTTCTCCCTTGATGGCAACGCTCCATTCCCCAGCTGGTAAATGGAAAATTGCTTTCTCGCCTGGATTTAAAACAGCAGCCTTCTCGTTGTTTAGGTAGACGCCCGTAAAGCATCCGCTGCCTAAATAACCTTTATCCCTGACAACTATCAACGTGGCATCAGTAGATTTCATTGATTGCTGATACTTAAGTACTCTTTCTGCTGGCGCCGGTTTTGCTTGGCTTGGTAAAACGGCTTCTGTCGCACACCCAGAAAGACTGAATAAGGCCAACATAAAAAGCAGCTTTCTCATTTCCCGTACTCCCTTTTGGATTCTCCTAAAAGGTTAACATAGGGATGAATGACGTAGAACCTTCATTGTTCTTTCCAGCCAATATCCACCGTAAGGCACTCGTTGGCTCAGATGACCGTACAGATGGTGCAGCAGCATATTACCTTCCAGAAGGATGCCGGCATGGTTCCACTTGTCAGCCTGAACCTGCATGATCACCATATCGCCGGGCTGCGGCGGGCCGTCAAACTCACGGAATCCGCATTCGTACCAGCAGTCCTGATAGAAGTTATCCGGGTATTCATTTTCCCACCACGGATAATCAACCCGGTAATCGTGCAATTCAATTCCGTGGGTCTGCAGGAAGTAGCTCATCACCAGACCCCAGCAGTCGTAAACGCCCAGCACGAAAGGCCGCTCAATAAGGGGTATTTCTCCTCTGGGCATAATTGTCCGCAGGTCACCTTCCGGCCAGCTGACAATGTGCCAGGGCAGGCCGTTGAGATCGCACTGAGCTTTATCCGTTTCGCTCGGTTGGGTAGTTGCATCAGGGTGACTGTGCACGATTGCGGTCACCGCCCCCCAGTCTTCAGCGGCGGCGTAGTCTTCAGGACACAGGACAAAGCTTTCCTCCGGATCTGATGCCAGATTGCGGCAGGGGAAATATCGCTCCACCCTGCTCTTCTGTGCCACCACGCCGCAGCATTCACGAGGATATTCAACTGCAGCATGCGCCATGATGGCATCAATGGTTTTCTGGCGCATATCAGCTCCTGATCAAAGATGTGCCCGGGAAACCACCAAACGACAGTTCGTTATTTTCTCCGAACCGAAGTTTGCAGGCCGTCAGCGTTCCGTTGCATTCATCCAGAGATGGATCGCTTACCGGGTTGTTGTTTTTATCGAAATAGCGCGTGCCTGCATAGTCGCAACCATCACCGGTACGGTATTTGTTCCGGATGCACCAGGTGCACAGCGAATGGAGCTGGCGCGTAGGTATCATCAGCCCCTGCAGGTCCATCGGGCTGGAGAGGGTGAACTCAACGACCTCGTTAGTCTCATTGCTTTTCGCATCAATATAGAAAACCTTCAGCTTTTCCTGGGTCGGATCGGCTGTCGGGTTACCCCCGGTGAAGTTTTTCGCATCGAGATATTTACCCAGGGTGTCATGTATCGCCACCTTCGCCTGCAACATATCGTCGTAAGCAAGGCAAAGGGCAGTGATCGAGCTGTCGAGGTTAGCAACCGAAAGTTTTGGCTGCGCACTACTTCCCGAGGTAGAAGCCTCGATCCCCTCAATCTGGCATGGCCACGCTTTATATTCTTCGCCCTGCCACCAGATTGATTTGGCAGGGAGCTTGTTTTCGTCACCGCCGGCCGCTGTTATTTCTGCTTCAGTATGTGCGAGACTGTAGTTGTGAAACCGTAAGACCTCACCTGTACCAAATGCAGTGCCATCCACTTCGAAAAGCCTGACCTCATCGCCTGGCTCGAGTTTCTGATAATCTGCGTTAAGACTCATGGTTTATAGGCCTGTTCAAATGTTGCAGAAAGGTTGAAGAGCCCGGCGCCAAGCGGCGATGGAGTGTAGGTATCACAGCGATACAGACCCAGCGGTTCAAGCGGTGGGTGCCACTGAAAAGACTTTGTTCCCTGATGGCGATCGAGAAAGTTTTTAATTTCCCCGATATACGTTTCGGTGCCGGTAAACTGTAAGTTCCACTTTTGTGAACGCGGATTTAAGCCATCACCGGAAACCTGTTCATACCCGTCACCAAACTTAGCGGAGCGGCGGCGGAACGTTACCTCCTGCTCCGCGTTGATGCGTGGGCACCAGCTGAATGTTTCAAGAGCCATCAGCGGCCTCCTTTTGCGAGATTCCAGACAGCACCGCCCGGAGATAAATCGCGGCCAATAAGCTCCCGATAGCGCCTGTCGACAAAATTCCCCACCTCTCGCGCGAACTGTTCATAACCACTGGTTGCCTGAGTCTGGTTGTTCCCGTTGCCATCAATCTGGATACTGACCTGCGGTGCCCCTCCACTACCTGGCGTGACGCCGCCATTTCCCACGGCGCGGACACCCAGGGAACCATCAGATGCGCGGGTAAGAGGCATAATGGCTTCAGGACCAGCCTCTCCCATCAGACCGGCACCTTTTGCAAACGCAAACAACGTCGGTGAACTGACGACAGAGTTACTGTACTGACTGAGATCGGCTGATGAGTAAACGCCGCCTTTGGCGTTTAATTGCAGATTTGCACCGTAGTTCTGGATTGCTGTTCCGCTACTGGCAGAGGATGAGGCGGCACCACTAAACAGCGAACCGATAGAGCTGGCCGCGTTCGCGATCATCATATTTACCATCACCTGTTCTATGATTTTCAGAACGCTTATACCCCAGTCTTTCCAGCTCGCTTTATTGCCGTTGAGCATCTCGACAATGTTGCTGCTGATCCCGGAGAGAGCGCTTTTCATGACGTCGGCCGCCTGCATTGCATAGTTCGTGGAATCATCCACCCAGTCGGCAAGTCCGTCCCGGGCGCCGGTTACCCAGTCAGCCTGTAGCGCATCAACTTTCTTGTAGTAATCCTCCTGAACTTCGAGCCTTTCAGACTGCGCATCCTTCAGAGCCTGAGTTTCCCGGTCATAAACCGTCTGGCTTATATCACCGGACTGATACTGCTTTTGCAGCTCCCGCTGCTGGTCGAGAAAATCGCGCTCAATACTCAGGCGTTCCCTGAGCCGCTCACGCTGCTTATTGCCGATTCCTGCACCCTGCACATCAACGCCTAAATCCGCACGCGCATTCTCGTTCTGTGCCTGCAGATTTGCCACAAACGCCGCTACCCTGGCATTTTCTTCATTGGCTTTTTTGACAGCGTTCAGGCGATCCACTTCCTGAGCCAGAGATACCAGCCGCGTTTTCTGCGCTTCGTTAAGTGACTGCAACTTGCTGTCAGCAATATCGAACTGCAGTTTTTGCTGTTCGGTCACCACAGCCGTTTTTTTGCCGGTAGTGTCGATGAGTTCGATCTGGCGCAAGTAACTACGCTCAACGCTTTTAAACGCAGAATCCAGTTTCTGACCAGAGGTATTATTTTTCGGCTTACCGTTTGTTTCCCCGCTGCCAAGGCCATAGTTTGTTTTGACTGGCTCGGGCAGTTTTATTTCCGGTAGAGTAGATTGGGAGTTTCTTAAAAAAGCCAGTCGCCTCTGGAGCTCAGCCCTTTCGGCCTCCTTACCGGATACGTCCATACCTATTCTGTTGAAACTCGCCAGTACGCCTTTATCATCGAGATCTGCATTCAGGTTCTTGATGCGCCGTTCAATTTCTGGAATGGAGGCATTCAGGCCGACCGAACTCCCGCCTTTGTACTGGTCTATCAGCTTTCCGGCCTCGGCCCCCACCCTTACCAGCCAGGTGGCCAGGTCCACTACCCCACCAACCAGATCAGTCAGCCCCTGAATAACAGCCGGATCTTTAAATACATCCCCCATATCTCCAATAGACTTCTGGAGTGCACTCAAATCTACGCTGGCGAGCCCTGCAGCAAGTTCAATTTTGACGCCGTTTACCTGCGTCTCCATATCCTCAAACAGAGCGTTGACTCTAACCAGTTTTTCGATATCTGCGTCATCGGGCGCCACACCAAACTTCTTCGCGGCATCCATATACTGACGCAGCTTTTCACTGCCATTGTCGAGGAGCGGCAGCATCTTTGAGAGATCATTGCCCAGGCTTTCGAGAATGGTGGTCTTCTCGGCGTTGGACTTAACTTTCTCCAGGGCGTCGCTGATAGCCAGAAGTTGCTTATCGGGAGATTCTCCGGCCAGTTTCTTAGCTGACAACCCAAGAGAGTCCAGCGCACCGACCGCCTCACCAGATTTATTAAGAACGGCATCACCGATTTTGTCTCCGACATCTTTAAAGATATCGGCCATCTGATCGCCGGAAACACCTGCTTTCTCTGCAGCATATTGCCAGGCTAACAGGGACTGCGTGGACATGTTAAGGGACTTTGCCCAGCGGTCTGATTCGGTTATCTGACGTGAAGTTGTTTTGAGCAGGTTATACCCCGCTACCCCGGCTCCGATGGCTGCAGCGCTGACTGCTGTTGCGAATCCGGTCATGGCAACTGCAGCTGCAGCTGCATCATCCTTAACCTGCTTACGCCATTTTTGTGAAGCTCGCTCAGCCTGTGAGAGGCCAGAGACAAAACCGCCCACCTTGGCAATAAGGTCTATCGTCAGCGTGCCCAGTGATTTGGAAGCCATAAACTCTCCGTTGGCGGCGTCATTTCCAGCTGGCTTTAGCTTCCTCTAATGAGATTGGCTCAATTGCAGCTTTGACTTTAGTGAAATGAAGCGTGAAATCAGTCGGGGTGAATGGGGGGTGATTCGGATCTCGATTAACGTTGGCTATCGTACTGGACACCATCCCTGCGCCCCATTCAACCCTCATCATTGGGTTCAGGCTTCCGTATCGTTCCCGGTACTTTGCCCAGAGCTGAGTTTCTTTGAACGAGAGCGACTCTCGCGCTTCTGCGATGGTCTTTCCTCCAATTCCGTTGAGGACGAGCTCGCACCAGAATTCGTCTTCAGCGCTGAGCTCGAAGTCTTTCCCAGATCGTTAACTTCCTGAATGGCCATCAGTAGCGCAACTGTAAGACCGCCATCCAGCGCACCTCTCTCAGGATCGGCCTCGCCTGTAATGTCTGCCGGGGTAAAAACGGGCTTGCCTAATTCATCGCAGATAGATGCTGCAATACGTCCCGCCACACCATCGACCTTACCCCCAAAAGCCAGAACATCGGACGTTGCTGTGTGATAACCCATCGGGCGAACATACACAGTGGCAATTAACTTCTGATCACCCTGATACCAGGTGATTTCTTTTTCAACAGGGCGACCGGTGAAAGCCCCGGCCATTTTTAGTGTATCCAGAGTTAGTTTCATCTCTCTTCTCTCAATTAGCGGGGTAAACCCCGCTTATCCACGACGGGTATTAACTGGTAGGTTGCGCTTTCGGAATCCAGACACCCTGACCCGATCGCTGAATGGTTGCAGAGGTTTGCACGACCGCGTTCGCCTGAAAGTCGAAAGGGAAATCAGAAACATACCCCTGGAATACATACCAGGTTCTGGATTCAGGAAGAGACATCCCTTCAACCGCATCAGGTGCGCCTGATGTTGCGGCAGTGGGTTCTGCAGTACCATCGGACCAGCCAATAGCAAAGGTCAGGTTGGTCTGGTCGCTGGATTCGGCAAGGTTGCTCAGCATCACGTGACTGGCGTTTGCCGGGTCGGCGTTAAGAGCAACGGTAGCCTGACCTGGAGTGCGCAGGCCTTTTTTATAGGAACGTGTGCTGGTTTCACTCAGGCAGGTATCTTCAATCTGATCTGCCGGGCTACTGCCTGGTGAGAATGAAGTAATACATTCAACTTCACTGACCACACCGTTATTCAGAACGTACATCTGAGTGCCTTGAGTCACTACTGACATAATTATCTCCGGGTATAAAAAAACCGGCTCAAGGCCGGTTGTGGAAGGTTTGTTATCGGTTAACTATCCAGTCAACATCGAACGAATATCGATATCTGAGCGTTTCAGGGTCTCGCGTCTGGTTTCCCCATCTGACGATATTGGCTTTTACTTCAATTGCATCGCGCATCGCTTCAGCAACTGCTATAGCTTCATCAGGAGTATTGGCATAGATATCAATCTGAAGCGAAAACATGTCTGCATCCGGTCGCTGATTGAGGAAGTTTTCAGGGCCGCCACCGGGAATGTTTTGCCAGACGGCGTATGGATACACAATGTTGTCATCCTGAACGCCAAATGGATAAATCCTGACAGGGTTATCCCCAAGCAAGTCGGTTACCGCAGCGCTTGCCGCGCAAACAGGAAAGATGGGAGCAATCATGCTTTAAGTCCTTTCTTCTGCGCTCGCTTAATCGCGCGATCAATACCCGCTTCATAGTTAACTGAGAAGGTGTTGAGTACCTCGACAAGCCTTGCGCTTGCTGCTGCACGGACAAGAGGTTTTGCTGCCATCTTTTCAGTGCCAAACTCCAGAAGTCGCCAGTGAGGTGTTGGCGCATCTTTTGCTGTGCTTGGATGTTTCTTGAGAACAGCGCCCTGAAGAATACCTATTCTAAAAGTAAGGTCTCCAGTCTGTTTGAACATCCTTCCATTCCAGCGAAGTGCCGCATTATCAGCAATACTTCTGGCGGTATGAGGGTCATCAAGACGTTCGGCGTTACGCTTTATCTGCTCCACGATGACATTGCCAGCCTTCCGCAGGGCAGCACGCCCTGTTTTGCGTTTGGTTTCGTTTGTGATCGTTTCCAGCTTGCTGATAAGCGAATCTACACCTTCAAGCTTAAGCTCAATACCATCAGCCATCTTTCACCCCTTCTGAGCACGGCAGAGTCATATACTCGAGCCCACTATCTGAGTCGGGAAGAATCCCCTCAATGCTGTAAATCTTCCCGCGGAAGATAATGCGGTCCTTCTCCTGTATATCTTCCCGATAGCGAATTGTGATTCTGGCAGTTACTTTTACGTTGGATGCCTGGGCTGTGATGAAGTCCCTGACTGATGAAGAAACCACGCTACCCCAAACATCAGCAAGGTCGATCCAGGTATATTCCATTGCCCCTGTGGTTGGCGACTGGATAGCCGTTCGTCGCTGAATAGTGATGCGATGTCGAAGTTTTGCAAATTCCACGATTACCTCGGCTGACCGCTAAGATAGGTCTGGGGTGCTAACTCGTCTTCAACCTCATCAACGAGCGTTCTTGCAATCAGTGAAACTAGTGTTTCATCTGCCATCGCCAGGCGATTTATCGCTTCCGCCTGCTTCAGTTGAGAATTTGCCAGCGCCTTCAGTGCCGCTGTCAGTTCGTTTACCTGTTGCTCGTTCATAGGCAATCCTCGTCCACTTTTTAATCCACTCACGCCGCCTGGCGCATCCGGCGCATGCCATAAAATCCCCTTAGATGATGGTTGGCTTACGTAGGTCATAAATCAGCATTGAAACCGAAAAAGGAAGTTCGCCCTGCCTTAATTTCTCTTCCTCTTCACCACCCCGGTTCCTGTCCAGATAGCCAAGCAGTACCAGCAGAGCCGTCTGTACGCGAGCAAGAGTCTCGCCTTCTATTAATTTTCCGGCGCTATCAACGACAAGGTTACGGCTACCCTGGATGTATGAAATGATCGCCGCACTTCCGCCCTGTATTTTCAGTGACAGGTCAGAATCTCCGTAATCGTCATCAATCCTCAGGTGGTCTTTTGCCTGCTCAAGCGTGACAAGTTCAATCATGTTTTATCCCTCCCGTCGCGCCCGCGTTTCGTAGCCAATGTCCAGCCCTTAGAACCATTCTCGCCGGGTTTATCCTGCGTCTGTTCATCACAGTGCCAGAGCGAACCGCCCCAGGTCACAGTGTCACCAGCCAGATATTCCTGGCCTGACTTGAATACGCCCTGATAGATCATGACAGGCACGTCAAACGATTTGCTCTCTGAGGCCCCGCTGGCGCGGTTAACAGTCAGCGTGAAGCAGCGCTGCTCAGAGCGTTCGATTTCCACACCCGCCACACCATCAACCACACATTCCCAGCCGCGCATGCCATACGTTTTCTCATAAGCGCGCCACAAGCCACCGTTGTGGGTTGCATAGGATCCGCGAGGGTAGTTTTTCTCTTCATCAATGAAAGGAAGAATCTCCAGCGCCAGCGCGTCGCGTCCATCTTCACCGTTACGCCCCGCCTCAGGAGCCGGGATTGCGGATATGGCTTCGCTAACCAGCGCTTTCACGTCCGGTAGATCCGGCATTGAACCTGCTACGAGCTGCTCCAGCATGGGCTGCACGTCTTCAGGTGTCAGGCTTTTTCCGTCCTGAGGTGCCGGGATGTTAGCGACCGCATCGTTTACGGCCTGTTCCACCGCCTGTTTCAGCACTGCTGGGTCGTAATCCTTGCCGTCTTTGGGGGTCGGGATGGCGCTGATAGCGTTGGCCACCATCTCCTGTAACATCGGTTCCACGTCCTCTGGGGTCACGCTTTTGCCGTCCTCCGGAGCAGGGATAGCGGCTACCGCTTCAGTGACCATGGAGGCAATGTCAGGCATCTGGGGAAGTTCTGGCACTGGCAAAGCGGCCACAGCCTCTTCCACCATGGCAGCGAAGTCGGGCGCCGGGACAGTTTTGATTTCTTCAAGCTGCCGGGATATAAAGGCCAGCTTCTCATCGTATGACTGGCGATACTCATCAAGGCTTTTACTGAATCCTTCGCGCATATCAGAGAGGGCCTGCCCGAACTCCTCGCCCAGCGCCTTTATCAGCGTTAATTCGCGTTCATTCATTTGGTAAGCAATCCTCTGATCATGGCTTTGGCCGCCGAGAATTCAGCGTCAGACAGAGCCTTTCCTTCATCACTGGCAGGTTGCGATTGTTGAGACGAATTGCTTTTGCCGAATGGATCATCTGAGGCATCGCGTCGCGCCAGCGCACCAAGGCTGAAGTTCTGCTGTTGCAGGTAGAGCTCATCACCACCAGTCACAGGTGGCAGGTTTTCGCTGCGCCGCGCCTCGTTCGGTGTAAGAATGGTATTTTTAACGCCCTCACCCAGCGATTTGATACGGCGCTCACTGTCCATGCGCAGCAAAGCATTAACATCAAATTCGGTACCGAGATCACCTTCCAGCTCAAAAGCTTCATCTAACAGCAACTCGATAGACTCGATAAGTGTCTGCAGGCACTGTGAATAATATTGTTGCTCCAGCGCTTCAATATTGTCGTGAGAAGGCAGATCACCTATGCCGGCTTTGTATGCAGGGACGTGGAAAACCGAGCAGACAACTTTCGCTGTCATCTCAAGTTGTTCAACCATCTGGGCATCTGAAGCTGTCATAGCGATTGGGGTGTATTTGGCTCCATT
Organism: Leclercia sp. UBA5958; assembly: GCF_002430365.1. Lineage (NCBI taxonomy): Bacteria > Pseudomonadati > Pseudomonadota > Gammaproteobacteria > Enterobacterales > Enterobacteriaceae > Leclercia > Leclercia sp. UBA5958. The sequence continues at coordinate 74,405 of NZ_DJCE01000003.1, read as the reverse complement.
ACTCAGGATCCCCGTTTTCCCTGCATTTTCTCCTGTATACCCCGTATCCCAGTTACTCTTGAGAAGTCGCGCATTTTCTTCGCTAATCGAACCTGGCACCTCAATAACACCGCTGGGCTTGCCGCCGTTACGGAAGAAAAATGCTGCGCTTTCCTGGATGTGATGACCCTGCATTGCTGCAAGACCGGCAGCATAAATTGGAGAAAGACCTATAAGCGGATGAAAAAGGCAGTTAAAGCGATCATGTATCACCTCTCGTGCAGGAACCGTCACCGAGGATTCAACACCCGAAATATTGTCCGGGTTAATCTGATAAAAAACTGACCCGTCATCTGCCACAAGTGGTGTGACCTTATTCCAGTCAAGAAGGCGCAACTCTGTGATATCGCCCCGTGAGTTACGTATTTTCAGGGCGACTGCATTGCCGTGACAAAGCTTCGAGTTAAGCCAGCATTCAAAAAACTGCATCCGGTTCTGAAAGGCGTTCGGACGCTTGTAAATTCTGGCGGCTACGCCATTATTATTTTCCTTCCAGACACCATTAGAATCACGACGCATCATCCGTAAAGGCATCTTTGATATATCGCTCGCTATCAAAGATATGCAGGAAAACACAGCGTGAAATGAAATCACCGTTTTCTGATTAATTTCCAGATTACGCTGCCAGGCGCCGGCGAATGGCTCACTGACATAACTCATCAAAGAGGTCCACAGGCCGCGCCCGGCAGGTTGCTGCAGCGCCTTCTCTTTTCTCCGGAAAGGTTTCCACATCAGCCATTCCTCGCGTTATTTTTCTTTTTCCCGCCACCAGCGCGCTTTCCGCTGGCGTATTCTGCCTTGCCCAGCAGCACCAGCACCCTCGCGCACTGATCGTTCACGTTTTTTTCATCACCGGGCCGGGAGTCGTGGGTGCGCTGCAGATATCTGATTTTAGCCATACTAAGTGGCGGGGTATCCCCCGCCCTCCTAAGTTAGTTAGCTGGTCTGGGTGGTGCCGTAATTCACACCGGAAATCACCGCAACAGCTGCGGTACGGCGGCGCTTCCAGTTGATCCAGCGTTCAGCGCGGATAGCAACGCTGTTGGTCTGGAACATGGAAACCAGCTCAGTACCTGTGCCCTCTACGCTGTCACCGGTTGGATCACTCTGCATTTCCAGAGACGCTTCACGGGACATATCCACTGCCACCCCGCCGTCATCAGCCAGATAAATATCCGGCGCGTTAACCAGCACCAGTTGGCTACCGACATACTGGGAAACGATAACCGGCAAGCCCTGGAAGGTTCCGCCCAACAGCGTCATTTCCGGGTACTCTTTTTGACCCAACGCGTTCTTACGCATGGACAGAGCCAGCGCGGTGGTACTGGACATCAGCCAGACAGCGCCGTTCGGCTGCAGGTTTGCCGCAACAAACACGCCGAATGCCGCCGCTGCGTCATCATCCGGATTACCGGTAGACGGGACACCAGCAATTCCATTGGTGATGGACGCTGGCGAGACGTTGGCCACTTCAGCTTTTGAGGGGTTAATAAAGTCCGTGTCGAGACGTGCGATCACTGCTTCGGCCAGCGCATTACGCACCAGGGCATCAGCAGCAGGATTAGAGAAGCGAATCAGCTCATCGGTGAGTACCGCAATGGCGGCCACTTTTGCGAAGCTGAAGGTAATCGACTCGAAGTCAAACTTCGTCAGCGGCTTCGCCTTGCCCTGACCGACCCAGTTCGCTGAACCGCCGGATGTCTGTGCAGGAATGCGGATGTTGAACGGAACCTGACGCAGGGATGGGATGTTACCCTGCCCGAAGCGGCCAATAATGGTCTGCGGACGAAGGAACTCAACGAAGTCCTGAGCATATTCCTGGTATTCAACCAGAGCGCCCGCCCATTTCGGATCGGTGGTGGTGCCTGCGCCTACGGCGGCTTTCAGAACGTGATGAAGTTTAGGGTCGTCCGGGTACTGCTTACGTGCAATTTCCAGAGCCTCAGAGCGACTGCCATTGGCAGCTGCCAGAGCCTTGGCGAATCGGGCAAAAGCGATGCCTTTTTCCAGTTTCTGCTCTACGCGAATGATAGCAGGGGCGTTATTTACCACTGAAATTTCGCCAGATGCTGTCTTAGTGACCGGCTTGGCGGTAGAGGCCATATTACTTTCCATGTCGCGCAGGCGCTTCAGGTGCTCGTCTACTGACTTGATCTCAGCGGAGGTATTGTCGTAGCTTTCGGTTTCTTCACCGTCCAGAGTACGGCCTTCATCTGCAGCCTTACTCATGATGTCACTCAGTGAAGCGGCCAGCGCTGCACGCTTGTTTTCAAAGCTTTTGATCTGTTCAGCGATATTCATCGTTGCTTTTCCTTTTTGGATATTAGTTTTTGGTGCTGTAGCGCCAGCGGATTGAGTTGCTTTAACCACCGGTTTCTCATTGCCTGACGCGGCGAGTAACTGGCGGTCAAAAGATTTAACGGTACTGATGGAGCATTCGGCGTTCGCCGGGATGGTCACCGCCGAGACCTCCAGAAGGTCCCAGGAAAGAAAGCGGATGCCGCCTTCATCCAGGAAGGAGTATTCAATCGGCCTGAAGCCGATAGAGAGCCCACGAACCAGCCCTGCTTTAATGGATGCCCAGGCCTCATCGAGGCGGGCAATAAGCTGGGACGGCATATCGGGAGTGGGTTTAACCAGTTTTGCGGTGATCTCCAGCCCGCCTTTCACCATTTTCGGTGTGCAGGTGCCGATGGGTTGTGAGCGGTCATGCTGCCAGAGGAATGGCGTGTCGCTGCGGAACTTCGCGCCCTCCGGCTCCATGATGTCCCCATCACGGTCAGGCGAAGGCGTGGAGGCGATGCCGGTAATGATCCTCTCGTCCTCGTTCACCGCCTTGACCGTCATAAGGGTGCATGCGCGATTAAGCGTCATTTAGCTGCCTCCTGAAACGAAAAAACCCGCCGTAGCGGGTCGTTAACTGACGTTACTGTCATATGAAATGCACCTGATAATCCTGCTTTTTCGCTTCAGGGTTCAGCGCCATGAGCGAAACGCTGTTGAACAGCGCCATCAGCGGGTCAATCTTGCCCTTACCACTGGCCTGCTTGGTAATGAGGATGGCGTTACCTTTCGGCTCCACCCGGGCATTACCCACACACCAGGCCATCATCGGTTGCCCTCCATGGATAAGCACGCCCTCGGCAAGCTTGCGCTCGGTGGTTTTAATCGCGCCGCCAAGACGCCAGCCCTGGCTTACGCCAACCACCGCATCGGCGGGTATTTCCGCCTCAATCAGAGCATCAAGGATTTGCCCTACACCAGAAGGGTCAATGCCTATCTTGTCGAGCAGTTCGGCGACGTGTATGCGTCGGACGTATTCCGCCACCTCTTCGGTATCCTGCCCCATCCGCTTGACGATGGTCAGGTCACCGGCCATCACAAAGTCGTTAAACCGGGACTCTTCGCTCTTACGCCGCCGGATGGCTATCTCATGCGCCCAGGCATGGCACCAGCAGAGCCATTCACGCGTCTCGGCGTCACGCCCGACAGCTGCAAACCCCAGCAGGTCATCAAGGCCGCCACCATCGATGCCGACGGTGATCACCTCGGCACGCCGCAGCAAATCATCAAAACTGACGCGCTGCGCCTGCTGCTCCCAGAAATCTACCCCCGCCCAGCGGTCGCTGCGCAGGTTAAGTCCAATTTCTATATTGAGGTGCTTTGCCAGGAACTGCTGCAGTGTGCCGTCTGTTTTCGCCTGGTTCTTGCGGAGCTGGTCGGCTATCCATTCGGCGCTAACAGAGCGGCCAATGTTCGGATTGGTGATGTAGAAGTTTTCCGGATCTAGATAGGCCTTTTTTTCCACCAGCCGCTCGGGGAACTCATAAAGAATGCCCAGCGTCTTCGGATCGTTAATCTTCCCGTCGCGAACATTGCGCCAGTAGTCCAGACGCTCTTTAAAGACACCGGCTGGCGGCTCATCGCTCTGAGTGGTGAGAAATATCACCCATCCCTCGTTGCGCGATACCTGCCCACCCAACGCTTCCATGAACATCGCCTCGGCATTAGCTCGCTTACCGAAGAGCCACAGCTCGTCCACCAGTATTCGACCAGACTTCTTACCAGATACAGTGTCTGTATCAGCGGCCACTACCTTCAGGGTATTCCTCGTCACCCTGTGGGTGATGGTGCGAATGTGGTCCTGAATCTGGAACATATCAGAAAGTTCGTCGTCGGCACGGATCATGCCGGCAGCAGGCTTGAAGCTGTTGTCAGCCACCTCTTTCGTCGGCGCTAAAATCAGGTGCTCTTCATCCTCACGCCAGCAAAGAATCAGTGCGGTCAGCATAATGCCCGCCGCGATGGTCGATTTGGTGTTCTTCTTGGATATCAGCAGCCCGTACTCACGGATCAACTGGTTGCCCGTTTCTGCGTCATATCCGCCAAAGATAGCCTTAACGAAGTCGAACACCCATTGTTCTGAGCACTCGCCAAATGTTGGCTTACCGGGAAGGTCAGAAACTCTTAATTCGCGGAAAATTCCCAGCGCTTGCTCTGCCTGGCCTGGAAAGACAGGTGGAGGGATAATAGATTCGCCAGCCACCAGGCGGGATTCCCAGTCCATGCAGGCTGTGGTCCACTGCGACATGAGTTACCCCTTATTGTTAACCACGAGCTTTGGCGGTGCCATGGAGCCGAACTTGCTGGCTCCGACAGCTGCTTTTGCGGCTGCAGTACGAGCATCTTTTTTGCCGGTCTCCCCTTTTTTGGGGTGCATGTAGGGAAGTATGGCCTTGGCGGCGTCCTTTCTGATATCAATATCCTCAGTACCATCGTTCATAACGGCCATCAGGAACTTAAGCGGATCATCAAAAGATCCGCTTACAGGAGGATGCTGAAGCGGCGCAGTTGGGGCAGTGTTGTGGTCAGTGCTGTTTACCGCTGCGGTGTAAACCTTCTTGCCATGAGTTGGCACTTCGTCTGTCTCAACCACTTCCTTCTTTTTACGTGCAATAAATGCGATGACCTCCGGGTCTTTAGCAAGCTGCGAACCCTTTGACCGTGCGGATTTCTCAGAATATCCCGCCTTTATTGCCGCATCTTTTTGAGACATACCGGACATCAGCGCGATGGCGAACTTCCGCTTTTGCGCTGTTAACATGTTTACACCCTCCAAAGGGGAATTTTTTCTGTGCGTGAGAGGGGGCGCGGTGTCCGGCGCGATAGGGGTTTACTACCGGCCCTACCCCCCCTCCCTTCTGATGAGAATAGATATCACTTGAGGTGAAATGATTTCAAATGCAACGAATAATGGTTCTTTCCGAGAATCAATCTCATTTACATCAAAGCGCGATGTATCCCTGACCTTCTGCATCCTCCGGCACTTCGTACTTCAGCGCTTCATCATCAGGCTGACCAGTTGCTGCTTCGCGTGCTGACTTTCCGGCATGACATTCAATGCAGAGCGTCCAAAGATTGCGCTCACCGTTATCGCCGCCGTACTGCAAAGCTATCCGGTGGTCTAACTCACTGTCATGCAGGTCTACTACTCGCTTGCACATGCAGCAATGCCCACCGTCACGCACATAGATTCGACGTTTGAGGCTTACCCTGGCGCTTCCACTTACGCGACGATGCTCACCATAGATAGGTTTGATGCGTCGAGTATCAATAGCCTTAAGCCGTGGTTGCAGCGTCTTCAGCTTAGACATGTAACCTCCATGCTCTTCGGCGTTCTGTTCGTGGCTGGTTATCTCTGGCTGGCTCTACTGGATGTCCATCTCTGTGGTCAACGAGTGAGTAGCAGGGATAGACAACGGGGCCACCATAAGCATCGCCGACTGCATAGTCTGCTGCTTTGGTGTGGTTCCATTTATCCAGTACTCGCTTGATGTGCTGCTGCGGTACGCTGTAGCAGACGCCATGTATGAGCCGAGGAAGAGTGATGTAATCAGTTCTGCTTTTATCTGCTGCGATTAGCTTTGTAGCTATGTCGAGTTGATACTGAGGTGGTCTACTTGTCCCAAGATAGAAAGAGCAAAGAGCATCAGGGAAGCGAATAAGCCATTCAGCTACCTTGCCAGCGAACCCGGGCACGGGTAGCGCATCATCCTCTAACACCACAACTCTGCATGTTTGCCCTGCTGCCCATTCAATAGCGCGGCGGTGATTCCAGTTAGCGCCGTGTTCTTCCTCGTCAATGAACAGTTGAGCAGACAGGGATTCCGCCAGCATTTCAGCCTGTTCTCGCCGGGCATGGTGACCAACCACAACAAACTTCACTTGTGCTTCCACCATGCAGCCTCCTTACCAATGCCATCAGTTTTGAAAATGGTATGGATGCGCGGGCCAGTAACAACACGTTCACCGAATGACTTAGCAGCCATACCGAACGCGCCCATGTCCACCAGCGTGGCGGGTGCAGCCTCCATCTTCCAGAATCGGTGGCTTTCAATTAGATAGTGCTGACGGATGATCCGATGAGCAAAATCCATCACGTCTTTACGACTGCCACCGAGCAGACCTGCATTTAGCAGCGGTTCATCACGATGCTTTTCGAGGAATTCGCTGTAGGCTTTGCCGTGGTGATTGCCCTTCATCCATTCATCGGCATACGTCTTGTGCTCAGAGCCAACGTAGATTTTGCCTGGCAGCATTTCTGCCCAGGGTTCTCTCAACATCTCGACGTCTGTACCGTCCGTACACCAGACAAGGTGGTACTCAGGGTGCGCCCGAAGAAATTGATAGATGTGAAGCCAACGAGCAAAGTATGGGCTCATATCCACCGGCGGGACCTCGAACAGGCCGGCACCGGTTGGCGACTCTTTCAACTCGTCAGCCAGGACAACCGGCAACGCGCCAGAGATAGAGTCTGCCCAGGCTTGCAGAGCCTGCGGGTCGGGTTTCATCTTGCCGGTGCGCTGGGGATCAGGCTGGCTGGTAAGTAACGTCGTTAAAACCAGGTTCGGGTTGCTGCTGTACGAGGCAAAACCGGTATATCCGCTGTCGCGTCTCGCATTGAAGATGCCAACATTTCGTTTCACCAGCGCCTCACGGTCAGGCCGGGGGATTGAGCGCGTTCCCTCCTCATGCTCATCCATCGAGTGAATCAGCTTTTCAGAACCAACCACATCAGCGAATGCCCAGGTCGATAACCCGGCGTTGTAGATCCGGAGGGCCAGATCAGGATGCTCATACATGCCGCGGCCATACACCGGGTCAAAACCGCCAACTTTCTCGATGGCGCTGCGGTGGTAGTAAAGCATCACGCCGCGCTGCCCCGTGTATGCGATGTGCTTATCGTCCCGGTACTGCACCGCCATATCGTTCAGCTTGTTACGGCCAGCCAGATCCAGAAACTGGTAAGCAAGATGAGGCTCAGGTGATTCGATATATGGCAGGTGCCAGTTATCAGCGATAGGCCAGGCATCATCATCCCACAGGAAAAGATGCTCACATCCGGCATCCATCAGAGCTGACAGGCTGGCGTTCTTCGAAGCAACAATACCGAGTGATGTTTCATGGCGAAGCAGCTGCACGCCGTCGGGCACTGCCGCTGCAGGTTTTGAACCATCATCAATAACAACCACCAGCGCACCGGCTGGCAGGTGCTTCATTTGCTGCTCTATGGCACGCTTCAAAACGTCTGGTCGGTTGTGGGTAGTAATGGCAATGCCCATACGCGATGCTGAAGCGCAGGCAGGCACAAACGGGACACCATCAATAGTGACCTGCATATTTTCTCCATCGAGGTTTATTGACGCTTAATGGTGACCTTCCCATAAAGCGAATGTAGCTTTACTTTTCCGTTCTCTGTCGTCATATACCCACGATCATTCAGTACAGCGGCAATCACCTCGCCTTTTTCATCATCAGCGGTGAATACGTGCTTAACTTCTACGCCATCGAGATAAACGGCATATCTTTCCTGAGCTGGGTTAATTCTCCTGCCAGGATCGTCTTCCAGTACAGTGATACGCATAAAGCCTCTCGTCAGAATCCACGCCGTAAAGAATTCCAGATCGTGCCCCCTGGCTGCATAGCTTGTTGCAAACTTTCGTCCACAACTTTTTTGATAACCTCCTGCAGAGCGGCCTCTAACGCGTTTTGGGTATTAGCAGCAACAGAAAACTTTTCAGCCAAAATCTTCACGCGGCTTTCACCCTGCTGGCAGTGATCGCTGATATCCTTCTTCGGGATAAAGTTATGAGAGGCTATGCCATTTGTGATTCGCCAACCAGAACCTACGCCATTCCCAATAAGCGCATCTACTGGGGTGCCGATGGAACCGCCTGAGAACTGAACTGGCAGGCTATCCCACGACGTTGGCATTCCCCACTCATCAACCTTCAAAGCCACCAGATCATAACCGTATGGCATCATGATTTTTTGGCTGCGTTTGTATGGTGTTTCACAGTAGCCCTCAAACGTAAGCCAACCGACAATGAAGCCTTCAAAAATGCTCCCGGAACGCCATTCAGGTTCAACGGCATAAAGCCCTACACGGCATTTATCACCATGCTTGATCTGGTTACCGGGTCCGTCGGTGGTGATGGTTCCTAAAGAAGGAAGCGTTACTGTTACTTCACGAATTTTATAGGTCAGAGACATGATGTTTCCTTTTAGACGTGAGCCTGTCGCACGGCAAAGCCGCCGAAAGTTAACGGTTTGCCCAGGCTCACAGCTGAAAGACTTTCTTAGATGTGCGCGTGCGATGCGCATAAAAAAGCCACCAGCAGATGCCAGTGGCTTGAGTATCCCTATTAGGGGATATTGCAATTACAATGAGCCTAACGACTGTGATCGCAAAATGTGCTATTGACGAATTCGTCAATCTTTTCATTGCCTTACAAATGGTGTATTTAAATAATTAAGTATTTTTCATACGCCAAGAAAAGGGGTTTTCTATGTCGCCATCAGATATTCAGTTGGTTTCCGCTGTTGTGGGGCTTGTCGGCTCTCTCACCTCTGCCGCATTCACCTTTGGGCTAGAACCTTATCCTCTGTCGCAATGTGGCGGAGATGAGGATGTAGCGTTCGTTAATGCTCGTAATAAGCGCCGTAAGATAGGCCAGGCGTGTGGACTATCACTCATAGCAATAAGCTTTCTGATTCAAATATTCGGTGCACTTTAGGGTTTACAAAAAGGCATGGATGCCGTTATCAAGCCCACCAGCAGGTGCCAGTGGCTAGAATGGGTTGTGGTGTACGTGTTGGCTCGGGTGTGCCGAACTAAGTCGGATAGCCATCGTAAAGGTGCGCTCGCCTTTTCCTGCTTATTTGACGATTAACACGCACACCACAATTCGTCATTATCACAGGCACTCATTGAATGCCTGCTGTAATGACTATCCCTTACTGGGGATATTTTGTTGATTATCCGCTGCAGGGGGTAGTTTCATTGCGATGAGCCTGCCCATGGAGATGGTAATAAAAAACCGCCTGGAGGCGGTTATTCACTGATCTTACTCTCTAACTCTTTCTGAAGTTTAACTTTAAATAAAGCTACGCTTTCGCGAAATCTTTTGCGAGCGCCACTAAAATCTCGTCTTTCCATTGCTATATCGGATAGATCAGGCTCAAAACCATAAGCTATCTGGTTTGCTTTCTGTAAGTGACTTCCGCATAAGTTAAGATCTTTATGCAATTGGGGAAAATATATAGGTATAAGAACATGCAATCGATAGAATGCCTCTTCGTCAGCACATGCTTTGAGCAAAGAATCCCTCTCTTTTAAACTAATATTACCAATCATATACCGCATATGCGCAGTAAAATAAGATCTACTGCTGTTTGCCCATCTGGTAGCACAAGAGAAAGCCTCTTCGCCCTTTTCTAATAAAACCCCTCTGTTTTCCCTATTTTTTTCATGCTCAATTTTTAATTTCAGACTTTGATAGTTTTGTCTGTTGTTTAGCCAGGCACCAAGAAGGGCAAACCCACCAGCGATCAATGCAGAAAGCAATGCTGCACCAGCTGCTATCATGGCAGTTGCATTTTTATCGAGCCATTCCAAATGACACCTCCTTTTATTGGAGGAGTCATTATCACGCATCTTTTACTAGTGTCGCAACGCTTCATAGCATGGCTATCCATTATCAAGCCCACCCGTAGATGAGCTTTGTAATGGTTACAGCAGTGGACTGCACAGCGCGCCAGTATTGCGAGGGTGACGACCAAACACATTGATCTTCTCTCGCACACTCTCGCTACACATTCGCTCGACGATCCGCCACTCAGCCTTTTCAGGCAATTTGTGCTGAGCCGTTGCGGAAACTACATGCTCCACTAACCTGCGAATAGTGCGCACTGCTCTGCTGAAGATGCCGTCAACGAGCGAAAAGGATGAGATAAAAGCCCAACACCCAGAGAGGAAGGTGGAGATGCGCGGGTAAAACTTAGCCATGTGTTGCTCCTGTCAATTTGAAACGCTCGCCAGAATGCGAGGCCGTGAGAATTTGCTATGTTTACAGTCCAGAGGAGAGACTGTGTCAGAACCTCAGGGATGAGGCTCTATTCTCTCATTATTAAGATTCGTCCTAGTATTAACGATTGCGCTTGTTAATTATGAGAATTCTTCCAGACTGAAGGTGTCCTGAACTGGCTCCTACCAAATCAGGAAACTTCAAGGATGGGGTTTAAGTTCCTCAGAGTAAAAATATTACCCTAGTATGTATCTGCATTGCCCTCACTCAAGGAGGGCTTTTTTTTGGTAAAAAAAGACCAGCTCGGACAGAACTGGTCTGGGTCTGGCAGTAATGTAGCTAGCAAATCACACTCAGTTCGATGTTATGCCTGTTCCCTCAGCCGTCAGCTCAAGTCCCGGGTGCCTCCCGGTGAATTCACCCCAGTAAGCAAATTCGCATAAGTCCAACATCTACTGGATGCCCCACCGCTTAGGGGGATTAACCTGAACGAAAAAATATCGAATCTGTCGTGCCACTTAAAATTAGTACATGAGTGTTTTTTTAGTGTGAGTTGCGTTGAATTTTTGATTAAGCGGCATCATCTAAACAAAAAGGTATTAGCGCCTTATTAAAAAAACTAATTTTCCAAATTTTTCCTAATGGCTCTTTTTTTTATTATGTCTTGTACTAAATTTTCATCCTCCTTGTAATGATGACCCCTTTGGTCTCCCTTCCGAACTGCTGGATTTCGGTTCGGAAGGGAATTTTTCATTTAAGGCACTGCTCTCTGATGTAACTCTGTAGATACCCGACTTGCTTCGTCACTGTGACGATTCGCTCTCTGAGGGTGAAATAATCCCGTTGAGCGGAGTCAGCTCACTGGTAGCAACGATCCGGTGCGGATGGGTGAAGTTTTCTTTTCGCAGCTTTGTACGCTTCAGTCGCTTCACTATGGCTCTTAAATGACCCAAGCTCGATTCTCTTTCCAGAAACAGTGATTCTTGCGCTATACATGTCACGCCTTACGTCATGCTTAACGCCACTGCAGATTCGATTATGTTGGTTTTCTGAAAGAGTCACAGCCCTCAAGTTTTCAGGAGAGTTGTTCGCTTGATTTCCATCTATATGATCAATGCAGCACGGCCAGTCCCCGTTCAGCAGAAACCAAATTACCCGATGCGTAGAGAGCTTCTGTCTTTTTACGCCGACTCTGTAGTAGCCATCGGCAGCTTTAACTCCAGCTTCTTTACCAAGCATATGGCCGTTAAATTTTGGTGCATTCTTCCATTTCAAGCCTGAGGAAACACAGGCATCTACTTCCAAATGCTCCCTGATATACGCTTCACTTTCTTTTGTTACTTTGGCTCTTTTCATCAAAGACCACCGTTCGAATATATTCCTGAAGGCCAAGGATTTGCTTTTCAGCCGTGACTAATTGTTCTCGGAGATGGAAATAATTTTGTCGAGCGTCTGGAGTGAGTTCGGCGGTGGAAGCATCATCCAGGCCGGTGGTGCCGGACGCTCCGTTCGCGGAACAGATTGCGTTGAGCTGCAACCGACGCTTGCCAGAAGCAACATCGCGCTCAAGCTGATCGATAGTAGCTTTAGCATCCCGCAGCTCTCCGGTGTATTTGGCATCCAGTGCGGCCACATCACGCTGGCGCACCTTCATGTCGTCAATGGTATCGTTCGCAAGGCTGAGATTCTCAGTTGCCTTGTCGCGCTGGTCTTTATAGGCGATGGCATTGTCGCGGTAGTGATTAACAGCCCATACCAATGAGCTCAGCAGCACTATCACCACAATCGGCAGCCATAGCCTCTTGATGACGGCGCCGATCATGATTTTGGCTCTGCTACATAACCACCAGCCTCTTTGAATTTCTTCAGGAGGTTTTCAACCTTGTGCTCGTGTTGGCCGTAACCTGCACCGGGCAACGACGCCCAGATGTTGCTGCAGCGGTCAATCGCCTGACGGATATAGCCTTCGTCGATGAGCTGCAGGGCGCGGCGTTCTTTAATCTGCTGCAATGCCACCGCATCCTGACTGGCCGGGGAGAAATCCCTGAGGCCAAGCTGCGACCGATAAGCATCCCAGTAGCGAGAAAGCAGCTGGTAGCGGCCGGCAGCCGTAGATTTCAGCCTGGGGTTAAGGGTGATCAGTTTGCGAGGGTGATCTGCGTAGTTGGTAAAGAGTGAGCCGCCCACAATCACGTCATAGCCATGGTTCTTAGTTGGCTGACCCGGTTTATCGGTTCCCTCTGACCATGCGAGCATGTCCAGGAAGGCTTTTCGCTGTGCATTGAGAGCTTGCATGATTTACTCCGAGATAACGACCTTAGCCAGATTTCCACGCGCCAGCCATACCGCCATGCAGATGACGGAGTTCAGAAGCAGATCGCCGAGATTAACCTGTACGTAATGGCCGAGAAGAATGTTGAAGGCGTTGAATCCGGCGGCAAGGATGACCAGGTAGGCCAGAACCGCGACACTCAGGCGATGACGCTTCCCCTCTTTCCGGAAAAACATCAGCCTGACCATGATTAACAGGCAAACTATGGCGTTTGCATTCATCAGAAGAAGTTGCCATGTCATTTATCTTCCTCCCCCAGCCCTGGCATCTTCCCGCTTTTTGACTTGCGGAGAATTCGCAGCAGGACTGCCACGGAAATGGAAGCGGTAACGATGGCGCCGACAGCTGGCGATACCTCGATGCTGGCCGGTGGCTTCATCAGGCTTAATGGCGTGTTTATGATCCCGGCCATGATTTTCGCCATTGGCACTGAGAAGAACACGCCACTGATAAAAGAAATCAGCGCAAAGATAGCCTGCTTCCAGAGTTGATGGGGATCTGAGGTCAGAACGTATAACGCGGTTCCGGCAAGTGATCCGAGCATCACTGCAGGAGTCGCCTCCGGAAACAGCGTGGCAAAGGTTACACCGACAGAAGACGATGTAAGACCAACGCCTACGATAGTGAAGGTCTCAGACATAATTATTCCGTGTGTATAGGATCAGGCTCTCTGGCTGCATTTAACAACGAAACCATCCGAAGTTGATTCGCGGGACCTGAAATAGAAAAAGGCCGCCCGTAGGCAGCCATATTTAAGTAAATTGATACGGATATGTTTTGCTAAATACCTTAATTAGGGAACCTGGATTTGATTTGGCTCAAAACTAATTCCTTAACGAGACAGCAAGCATCGTAGTAACTGTTACCTTCTCCACCAAGAGGAACTTCCTCACGCCCAGAGTTTCCAGCAGTTACAATGACGCTTCGATTATTTAAACTCATCCTAATTGGAACGTAAATCCATTGGCCGCCCTGAATATTTTCGTTGATTACTGTTGCCATTAAAAATGAAATGGTATTTTCATCATCAAGCGCAAGAGTTTTAATGGATTGCTGAGTGTACATCCCTTGGTCAGTTATGTTCATGAGCCTGGCGTAAGGATATTCCCTTTGACCATCAGACCAGGAATCTTGGGGTGTGTATAAGGACTTCCTATATTGGTCCAGAAATTCTTCCGCTTCATTGCGAAGACGCTGAGTAAGCTCTCGAACTCTTTCTTCTACTTGCTCTCTCGCCTGGATAAGATCTGAAAACTTAATAAGCATGATTAATTCCTTCATGGAAGAGAAGGAATATCATCTCATCTGTTAATCTCAGAAGAAATGACAGTAATCATAAAATTTTTGAGGTTTATAACAAATTCAAAATAAAAAACCCGCTTAAGGGCGGGTTTGAGATTTGCTGCTCAGTTCGCTTTAAGTTCCCGAGCCTACCACAATTCAACCACTTTATTGCTCACTTTGCAACTTAAATCTGTCGCTATTTGTGTTGAACGCGTCACATAGTGGAGCGTAAAGGATCGATTCTGCAAGACTTAACCAGGTATCAATTCGGCGGCGGCAAGTTATTAGAGTCCAGCCAGGGTGTTTATCATGAAGTTCGTTGGCCATCTGGAGCTTGCTCTTCCTCAGTCGGTGACGATCAACGATTACCCCATAGAGAGAACGATAGTCATCATTCATTAGAACTGATGCAATTACCCCATCTATTTTCAGGCCCTCTTCATCCGAGCAGAACGCCAGGCCGCTCTTGTTTTTGCCGTTAAGGATTTCTCGTAGATACGCTTCGAGCTCAGGCTTGGTAATGCCGGATTTCTTCATGCGGCGAAGCGCGTCATTGATAGCTGTCTTGGTGATTTTTCCGGATGCCAGTAATTGGTTAAACATGTTCCCCCCAGAACCACCACCGATGTATGACCAGCGGCCCCACATGCGCAGCTTTCCCTGAATCCAGATGCTTTCGAGTGTACGCAGGCGAACCATCTCGCCCGTCTTGCCAACTTCAGAAGGGTTAATCATTATGCGTCTCCACTTACGCCAGTACGCCGATTGCCAGCGCACGATCTAAAAACCGAAACAGCAGCGCTAACTGGTCGCCGTATTTCGCTTCAAATGCCACAGGGCTAGCGTGCAACTCGTCGTGATGCTCTCTGCACAGAGGTATCACAAACAGGTCGTGCGCTTTGGTACCCATTCCACCCTGCCCGTGGCCTATCAGGTGGTGGGGATCGTCTGCTGGTTTGTTGCAGCACATGCAGTACTGCGACTTAACCCAGCGGGTGTACTTTTCGTTTTTCCAGCGGCTCCGTTTGAATATTTTCATAAAGGATTCCGGGCTATCCGGATCAACCTTCAACGTAACAACATTTTTAGCTTTCTCCTGAAGCAGCTCTGCAGCCGGAACCGATGGCATGATGTCGCTTTCGCGCATTACAGACTGGATAGGTTCTGGCTCAATCCTCAGAGCTTTTGCCGCCAGATTTTCAGGGATAACATCTGCCAGTCCGTTCCTGACCATCCACCAGCAGAACTCCGGAAGTGTCAGCACATGGCCTTCACTGAAGCCAAGTTGACCGCTTACGGTTGCCAGTAGCCAGGATACCAGGTTTTCACGTGCGATTCCTGCAAGTCTTTCAGTGGTTTGCTCTCGCAGGTTGTTATCGCAACCCCAGCACAAACGTATGCTGCCGGGTGCGTGGCGCATCACTGTAAAATCATGGGAATGCCATTCTTCGTGTGGCCACTGACATTCATACTTTCGCTCCAGCCAGGCATCCAGACCGTTCAGGCCACCAGCACGCTGAATAACGCGCTCATTCTCAAAAACAACCTGCATACTGTCATCATGTGTCAGTGGCTGGTATGACTCTGGAAGAAGGCCTGACGGTAGATGCTGTAAAGCTTCCGATGGCTTTTCAATTACCACCCTGCCCTGACGGAATAGCCAAAGCAAATCAGTTCCGGGGCGAAAGATAACTACCCCGGCCATAGGCGCAATTTCAGGTGTAAGTAGTGCCCTCACGCCATTTGCCCCTTAGCGATGTGCTCAGCCCACAGACCGCCGATCCACTTAACGCCTTTGGCGGTGAAGCGTGCCTGACTAAAGGCATAATTAGAGGCGTTTGTTGTGCCTGTCTTAACCTCAAAGCGCTCGGCCTCGATGTGCTGGTGATAAGGGGTAAGCACCCCACTCAGGCGATACATGATGTGATTATCCATCAGGAACAGACGGAACTCAGGCTCTTTGGCGTTGAGCAATTTGGCCACCTGCCGGAAAGTCATTGAGCCGGTGGCGGTTACATAGCGATCAACAAATTCAGCTTTAGGTGCGGCAATGGCCAGCTCTTCACTCAGCCGCTGTTTCTGTTCAGCAAGATCGGCAGCCATGCGCAGTGCTTCAGGCAGTGTCTGAGGAACCACCATGCCGGCGCCGTTCTCCAGTTCCTGCCAGCGGTCTACAAGACGAGCCGTAAACTCCGGGCAAAGCTGAGCAACTATCACATAGCTGTCGCGTTTATTAACTTCGTAGTAATGGTAGGTCTGCTGGTTCTGAGGATGGGTGTACTGCATTGCAGCATACCCCCCAATAACACCGCTATTCATGAGTCTTTCAATGGTCACACATACATTGCTGTGGCGAGAGTCCACAAGCTTGGCAATTTCACGACTGGACATCGTTATTTGCTGCGCCATAGCAGCTGCATGATGGGTCTGACACATTACGGTTACGTTCATCTGGTTCATACTTTTCTCCACTTTTCAGGCGGCTGCACCCGCCATTGGTTCATGTGTGGTGATCGTTATTTCTACCCGGCCTCCTGCCACTTTCGGCCCCCACTCCACCAGCATGCGTTGTACCTGACTGTCGTCCTCCCAGACACCAGCATGGGTTAGCGCATCGAACAGCGCTTTGTTGTAGTTATCGATGTCGCGGCGACGCGCATCTGGTGGAAACAGAAGGATCTCCACTGCCGCCGGGGCGGTGGAGGGTTTTGGCAGGCGGCGCAGCTGGTCGACAATAGCCGAACAAGCTGCACTCTGGTATGCCCTGCCCTTTGCGCTAATGAGGTGACGGCCTTTCAGTGGTCCCTTGTTCGGGGCTCGCCAGTAGGTGTTTACGCTCGGTGGAAACGGGAGAACAAGTTTCATAACTTCACTCCCTGCTTTTTCAGCCATTCCACAGCGTTATCTCTGGCATTTTCTCCGCCGGATAGCAGCTCTTTAATGATCGTTACAGGTTCTGCATCCCATTCCGTTTTGACTACGGTAATCCCCCTGGCAGCGCCAGGAGCAATTGAGATGTACCCTTTTTTCTTAAGCGCCTTCACATGCTCCGCAGCAGCATTAGGTGATGCACAGCCAATTAAACCGGCAAGCTCCAGAATCGTCGGCGGGAATCCGGTTCTATCCTTGTAGAGCACTATTGCATCCAGAACTTCACTTTGACGGGGCGTTAAATGGTTCATGAGTCCACTCCATAGCGCCCGTTAAGGCGTCCAATGACACTGACGAATTTGATGAAGAAAATGCCGAGCGGTTTTACCTTCGCATAATGCTTGCTGAGCAAGGGCCTGCTGACACTGTCGAATTTTGGACGCGGTTTGGCGTTCATCGCTGATTTGATCGCTTCACTGCAGCGCTTTGCCTCTGCATGAATGGCGTTCTCGACGGACTGGTTCATAAGCTGCTCTCCCGGTACGTCAGTTTGGGAGCTGCCCATGCAGGCAATAGTTCTACATCTGGAGACGCTGACTCATTTCCCCAGTGGTGCCAGCCTGGTGCTCCACAGCGGCTGAAAAGCTCGATACGCGGAACGTCACCATAGAGCTGTTCCAGCTTGTAGCGTGCTTCTTCTGGCTTCGCACTGTGTTTACCCAGTGGGCTGTAGATAACCTGCTTTACACTGGCGTTCTGACGCACCAGCCCCTTCCCCTTAACGGCGATTAGCAGATCCTCGGTATTGGCGCGGGTGTAGTTGCCGCCGTTCATCTTCGTCTGAGCATTCAACAGATCGAGGAAATCGTAAAAATCAGAGACCTCACCACGCTGTAGAGCTCGGTTGATATGCTCCTCGGCAAGCGTATTAAACTTCACCCAGGTAAAACCTTTCATGGTGCGGACCCTAAATCCCCATGCCTCAGCCAGCTCTATCGCTTCGCGGGTGTGGGTGCCAGTAAACCACATGGCCAGGACAGCATCTTCGGCTGCCAGCTCCCACACCGGCAGGCGCTTCATGTCAATGAGTTTCATCGTGCCGTAATGGTTACTCGCGGCGCCGTTACTGATGGTGTTACCGTACTCCCAGGCGGGATCAGCGTATATCAGTGAATATTTCATCAAAAATTCCTCACTCGGCCTGCCAGTAACCAAACATCCGTTGCCGCTTTCGGCTTTTGCACCTTACCCAGGCATTTCTGGCGCTCTAACAGAATCTTTTCGCGAACGTCCTCATTCTTGGACCGATTGAAAGCCTCCATCAGAACCGTCGCCGCACGCTGAAACAGACCCTTTTCAGTCAGCCCCTGGGCTTTCAGCATCAATGCAGCTACTGCGGGGTTAACTACGCTGTCTATCTCAGCGCCACAAGCGCTTTGCGCTCGGTCTATTTTTACGCGGGAAATTACTTCCCCGACTTCTCCACTCGGCGGATTAGCAAAATACTGGTAGCACTTGCCGTTATGCTTACGTGTGGCACGGTTAAGTTTTACCAGGTGACATACGCCACGCTGCACGGCGTGAACGTCAAACTGTGGCATTGATGCCGCCAGCTGCTTGTTGGTCAGGCCAGGGTTGTTTGCGATGAACAGCTGAATGTTTTTCAAAAGGCTCATGAGTTAGCTCCTCTGAAACCAGCGGGGATCTTGCTGTAGTCTGTGTTCTGGAAACTGGATTTGAAAATGCCATCTTCACGGGCCCATTCGCCGTTGATGCGTGCAGGCCTGCCTGCGTTTGACCAGTTCCCTGCAGATTTCAGGTAGCCGGGAAATTTGTTCTGCTGGAAAAGGGTTTGTGGGCGCAGATACGCGGCCATTTTCAGATCGTCGGCCCACTTGGCGTTTGAATAGTCCACCACCAGTTTAAGCTCTTCCACGGTGTACCCCTCGCCGATACGGGCCCTGATGTTTTGCAACGACGTGGTCGATACCTGATAGCGTGAGTTTGTCACCTGGTTGAGATGAGTTAAGACCTGTTTGGCCTGGTCAGTGATAACCACATCACGGTCGGGTTGCTCAGCAACCGGACAAGAAGGGTTTTTAATATCTGTAGTATTCTCTGTTGTATTCTCTGTAAGAACATCAGGCCATTTTGACCTGATGACATCGGTTCGTTTTGACCCGATGGAGCGTTCCACTTTGACCTCTTCCATTAGTTCATTTTGACCTGATGGACGAGTGCATTTTGAACTCTTCGATTTGGTCACTTTGACCTCATCTAAAAGCTCGCTTTCATAGTTAATCGTGTAGTAGTTAGTCATGTCGCGCTGAGACTTGTTCAGTTGCTCAATTTTGAGCACCCCGAGGGTCTTCAGACGGGTGAAGGTGCGCTTCAGGGTAGACTCGGACCAGAACGGGAACTGCTCCAGCCACTGCTCGTTCGTGTTGTAAATCCAGCGCACACCGTCACGTTCCAGACCGGAATTTGTCTCTTTCAGCCAGTAATTCACCTGCTGCAACGCAATGGCCTCGTTCAGGCCAATGCTATATGCAAGGTCAGGGTTAATCACTATCGGCCGGGATGGCATTAACAGGCTCATGGCAGTCCTTTAACTCTGTAAATTTGCGCTGGAATTGCTCAAGAGGGCTGAAGCACTCATGATCGTAACCTTCGCGAAGGTATATAACGCGTCGGCTTTCTGGCTCCCATCGAATGACCCGCACCGGGATACCTCTGTGGTCTCTGAACCTCCGGTCAACTTCAGCCATTCCTCGCGCCCCTTCTCGTTCATCAGAGCAAATGCACCTACCATCTCTGCACATGCCTGGTAGTTGTTGGCACCATCAGCGCTGTGTACTATTTCCACATAGCCGAACGGGGAGCTTTTCCCCACCAGCGGCAGGCATCTGAATTGCTTAGTTGGTCTGAATCGGTTTAAACTGTTCATGCGTTAGTTTCTCCACTTAAAGAACCGGCGCGCCAGACGCCTCGAGCTGCACACTCGGGGCGTCACCTTTTCTGCCGGTTGAAACGAAAACATCAACTGCCTGATCTGAAATTCCCGCCCCGTACAGAGCCATGAACCCTAGGAAGCCGTGAATCTGGTGACGCAACTTCTTGTTGAATAGATCGGACAGTGTCTTGCGTTCTTTCACATCGATTACGCCATCAGCAATAGCTGCAACTTTTGCTGAAGCCAGTTCGCCAGCTGCGACCGTCGCTTTCATATCGATTTCATACAAATCGACATTGTCGATGCTCTCGGGAACAGGAATGTCCACCAGCATTTTTCCGCAGCGCTTAGCGAAATACTCAGCCAGATAAGACGTGCCGGAAATGGACTGCATCTGTTCAAGTTCGACTACCGTAAAAAAACGACTGCCGCATTTTTGGTATAGATGGTTGTGAAATTGATCGATGGTCATGCCAAGATCAGCAGCCAAGCCGACACGACCGTGTTTGTGTGCCTTGCACATAAGGCGAATCGCTGTGTTTATGCTGTCTACCATTTTGTTTTCCCTTTGGTAGTTATTTAGTTAGCTACTTTCGAACTAAGATTTCGCTTGCTGAGAACGTCGTCAGGAGTTTGATAGCGGCTCGGATATAAAATATGTAATTCATTGATCTCGCCATGGAAGAACTTGGCAAGACGTTCGGCTAGCTCTACAGACGGTACTTGCTCGCATCTTTCAATGCGGCTCAGCGTCGCTGGATCGACTTGTACGCCAGTTGCAACATGCAACAAAGTCATACCATGCGATTTACGCAATTTTCTTAACGGTGATTGCATAACGCCTCCTTAATTTGCGTAATACGCATATTATTTCATACTGGCGGATTGCGCAAGTTGCTTTGCATGAGGCGCAAAAACAACATGTAATAGGCGCATGAATATAGGATCTCGCATACGACATCTTCGCCTGACGAAGAACATGAAAATCGCAGAACTCGCTGAAGCTGTGGGGGTTGATGCTGCCAATATTTCTCGGCTTGAAACCGGAAAGCAAAAGCAGTTTTCAGAACAAACACTTAACAGGCTTGCTCAAGCTTTAGGCGTTAAAGTTACCGACCTATTTACGTCAATGGAAAATGAGTCTACTGTATGTATAAACAGTAAAACTGATTCATCAGCCCGAAAGGACATTGATGTGTATAGAGTCGAGGTACTTGATGTGAGTGCAAGCGCCGGGTCAGGACATATTCAAGGTAGTGACGTTATCGATGTTATTCATGCCATCGAATACAGTAACGACCAGGCGGTGATTATGTTTGGAGGCAGGACGTCAACTGGCGTTAAAGTTATCAACGTTCGCGGTGATAGCATGGCCTCTACTATCGAACCTGGTGATTTAATCTTTGTTGATGTAAACATTAATGAATTTGATGGTGATGGCATTTATGTATTTGGCTTTGACGGTAAGGTTTACGTAAAACGCCTACAAATGATCCCCGATCAGCTTCTTGTCATTTCTGACAATCCCAAATATCGTGAATGGAACATCACCAAAGAAAATGAGCACCGCTTCCACATCTTTGGTAAAGTTTTGATAAGCCAATCTCAAGCGTATAAACGTCACGGATAATCCATCTTTGATAAAACAGGCCTCCACTGGAGGTCTTTTTTTTGCCCTCAATTTGCGTGTTGTGCATTTTATCACTTGCGCTACTCGCAATTTGTGATTATCTTTACCCCACGGCATATGGCACATGTGCCGCAGCGGTCCGGGGATTCCTTTGAAGACAATATCCAGATCCAGCGGGTAGCCGGAATGTGCAAGCCAAGCAGTAGCACGAGCATTGGATTCACCATCCAGGCGGTACGGTGTGACACCTCGGAAGAGACGAGGATGCAACTGAAAGAGCGCGGGCGTGAAAAACTGTACCCTTCGACTGCCGTAGTAACCAATCCCGATGGTGGCAGGCAAAGCATGGTGAAGGTGGACCGCTCTTTTTCAGATGTGGTGAATGACGGGGCTGACCGTCAAACGGTTGAGAAAAGATAAGCAGGCGAAACGTTCTAGGCGAGCATACGGACTGATAAAACGCGGATGGAACGGGCGGTTACGATATTGAAACACCGCGCCACTGAGCTGGAGTTCAGCACCAGCCACCACAAACGAATCACGTAGCTAGCGTGGTAAACCCGTAGTAACTGCAACAAATGCTGTGTGTAGTCTTGGCGGTCGGCAGTTCTGAATGTCCTTATGTCGACCGCCCCTTTTACACAACTGAAAGCGCGTTCTGGACCTTTAACCTAAGTGTCAGTTCGTTAAATGCAAATTCGAGCGGAGCGCGCTCTCAGTTGTGGAGAAGCTAACAGGCGATGGCAGTCGCCCGTTTCATTAAGTGCCCTGCTCGGGTGCTTACTAAAACGAACCCCCTTTATTTTTGTCGCCACCAGGCGAGGGATTCGTGCAACCAAAAATCAGCGCTGTGCAGAGCGCTTATATAACGGAGAAACTGACCATGACGACCACACAGAACGTCACCGAGTTACAACCACGCTTGACCAGAGAGCAGCTGATCGACGCAGCTCGTAAAGCCGCCCCTCTCCTTCCCCCTGCTTATCGCGGGATCGTGAATGAACTGGCTAACCGACTGGATTACACCAGCGTGGCGCTTTGTGAGTCCATGAGTCAGCGTAAGGCACTGGCTGCTGAAAATGCCACTCTTCGAGAAGATGTTACCTGCTGGGCTAAAGAATGTGACCGTATCGTTGAGCGCCACACAAAAACCCCCAGCAATATGCACCTGCTTGAAGCCCAGCGCGAGCTTCGCGAACTTACGCCTGTCACCCTGACAGTATTAAACGAAGGGGTTGCGTGATGGCTAACTCATTCAAATTGATGTCTCGTGACGGAACTATCAAGCGTACTGACACCGGCATGTTCATCAGTCTCGACAATATTCACGTTCGTGAAGGCTTCAATAAACGTCATGATGACGATGAACGTACCCGCCTGGCTGATGATGACCTGTTTAACTATCTGATGAATGGTGGCTCAGTACCTCCGCTGGAAGTTATCGCCCGTGACGAAGGTGGCGTTTGGGTTGTTGAAGGTCACCGCCGTCGTCGTTGCTATGAGCGCTGCCGCATAGCCGGTAAGCCAGTAGACCGCATCCACATCATGCCGTTCAACGGTAACGATGTTCAGCGCCTGGCTCGCATCATGACCAGCAATAACCAGCTTCCATTATCCGATATGGAACAGGCCGCGGTTATCCAGGAGCTGCATAACGCGTTTAACCAGACCACCAGCGAGATCGCAAAGCTGGTCAATAAATCTGTGGCCACGGTAGAGAAGTTACTCACGCTTAGCACCGCCAACTATGACGTTCAGCAGGAAGTGAAATCGGGCGCTGTATCGGTTGATGTTGCTGTTGATCGCGTCCGTGAATATGGCGAACAGGCTGGCGAGGTTCTACAGCACGATAAAGCAGTAGCTGCTGCCCAGGGTAAAACGAAGGTTACACGCAGCTCTATCGCGCCAGAACTTAGCATCAAAACTGCACGTCGTTTCGTCGAGCTTATGGCTCAGGCATCTATCAGCGATGAAGGGGTCTTCACTATCGAAGGCGCAGCACTTGCTGAAGCACTTTCCATTATCGACGAACACAAGGCCATTGCTGAGGCGAGAGAAACCTACCGCCTGTCTCAACCAATACCAGCCGCTGAAGTACGTGGAAAAACCCTTTACGTAACTCTCGACGGAGTTGATATAGGCTCTGCACCGATCTACCGGGGCAAGAACGTCAATCTCAATGGCATCGTTGCCAGCCAGTCAAAAGCAGTCGCCTACTTCGTTAAGCAATACAAACTGCAGCAGCAGGAGAATCATCATGACAACAACTAATAAACCAATGACCGGTGAGCAGTTGGACGAACTGATGACTGTTGCCGTCAATATGCAGCGTGACAGCGAGAAAGCAGGTGAACGACCTGCTGCCATGTTCGCTTATGCAGTTCAGGTTGCAGTGCTTGAACTACGAAAAGTTCGTGATGATGCTGCGGCGCTGGCTGCGGAGAATGCGGGGCTGAAAGAGTGCACCGTTAATCATGCGCCCGCAGTAGAACATTGGAACGCATGGGCAGATGCAGAAGATAAAATCCCGCCCGTGCCTGAAACCCCGGCCACCGACTCCTTCCTGGCTGAAGTGCGGGCTCAGGGTGTGGATATGATGGTTGATCAATGCGAGTCAGACATCGTGTTCATTGAGCCTGAGGATGAGGAACATTACACGCTGATGATTGAGCACGCCAAAGAGTTCGCAGCCCAACTTCGCAAAGGAGCATCAGAATGAGCAAGTACTCAAATACCAAAGCGCGCATCGAGAAGAAATTTTCTAAAAACGCGAAAGAGCTGCTGCTGGCATTATTTCCAAGCCTTCATGGCAATGATTTCACGGTTGAGAGCGACAGCTTTGAATCCCATCGTGGCCGCGTCTGGCACGAGCAGCACGTTGTATGGTTCGGACCTGACTACTACGGCGAGAGCGATTACATGGACTGCGAATGGCTGCTTTACTCCTGGCTCATCGACAACACAACAGACTGGGATGGCATCGGCAAGGCCCATGATGCGACTGGCTGGGATCCTGATATCGCGGTGGACGAGTCGCCATTCTATTCGCCGTGGCGTGGAGCTTCCCGGGCTGAGATTATCAGTCACTGCAGGGATCTGGTTCGTGCCGGCGTAACATTAGAGCGCATGCGCTAAGGAGCAGCCCAATGACCAACAAACAGGCGCTGCGCCAAACAGCAGAGAAAGCTCAAGAGCATGGCGTGTTCAACATGGATATACATTCAGAAACCGTGCTGGCTCTACTGGATGAGCTGGAAGCCGCAGAGAAGCGCGTGGCTGAACTGGAGGCGGTTAAGTTCAAATTAAGCGATTCGAAATTGCTCTTACTGGCTAAGGATATCGTCGAGAGCCTGGTGGATACGGGATCATCTGATCCAGAGTATACGCAGCAATACCTTGACTGGACCTGCAAACGAATCCGCGCCGCTGGCCGCATCAACGGGGAGGGGTGATATGACAAAGCTAACCAAAAAAGAGGTGACCTGGGTTGATGAACTCCAGGCAGTCCTCGACCGGTGCCCATCACCAAAGAAAATCGGTTTTTATACCATCGGCGATTCGAATATTTTCCTGTATGACCTGCGCCGGTTAGAAGAGGTGCAAAACGAGCTGGATAGCAGTTCATCCTCTGACTGGTGTACCGCTGTCCAGGAAATCGGCGCTGGCTTCGATGAAACCATAGATTTCCCATCTCCAGTTGAAAGCACAGCAGGTTGAGGACTAACCCATGACATTAACCAAAGAGTGGCTCCTGAAAACAATCGCAGAGCTTGAAGAAGAGCGCGATGCTACGCCCGGAGCGGTAAACGAAGATGCGTCCATGGCGCTGGCAGCGATGAAGATGGCTCTGAAATCGATGACGGCTGAGCCGGTGGCTTATATCGACCCTTTGTCCCTGCAAAACTTTGCCACATATCGAGCTGGCGAAACCGATAATAAGCGCATGGGCAGGGAATGGTCGTGGGCCAATAGCGATGCTGGCCTTGAGCCAGTGTATGCCGCCCAGCCAGCTCCGGTAGTGCCTGATGCCTTACCGAAGCTGAAAGATGGTCAACGGTTTAAATATGTGAAAGATGGAATCCGTTATTCCGCAAATTATGCCAACGGATGGAACGCCTGCCGCGCCGCCGTGCTTCAGGGTGCCGCTGGCAACTCTCCGGCGATTCCGGATAGCTGGGTGACATGCAGTGAGCGGATGCCGACTATAGGTGTGCCAGTTATTACATGCTGTGGAGATGTGGTTCAGTACGCTGTGTATGCGTGGGATGGCAAGGTATGGCAGGACTGGTACGAGGAATACGATAAGTTACCATCCGACACCTTTACTCACTGGCACCCTCACCCTGCAGCACCGCAGCAGGAGGCCGAATGAGCTACGTCTTTCTGATTATGGTTCTTACCAGCCAGAGCATGAACATGCAGATCGAGCCGATGAAGAATATGGCTCAGTGCCAGGCAGCTATAAAAGCGCTAGCTATTGCGGAGCGAGAGCGCTCATGGAATGAGACATCACCGCGCATTAACAATATTAAGTGCGTGGAGGTGAAGTGATGCCTCCAGTCAAAGTGCTAGTGGTCACTGTGGTGATGTTCGCTATTTGCCAGCTGATATCCATGACCGGGTATGGCATATGGTAAGCAAACTCAAACAGCGGCGCTTGCGTCGCCTTAAAGCCGATGTCGCCTGGTGGCGCGAAGAAGCTTCTGATCTGCATGCACGCGTCATGGAGCAGGCCGATGAAATAGCAGAACTACGCCGGCTGGTTATCCGCGTGCCGATGCCGGTGGTCGTGCCAAAAGAGATGGTCCACCAGCTCTATCATACTGACACAACAATATGTCGTACCTGCAATGATGGCCTCCGTGGTGGATGCTCATCTTGCGCGTTTTATAAACCGTAACCGGGTGCAGCCGGTTTAGTGGAGAAAAAACTATGAGCGAACAAAGCCAACGCTTTCTTACTCCGGATGATCTTTATCAGCTTACTGGTTATCGCCGCCCTTCCCTGCAGTGCAAAGCACTCAAAGAGAGCGGAGTATTCTACGTTCCCCGCAAGGATGGACGGCCAGGCACAACGTGGGACCATGTATCAAACCCAGTTGGTTTAAAGTTGGTAGTGAATAATCCTGAAGAAGAAGAGCCTAACTTCAAGGATATGTGTTGATGCCTAGAGTTCGTAAAAACCCAGAAGACAACTGGATGCCGCCCCGCGTTCGTCGGGGCAAGTCTGCCTATGAGTTTCGGACATCTGATGGCCGAACCGTAAGACTCTGCAATGCAGATTTAACCAAGGCACAGGTTTGGTCTGCATATGAACACTTTATTAACGACATAAAGGTTGGAACAAACTTTAACGCGCTGTGTGAGGATTTTTTTAACTCAGGAGATTTTCACGAGCTGGCTACGGAGACAAGGAAGGATTACAGAAAGTACAGCTCTAAAGTTAATGTTGTGTTTGGAAAAATGAAGCCTGACAACATTAAGCCTGAGCACATCCGTAAGTATATGGACAAGCGAGGGGTGAAAAGCAGGGTTCAGGCGAACCGGGAGAAGGCTTTTATCTCTCGTGTGTTTAGATGGGCGTACGAGCGAGGCAAAGTGAAGATGAATCCTTGCCAAGGTGTGAAGCAATTTAAGGAGAAAGCGAGAACACGATACGTGACGGATAAGGAGTATTTAGCGCTGCTTAGTGTGGCTCATACGCCCGTCAAAGTGGCAATGGAACTGGCGTATTTATGCTGTGCAAGGCAGGGAGATATTCTCGACCTTAAGAAAAACCAGATCCTTGAAAACGGAATCATGATTCAGCAAAGCAAAACTGCGGTACCGCAAATCAAGGCCTGGACTGAACGATTAGAAAAGGCGGT
This sequence comes from Leclercia sp. UBA5958, assembly GCF_002430365.1. Taxonomy (NCBI): domain Bacteria; kingdom Pseudomonadati; phylum Pseudomonadota; class Gammaproteobacteria; order Enterobacterales; family Enterobacteriaceae; genus Leclercia; species Leclercia sp. UBA5958. The sequence goes on along the minus strand of NZ_DJCE01000003.1, from coordinate 47,063 downwards.
AAAGCTTGCGGAGGGTCTGCCGCTAAATTCAGGCATGGTTAGTATTTTCCTACTCCACCAGCCATCAGGGTTGCGCTATACGCGAGACGCATTCAACGCTCAGTGGTCAAAAGCCAAAGTGTTAGCCGCTGAGAAGTTTCCTGAGCTCGACTTCAAATTTACTTTTCATGATCTTAAAGCGAAAGGGATATCGGATCTCAGGGGTACTCTGCATGAAAAGCAGGGAATAGCGGGTCATAAAAATGCCTCACAAACAGCGAGGTATGATAGAAAAATCCCTGTGGTACCAGTGGTCGGCGGGCAAAATAAATAAAGGCACCTCGCGGTGCCTTTAAGATATAACCTGCTAGCAGCGGACTAAAAATGCCCATGCCTCATAACCGTAATCATGGGCATCAAGTACTTTAGCCGACTTTCCACGCACCTTGCGGTAGCGGCAGAAAATCCAGCGGAAGCCTTTAGGTGCTGCCTTCGAAGTAATAGACTTTAAGCTCATTCATGTACACCTCCTTACCGAGAGAGATTTTTTCCCTTGAACCTACTCTCCTGAAGTGCTATTTTCAGGTTGCTTATAGAGAAGTTCCTGGTGACGATGCCTCTTGGTTTCATCGCCTATACAGACCCTGATGGTTGGCGCCGTCAGGGTTTTTTATTTTTTGCTTAACAACTCTTTTTGGTAGAAGGCTGCATGTGCCGAAACTCCGCACTTTTCAGCAATCTCTTCTACCGACATATTTCTTAGCAACGCTGCATGACTATGCGGGACAAGCAACTCACCACTAAAACACTTTGCTTGCCATTCGCTGCTTTCAAATGCCCGAATTTCTACACCTGGCTCTGCGCGGGCAAAAGCAATGTTTTTGTGCATCAGTAGATGCCCTATCTCATGAGCGACTGTCATTCGATCACGACCATTACCTTCATGTGCACCTTCGTAGACATCTTCACGAAGGATAATCAGGGAATCTTGTGGTAATGTCAGACCATGAGTACCACCCATTTCCTTTACCGAAGCGGTTTCAAAGGAAAAATTGGGCAAGATCTGAGGCAGTGCGAACTCAAGCATCTCAATTACTGGAAAATACATGTCATGTATTTTCAACATTGAACGTAACTGGATTGTTAAGCCACGAACCTCGTTACGACTCAAAGGTGGTACTCGATAATCTTGTCCGCTCAAACAAAGTCTCCTACTTATTGTTCTTGGTTAACAACTCACGCAGACGTGTAAATTCTTCATCACTCAGCTCATCAAAGTTACGGGCGAAAGCCATCGCTACTTCGCGAGCGTTTTGATTCTTACCAGAAAGATTAATCTCAACAGATTGTTGAGAATCCCGAGCGGCTTTGGCTAATTCATCTTGGGCATGTACACCTGCGCCAGAAAAATAACCAATGATGCTGTTCAGCACAGGATCAGTAACAGCTCGTTTTCCTGTTTCAATTGCTGAGAGGTAAGACGAAGTCACGCCCATAGAATCAGCCATGCTCTTCAGCGTGACACCGACGTCTATACGTAATTTCCTAACTTTCTTACCAAACGGCGTTAACATATTATGCCTCTCTAATGTTCGTGAGACCCTGATACTACCTAGGCCTGACTTAAAAGTAACAAAACCAAAAAACAAAATCAACTAAATTTTGTTGATTCCGTATCAGGTTTGAAGTTCACGTTCTGCACTAAGCGTAGTTCATCAACATGATCATTTCTTGCAACGCCTAGAAATTTGCCTATCCGTAGTTGGAAGCCAGGAAAATTTTGACATCAAAAAAGGGCAAATGACTACAACACTTAGGGGTAGATGTACAACGACCGGGATGAGCAAACCAAAAAATATGGCGAAGCTGAATGGCGAAACAATGGCGAATGGTGAATTTTAGGCAATAAAAAACCACCTTTCGGTGGTTTACACGACACTGCTTATCATTGATTTTATTCGTCTTTTCCCATGGTACCCGGAGCGAGACTTGAACTCGCACAGCGCGAACGCCGAGGGATTTTAAATCCCTTGTGTCTACCGATTCCACCATCCGGGCTCGGGAAGAAAGTGGAGGCGCGTTCCGGAGTCGAACCGGACTAGACGGATTTGCAATCCGCTACATAACCGCTTTGCTAACGCGCCTTAAATCTTCTGTCTTTCGACGGCATCCGCAACTGCCGATGCACTTAATTTGGAGCGGGAAACGAGACTCGAACTCGCGACCCCGACCTTGGCAAGGTCGTGCTCTACCAACTGAGCTATTCCCGCAATCATCAAGTCATTCGCTAATCACTTGATTTTGCTATCGACTGGCTAGCTGTGCCGCCGTTCGATGCGTTGCATTCTACTTATATGACGTTTTGAGTCAACGTTAATTTTCGTCAGTATTGTTCGTTTGCTGAAAATTACGGCGAAACGATCACTGTTCAAGCAAATCGCCACGTGCGGCGTTCAGATACTGCAACATAGACCAGAGCGTGAGCACCGCTGCCACCCACAGCAGACCGATACCGGCCCACTCTACCCAGGCGTTCGGACGCCACAGCATCCAGACCAGCGAGGCCATTTGCGCAGTGGTTTTCACTTTGCCAATCCAGGAGACCGCCACGCTGCTGCGCTTGCCCATCTCAGCCATCCACTCACGCAACGCCGAGATGATAATCTCGCGGGCAATCATGGTTGCGGCTGGCAAGGTCACCCACCAGCTGTGATAGTGCTCGGCGACCAGCACCATTGCAATGGCGACCATCACTTTATCAGCCACAGGGTCAAGGAACGCGCCGAAGCGGGTACTCTGATTCCAGCGGCGCGCCAGATAGCCGTCAAACCAGTCGGTGACGGCGGCGACAAGAAAAATAAGTGCACATGCGAATGGCGCCCAAATGAAGGGCAGGTAAAACGCCACTACAAAGAACGGGATAAGTACGACACGAAAAAGCGTGAGTAGCGTTGGAATATTTAATCGCATAGTGACGGTAACTGTTTGTTGGCAGTAAATATTAGCTCTATGTTGCTACAGAGCCCTCAATGTTTCAACGAGTAGTAGATCTTTTCTGCCAACGCTTGCGAAATACCCGGCACTTTTGCAATTTCCTCAACGCTGGCGTTGAGTAAACCTTGCAATCCGCCCATATATTTCAACAACATCTGGCGACGTTTTGGCCCAACGCCCTCAATGGTCTCCAGCGTACTGGTATTTTTGACCTTCGCCCGCTTTTTACGGTGACCACCGATCGCATGATCGTGCGACTCATCGCGAATGTGCTGGATGACGTGCAGCGCCGGTGAGTCCGGCGGCAGGCTGAATCCCTCCCCTTCCGGCTCCAGGAATAGCGTCTCCAGGCCCGCCTTACGATCGGTACCTTTGGCGACACCCAGCAGCAGAGGATGATGCTTATCCCAGCTGACGTCCAGTTCGGCAAACACCGTTTTCGCCTGGCCTAGCTGCCCCTTGCCACCGTCAATCAGGATAACATCCGGGATCTTGCTCTCTTCAATCGCTTTGCCGTAGCGGCGGCGCAAGACCTGATTCATTGCAGCGTAATCATCACCCGGGGTTATGCCGGTAATATTGTAGCGGCGATATTCTGCGCGCAGAGGGCCGTTGGCATCAAAGACCACACAGGATGCGACGGTCTGCTCGCCCATGGTGTGGCTGATGTCGAAACACTCCATGCGTTTCACTTCCGGCAATTTTAACACCGTCGCCAGCGCGGCAAGACGCTGATGAACTGTAGATTGCTGTGACAGTTTGGTGGTCAGCGCCGTGGCCGCGTTGGTTCGCGCCAGCTTTAGATAACGGGCCCGATCGCCGCGTGGACGGGTCTGCACATTTACGCGACGCCCGGCCAGCTCAGAGAGCGACTCTGCTAACAGCGTTTTATCGGTAAGGTTGAAATCGAGCAAGATTTCCGAGGGGAGCGTACGCATCTGGCTTCCCTGCAGATAGAACTGCCCGACAAAGGTTTCGACCACTTCACCCAGCTCGGTGCCACCCGGTACTTTTGGGAAGTAGCTCCGGCTGCCCAGCACTTTACCCTGACGAATAAACAGCACGTGGACGCAGGCCATGCCCGCATCAAACGACACGCCAATCACATCCAGATCGTCACCATTATTGGAGACGAACTGCTTCTCTGTGACCCGGCGCACGGCCTGAATCTGATCGCGAATTCGCCCTGCCTCTTCGAAGGCCAGCGCCTGGCTCGCTTTTTCCATCCGCTCAATAAGCTGCGTGAGCACCTGGTCATCTTTACCGGCCAGGAACAGCCGCACGTACTCCACCTGCTGCGCATACTCCTCTTCGCTGACCAGCCCGGCGACGCAGGGCCCCAGACAGCGGCCGATCTGATATTGCAGACACGGGCGCGAGCGGTTGCGGTAGACGCTGTTTTCGCACTGGCGAACCGGGAAGATTTTTTGCAGCAAGGCGAGCGTTTCACGCACTGCGTAACCATTCGGGAACGGTCCGAAATACTCCCCTTTCGCATGCTTTGCACCGCGGTGCATTGCCAGGCGCGGGTGGGTGTCGCCGCTGAGGAAAATAAACGGATAGGATTTGTCGTCGCGCAGCAGTACGTTGTAGCGAGGTTGATAGAGCTTGATGTAGTTATGTTCAAGCAGCAGCGCTTCCGTCTCTGTATGGGTGACGGTTACGTCAATTTGCTGGATTTGCGCGACGAGCGCTTCCGTTTTACGGGACGCAAGATTGCTACGGAAATAGCTGGAAAGACGCTTTTTAAGGTCCTTCGCTTTACCGACATAGATAACCGTACCGCCAGCATCGTACATCCGGTAAACGCCGGGCTGGCTGGTCACGGTTTTCAGAAATGCACTGGATTCAAACACATCACTCACTGACTGGTTAAGGTCTCTGCATTACACAGACCATGGCGAATGGCCAGGTGAGTGAGTTCGACATCGCCATGAATGTTCAGTTTACTGAACATTCGATAGCGGTAGCTGTTCACCGTTTTCGGGCTGAGATTAAGCTGCTCGGAAATCTCATTCACCTTCTGGCCTTTGGTTATCATCAGCATAATCTGCAATTCGCGCTCAGACAAACTGGCAAAGGGTGATTCGGTCTTTTCTGGCTCAATCTGGCTTAGCGCCATCTGTTGCGCAATGTCAGAGGCGATATAGCGCTGTCCGGCGTGAACAGAGCGAATGGCGTTAACCACCTCTTGCGGCGCAGCGCCTTTGCTTAAATAACCTGCAGCACCTGCCTGCATAACACGCGCAGGAAGGGGGTTCTCGGTATGCACCGTCAGCATAATGACTTTGGTGTCTACAAAGGCGCGGGCGATTTTTCGGGTTGCTTCAAGCCCACCGATCCCAGGCATATTCATATCCATCAGGACAACATCGGCGGTATTGGCGCGGCACCATTTTACGGCGTCTTCACCGCAGCAGGCCTCACCGGCAACTTTAATACCCTTAATATCTTCCAGAATGCGTCGTATCCCTGCGCGCACCAGTTCGTGGTCATCAACAAGAAGGACGTTGATCAATGGAAAGTCTCCAGAATAGGGATAACGCTATGGAATGCTAATGCCGTATATATTACCGTTTTTTACCTCAACTTTAAAACGTTAAAAATGCAGATAAGCGATACCGAACAAATTTTTGGAAATTAACCTATACAGTAACTGGAAACGATAAGAAGGCACTTCAACGCTTGTCGCTAAATTTTAGCTCCCTTTTTTCAGAAGGTTACAATTGTTCAGGCGGGGTTGCGTTCACCAATATAATTTTCAAATTTTTGTAACAATAATTAACTGCATTAAAACTGCCGGTATATGTTAATTGTCAGTAAAAGCAAGATGAAGTTTATGCTTATTGATTGTTTATTCAATTAAACCGCATGCCAAAAGTACAAAAAACAACCGCTGCATTTTTTTGTCAAGCTTGTGGTATACTCCGCCGCCTTAACTAAGGTCTAAGCGCGTATGCGCCGTTTTTATAATGAGGAAAATGAATGAGCACACCTGATTTCGCCACTGCGGAAAATAACCAGGAACTGGCGCAGGAAGTCTCCTGTCTGAAATCCCTTCTGACCCTGATGCTTCAGGCAATGGGCCAGGCTGATGCGGGTCGTGTGATCCTTAAGATGGAAAAGCAGATCGCGCAAATGGAAGACCAGGCTCAGGCCGACGTATTTTCCAGCACGGTTAAGCAGATTAAACAAGCTTACCGTCAGTAAAAACAAAAACGGCTGAACGCATTGCATTCAGCCGTTTTTTCGTCTGGCACGCAGAACGTCAGAACGCGTCAGATAATGCCCGTCGCCGCCGCATAACAGGCTATCTGCGTTTTGTTTGGCGCATTGAACTTCTTCTGCATATTCTTCTGATGGAAGTTCACCGTATTTTCAGAAATAGAGAGAATAATCGCTATTTCTGCTGAGGTTTTTCCTTCCGCCGTCCATTTCAGAATCTCTTTCTCGCGCTTGCTGAATTTCATCTCTGGCGGCATCACCATTTCATGTTCCAGACGCAACAGGGTGGTCAGCGCCATCTGCACCAGCATTTGCAGACGCAACTCCAGCTCTTCTTTGCTGAATCTATTAATGCCTTGCACCGTGCTGGAGACGGACAGAAAACCGAGCGCATGATTCGGTAACATCAGGCACTGGGTAATTCCCCTGCGCAGCCCATGCTCCCGTGCGCCATCCCATAGGGGTTGCGCATCGGCAAACAGCGCGTCATTCCAGGGAAGATGGCCGTGCACAAAATTCTCTGGTTTGAGTACCGGATCGATGGCGAAATAATTCTCCGCCTGATAATGCGATAGCCATTGCGCCGGATAATTACTCTGCAATGAGAGTTTAGGCCGGGTAAACGGCACGGGATGACGGACACAAAGCGAAAAATAATCGAACTCTAGTGCCTGTGTTTGTCGCAGAAGTTCGGAATATACCTGATCGGCCGAAGTCATTTCCTGAAACCGAAGATAGCAATCCCGTCGCCATGTGAAAAAGTCTGAATCCTTCATACTTACGGAATGAAGCCCCTGTAAAAGATAATCATTATTATGGATTGATTAAACTAACACATAAATCTTATTTATATGTGTAAAATATCGACCACAAGGGAAATTTGTACAGAATTTATGTGGTTACAGCAATTCAGACAGAATAAAACAATATATGTAAAGACTTTCAGGGGGAATTATTTGCTCCAGATAATGTTTCTGGAGCAAAAAAGAACAAAGATTCTACCGAAGAAGGAATTTTTCCAGGAACTGTCGGGTACGCGGCTGTTGCGGGTCGGCGAATAACGCTTTTGCCGGCCCTTGCTCAACAATACGCCCCTGATCCATAAAGATAGCCCGGTCCGCCACGTCACGAGCAAAGCTCATCTCATGGGTCACGATCACCAGCGTGCGCTTCTCCTGAGCCAGTTGACGGATGGTATTTAATACCTCCCCCACCAGCTCTGGGTCGAGTGCGGATGTGGGTTCATCAAACAGAATCACCTCCGGGCGCATTGCCAGCGCGCGGGCAATAGCCACGCGTTGCTGCTGCCCGCCGGAGAGACGGCGCGGATAACTGGTCTCTTTCCCTGATAGTCCCACCTTGGCCAGCAGTTCGCGGGCGCGGGTTGTCGCCTCCTCTTTCGGCTCACCTTTCACGATAACCGGCCCTTCAATGATGTTCTCCAGCACCGTGCGATGAGGGAACAGATTGAAGCTCTGGAAGACGAAACCCACATGCTGGCGCAGACGGCGAATTAGCCCCTTCTGTTGCCCCATGGGTTTACCGGTATCAATAGTGATATCCCCTACCCGGATTGTGCCGCCTTCTGGCTGCTCCAGCAGGTTTATGCTGCGCAGTAAGGTAGTTTTACCCGAGCCGCTGGGGCCGATAATGGCCACCACTTCGCCCTGCTGCACCTCCAGATCGATACCATGCAGTACCGTTTGACCGTGGAATTTTTTAACCAGGTTTTTGACTTCGATAGCACTCATTTCGGATCACGCTCCTGGCGGTTCAGCTGGTTTTCAAAGTAATTTTGCAGCGCGGAGAGAACCGTCGCCATCACCCAGTAAATCAGAGAGGCCGCCAGATACATGGTGAATACCTCCAGCGTACGCGACGTAATCAGCTGCGCCTGACGGAACAGTTCCGGCACCTGAATCGTGGCCGCCAGCGACGTATCCTTCACCAGGCTAATAAAACTGTTGCTAAGCGGCGGTAATGCTACGCGCGCCGCCTGCGGTAAAATCGCCCTGCGCAGCGTCTGCCATGGCGTCATTCCGATACTGGCTGCGGCTTCCCACTGCCCTTTATCAATAGACGAAATGGCGGCACGGAGTGTTTCAGAAGTATATGCCGCCGTGTTAAGCGATAACCCAATCATGGCCGCCGGGATGGGATCCAGCTCAATACCAAACTGCGGGAGACCGTAATAGATCATAAACAGCTGGGCAATCAGCGGCGTGCCGCGGAAGACTGAGATGTAAAAACGCGCCAGCCAGCGCACCGGCAGAATCGATGACATGCGCATCAACGCCAGTATAAAGCCCAGCAGCAACCCAAAGAACATGCCGCCGATACTCAGTTGCAGCGTAAATACCGCCCCTTTGAGCAAGAAGGGCAAGGAGTCGATAACCAGTTGGATACTTTCTTGCATTCGAATTTTTCTACCCGCAGTTAAACATGAGGATGGTAGGCAAAAAGAGCCGGCGCTCCGCCAGTATGGACAAACAAAATAGGCCCTTCATCCTTAAAGCGTTTCTGGCTGATCCCATCGATAAGCCCTGCCATGGCTTTGCCCGTATAGACCGGGTCGAGCAGGATACCTTCCAGGCGCGCCAGCAGTTTGACGGCTTCCATCCCCTCATCATTCGGCGTGCCATAGCCTGGCGCAAAGTAGTCATCCCAGAGCGTGATGTCCGCACTGGCCGTGACTTCCAGTGCTTGCGCCACCGCCTGTTGCAGCATGACCACTTTCGGTTTTTGATCCGCAATGCTGCGCGAGACCGTCACGCCAATGAGCTCAACCTGCGGCATAAGCTGTTCCAGCCCTACCGCCAGCCCGGCATGCGTGCCCGCGCTACCCGAGGCCACCACTACCGACGAAATCCCTACAGCACCTTCACACTGCTGGGCAATTTCCAGCGCGCTCTCCACATAGCCCAGCGCGCCCAGTGCGTTTGATCCGCCAACGGGAATGACATAAGGTCGGAACCCCTGCGCTTCAAAGCGGGTGGCCAGTTCATCAAGCTGCGTGACAGGGTCGTGCAGGGCATCGCACATTTCAATCTGCACATTAAACAGGTCGAGCAGCAGGCGGTTGCCGTTGGTGAGATAGTTTTCCGCGCGGGTGCCAATCGGATTTTCCAGCAAGGCCACACAGTGTAGTCCCAGCTTCGCGGCGACGGCCGCGGTCTGACGGACGTGGTTCGACTGAATAGCGCCGGCGGTGATGAGCGTATCGGCCCCCTCACGCAGGGCTTCAGCGGCCAGAAACTCCAGTTTGCGCAGTTTATTACCGCCCATTGCCATTGGAGTCACATCGTCCCGTTTGATCAGTATGTCGCGGCCCAGGTAATCCGATAAGCGAGGTAGATATTCGAGCGGCGTCGGTGCGCCAATAAATTCCAGACGCGGATAACGCGTTAAGTTTTGCAATGACATGGATTCCCCCGGCGGGTCTGTTTGATCTGTTATTATTTATTATGCACGTAGATCGGCAGGAAATAAAAAAGGCGCTGAATAAGCGCCTTTTTCTGAGCAAAAACTTATTGGGTGACGTCTGCGCCGAACCACTTCTCAGAGAGTTTCTTCAGCGTGCCATCTTTCTGCATATCGGCAATCGCGCCATCGATGGCTTTCACGAGGTCTTCATTGTCTTTACGCACGGCAACACCGGATTCCTGACGGGAGAACGCGTCACCGGCCACTGCCAGGGTGTCTTTGGTTTTCTTCACCAGATCCAGCGCAGCAAGACGGTCAACAAGGATGGCGTCGATACGGCCTACGCGCAGATCCTGGTATTTAGTCGGGTCATCATCGTAAGTGCGGATATCCACGCCCTGTACGTTCTGGCGCAGCCACTCTTCATAGTTAGTGCCCAGACCAACCCCCACTTTCTTGCCTTTCAGGTCGGCGGCGGTTTTGATGCTGCCTTCATTCCCTTTCTTCACCAGCGCCTGAATACCTGAGACGGTATAAGGCGTCGAGAAGTCATACTTCTTCTTACGCTCGTCAGAGATGGTGACCTGGTTTATCACCACGTCGATACGTTTAGAGTCCAGCGATGCCAGCATCCCGTCCCACTTGGTCGGCTTCAGCGAGGCTTTGACCCCGAGATGCTTCGCCAGCTCCTCGGCAAACTCCACTTCAAACCCGGTCAGTTTACCGTCGTCACCCTGGAAGCTAAACGGAGGATAAGTACCTTCCAGCCCAACCAACAGCGTACCGCGCTCTTTGACTTTATTTAACAGACCTTCGGCGGCGAAGGTTTTGACACTCATACCCGCAACCAGCGCCACGGCCATAACACCCATCAGCGCCTGACGACCCAGAAGTGCTAATTTCATAAGTACCCCGATATAGTGGAATTTTGACTGTAGTGTAGGGCGTTTGGCCCACAGGTCAAACACGACTGCGCTACATGTTATTCATTTTTAATATATATCAGAAGTTGTCTCGAGGAGGACTTTCTGCTTCTGCACCGCCGGCATTTGCGCCTTAAACTGTGCATATTTACGCAGCGCAATTCGGTAGTTGTTGGTGCTGGTGACGGGCAGCCACGGCTCCAGATTTTCATCCAGTAAACCGCTCTTCAGCAGATCGCGAGAAATCGCTTGTGTGGTCAGATGCTGGCCAAGACGACGCAGGCGCACGACATATTCGCGGACCGTGCCGTGGCTCATCTCGGTTTGCTCAAACAGGAACTGTTTGAAGCCGATGATATCAAAAAAGTCGCTCTGTTCTTTGCAGTGAAGATCGCCGCAGAAACGACATAACGCCACCCACTCTTTCTGCTCTTCTTGCCACGCGGCTTCGTCCATCAAGGTATCGAGGCGGGAAATCGCAATCTTGTTCACGATCTCACCGCGACGAACCAGCGTGATGCGGTCGAGCAATTTATGGCAATGGGCGCAATGCGTCTGGCTGTGTTTAAAGTCTTTCAGATAGCGGCTTAAAGGCCGTCTTTTAGATTGCTGCACCGTCATGATAACTCCTGGTTGTCAATACGTTGTGCGGCACTTTTCGGATGAAATGAATCACCTATAACTTACCCAGTTTGGTACGTAAGCGTTTAATGGCCTGACTGTGCAGCTGACTTACCCGTGACTCCCCGACTTCCAGTACCGCGCCAATCTCTTTGAGATTGAGCTCTTCCTGGTAATAGAGCGTCAACACCAATTGCTCACGTTCCGGTAAAGCTTCTATCGCTTCCATTACGCGCTGGCGTAAATTGCCTTCAAGTAATTGGTGTAACGGGTTTTCCTGCTGATGATCATCAGTCACGAGCTCGATGCTATCGCCATGCTCTTCACGCCACTCGTCATAAGAGAAGAGTTGGCTATTATTGGTATCGAGCAACATCTGGCGATATTCGACAACAGCAATACCCAGACGCTCCGCCACTTCGGTTTCGGTTGCGTTACGTCCAAGCTCCTGTTCCAGCTGTCCCATCGCCTGCGCCACTTCGCGTGCGTTACGTCGGACGCTGCGCGGCACCCAGTCCCGGCTGCGCAGTTCGTCCAGCATCGCACCACGAATACGCTGTACTGCGTAAGTAGTAAATGCCGTTCCTTGCAGAGCGTCGTACCGGTCAACTGCATTCAATAACCCGATACCGCCCGCCTGTAGCAGATCGTCCAGTTCCACGCTCGCCGGCAACCGCACCTGTAGGCGCAATGCTTCGTGACGCACTAGTGGTACATAACGCTGCCACAGCGAGTGTTTATCCATTACACCTTCAGCGGTATAGAGTGAATTCACGATAAACAGCCCTGCGTTAATTGAGTTATCGGCATGATTATCCGATTCTGCAGGGCGTTCAATTGGATGAATAGTGGGTGAAATGAGGGGTTATTTTGGTTGTTAGATTATGAAATCATAACTTTCATACAGTTACCGAGCGCAAGTGCCGGCCTAAAGCAGACTGCTATTCACAATCAATGCGATAGAACATGAGGTTCATGAGCTCTGAAAAATAAAAATAATCGCCTAATTTTTCACCAGGCGACCAACATTATGCCGGAACGTATTTGTATTTCTCGAGAGCTGTTTGTAATAAATCAGTATTGATATTCGATTTTAAACGGAATACCGCTGCGCTCTCTTCAGTATGCTCAGCGTCAAGGAACTCGAGCACAGGGTAATATTCAGGCCTTATCCAGAAGCCGCGAATAAATATTGCCTATCACGGATATTGTCTTGTTTTTCCAGTGTGTGCTTTATGGCGTTCAATGTGCATGCCACGCGGAAGCGTCCATCGACCAGAATGAGATCAAATGCGCGGTCATGTTGCAATATCGTTTTACTGTAGTCGGTAAACTTTTCCTGATGTGTATCGTCTATAGGGTAGCCCCAGGCTTTGTTTGGCCCAATATCAACATAATCGACTTTACACAGCGGTCCAGCCTCGCTGTGAAGCGTGTCCACCTAGAATGTGTCACTTTCTACACTGTACACTTCGATATTACTACGCGTGGTAAGCTTGGTTGAACCGCCGCTGCCAAATTCAAAATAACGTTCGGCCTTTTTGAGACAATCTTCAAATAAGGCTGTTTCTTTCGGAGACATTCGTGGCATCGCTGGAATAACCAGTGTCTCTTTAGGTAACGTCTGCCCCGACAGTAGTACTGCTGGCCCCCGCCATGCTTGCGAGGTAGTTCTCCCCGCGCTCTACAGACCCAGTATTCAACACCGTATAAGCTGCGTGTTTAAGGTCATATGCCACATGCAGTATGAAGGCCAGTTTTTCTCGTTGTCCGATATCCATCTCCTCAAGACGAACTGCTGAAGGAATGAATAGCGCCTTGGCAGCCTCCATTTGTGTTGATGCTAATGGATCGCCTGTTTGTGCAGTCAAAGGCTTTGAATATTCAATGTCATTGAAGCAGTGGAAAACGAACCCAGAATTTTTCAGCGAGCGACGAATATCATCAAACCCTGACTGACCCTCATGCGTATCGTTAAAGGTAACCCGTACTTCAACCGCTAAACAATTAGCAAGTATACGCTGACCAAATTCGAATACAGGTTTCAGATCGTAACGATTATCTAACGCAAACCAGTCTAGTTTTTCCAGACCATGAATATCGTCAAGACGGGAAGTCTGAACTTTCAATTCAGTGACGATCTGCGCCCCGGTATTGGATAGAGGCTTAAGATTACTACTTTGGTGGCTATCGAGACATAGCCAGATTGGCGCTGCTTTACCATCACCTAACGCATGTAGAGTAATGTGCTGGATTAATTTTCTGCGCAACGGGAGATGCGTTTCCTGAACAATACCTACAGTATCCATTAAAATAAAGAAGAAAGCATCGAAACCTGTAAGCGTTACAAATTTAGCTCTGGTTACCAGGTTTGAGCCGTAATCCATCGTGGAAATTTTACCGGGAAGTTTAAATTCGAATTCACTGCGCTGCTTTTTATGTTTCTTGATTACAAATTCGGTTGGGATATTCAGTTTAATTGGCTCAGCATCCCCCTCAAAATAAGGTGCAGCATCATGTCTTAATGTCAAAGCAGCTGGCGCTTTATTTTCGCAATGGCGCTGCCATACGGCGCGCATAGCATCGGCAAAATGACGGCCGAAACGCTGCCCATCACATAATGGAGAAACCAGCAATATATCACGAAGATTACTACGAATTATTTCAAGACTTTTAAGATCTTGAGTTAAACCTACAGTGATATCAATGTAATTTTCCCAATCTGAAGCCACTAACTCTTGTAGTCCAGCATTGACAAGATGAGAGGCAGAGTGACGTCCAGCAAAAGTTGGCCCTGGAAGGGTGACCACAGGTACGCCCATGACCATCGCTTCGCATGTCGTTAAACCACCTGAGTAAGGCCAAGGATCGAGTGCAATATCAACATCGTTGTAACTTGTCAGCAAATCTTTATGAGCAGATTTCCCCTCAATTCTAATTCGGTCGCGAGAAACTCCATGATTTTCGAGTACAACATATATTTTTTCCCTAAGAGCTAAATTATCAAAATTAAAACTCTTCAAAAACAGATGCGAATTCGGCACGGCATTAAGAATAATCGCCCATTGTTGCAATAATACGTCGTTTATTTTCGAAGCGTTATTAAAACAGCCAAACGTAATATATCCATTGCGTTTAACAGGATTTTCGTTGATTGGAGGCAAGTAGAATGGCGGATCATAGCAAATATAATCATCTGGCATGCGAATAAGCTTCTCGGTATATTGCGCATCTACACCTTCCGGAGTTTCAATCCGATCACTAAGAAGATAGTCCATGCTCTCAAGACCTGTGCTGCTTATGAGGCCACCTACCCATTTTATTAAAATTGGTGCCGGTGCCAGCTGAAAAGCCTGCATTCTACTATTTGCATTGTAACCGCATAAATCAAATAAAATATCGATCTCATCAGATCGAATTAACTTGTCGAGGTCATGTGGCATGGTATGTTCTATTACAGACCATTTGGCACACATTCGCTTAATACTTTGTGTTATGTGATCTTCTTCAAAATTAGTGCTGTAACCGTAAAACTGAATCTCTGAATCCGATATAGAGTTAAGACCCATTGCAATCATTTGGCCGACGGGATGGACGCGAAATCCATCTGAAATGAGTCCAATGCGTAAGCACTTCTTAGGATTATTATCTTTTGAGATTGCCCGCGAAAATGATTTTGGTGAAAAATATTTTTGCCATTGCTTACAAAGCGAAAGGATATCATCTGCGCTAGAGCGCGGATCATAGTGAGCACCCACAATACGATTAAACCAAGGTGTAGGATCATCGCCTGCAACGTTACAACTTTTTTCATAAGCTGCAGACATATCATCAAAATTACCTAAATCTTGGTTTACCATGCCAAGATTACTCCAGTAATGCCAGTTATCAGGCTTTTTGTGAGTTAAGAACGCATAAATTTTCTGAGCTTCTTCGTATTTTTTAGCTTTTTGAAGAATGACAGCCTTCAGAGAAAGTAAGGGTAAAGATGCTTCTTCTTCAATAACAGCCAGAACTTCATTGAGATAAGTTTCCGCTTCCTTTAAACGTTCGCTTCGGAAGAGGAGGTCGGAATATGCGTAGATAACTTCATGATCATTTGGCGCGAGCTTTAAAGCTTTATCTATACTCGCCTCTGCCTTCAAAAATTTCCCTAGCCTGATATTGGCTTTGGTAGCTATGACCCAAAGCAATGGGTTCTCGTCATCCTTTACAATCAACTCATTTATAATTATTAAAGCGTTTTCTGGTTGAGAAGATAGCAATTCGATCGCAAGTCGCATTTTGTTATTAGCTGTATTATCAAGCGATTGATTATTTTTTTTAACCATTTTAACAGATGACTTTTTCATAGGCGTGCTTAACTTCGTATTGGCAATTGAGTTGGCAGAGATTGAGCTCTGAGAAACCTGTTAGGTATGGTTATTATAAGAAACGCAAAAAAAAATAACGGGTGAAATACCCGTTATTTTTTAGCTTAATTAGACAGATTGTAATTGCGCGATTAACGCAGCAGTGACAGTACGGTCTGAGGAACCTGGTTAGCCTGAGACAGTACAGAAGTACCAGCCTGCTGCAGGATCTGCGCACGGCTCATGTTGGATACTTCAGTCGCGTAGTCAGCGTCTTCGATACGACTTTTAGCTGCGGTGATATTGGTCACGGTGCTGTTCAGGTTGTTAACGGTAGATTCGAAACGGTTCTGGCTCGCACCCAGGCTTGAACGCAGGGAGTCAACGTCAGCAATTGCTTTATCGATTTTAGCCAGCAGGCCGGTATCTACAGTTGCAGTGGCCGCAGTACTTGTAGTAGCTGCAGCATATGCAGAAAGAATACCCACAGAGGCTGCGCCAGTGGAAGTCTCGGTGATCCCAGTCATACGGGCATTACCAGTAAACAGTGTAGAGGCATCAATCTGCTTGAGGGAAATGCCGATAGTCTCATCATCATTTGCACCAACCTGAATATCCAAGGTCGTGGTTTTAGACAGTACTTTCACGCCGTTGAAGCTGGTCTGGTCAGAGATACGGTTGATTTCTTTCAAACGGTCAACGACTTCGTTGTTGATGGAAACCAGGTCATCACCAGAGTTAGTACCGTTTTCTGCCTGAACGGTCAGTTCACGGATACGCTGTAAGTTGGTGTTGATTTCGTTCAGTGCGCCTTCAGTAGTCTGAGCAACAGAGATACCGTCGTTTGCGTTACGTGCTGCCTGAGTCAGACCTTTAACCTGTGCAGTCATACGGTTTGCAATCGCCTGGCCAGCAGCGTCATCTTTCGCGCTGTTGATACGCAGACCAGAGGACAGACGCTCGATCGCAGTACCCAGGGAAGACTGAGATTTGTTCAGGTTGTTCTGAGTAGTCAGGGACAACAGGTTAGTATTGATAACTGCCATAATTTTAATTCCTTCAAAAATGGGTTTAGGTTTCGGTGCCTAACACTCACGGCGTCTCTCACCGTCAACAAGGTTATCGACGGCACCCAAAAAGACTTTAGAATCAATTTTAAAAAAAATTCATCCGACTGATTTTAAAGGAATTATTTAGACTATTATTTTTAAGCGGTGGTTTCTTAACGCAAACGCTGAGTGCATAACCTCTCTTGTTTTCATCTTCTTACCCACGCCTTTTTAAGGCCTTTATAGGTGCGTCACTGGTCAATCCACTTATTTGCCCACTCCGCATATTGCTATTCCACGGATTATTTTTTTGCCCGAGCCGTAAACTTTTGCCTCTATAAGCCGATAAAGAGTCCTGAACTACTACCGTACTTTAAGGAAAACAGGCATGGCTACTATCACTAACCTCGGGATAGGTTCTGCTGGACTCGGGGATTTGTACGATCAGTTAGAAACAGCAGAAAGAACAAAACTGACAACAATTACCACCCAACAAACGACGTATAACGCTCAATTAAGCGCTTACGGCAAACTGCAGAGTGCCATGACCAGTCTGCAAACGGCTACCGCTGCACTGGCGAAAACTGCGACCTGGAACTCAACCTCCGTCAGCAGCACGAATACGGCGTTTACAGCGACTACCTCTACCGCGGCCTCTACGGGTTCGTTTACGGTCAACGTAAACCAGATTGCAAAAGCGCAGGTACTGACCAGCGGTTCTATCGCCAGCAACACTGAGCTGTTGGGTGAATCAACGGGCGCCAAACGCACCATTATCATCACCCAGCCGGGAACCGAAAAACCGCTGGAAGTGGAACTTTCCGACACGGACACGACGGTAAGCGGTATTGCCAGCGCGATTAACAAAGCGAACGGTAACGTCACCGCCAGCGTCATCAAAGCTAATGATGGCGACTACCGTCTGATGCTGACGTCGAAATCGACGGGTACCGACGGCCAGATGACCATTGACGTCACCGGCGACGATAAATTAAAAGCCGCGATCGGCTATGACTCCTCCGCTGGTACTGGCGCGCTCACCGTTCAAACGAAAGCGCAAAACGCCATCGTGGTGGTGAATGACATCAAAATCGAGCGCCAGAGCAATACCATTTCTGATGCGCTGCCAGGCGTGACCTTTACGGTTAAAGCCGAAAGTAAAGCCGACGAAACGCTGGATATTACCCGCGCAACCGACGCTAACCAGAAAGCCATTACCGATTGGGTAACCGCCTACAACTCGCTGCAATCCACCATCAACAGCGTCACCAAGTATGTTGCTGTAGATAAAGGTGAAGATCAGTCTAATAGTAACGGCGCTCTCGTCGGCGACGGCAATGTGCGCGGGATTCAGGCGCAGCTGCGCGGAATGTTGACGGATGTGCAAACAGGTACTGTGCAGATTATGGCGCAGCTGGGTATTACTCAGGATCCAACTAAAGGTAGCGATGGAACCCTGGGTAACCTGAAAATTGACACCGATAAACTGAAAAAAGCGCTCACAGACAATCCGGACGCCGTACAGCAGTACTTTATCGGCGACGGTAAAACCACTGGTCTGGCAACCAAGATGAGCAGCACCCTGGACTCTATGCTGAGCACCAGCGCCGGTAAAACCGGAGTAATTCAGAACGCAAAAGATGGTATCAACAAAACGTTGAAAAGCCTGAGCGAGCGTTACGACGCAATGGAAGCCTCCATTGAAGCGACCATGGCGCGTTATCAGACCCAGTTTACTCAGCTCGACGTATTGATGACCAAGATGACTAACACGGCCAACTACCTGACCCAACAGTTCTCAAGCTCATCGTCGTAATGTTTAGGAGAGAATATGTATAACACCTCTGGTGTTCAGTCCTATCAGAAGATAGGAGTGGAAAGCGCAGTAATGAATGCCAGCCCACACCAGTTGATCGTCATGTTGTTCGATGGGGCGCACAGCGCCCTGGTTCGGGCCCGCCTGTTCCTCGAGGCTGGCCAGATGCCGGAGAAAGGAGAAGCCCTTTCCAAAGCCATCAACATCATCGATAACGGGTTAAAGGCAGGCCTGAATATGGAGGCCGGAGGCGAGTTGTCCGACAATCTCTCCTCTTTATACGAATATATGGTTCGTCGATTGTTACTGGCGAACCTGCATAACGACGTAGAGGCAATTGTTGAAGTTGAGGGGTTACTAAACAACATTGCGGATGCGTGGAAACAAATCGGCCCCAATGCGTCCTCCATTTCAGGATAATTTTGATGAATACTCCCAGCGCCGCTCTAAGTCACTGGCATGCCCTGCATGCCCAGAGTATTGCTATGCTGAATCTCGCCCATGTTGGTAAGTGGGATGAGTTAATCGAGCAGGAAATGCATTACGTTCAACTGGTGGAAAGCATCTCGCGTAACCCCATCACGTCATGCCCCCCCGCTCAGGTCGAGCAGGCGCGTTTTCTTCTTAAAAAGATTCTGGAAAACGAGCAAAAATTAAAAGAGATGTTAAAAACCCGGATGGATGAATTGCGTAACCTTATCGTTCAAACGGGCAAGCAACAATCTATCTCTACTGCTTATGGCAAACTCTCTGGCAATATTCTTTATCCAGAAAGCCTGACCCGCGACACCCAATTATGATTTCTTCATCCATACTCCAGAGGTCTGCCTAACGGCTTCTGGAGCACGGATGATGAAAAACCCCACCCTGTTACAACTCTTTCACTGGTATTACCCCGACGGCGGAAAACTCTGGTCTGAAGTAGCCGAACGTGCTGACGGTCTCAATGACATCGGCATCAATATGGTCTGGCTGCCTCCGGCCTGTAAAGGCGCCTCTGGCGGCTATTCCGTAGGCTATGACACCTACGACCTTTTCGATCTTGGTGAGTTTGACCAGAAAGGCTCGGTCGCGACCAAATACGGTGATAAAGCCCAACTTCTCGCCGCCATCGATGCGCTGAAACGCAACGAGATTGCCGTTCTGCTTGATGTTGTGGTGAACCATAAAATGGGCGCCGACGAGAAAGAACCGGTCCGCGTGCAGCGAGTGAATGAGCAGGATCGTACCCAGATCGACGATGAGATTATTACCTGCGAAGCCTGGACCCGTTATACCTTCCCCGCCCGCGCCGGGCAATACTCGCGTTTTATCTGGGATTACAAATGCTTCAGCGGCGTGGACCATATCGAAAATCCGAATGAAGACGGCATCTTCAAAATCGTTAACGACTATACCGGCGAAGGGTGGAACGACCAGGTTGACGATGAAATGGGCAACTTCGACTATTTGATGGGTGAAAACATCGATTATCGCAACCGCGCCGTGACGGAGGAGATCAAATACTGGGCGCGCTGGGTCATGGAGCAGACCGGCTGCGACGGCTTCCGGCTCGACGCGGTGAAACACATTCCGGCGTGGTTTTATAAAGAGTGGATTGAGCACGTTCAGGAAGTGGCGCCAAAGCCGCTGTTCATCGTGGCGGAGTACTGGTCTCACGAGGTGGATAAACTGCAGCAATATATCGATCAGGTTGAAGGTAAGACCATGCTGTTCGATGCCCCGCTGCATATGAAATTCCACGAAGCGTCGCTTCAGGGACGGGATTACGACATGAGTCAGATCTTTACCGGCACGCTGGTGGAAGCCGATCCCTTCCACGCGGTCACGCTGGTGGCTAACCACGATACCCAACCGCTGCAGGCGCTGGAAGCCCCGGTGGAAGCCTGGTTTAAACCTCTGGCGTATGCCCTGATCCTGCTGCGGGAAAATGGCGTCCCCAGCGTCTTTTATCCGGATCTCTATGGTGCCAGTTACGACGATACCGGCGGGGATGGCGAAACCTACCATGTTGATATGCCGGTCATTGAACATCTGGATAAACTCATTCTCGCCCGTCAGCGCTATGCACATGGGATCCAGACCCTCTGGTTCGATCATCCTAACTGTATCGCCTTTAGCCGCAGCGGCACGGAAGAAGATCCCGGCTGCGTAGTGGTACTGTCCAATGGCGATGAGGGAGTGAAAACAATCACCCTCGGCGAAAATTATGGCAACAAACAGTGGAAGGATTTTCTCGGTAACCGCGACGAGACCGTCATTACCGATGAAAGCGGCACCGGGGTCTTCACCTGCCATGGAGGCAGCGTCAGCGTGTGGGTGTTAGAAGAGGTGCTGTAGTAACGAGACCGGGTAGTGCTTGTGCCCTACCCGGCGCGGTTTTATGGCAGTTGGCTGGCGAGCGGCGCTTTCTCCAGCGCGTCAGCACACTCTACGGTAGGCCGGGTCACGCGTTCCAGCGTCATCCCATCGTACTCAAGCAGGCTGCCATCGCGTTCGAGAGAATAGATATCGAGCTTGCTGGTCACGTTGTAAAAATCATCTGAACGCAGCATGACTTTTCCCGGTACCGCAATCACCCGTTGCCACTGGCGACAATCCAGCGTATCGCCCTGCGGGGTCACCACCAGGGAAGCGATGGCCTCCGGGCTGACCAGTTTGCTCTGTGGCCCTTTCGTCTGCCAGTAGCCCGCCAGACTGGCCGGGACCGGATGTTTAACCACATCCTGATAGTTATCAACCTGCACACATCCGCTTAAGGCCAGCAGCGCACCAATAATTGCTATTTTTTTCATCATCTTTCTCACATGAGAAGAAAAAAATATTGTGGCATTAAAGCGATGAGGCCGCCAGCCTGATAAAACCTAAACCTGCATGGACATGACGTCCTGATAGGCCTGCATCAGTTTATTACGGACCTGAATACCCATCTGCATCGACACAGAGGCTTTCTGCATATCGGTCATCACGTCATTCAATGCTACGCCTGGCTCTCCCAGGGTGAATTTCTCTGCCTGGGTGCGGGCGGCAGACTGGGTTTCGCTAATGCGGTCCAGCGCGGCATGCAGCTGACCGGCAAAGCTCACGGTTGGCTGCACATCCGCCACGTTCTGATTACGGGCCGTCATTGCCGTTGCCTGCAACTGGCTGATAACGCCTTCAATACCCTGAATTGCCATGACTCTCCCCTGGATGGATTTTTACGCGCTCAAGAGTACCAGCCTGTCAATAAGATAAAGGCGCTAAATAGCGCGAAAAAACCAGGTTATTTGACGCATAGAAAATCCCGAATCATCAAATAATGACACAGCCATCAAATATGGAATTTTTGTCGTGTTTGCCGACCCGGGAGTCTGTTTTGTTTCTCTACACGAATAATGTAATCCACGAAGAGTCACGAGGTGCGCTATGAGTGCAACAGCAACAACAGCACCTCAAACTAAACCTCTCGAGTGGATGAGTCGCCTGCGCGCGAACCCAAAAGTACCGCTGATTGTCGCCGGTGCTGCTGCTATTGCTATCATTGTCGCCATGGTCCTGTGGGCCAAAGCCCCTGACTATCGCACCCTTTATAGCAACCTCTCCGATCAGGATGGCGGTGCCATCGTCACCCAGTTGACCCAAATGAACATCCCTTACCGCTTCGCTGATAATGGCGGTGCGCTGGAAGTTCCGGCAGACAAAGTTCATGAATTGCGCCTGCGTCTGGCCCAGCAAGGTCTGCCTAAAGGCGGCGCCGTGGGCTTTGAGTTACTGGATCAGGAAAAGTTTGGCATCAGTCAGTTCAGCGAGCAGGTCAACTACCAGCGTGCGCTGGAAGGTGAACTGGCCCGCACCATCGAAACTCTGGGGCCGCTGAAAAGCGCCCGCGTTCACCTGGCCATGCCGAAGCCATCGCTGTTTGTCCGCGAGCAAAAAGCCCCTTCTGCCTCCGTTACCGTAAACCTGGAGCCTGGCCGTGCGCTGGATGAAGGCCAGATCAACGCGGTTGTGCACCTGGTTTCCAGCGCTGTTGCCGGTTTACCGCCGGGCAACGTGACCCTGGTAGACCAGAGCGGGCACCTGCTGACCCAGTCCAATACCAGCGGTCGCGATTTGAATGATGCCCAGCTGAAATACGCTAATGATGTTGAAAGCCGCGTTCAACGTCGCATCGAATCTATCCTCGGCCCTATTGTCGGTAACAGCAATGTCCATGCGCAGGTCACCGCGCAGATCGACTTTGCTAATAAAGAGCAGACTGAAGAGCAGTATCGTCCGAACGGTGAAGCGTCGCAGGCGGTAATGCGTTCACGTCAGGTTAACGAGAGTGAGCAGATTGGCGGCCCGAATGCGGGCGGCGTGCCGGGTGCGCTCTCTAACCAGCCTGCACCGGCCAACACTGCACCGATCACTACGCCGGCTCAGAACCAGCAGGGTCAGCAGAATAATCAGCAACAGACGACGTCAACGGCGGCGAATTCCGGCCCACGCAACAGCAGCCGTAATGAAACCACCAACTACGAAGTTGACCGTACGATTCGCCATACCAAACAGAATGTGGGCGACATCGAGCGTCTCTCCGTTGCCGTGGTGGTGAACTACAAAACCCTGCCAGATGGCAAACCCCTGCCGCTCACCGCAGAGCAGATGAAACAGATTGAAAATCTGACCCGCGAAGCGATGGGCTACTCCGAGAAACGTGGCGACACGCTCAACGTGGTCAACTCGCCGTTCAGCGCAACGGACGAAACAGGCGGTGAACTGCCGTTCTGGCAACAGCAGACGTTTATTGATCAGCTGATGTCTGCCGGTCGCTGGCTGCTGGTTCTGCTTGTCGCGTGGCTGCTGTGGCGTAAAGCCATTCGCCCACAGCTCAATCGCCGTGCAGAGGTTATCAAGGCACAGCAAGAGATGCTCACGCAGCGTGAAGAGACCGAAGAAGCGGTGGAAGTCCGCCTCAGCAAAGACGAGCAGCAACAGCAGCGTCGTGCTAATCAGCGCCTGAGCGCCGAGGTCATGAGCCAGCGTATTCGCGAAATGTCAGATAACGATCCGCGCGTCGTGGCGCTGGTCATTCGCCAGTGGATGAGTAACGAAGAACATGAGTAATCTTTCCGGAACGGACAAAAGTGTCATCCTGCTGATGACCATTGGCGAGGATCGTGCGGCAGAGGTGTTTAAACACCTCTCCCAGCGCGAAGTTCAGATCCTCAGTTCAGCGATGGCGAATGTACGCCAGATCTCGAACAAACAGCTGACCGACGTGCTGGCCGAGTTTGAGCAGGAAGCAGAACAGTTTGCAGCGTTGAACGTCAATGCCAACGAATACTTGCGTTCAGTGCTGGTCAAGGCACTCGGCGAAGAGCGTGCCGCCAGCCTGCTGGAAGACATTCTCGAAACCCGCGACACCGCCAGCGGTATCGAAACGCTTAACTTTATGGAGCCGCAGAGCGCCGCCGACCTTATTCGCGACGAGCATCCGCAGATCATCGCCACCATCCTGGTTCACCTCAAGCGTGGCCAGGCGGCAGATATCCTGGCGCTGTTCGATGAACGTCTGCGTCACGATGTCATGCTGCGTATCGCCACCTTCGGCGGCGTACAGCCTGCCGCACTGGCAGAGCTGACCGAAGTGTTGAACGGCCTGCTCGACGGCCAGAACCTCAAGCGCAGCAAAATGGGCGGCGTGAGAACCGCAGCCGAAATTATCAACCTGATGAAAACGCAGCAGGAAGAGGCCGTTATTTCGGCGGTGCGCGAGTTCGATGGCGAGCTGGCACAAAAAATTATCGACGAGATGTTCCTGTTCGAAAACCTGGTCGAAGTGGACGATCGCAGTATTCAGCGCCTGCTGCAGGAAGTGGACTCCGAGTCGCTGCTTATCGCCCTCAAAGGGGCCGAACAGCCGCTGCGCGAGAAATTCCTGCGCAATATGTCCCAGCGTGCAGCCGATATCCTGCGCGACGATCTGGCCAACCGGGGTCCGGTACGTCTGTCTCAGGTGGAGAACGAGCAGAAAGCAATCCTGCTTATTGTTCGTCGTCTGGCCGAAACCGGCGAGATGGTAATTGGCAGCGGCGAGGATACCTATGTCTAACGAACTGCCGTGGAAGGTCTGGACACCGGATGACCTCGCCCCTCCCCTCGCGGAGTTTGTGCCTGCCGTAACGGCGACAGAGACGCCCGACGGCGAAGAGACCGACGTGCCCGAGCTTAGCGAAGAAGAGCTTAAGGCGCAGCAGTTAGCGCAGATCCAGATGCAGGCCCACGAGCAGGGTTATACCGCGGGCATGAACGAAGGCCGCCAGCAAGGGCACGACAAGGGTTACCAGGAGGGTCTGGCTCAGGGGCTGGAGCAGGGTCTGGCGCAGGCGCGTCAACAGCAAGCGCCTCTTCACGCCCGTATGCAGCAGCTGGTGAGCGAATTCCAGCATACGCTGGATGCGCTGGACAGCGTCATTGCCTCACGCCTGATGCAGATGGCGCTGGAAGCCGCGCGTCAGGTTATCGGCCACACGCCGCCGGTAGACAACTCGTCGTTGATAAAACAGATTCAGGGTCTGCTCCAGCAGGAGCCGCTGTTTAGCGGTAAGCCGCAGCTGCGCGTCCATCCGGACGATCTGCAGCGAGTGGAAGAGATGCTGGGAGCCACGCTTAGCCTGCACGGCTGGCGTCTGCGTGGCGACCCGACGCTGCATCACGGGGGCTGTAAAGTCTCTGCGGATGAAGGCGATCTTGATGCCAGCGTCGCTACCCGCTGGCAGGAGCTGTGCCGTCTGGCAGCGCCGGGAGTCGTCTGATGACCGCGCGCCTCACCCGCTGGCTCACCACGCTGGATAATTTCGAAACGAAAATGGCGCAGCTGCCTTCGGTTCGTCGTTACGGACGTCTGACCCGCGCTACCGGCCTGGTGCTGGAAGCGACCGGCCTGCAATTGCCGCTGGGCGCCACCTGTATTATTGAACGTCAGGACGGCGCCGATATCCGCGAAGTTGAAAGCGAAGTGGTCGGTTTTAACGGCCAGCGGCTATTCCTGATGCCGCTGGAAGAAGTCGAAGGCGTTCTCCCCGGCGCCCGCGTTTACGCCAAAAGTTTAACCGGTGACGGTCTGCAGAGTGGCAAACAGCTGCCGCTCGGGCCGGCGCTGCTCGGTCGCGTACTGGATGGCGCAGGTAAACCGCTCGACGGCCTGCCTGCGCCAGATACCACCGAAACCGGGGCCCTGATCACCGCCCCCTTCAACCCATTACAACGTACGGCGATCGAGCATGTGCTGGACACCGGCGTGCGTCCAATCAACGCCTTGCTGACCGTCGGCCGTGGTCAACGTATGGGGCTCTTTGCGGGCTCGGGTGTCGGTAAATCGGTGCTGCTGGGCATGATGGCCCGCTACACCCAGGCCGATGTGATCGTGGTGGGGTTAATCGGCGAGCGTGGCCGCGAAGTCAAAGATTTTATCGAGAACATTCTCGGTGCAGAGGGACGCGCCCGCTCGGTGGTGATTGCTGCCCCGGCCGATGTGTCTCCCCTGCTACGCATGCAGGGTGCCGCCTATGCCACCCGTATCGCCGAAGATTTTCGTGACCGCGGTCAGCACGTACTGCTGATCATGGACTCCCTCACCCGCTACGCCATGGCGCAACGTGAAATCGCGCTGGCGATTGGCGAGCCGCCGGCCACTAAAGGCTATCCGCCGTCGGTGTTTGCCAAACTTCCGGCGCTGGTAGAGCGTGCCGGTAACGGCATCACCGGTGGGGGCTCCATCACCGCGTTTTATACGGTCCTGACCGAGGGTGATGACCAGCAGGACCCTATTGCCGACTCCGCGCGCGCCATCCTTGATGGGCACATCGTGTTGTCGCGCCGCCTGGCCGAGGCGGGTCACTATCCGGCCATTGATATCGAAGCGTCAATCAGCCGTGCGATGACCGCGCTGATTAGCGAGAAGCATTACGCCCGCGTGCGTAACTTCAAACAGTTGCTCTCCAGCTTCCAGCGTAACCGCGATCTGGTCAGCGTCGGCGCTTATGCCAAAGGCAGCGACCCGATGCTCGACAAGGCGATTGCGCTCTGGCCACAGCTGGAGGCCTATCTGCAACAAGGTATTTTTGAAAAAGCTGACTGGGAAGATTCGATTCAGGCTCTGGAGCATATTTTCCCGCAGGTGTAACAGAGGTAGAGGGCGAAGGTCATGGCACAAAATAGCGCATTAACGACGCTGAAAGATCTGGCCGAAAAAGAAGTTGATAACGCCGCACAACAACTCGGCGCTATGCGTCGCGGCTATCAGCAGGCTGAGGAGCAGCTAAAAATGTTGATCGACTATCAGCATGAGTATCGCTCCAACCTCAACAACGACATGACACAGGGCATCGGCAGCCAGCGCTGGATCAACTATCAGCAGTTTATCCAGACGCTGGAAAAGGCGATCGATCAGCATCGCCAGCAGCTTGACCAGTGGAACCAGAAAGTCGATACGGCGCTCAATTTCTGGCGAGAGAAAAAACAGCGGTTACAGGCCTGGCAAACCCTGCAGGAGAGACAAGTGGCCGCCGCGACTCTGGCCGAAAACCGCCTTGATCAGAAAAAAATGGATGAGTTTGCCCAGCGCGCTTCAATGAGGAAACCTGAATGATCACACTGCAACAACTGCTCTCAAGCGATACCGACCTTACCGGCGGTGCGCTGGGCGGTAAAGCCGCCGACGGCGGGCAAGATTTTCTTGCTCTGCTGGCGGGTGCATTAACCGATGCGAAAGCGCAGGGCAAAGAGACGCCGCTGACGCTTAGCGATCTGCAGGCGGCAGGCGACAAACTGTCGAAAGCAGCGCTGTTAAAAGGCGACGAAAGCCTGGATGCCAGCGCCCTGAGCGATCTGCTGGCAAGTAAAGAGATTAAATTCGCTGACGATAGCGTTCAGCAGGGCACGCTGCAGGGGCTGGTCTCTGGCTTAATGCCGGCGGGTAAAACCGATGTGCTGAAGACGCTGACGCAGGCGGTTAAAGAGGCCGATAGCAAAAGCGAGCTGAGCGATGACGAGCTGGCGGGCCTGAGCGCCCTGATGGCGATGCTGCCGCATCAGCAGCAGGCCAGCACCATCGCCGCGCCGAAAGCGATGAGCAGCGACGCCATTGCTGTTCAGGTTCCGCTGACAGGAGCGAGCGCCGGGCGTCAACCTGCGCTGGAGACCGACGCCCAGCGCACCGGTAAACAGGTTGCTCAGGATCCGACCGTAGCGCTTCCGGGCAATAATCAGCTCTCCCCAGCCGTAGCGGCGGTCGCTACGAAGCACGAGGTGGATAGCACCCCTTCTCCGACGGTATCTGGCACGCCAACCGCCAGCATCGCCCCCGTACTGAATACCGCCAACGCCGCACAGCCAACCCTGGTTGCCGCACCGGTGGTTAGTGCACCGCTGGGCAGCCATGACTGGCGCCAGAGCGTCAGCCAGCACATCACCCTGTTTACCAAAGAGGGCCTGCAGAGCGCCGAGCTGCGTCTGCACCCCGAAAATCTGGGTCAGGTGCAAATTTCACTTAAACTGGATGATAACCAGGCGCAGTTGCAAATGGTGTCAGCGCACAGCCACGTACGGGCCGCACTGGAAGCCGCCATTCCAGTTCTGCGTACCAACCTGGCTGAAAGCGGTATTCAGCTTACCCAAAGCAGCGTGAGCAGCGAGAGCTTTGCCGGACAGCAAAATGCCTCGTCGCAGCAGCAGGGACAGGCTTCCCGCTCTGGTCATCAGGGTGGTTTTAATGAAGAGAGCGATGAGATTCTGCCGACCCCGGCCGCCTTGCAGTCAGCCGCCCGTGGTAATGGTGCGGTAGACATCTTCGCCTAAACGCCAGAGGTAGCGTGATTATCCTCGTCTTTTCCACGCTTTGACGCGGTAAGGACACGGGATAATCACTTTATTAGCAGTACCCGAAACAGGAAGCTCGTATCAGATGACTGACTCCGCTATCAGCAAAAAAAGTAAGCGTTCCATCTGGATCCCGCTGCTGGTGTTGATTACCCTCGCCGCCTGCGCGACCGCCGGTTATAGCTACTGGCGCATGAACAAGGCACCGACAGAAAAAGTAAAAGAAGAGATTCCGCCGCCACCTGCGCCGGTCTTCTTTGCGCTGGATACCTTTACCGTCAATCTGGGTGACGCGGATCGCGTCCTCTATGTCGGTATCACGCTGCGTCTGAAAGACGAAGCGACCCGCACACGTCTGAGCGAATATTTGCCAGAAGTGCGTAGCCGTCTGCTGTTGCTGTTCTCTCGTCAGGACGCATCACAGCTCGCGACCGATGAAGGTAAGCAAAAACTGGTAGACGCTATTAAGCAAACGCTGGCCGTACCGCTGGTATCTGGCCAACCTAAGCAGGAAGTCACTGACGTTCTGTATACAGCCTTCATTCTGCGGTAAAGACATGGGCGATAGTATTCTTTCTCAGGCTGAAATCGATGCGCTGCTCAATGGCGACAGCGATAAGAGCGATGATCCAACGCCAGGGATAGCGGGTGAGAGCGATATTCGCCCCTATGACCCGAATACTCAGCGTCGCGTAGTACGTGAACGTCTGCAGGCGCTGGAGATTATTAACGAACGTTTTGCACGTCAGTTCCGTATGGGGCTCTTTAACCTGCTGCGTCGTAGCCCGGATATCACCGTTGGCGCGATCCGCATTCAGCCGTATCACGAGTTTGCCCGTAACCTGCCGGTGCCGACCAACCTCAACCTGATTCATCTGAAACCGCTGCGCGGTACAGGTCTGGTGGTCTTCTCGCCGAGCCTGGTGTTTATCGCGGTCGATAACCTCTTCGGCGGTGATGGGCGTTTTCCGACGAAGGTCGAAGGTCGTGAGTTCACCCATACGGAGCAGCGGGTCATTAACCGCATGCTGAAGCTGGCGCTTGAAGGCTACAGCGATGCCTGGAAGGCGATTCACCCGCTGGAAGTGGAGTATGTGCGTTCGGAGATGCAGGTGAAATTCACCAACATCACCACCTCGCCTAACGATATCGTCGTGAATACCCCGTTCCATGTGGAGATCGGCAACCTGACCGGCGAGTTCAATATCTGTCTGCCGTTTAGCATGATTGAGCCGTTGCGCGAAGTGCTGGTCAACCCGCCGCTGGAAAACTCTCGTCATGAAGACCAGAACTGGCGTGAGAACCTGGTGCGTCAGGTGCAGCACTCACAGCTGGAGCTGGTGGCGAATTTTGCTGATATCTCAATGCGGTTATCCCAGATTCTGAAATTACAACCCGGCGATGTTCTGCCGATAGAAAAGCCCGATCGCATCATTGCCCATGTGGATGGCGTACCCGTCCTGACCAGCCAGTACGGCACAATCAACGGTCAATACGCGTTACGAGTAGAGCACTTGATCAACCCGATTTTGAATTCGCTGAATGAGGAACAGCCCAAATGAGTGATATGAACAATCCGTCCGATGAAAACAGCGGAGATATGGACGATCTGTGGGCTGAGGCGTTAAGCGAACAAAAAGCACCGGCCAGCAAAAGCGCGGCGGATGCGGTATTCCAGCAACTGGGCGGCGGCGATGTTAGCGGCACCCTGCAGGATATCGATCTGATTATGGATATCCCGGTCAAGCTGACCGTTGAGCTGGGCCGTACCCGCATGACCATCAAAGAGCTGCTGCGTCTGACGCAGGGTTCCGTCGTGGCGCTGGAAGGCCTTGCCGGTGAGCCGCTGGATATTCTGATCAACGGTTATCTGATAGCCCAGGGTGAAGTGGTGGTGGTTGCCGATAAATATGGCGTGCGTATCACCGACATCATTACCCCGTCTGAACGTATGCGTCGTTTGAGCCGCTAAGATGACGACCCAGGCCACCGTATCACAGCCCTCTGCAGTTCCAGGCTCACCGCTGTTGCAGGTGAGCGGCGCGCTGCTGGGGATTATCGCGTTTATCCTCGTGGTGGCCTGGCTGGCAAAACGCGTGGGTCTGGCCGGTAAAAACGCCGGCGCACGTGGCCTGAAGCTCAGCGCCAGTACCTCGCTGGGTCCGCGCGAACGCGTGGTGATTGTTGAGGTTGAAGATGCCCGGCTGGTGCTGGGCGTTACGGCGTCAAACATCCAGGTTCTGCACAAATTGCCGCCTGCGCCCGTTTCCACCGACGCAGCCGCAGAAGTTCCGGCGGATTTCCAGTCCGTTATGAAGAGTTTGCTTAAGCGTTCCGGGAGATCCTGATGCGCCGTTTGTTATCCCTTACGCTTGCAGGCCTTGCGCTGTTTGCTCCTTCCGTATATGCCCAGTTGCCCGGTTTGATCTCCACCCCGATGGCAGGCGGCGGCCAGAGCTGGTCGCTACCGGTACAGACGCTGGTTTTCATCACCTCGCTGACCTTTATTCCGGCTATTTTGCTGATGATGACCAGCTTCACTCGCATCATCATCGTTTTTGGTTTACTGCGTAACGCCCTCGGCACCCCGTCGGCACCACCCAACCAGGTGCTGCTGGGGCTGGCGCTTTTCCTGACCTTTTTCATTATGTCGCCGGTTATCGACAAGATTTATACCGACGCGTATCAGCCCTTCAGCGAAGAGAAAATCTCCATGCAGGAAGCGCTGGATAAAGGCGCCCAGCCACTGCGTGAGTTTATGCTGCGTCAGACCCGTGAAGCGGATCTGGCTCTCTTTGCGCGTCTGGCTAACGCTGGCCCAATACAGGGACCAGAAGCCGTCCCTATGCGCATCCTGTTGCCAGCCTACGTGACCAGTGAGCTGAAAACGGCTTTCCAGATCGGCTTTACCATTTTTATTCCGTTCCTGATTATCGACCTGGTGATCGCCAGCGTACTGATGGCTCTGGGTATGATGATGGTGCCTCCGGCGACCATTGCCCTGCCCTTCAAGCTGATGCTGTTCGTCCTGGTGGACGGCTGGCAGCTGCTGGTGGGCTCGCTGGCACAGAGTTTCTACAGTTAAGGGGCGGCCATGACACCCGAATCGGTAATGATGATGGGCACGGAGGCGATGAAGATTGCGCTTGCCGTTGCCGCCCCGCTGCTGCTGGTGGCGCTGGTAACAGGTCTGATAATCAGTATCCTGCAGGCCGCCACCCAGATTAACGAAATGACCCTCTCCTTCATCCCGAAAATCATCGCTGTCTTCGTGGCGATGATTATCGCGGGTCCGTGGATGCTAAACCTGCTGCTCGATTACATGCGTAATCTCTTCAGCAACATTCCTTACATCATCGGCTAGCACAGGCGATGCTGCACTTTACCAGCGACCAGTGGATCCACTGGCTTAGTCTCTACTTCTGGCCGCTGCTGCGGGTGCTGGCGCTGATCTCAACAGCGCCTATTCTCAGTGAACGCTATATTCCAAAGCGGGTGAAGATTGGCCTCGGGTTTATGATTACGCTTATCATCGCCCCGTCGTTGCCCCCCGTTGAGGTGCCCATTTTTTCTGCCGGGGCGCTCTGGCTGGCGTTACAGCAAATTCTGATTGGCGTGGCCATCGGCTTTACGATGCAGTTTGCCTTCGCCGCGGTACGTACCGCAGGGGAAGTCATCGGGCTGCAGATGGGGCTCTCCTTCGCCACCTTCTTCGACCCCGGCAGCCATCTGAATATGCCGGTACTGGCCCGCATTATCGATATGCTGGCGATGCTGTTGTTCCTCACCTTTGACGGGCATCTGTGGCTCATCTCAATGCTGGTAGATACCTTCCATACGCTGCCAATTGGCGGCAACCCCGTTAACAGCAACGCCTTTATGGCGCTTACCCGCGCCGCCGGGATGATCTTCCTTAACGGTCTGATGCTGGCGCTGCCCATCATTACGCTGCTACTCACGCTTAACCTGGCGCTGGGTCTACTCAACCGTATGGCACCTCAGCTGTCAGTCTTTGTGATTGGTTTTCCGCTGACGCTGACGATTGGCATACTGCTTATTTCGCTGTTAATGCCATTTATTGCGCCATTCTGCGAACACTTATTTGGTGAAATATTCAATCTCTTAGCCGATATAGTAAGCGAAATGCCAGCAAATACTAACCCGTAATTTTTATATTGTCTTTCTGAGGATATTCCTAAAATATTTTTAGAAAAACATCTTCCAGGATATATCTGGTGCGGTTTATTTGTTTTTATGCTCCTCACATTCCTCAACATTTACTTTACTTTGAGAAGATTCCTGGCAAATTATACGTAACTTTACGAGATAGTGAGTTCGCCTGAAAGTCCTTGTAATGCTCACAGGTTATTAGTTATTTCCATCCCGTATGGCTGTTTTGAGCTCTCAGGCTGGTGGTGAATTATCGTTACGCATTGAGTGAGGGTATGCCATGTCAACGATCATTATGGATTTATGCAGTTACACCCGGCTAGGGTTAACCGGGTACCTGG
The DNA here is from genome assembly GCF_002430365.1 of Leclercia sp. UBA5958. Taxonomy (NCBI): domain Bacteria; kingdom Pseudomonadati; phylum Pseudomonadota; class Gammaproteobacteria; order Enterobacterales; family Enterobacteriaceae; genus Leclercia; species Leclercia sp. UBA5958. The sequence continues at coordinate 14,324 of NZ_DJCE01000003.1, read as the reverse complement.
CTAGCAGAGGGGTAAAAAAGAGAGAAATCAACGACGTACACTCCGTTGACGAACTTGAAGCCGCTTGTGATGAATTGAAGCCAGGTGTGGTGTTTATTAATGAGGACTGTTTCATACACGATCCCGCTAACAGTCAGCAAATAAAGCAAATCATTAATCAGCATCCGAAAACTATGTTTATAGTTTTTATGGCGATAGCCAATATTCACTTCGACGAATATTTGCTGGTACGTCAGAATCTTCTTATAAGCTCGAAATCCATTAAGCCAGAATCTCTGGATGAACTTCTTGGCGATTATTTGAATAGAGCGATTAAGAATGTAGGAACAATTAATTTACCGACTTTATCATTAAGCCGTACTGAATCAAGTATGTTACGAATGTGGATGGCGGGTCAGGGAACCATTCAGATATCTGACCAAATGAATATCAAAGCTAAAACGGTATCGTCACATAAGGGTAATATTAAAAGGAAGATTAAGACGCATAATAAGCAAGTGATCTATCATGTGGTACGTTTAACCGACAACGTGACCAACGGAATTTTCGTCAATATGCGTTAACCCTGTGCAATCTCTGGCTATGCCAGAGATTTTTATCTCTCCCCTTATCCGGGGCGGCCTCATTCCCCCTCGCAGCCTTTACTCATCGCGTTCAACAAAGATACCGTCGGGATGTCCCATCTCATTGAAGAACCAGATACCAAGCGGGTAATCCTCCAGCGAGACCAGATACATTGTCCCTTCATTAAAGGGTTCTACCGCCAGCACCACACCCGGGCGACGCGGCCCACCGTCCGTTTTTACCGTAACCCGATCGTTGACCTTCATACAATCCTCCTCTGGTTTTGAGCCAGTGTAGAACAAATTGCGTCTAGTGGCAGTGCCCCTATGCACGATTGCCGCTTTTATCGGCAGTCTATACTTACGGGTGAATGCTTAAACGAGGTATATAAAATGAAGACCGCCAAAGAGTACAGCGACACTGCCAAGCGTGAAGTGAATATTGACGTCGATGCCCTGCTCGCCGCCATTAACGAGATCAGCGAAAGTGAGGTTCGCCGCATTGAGGGCGAGCCGGCACGGGTGATGGTGGATGGACGGGACTACCACACTTACCATGAACTGGCTGAAGCGTTCGAACTGGATATTCATGATTTTAGCGTGACGGAAGTGAACAGATAAAGCTGAAAAAAATCCCGGTCATGGGGTGACCGGGATTAAACTTGCTCATGCAAGAAGCACTTGAAAATTCGTTACACCAGGAAATCTGATGTCGGGGATTACCTTATCTGCAAATAATTTGCATGACAAGGAAATATCCTCTATCTGAATAGATGGTCTAAGTAACCTACATTTTGGTTATAAGTGTCAGGGCGCATGGCCTCTGGGTTTGATGGTAACGATCCCAAATACGGTCTTACGCATCGCGATTTTTTTTAAGATAAATCTTACTAACGTAGCTATTAACGCGGGAGACGCTATGCCTTCACTTCAGGATCCCTTGCTGATTTTCTCCGATCTCGACGGCACCTTGCTGGACATTCATACCTACAGCTGGGCACCTGCCGCCGACTGGCTTGAGAAGCTGCAAGAACATCAGATCCCGGTCATTCTGTGCAGCAGTAAGACCGCTGCTGAGATGCTGGCGATTCAGAGCGATCTGGGGTTAGATGGCCTGCCGTTTATTGCTGAAAACGGTGCGGTGATACAGCTGGACGCACGCTGGGATGACCACCCCGATGCGCCAAGGTTAATTAACGGCGCCCCACACGAAGAGATCGTCAGCGTCATTAATCAACTGCGCGACCAGCAAGGATTCAAATTCACCAGTTTCGATGACGTTGAGGTCAAAGTCGTGGGTGAATGGACCGGCTTAACGCGGGAAAGAGCGACGCTGGCGCGCCTGCATGAGGCCTCAGTGACCCTGATTTGGCGCGACAGCGATGAGCGGATGGCGGCCTTTAGCGAGGCGCTGGACGCGGTGGGATTAAAGTTTGTCCAGGGAGCCCGCTTCTGGCACATCCTGGATGCCCGTGGTGGAAAAGATCAGGCCCTGCGCTGGCTGGCCGAACAGTACCGTTTACGCGAAGGGGTCGCCCCCGTCACGCTGGGCCTGGGCGATGGCCCGAATGATGCTCCGCTACTCGACAGTGTGGATTACGCGGTGGTGGTGAAAGGGATTAACCGACTCGGCGTCCCTCTGCAAAAAGATACCCCTGAGCGGGTTTATCACACCCGTCAGGAGGGACCGGAGGGCTGGCGTGAAGGGCTGGATCACTACTTCTCGTCCTGACTGATCACCCGGTTACGCCCGCGCTGTTTCGCCTGATAGAGCCGGGCGTCGGCAATGGATTGCAGTTGTTCAAATTCGTAATTGCCTTTTTCTCCGGCGCAGCTCACCCCAATCGAGATGCTAATACGTACCGTCTGACTCTTTTGCACCAGAATCTCCCGGCGGTTAACCCGCGCCCGGATCCGCTCAGCCACCTGAGATGCCTGCGCAAGCGTAGTATTGGGTAATACCACGCAAAACTCTTCGCCCCCTACCCGGCCGGCCACGTCACTCTCCCGGAGCGTGCTGACAATCAACCCTGCGGTATGAATCAGCACTTTGTCCCCGGCCTGATGCCCGTAGCGGTCGTTAATACTTTTGAAATGGTCGAGATCCATCTGGATCACCGAGAAGGGCTGATTCTGTCTCTGACAGCCGGCGGCCAGCGTTTTGGCCTGCTCAAAGAGGGCACCCCGGTTATGCAGGCGCGTCAGGGGATCATGCCAGGCCTGCCACTGTAAGGTGTGTTGCAGACTGTACATATTGCTCACCATACGGCGAATCACCAGCCATGATCCCACCAGCATGGCCGTAAACAATAGCCAGAGAAGCGCCAGTACCACCGAGATACGGCCAAAATCTCCCTGCAAACCTTCGTCCAGCCGATGCACGCGCAGCAGTACACCATCGAAGTGATTCAGGCGATGCCAGCTCAGATAACGACTCCCCAGTCGCACGCCCCCTTCGTTGTCATGCTCTAGCGCGTAGGCAAGCTGCGCCCGCTCACGTTCATCAAACAGGCTGATTCTCTCTGCCTGCTTTCCGGATGAGACGAGCAAAGTTAACTGATTATCGTAAAGCTGGTATTCACCATCTTCGTAACCGTCCAGCGCTTCGCTTAGCATCTGCCCGACGGCCGTCACGGTAAAATCGATCGCCAGAACGCCATACCAGTACTGCTGATGATCGACAGGCACGCTGACGGTAACCGTCTATTCATCGCCGGACCAGGATTGCGCGGGACGGGTGAACCAGCGTACGCCACGGCTGCGGTTACTGGATTCCGATTGCTGCGTAAACCAGGGGCTGGTCACTAAATGATAGTAACGGGACGGGATTGCGCCTCCCCAGTCGGCAATATTACTGGAGACATAAAACCCGGCGCGGGAGACATACATGATTCGCCTGGCAAGCTTTGCCAGCGGCGAGGTGATTCGCATCAGATACCCCACCTCAAAAGCCGCCCTCAGCTCGTCAGCAATAAGCATCTCATCGCGACGCAGACTGACTGTTTGCATCACAAACGCATCGGAAACACCGTTGAGCGGCAGCGTCCGGTGTTCATCGAAAGTGAGTTGCCATGAAGGCTGAGCGCTGATGTCCGAAAAGCGCGCCACGCTCTGACGCAGCAAACCTGAGATCAGCGGCGTATGCAGCGCGTCGTACATTCCATTACGGAAGAAAAGGAGTTTATCGACGCTGTATTCCAGTTGCCTGTCGAGCGAGTTAGCCACCGTTTCCAGGTGGTTACGTTGGCTGGAGATGTAGGCATCTTCCAGCACCACCACTTCACGCCAGGTAAGGAGTGTGGAGAAGATCAGGACGGTAACAAAACAGAGTGTCACAATCCGGCCAGGATGTAGACGCTGACGTAAGAAAAACGGGGGTTTTCTTACCCTATTCTCATGCTGCACACACTCTCCATGATAACGATCTTACGGCAACGCGCTGCCGGCGGTTTCGCGAGACTTCGCGCTTAGCAGCGATTATAGCGTACGAAAACGCCCGGCATAGCCGGGCGTTGCGTGACCTAAGCCTGATCCTGGCTGCGGTAGCCGTCACCATGCTGGAGTTCGTCTTCACGAAACGCCTCCCGCTTGATGCCATAACCATCATACCAACGACACTCCACCATGCCGCTGGAATAGCCGGTCACGACCATACGCGGACCGCCGCTTTTAGGCTTAACTTCATCGCTGACCAGAAAGACCATAACTGCCTCCTTTATCAGTGCGAAACTGTTTCAATTTAGTCGAGGAATGGCGTTTCTGCGCTCTTTTTTTAGTGCGCGCTACCTCGCATTTTGCCAATGCCCTTCACCAGCGCAACGACAACCGCCCCGATAATGAAGCCCAGCACCAGGTTTAATAACGTCGGCAGGATGGCCGCCATCACGGTACCCTGCGCCTCGGCAAAATGGAGAATGGCATGATGCAGCGGCGCGATGCCATGAACAACGATGCCGCCCCCAACCAAAAACATGGCCAGCGTGCCGATGACTGAGAGCGATTTCATCAGCCAGGGCGCAATGAACAGCAGGGCTTTGCCGAGCCACTGCGCCAGCGCTGCGCGTCTCTCTGCCAGCCAGTAGCCCATATCATCAAGTTTAACGATGATACCAACCAGACCATAGACGCCAATCGTTACCAGTACGGCGATACCGGAGAGCACCAGCACCTGATTCAGCAGCGGCGCGTCGGCAACAATACCCAGCGTAATCGCCACGATCTCGGCCGAGAGAATGAAATCGGTGCGCACCGCCCCTTTCACTTTATCGCGCTCAAAGGCCTTAGGGTCGGCGGCGGCCAGCGCTTCCAGACGCTGCTGACGCGCCGCCGGGCTCTCTTTCTCTTTACGCGACTCGAAGGTATGCAGCACTTTCTCTACCCCTTCGAAGCAGAGAAACGCGCCACCAATCATCAGCAGAGGGGTAATAGCCCAGGGAATAAAGGCACTGATCAGCAGTGCCAGCGGTACCAGAATCACCTTATTGAGAAGGGAACCCTTCGCCACGCTCCACACTACCGGCAGTTCACGATTGGCGCGCACCCCGGTGACCTGCTGCGCATTTAACGAGAGGTCGTCCCCCAGAACCCCGGCCGTCTTTTTCGCGGCCAGTTTACCCATCACGGAGATATCATCCAGCAAGGTGGCTATGTCATCCAGTAAAGTTAATAAGCTACTTCCTGCCACAATGAACATCCTTCTTTTATTGTTAAAAACCTAAATAGTATGGAGTAAAACCGGCAAGCCTGAAACCACCACGCCTCGTCAACAAATAATTCACATCACCTACACAATTAAAGCGCTCGCCAGCGTGATAGTTTTAACGTTAACTATACGCGACCTTTTTATTTCGCCGTGAGGGAGTATGCGTATCAGGCACTTGTTACCGCTTATTGGCGCGCTATTTGCGCTTTATATCATCTGGGGTTCCACCTATTTCGTGATCCGTATTGGCGTAGAGAGCTGGCCGCCACTGCTGATGGCCGGGGTTCGCTTCCTCTCGGCGGGTCTCTTGTTACTGGCCTTCTTATTTCTGCGTGGACACAGACTGCCGCCGCGCCGCCAGCTGCTGAATGCGGCCTTGATTGGCGTGCTATTGCTGGCGGTGGGCAACGGATTTGTCACCGTGGCGGAACACCAAAATGTGCCGTCGGGCATTGCCGCTGTGGTGGTGGCGACCGTACCGCTCTTTACGCTCTGTTTCAGCCGGCTGTTTGGCATCAAAACGCGCAAGCTGGAGTGGCTGGGAATTGGCATCGGGCTGGCGGGCATTATTCTGCTGAACAGCGGCGGTAACCTGAGCGGTAATCCCTGGGGGGCGCTGCTGATTCTGATCGGTTCCATGAGCTGGGCATTCGGCTCGGTCTATGGCTCCCGTGTCGAACTCCCGTCCGGCATGATGGCCGGTGCAATCGAGATGGTGACGGCGGGGATAGTATTGCTTGTCGCGTCTCTGCTTTCCGGGGAGAAACTGACAGCCCTCCCCGACCTGTCGGGCTTCCTGGCGGTGGGATATCTCGCTATCTTCGGTTCAGTGATAGCGATTAATGCTTATATGTTCCTGATCCGCAATGTCTCCCCCGCCGTGGCAACCAGCTATGCCTACGTAAACCCGGTGGTCGCAGTGCTGTTGGGAACCGGACTTGGCGGCGAAACGCTCTCCTCCGTTGAGTGGATAGCGTTGGGCATTATCCTTATGGCCGTAGTGCTGGTCACGCTGGGTAAATACCTGATCCCCGCTAAGCCGGTGGTTGCGCCGTGTCCGGCGGAAAAACCCTGAGCGGGCGAATGCCCTGAGTGTCGATCTGCGCGTTTGTCCCTTCTGCGCAGATCCACTCTTCCAGCCGCGCGTTAAGAGCGGCATCGGTTAACTTCATTTTGCCCCGCAGCGCACATTCCCACACCACGAGTACCCGCCAGCCTTGCTGATCGAGCAATCCCAAATCGCGTCTGTCACGCGTCACGTTCTTACCAATTTTCTCCAGCCAGAAGTCGGTGCGCGTCGCCGGGACTTTAAACAGGTAGCAGTCGTGGTGATGCCAGAAACAGCCGTGCGTAAAGATTACGCAGCGCCACTCATCCAGCACAAAATCGGGTCGACCGGGTAGCGAACTGTCCTGCACGCGGAAAGCAAAGCCCGCCTGCGTGAGAAGCTCGGCCAGCCGCTTTTCGATTGCGGTATCACGCGTGCCAATGGCACGCATGTTTTTACTGCGGGTCGCCTTATTGTGGACATCCGTCATTGACGGCCTCATGAGTGCGATGTTGTGCCGCCTGCAATATGCGTGATTTTAAAAGCCTGGCCACAGCGGCAAAGGCAGGCACCACCACCGAATTTCCGAATTGCCGGTAGGCCTGGGTATCCGAAACCGGGATCCGGAAGCGGTAACCCTGCGGCGTTTCAAACCCCATCAGGCGCGCGCATTCGCGTGGCGTCAGGCGACGCGGACGATGACGCTGATTGTCAGGATCGTCAAAATCTTTCTCACCCAGGGCTTTATCCCAGCCCCGGTCAATCAGGATTTCGGCGCCATCTTTGTAGTAACGCGCAGAGAGGGTGCGCGCCACGCTATGGGGGTTGGTGGGATCTACCATGCCAAATCCAAAACCATTCCCTTTCGCCTGATGTTTTTTCGCATAGCGATACAGGTACTTCCACAGGACCGGGGTAAGAATAAATTTGGCATCGACGACCGGCTCCAGCAGCTCGGCAATGGTCGGACGATGTTGCGGATAATGCGCGGGCAAGTCGCGCAGGGTAAAGTCGCCACGCAGGTTGAGATCGCGCCGGAACCCCACCAGCACGATGCGCTCGCGATGCTGCGGCAGGAAATGTTTGCCATCGATAATTTTCGGATCGTCCGGGCCGCTCTCATCGGCATCTGCGACGTCATAACCCAGCTCATCAAGGGTTTGCATAATGATGCGGAAGGTCTTGCCGCCATCATGGCTTTTCAGATTTTTGACATTCTCCAGCACAAAGATGGCCGGCCGGCGTGCGTCAATAATGCGCGCCACATCGAAAAACAGCGTGCCCTGAGTATCGCAAGCAAAACCGTGTGCACGACCGAGCGCGTTCTTTTTTGATACCCCGGCAAGGGAAAAGGGCTGGCATGGAAAGCCGGCCAGCAGCACATCATGCTGGGGGATCACGCTGCGAATATGATCCGCTGCCTCCTGGTCCGTTACCCCTTCGTGATGGCTCAGGGTAACCTCACGAATATCCTCGTTAAAGGTGTGCGCATCAGGATCGCAGTACCAGTTGGCTTTATAGGTGCGTACCGCATGTTTATTCCATTCGCTGGTAAAGACGCACTGCCCGCCAATGGCCTCAAAGCCGTGGCGAATACCGCCGATACCGGCGAACAGATCGATAAAGCGGAAGGCCGGTCGGCTCTGCGTAGCTGGGGGACGAGGCAACAGACTGTGTAAAAAAGTAAATTCGCGATCGCTCAGGCGCTGCCCTGCCCGGTCGCTGACCAACAGGCGTTTAACAATAGCCGGGCTCCAGTGCCCCTCTCCCTGACCATTCAGAAGCGTTGCCAGGGTTCTGGCATCATAAATGTCCAGCAGCTGGCGTAACAGCGTCTGAACGGACGCGGTGGATTTTTCTGCCAGCAAAAAGGCGGAGTTCGTCACTGATAAATTTTCCTGCATACATTTAACCGGGCCTGGGAGAGAGCTGAAGAGAGTACCACATAACCGCCTTACAGCGTTGCGCGGAAACGCTGTAGCACCGTCTCGTCAACACCGAGGCAATCGCCGGCTAACTCAGCACTCAGTTTGGCCATAAACTGGATTAAAAAATCGGCATTATGGCGCGCCAGCGCTTGTCCGGCGGCAGTTTGCATGGTTTCGGGCAGGCGTAACAGCTTTGTCTGGAAATGGTCCAGGGCGTATGCCCGGTCATTCAACGCGCGGCGATCGGCGAAAGGGTCCTCGGCATCAAAAAGTGCCACGCCCAGGGCACCGGAAACGGCAAACACCCGCGCCAGGCCGATCGCCCCCAATGCCTCTAGCCGGTCAGCATCCTGAACGATTTTCGCCTCCAGCGTCCGGGGCGTAATGGCTGCGCTAAAGCTGTGCGCTTCGATCGCATGCTGAACCGCCGGATAGTGCGTGCCGGGAAAATCTGCAAAATAGTCGCGCAGAATGTCCAGCGTGCGTTCGGCCGCTAATACTGACGAGCGGCTACGCTGCGGGTGGTTTTTGGGAAGGCTCACGATGTCATGAAAATAACAGGCGGTAAGAATGACCAGCGGCTCGACCGGCTGGTTAGCCATCAGCCGCTGGGCAGTATGCCAGACGCGGCGAAAATGGGAGATATCGTGTGCTGCATCATCGCTGGCGTGATGTTCTGCCAGCCACTGTTCAAAATGTTGCTGCCACTGGGCAAGTTCCATAGCCGTTTCCACAAGACTGAAACGGGTACATTAGCAATTAATCAACGCGCTGACACGTTCATCAAAGCGTTGCCACAGGCGATGCTGTCGCAATTTGCAAAGTCGGGTTTTCAGACCTTTTCGCATGACCGCCTGGGTACACCGCGGCGCCAGCCGTTACTTTTTGGGTTAATATCATAAAATATTCCTAAAAGTTAATTTTATTCTGGCGATCGATTTTAAATAAGTAAACGCTATGCAATTATTATCCCGTTTATGCTTTTTATCGTTTAGCGCTCTCATGCCATTCATTCCTATCCGTTATGCCCAATAGCCACATTGGGCTTTTTTTTTCCACTTCACCCCCTTTTCGCCCCATAAGCGATCCAAAACCATCATCAGTAACAATCAAATTAACCAACACATAACTCACTGATATATAAATCAATAGATGTCATTTATTTTCTTTTTCACTCGAATAGATAAATAATATAAAACACCCCCCATTAATATTTTGAAATACTTTTAACCTTTCGAATGAGATATTTTCAAAAGATCGCAATTGCGTCATGAAATAGTATTATTCCGCACCCGGAGCGGGTCGCAATTATTCATATAAACAATATATAAAGGATATATATAATGAAAAGAAAAGTTCTGGCAGTTCTGGTCCCCGTTTTATTATCCGCTGGCGCTGTCAATGCAGCAGAAATCTACAATAAAGACGGTAATAAATTTGACCTGTATGGAAAAATGGTTGGGAAACGCATCTGGAGCGAGGCCGACAGCAGCAACAGCAGCAACGCCGATGACTCCTATGCCCGTTTCGGCATCAAGGGTGAGACCGAAATTACCGATCAACTGACCGGTTTCGGTCAATTCGAATACAACCTGGAAGCCAGCAAGCCGGAAGGCGCACAGGATGAAAGCACGCGTCTTTCCTTCGCGGGTCTGAAATTCGGTGATTTTGGCTCCTTCGATTACGGCCGTAACTATGGCGTGGCTTATGACGCAGCGGCTTACACCGATATGCTGGTTGAATGGGGCGGCGACGCCTGGTCAGCAACCGACAACTTCATGACCGGCCGTACGACCGGCGTGGCCACCTACCGTAACAACGATTTCTTCGGCGCGGTTGAAGGCCTGAATTTCGCCCTCCAGTATCAGGGCAACAACCACGACAAAAACCTGCGTAAAGGTAACGGCGATGGCTACAGCACGTCCCTGAGCTATGAAATTGATGGCTTCAGCTTTGTGGGTGTCTATGGCAAATCAGATCGTACTGATACCCAGGCTGCAGACGGCTACGGCGACAACGCTGAAGTGTGGTCTCTGGCAGCAAAATATGATGCAAATAATCTTTATGCCGCGGTAATGTACGGCGAAACCCGTAACATGTCCTGGGCTGGTAGCGACATTGGCTTTGCCAATAAAACCCAGAACGTTGAAGCTGTGGTCCAGTATCAATTCGACTTCGGCCTGCGTCCATCTCTGGGTTATGTCTACTCCAAAGGCAAGGATTTGGGCGCGAAAGAGGGTGAAAAGGGGACTAATGCAGATCGTCTTAACTATGTCGAACTGGGTACCTGGTATTACTTCAACAAGAACATGAACGTCTACGCTGCTTACAAATTCAACCTGCTGGATGACCGGGATACCGCCATCACTGGCGCCGATAATGGCGACCAGATAGCGCTGGGTATCGTTTACCAGTTCTAAGGATCTCTTCCCCCTATTCAGGCCCGCCACGTTGCGGGCTTTTTCTTTCCTGCCCCACCAGCTTAACCTGGCTTTAACAATCGTGCGGCATCGGCGATAATAGCGCTTTTCTGCCCTTTCCGGAGTTTCAATGCGCGATCTGCCCCACGTGACTACCCCGCACAAGCGCCCAATGAAACTGACGACCCTGGTGACTCTGATGGTGTACTCCGTGACGGGCTCCATTCTGTTGGTCATTTTTGTTCTCTACTTTGCGCAGATCACCAAAGCGACACGCGAAGGCGTTAAAGAGACGGCGCTTGCGGTGGCGAGGACGCTGGCCGACAGTCCTGACGTGGTGCGAGGGTTAGAGCACCCTCCTCAGAGCAACCTGATTCAGCCGATCGCCCTGGCGGTAATGCAGCGCAACAATTTGTTGTTTGCCGTCGTCACGGATATGCGCGGAATACGTTATTCGCATCCCAACCCCTCGTTGCTCGGAAAAGCCTTTATCGGGGAGGACCTGCGCCCAGCCCTGCAGGCAAAAGAGAATGTCGCCATCAACCACGGCGTGCTCGACGAGGCGCTACGAGTCTTCACGCCCGTTTATAACGCCAGCCACCAGCAGATTGGCGTGGTGTCAGTAGGTATATCGCTGGAAAAAGTGGAGCAACAAATCAGCCGTAACCGCTGGGATGCCATCTGGCTGGTATTGTTCAGCGCCCTTCTGGGTGCGCTGGCTGCCTGGGGGTTGGCCAGAATGCTCAAACGCGTACTCTTTGGCCTTGAGCCCTGGGAGATTTCCGCGCTCTTTGAACAGCGTCAGGCTATGTTGCAGTCACTGCGTGAAGGGGTTATTGCGGTCGATCAACAGGGGCAGATTACGATGGTCAATCTCGCCGCGCGCCAGATTCTTGCCGACGATCCCCTTAATACGCCGTTACTGGTTACGCTGCGTGAAGTCTCCCGCAGCGGACAGGCGCGTGAGGATCAGGAGATCAACTGCAACGGTCGTCTGTTACTCTGCAATACCTTGCCCATCAGGGCGCATAATCAGCAGGCTGGGGCGATTACCACCTTCCGCGATAAGACCGAAATCAGCCAACTGATGCAGCGTATGGATGGTCTGGTGAGCTACCTCGATGCCCTGCGTACCCATTCTCATGAGTTTATGAATAAGCTGCATGTGATACTCGGCCTGCTGCATATGAAACGCTATGACAAACTGGAGACGTACATACTGCAAACCGCGCAAAATTATCAGCTCGATGTGGGCGCGATTCAGCGGACTATCCAGTCTCCGGTGGTAGCGGGTTTTCTGTTGGGCAAAATTACCCGCGCGAAAGAGGCGGGCTTTACCTTAACCCTGGCTGATGAGTGCCGGGTACCAGACAACCCTAATGAAGAGCAAACCGCCGTCCTGGTTACCGTCCTGGGTAACCTGATAGAAAACGCCCTGGATGCAATGGCAGCGCAGCCGGCGGGAGAAGTCAGCCTGCTGCTCCATTACCAGAACGGCATACTGAGTGGCGAAGTGAGTGACGACGGGCCGGGCATTCCGGCGCAGAACCTCTCTGCAATTTTTGATAAAGGCTTCTCGACCAAAGGTGAACACCGGGGCGTGGGGTTGTATCTTGCGCGTCAGCAACTTGAAAAGCTGGGGGGCGAATTGAGCGTGGAATCAGAGCCAGGCGTGTTTACACAATTTTTTGTGCAAATCCCCTGGGACAGTGAAAGGAATAGCGCGTGATAAATGTTTTGATTGTCGATGACGATGCCATGGTGGCCGACCTGAACCAGATGTATGTAAACCGTGTCGAAGGATTCCACTGTAGCGGTATCGCCTCTACCCTGACGCAGGCCAGGAGGATAATCAGTGACAACACCTCGCCGATAGATCTTATTCTGCTCGACGTTTATATGCAGCATGAGAGCGGCCTGGATCTGCTACCGATAATACGCGCCTCTGGCCGTTCAATTGCAGTGATTATGATCTCATCGGCATCCGATGCTGCCACCGTTCAGACCTCGCTGCACTATGGCGTGGTCGATTACCTGATTAAACCCTTTCATTTTCCGCGTTTTGAAGAGGCACTCACCGGCTGGCGAGCTAAGAAACAGGCTATGGACGCGCATCAGCATTATGAGCAGGCGGACGTGGATAAGCTCCTGCACGGCAGTACCGCCGAATTTATGGAGAACAAACGGCTGCCGAAAGGGTTAACGCCCCAAACGCTACGCACGCTCTGTTTGTGGATCGATGCCAATCCGGGCATAGAATTTTCAACCGATGACCTGGCCAATGCGGTCAAAATCTCGCGGGTCTCATGCCGTAAATATCTGATATGGCTTGCGCAGATTAATCTGCTTTTTACCCGTATTCACTACGGTGCCACCGGGCGTCCGGTCTATCGCTATCGACTGCGACCCGAGCAGGAGGCGCGGCTGAAACAGTTCTGCGAGCCGGGTTAAGAATCGACGCAACAAGACAATAGCATCGCTGAAACATCCTGATTTAGCTCACAGATATCGTGACGAAGCGGTAAAGGAATGTTACTTAACGCGATCAGAGTGATAAGGTACGCATCGCAGGAAGAGGTCGACAGCCTGAAAAGATGTGGCGGAGAGAGGGGGATTTGAACCCCCGGTAGAGTTGCCCCTACTCCGGTTTTCGAGACCGATCCCAAATAAGTATAATTCAATAGCTTACGGCTTATTCGTGGTATATCAGGAGTATTTTTTATTCCGTAGAATCAATGTATTACCCACTTTATAAAAGTTAATATACCAACAATTTCCAGCCATCCGCCCCGCCTAAACGGGCGCCTCGTCCTCCAGCGCGCGGTTGATGAAATACGTAACCCTGCCCATCACCTCTACTTCCCCCATCGCCTCTCCTTCAATCGCTTCGCCATCGTCAGTGATTAACGATCGGCCCTGTAGTTTGGCAAACTGGGTATATCCACCACTAAGAATTAGCAGCACCTGCCCCTGCGAAAGTTTTGTCACCGGCTCAATAACGGCATAGCCGGTTGCCGTTTCGACGATACGGCTCTGATCCGTTGTAAGCAGATCCTCAGGGTTTAACCTGCGCTCGATGTAGTCGCCCGCTGGCGAAACGAACCCCATTATC
>NZ_DJCE01000003.1:0-460 GCF_002430365.1 Leclercia sp. UBA5958 | reverse complement strand
GATGCGCCCTTTCTCACGAGCCGCTGCCAGTCCCGCCCGGGTACGCTCTACGATCAATTCCCTCTCCATCTCGGCCAGTGCTGACATGATATGGAAAATAAAACGACCCATTGGGCTGGAAGTGTCGATGCTGTCGGTCAGGCTTTTGAAGTGAATGCCACGCTGCCGCAGTTCGTCCACCAACAGTACAAGGTTGCGCATGCTTCGCCCAAGTCGATCCAACTTCCACACCACCAGCGTATCTCCCTCATTGAGTGTTCGCATAAGCTTTTTGAGGGCTGGCCGGTTCGCTACTGTTCCGCTCATCTTTTCTTCAAAAACCTGCTCACATCCTGCTCGCTCAAGAGCTTGCCGCTGTAGATCGGTATTTTGCTCATTTGTTGACACCCTTACGTAGCCAATTTGCATACTTTTCATCCAGTATTTTTCGTAAAAAAATCAGGTGAAGTTATCGGCCAGG
>NZ_DJCE01000004.1:509448-626336 GCF_002430365.1 Leclercia sp. UBA5958 | reverse complement strand
GCCGTTGTTCCGTGTCAGTGGTGGCGCATTATAGGGAGTTATTCCGAACCCGCAAGTACAAAGTTAAAAATATTTACCAACCGCTCACTATTTGGTCGATTTATACATCGGAGACGCATTATTGCCTGGTTTTTAAACAAAAACGAGCCGCAAGCGGCTCGTTTTTACTGTTTTGTGACTTACTGCACTGCCACAATGCGATCGTTGTTGGCTTCCAGACGGATAACCTTGCCCGGGATCAACTCCCCGGAAAGAATCTGCTGTGCCAGCGGGTTTTCTATCTGTTGCTGGATTGCTCGTTTCAATGGACGAGCACCATAAACAGGATCATAACCATTTGCACTCAGCAGCTTCAGCGCTTCGTCGGAAATATGAATTTCATAACCGCGCTCTTCCAGTCGTTTATACAGACGCTGCAACTGGATCTGGGCAATCGACGCGATGTGTTTCTCACCCAGCGGGTGGAATACTACGACTTCGTCGATACGGTTAATGAATTCCGGACGGAAGTTTTGGCTGACGACACCCAGAACCAGATCTTTCATATGGCTATAGTCCAGTTCACCAAAACGTTCCTGAATCAAATCGGAACCCAGGTTAGAGGTCATAATGACCACGGTGTTACGGAAATCAACCGTTCGCCCCTGCCCGTCGGTCAGACGGCCATCATCCAGTACCTGCAGAAGAATGTTAAACACATCCGGGTGCGCTTTCTCTACTTCATCCAACAGGATGACAGAATAAGGACGACGACGTACCGCTTCGGTCAGATAACCGCCCTCTTCGTAGCCGACATATCCCGGAGGCGCCCCGACCAGACGAGACACCGAGTGTTTTTCCATAAACTCAGACATGTCGATACGAATCATCGCGTCATCACTATCGAACATGAAGTTCGCCAACGCTTTACAAAGTTCCGTCTTACCGACCCCAGTTGGCCCCAGGAACAAGAACGAACCGATGGGACGATTAGGATCGGATAACCCTGCACGACTACGGCGGATGGCATTCGACACCGCCTCAACCGCTTCATCCTGGCCGATAACCCGATGGTGCAAATCCTGCTCCATGCGCAGCAGTTTTTCGCGTTCGCTCTCCATCATGCGCGCCACGGGGATGCCGGTCCAACGCGCCAGCACTTCCGCAATCTCTGCATCCGTCACTTTGTTACGCAGCAAGCGCATTGTTTTGCCTTCAGACTGGGTTGCAGCTTCCAGCTGTTTTTCGAGCTCCGGTATTTTGCCGTACTGCAGTTCAGACATGCGCGCTAAATCGCCCACACGACGCGCCTGCTCAATCGCAATTTTTGCCTGCTCGAGCTCGGCTTTAATAGTCTGAGTACCAGAAAGAGAGGCTTTTTCTGCTTTCCACTCTTCTTCTAATACCGAATACTGACGCTCTTTGTCGTCCAGCTCTTCATTGAGCATGTCGAGACGTTTCTTACTGGCGTCGTCTGACTCTTTCATCAACGCCTGCTGTTCCAGCTTGAGCTGGATGATGCGGCGATCGAGCCTGTCGAGCTCTTCCGGCTTCGAGTCAATCTGCATACGAATGCTGGAAGCGGCTTCATCGATAAGGTCGATGGCTTTGTCTGGCAGCTGACGATCGGAAATGTAGCGATGCGATAAGGTTGCCGCAGCCACAATCGCCGGGTCAGTGATCTGCACATGGTGGTGCAGTTCATAACGTTCTTTTAAACCACGCAGAATGGCAATGGTGTCTTCGACCGTCGGTTCTGCAACAAACACCTTCTGGAATCGACGTTCCAGCGCGGCATCTTTTTCTATGTATTGACGATATTCATCGAGTGTAGTGGCCCCTACGCAGTGCAGTTCACCACGCGCCAGCGCAGGTTTCAGCATGTTGCCGGCGTCCATCGCCCCATCGGCTTTACCCGCGCCCACCATAGTGTGCAATTCGTCAATAAACAGGATGACATTACCCTCCTGTTTAGCCAGATCGTTCAGCACCCCTTTCAGACGCTCTTCGAACTCACCGCGGTATTTTGCCCCGGCCACCAGCGCGCCCATGTCTAGCGCCAGTACGCGGCGGCCTTTCAGCCCTTCCGGTACTTCGCCGTTGACGATACGCTGAGCCAGCCCCTCAACGATGGCCGTTTTACCGACCCCGGGTTCACCGATGAGTACCGGGTTATTTTTAGTACGGCGTTGCAGTACCTGGATAGTACGACGTATCTCTTCGTCACGGCCAATCACCGGGTCAAGTTTGCCTTGCTCAGCACGCTCGGTCAGATCGACAGTAAATTTTTTCAACGCCTGACGTTGGTCTTCGGCTCCCTGATCGTTCACGCCTTCACCTCCACGCATTTGATCGATCGCCTGAGTCACATTAGCAGTTGTCGCTCCGGCAGATTTCAGCAGGTCGGTCAGCGTGCCACGTGAATCAAGCACTGCCAGAACAAAGAGTTCCGACGAAATAAAATTATCCCCACGCTTCTGCGCCAGTTTGTCGCACAGGTTCAGCGCCCGCACCAGATCCTGAGATGGCTGCACATCGCCGCCGGTACCTTCTACCTGCGGTAGACGGCTTAACGCCTGATCGATGGCCGTACGAAGCTGCCCGACGTTGACGCCAGCAGAGGTTAATAAAGGACGTACTGATCCCCCTTCCTGATTCAGCAAGGCGCTCATTAAATGAAGAGGTTCAATAAATTGGTTGTCGTGCCCCAGTGCGAGTGACTGGGCATCAGCGAGAGCAAGCTGGAATTTATTAGTAAGACGATCCAGACGCATAACTCCTCCCATAACAGGTCAAATTTGCTACTGGAGATTAAATGAGGTCATCCCTCAATTATTCAAGGTGAATGACCTGAATTATGCGAAAAGAAAACTACACGTACCGGATCGTCTTGATTCTATAGGTTATATCAGCCAAATGAAACTTGCCATACGACCGGTGGTCTTGTCGCGACGATATGAGAAGAATTCGTCCCGTTCTGTGAAGGTGCACCGATCGCCGCCGTAAATTTGCGTCACACCCAGCGCGGCTAAGCGCTGACGCGCAAGCTGGTAAATATCGGCCATATACTTCTCACCGACTGGCGTGAATGCACTGGCCGCCTGCGGGTCGGCGTGCATAAAGGCCTCTCGTACTTCGGGGCCTACTTCAAAGGCCTGAGGGCCGATTGCGGGCCCAAGCCAGGCGAGGATGTTATCTGGTGTATCGTTAAAACAGGTGATGGTCTCTTCCAGCACGCCGGCACACAGGCCTCGCCAGCCTGCATGGGCAGCCCCCACTTCCGTACCCGCGCGATTACAGAAAAGCACAGGTAAACAGTCGGCGGTCATCACGGCACAAACGGTACCCGGCGTATTGCTCCAGGAAGCGTCAGCACGTTTTGAAACGTAAGGTTCGCCAGTGAGTTTGAGCACCTGCGTGCCATGAACCTGTTCAAGCCAGACCGGTTTGGACGGCAACCGGCCAGCCGTAAACATACGGCGGCGGTTCTCTTCGACATGTTCTGGATTATCACCGCAGTGCGCCCCGAGGTTCAGTGAGTGCCAATCCCCTTCGCTGACGCCGCCAATACGCGTAGAACTACAGGCGGCCACACCTTCAGGCAGTGGCCATTGCGGGATAATCACTTTAGTCATAACCAGTCCACATCGTCCTTATGTTCTTCGAAATCGGCGCGCATGGCGTCGATAAGGTCCACCATATCCTGCGGAATAGGCGCATGCCACTCCATCTCAATACCGGAGATCGGGTGGTACAGACGCAGCATGGTCGCATGCAGCGCCTGGCGGTCAAATTTACGCAGTTCGGCGATGAACGCCTCCGACGCACCTTTCGGCGGACGCGGACGGCCACCGTACAGCTGATCGCCCACCAGCGGGTGAGTGATATGCGACATATGCACACGGATCTGGTGCGTACGCCCGGTTTCCAGACGCAGGCGCAAGCGCGTGTGGATACGGAAATGCTCCATGATGCGATAGTGCGTCACCGCAGGTTTACCCATCGGATGCACTGACATATGCGTTCGTTTGGTCGGGTGGCGGCTGATCGGCTGCTCCACCGTGCCCCCGGCGGTCATATGTCCGATTGCAACGGCTTCATATTCACGGGTGATTTCACGCAGCTGCAGGGACTCTACCAGGCGCGTCTGCGCCGGAATAGTTTTCGCTACCACCATCAGGCCGGTGGTGTCTTTATCCAGACGGTGAACAATGCCCGCACGCGGCACATCAGCAATGGGCGGATAATAGTGCAGGAGTGCATTCAGCACCGTCCCGTCAGGATTACCTGCTCCTGGGTGGACAACCAGGTCGCGCGGCTTATTAATAACGAGGATGTCATCATCTTCGTAGACGATATTCAGCGGGATATCTTGAGGCTCAAAGCGAACTTCTTCTTCGATCTCAACATCAATGGCGACAACCTCCCCGCCTAACACTTTCTCTTTCGGCTTGTCCCAGACTTTGCCATTTACCAGCACGCGCTGGTCAAGGATCCATTCTTTTATGCGTGAACGCGAATAATCAGGGAACATTTCGGCCAAAGCTTGATCTAAGCGTTGACCGAGCTGATTTTCGGAGACTGTTGCGGTGAGTTCTACTCGTTGTGCCATGGACTGCTTCTTCGTTTAACGTTGGGTTTTACGGCTTTGCCGTTTAATATAGTGTGCTATTGTAGCTGGTCTTAATCGGGAGCAGGAAAGAGATTCTCCCGGACAAACATTTGAGGAAAGTCAAAACGTCATGACGCGCATGAAATATCTGGTGGCAGCGGCCACGTTGAGCCTGGCTTTGGTGGGCTGCTCCGGTTCAAATGAACAGGTCCCTGACAATCCGCCGAATGAAATCTATGCGACTGCTCAGCAAAAGCTGCAGGACGGTAACTGGAAACAGGCGATAACGCAACTGGAAGCGTTGGATAATCGCTATCCATTTGGTCCGTATTCGCAGCAAGTGCAGCTGGATCTCATCTACGCCTACTATAAAAACGCCGATCTCCCGCTGGCTCAGGCGACTATCGATCGTTTCATCCGTCTGAACCCGACTCATCCTAACATCGATTACGTGATGTATATGCGCGGCCTGACTAACATGGCGCTGGATGACAGTGCGCTGCAAGGCTTCTTCGGCGTGGATCGCTCTGACCGCGACCCGCAGCACGCTCGCGATGCGTTCAACGATTTCTCCAAGCTGGTTCGTGGTTATCCGAACAGCCAGTACGTGACCGATGCCGGCAAACGTCTGGTATTCCTGAAAGATCGTCTGGCTAAATACGAGTACTCCGTTGCCGAATACTATACGCGTCGTGGCGCGTGGGTCGCCGTGGTGAACCGCGTTGAAGGAATGCTGCGTGATTATCCGGATACGCAGGCTACGCGTAATGGCCTGAAGCTGATGGAAAACGCCTATCGCCAGCTGCAGATGAATGCCCAGGCTGAGAAAGTGGCAAAAATCATTGCTGCCAACAGCAGCAACACCTGATTTATCGCTCTCAAGAGAAACGGCAGCCCTCGGGCTGCCGTTTTTTTATGCGTTTAGTGATTTCGCTGAAGCGGTTTAGCCGCTACCAATCTAGTCAACTATGACCCCTAATCAGCTCTTCGACAAGGTTAAACTTACGTCTTCCTGTCCTGGCTCACAAAAAGAATGAACTGACAAAAAGTGACAAAATAACGTGACTTACATCACACATTTTGACATTAGAGACGGTATGCTGGAATCACCAAGACGGAAAGACAAGAGGTAAAATTTATGACAATGAACATTACCAGTAAACAAATGGAAATTACTCCGGCAATCCGCCAGCACGTCGCAGACCGTCTCGCCAAACTGGATAAATGGCAAACACACCTGATTAATCCACATATCATTCTGTCCAAGGAGCCGCAGGGCTTCATCGCTGATGCAACTATCAATACTCCTAACGGCCATCTGGTCGCCAGCGCAAAACACGAGGATATGTACACCGCTATTAACGATTTGATCAACAAGCTGGAACGGCAGCTCAATAAAGTGCAACACAAAGGTGAAGCCCGTCGCGCCACAACATCGGTGAAAGACGCCAGCTTCGCTGAAGAAGTTGAAGATGAGTAATCCTTTACATTGAGTCTATCGCCAACGCGCCTTCGGGCGCGTTTTTTATTGACAGGGTGAAAACAGTACAGGTACTTTAAGTCTGTCTTTACAAGGAATCTTCCCTGATGCTTAAACCGTTTTTCTTCGCATTCTTTTTTACCTTCCCCTGATTGGGAGGCGTTTCGTCGTGTGATAAAGAATGTGAAGACGAACAACAAGGCCTCCCACACCGGGGGGCCTTTTTTATTGATAACGATAATATGATTAAGGCAAAGCGATGACACAGGAAAACCCGTTACTGGAACTGCGCGATAAGATCAGCGCACTGGATGAGAGATTGCTTTCACTGCTGGCTGAACGCCGTACCCTGGCGGTTGAAGTGGGTAAAGCCAAGCTCGCCACTCATCGTCCGGTACGTGACATTGACCGCGAACGCGACCTGATGGAGCGGTTAATTCAGCTGGGTAAAGCTCATCATCTGGATGCGCATTATATTACCCGCCTGTTCCAGCTGATCATCGAAGACTCGGTGCTTACCCAACAAGCTCTGCTCCAGCAACATCTGAATAAAACCAATCCCCACTCTGCCCGTATTGCTTTCCTTGGCCCGAAAGGATCTTACTCGCACCTGGCGGCACGCCAGTATGCTGCTCGTCATTTCGACGAGTTTATTGAGAGCGGATGCGCGAAGTTTGCCGATATCTTTAACCAGGTAGAGACCGGCCAGGCCGATTACGCTGTGGTGCCAATTGAGAACACCAGCTCCGGGGCAATCAACGAGGTTTATGACCTGCTGCAACACACCAGCCTGTCGCTGGTTGGCGAACTGACCATCCCCATTGACCACTGCGTGCTGGTCTCCGGCTCGACGGACCTGAGCCAAATCAAGACCGTTTACAGCCACCCGCAACCTTTCCAGCAATGCAGCCAGTTTTTGAATCGCTATCCGGACTGGAAAATTGAGTACACCGAGAGCACCTCCGCTGCGATGGAGAAAGTTGCTCAGGCTAACTCCCCTACCGTGGCGGCACTGGGCAGCGAAGCCGGTGGTGCGCTGTATCATTTACAGGTGCTGGAACGTAACCTGGCAAACCAGACGCAAAATATCACCCGTTTTATTGTGCTGGCACGTAAAGCAATTAATGTCTCTGACCAGGTTCCAGCCAAAACCACGCTGTTGATGGCGACAGGACAGCAGGCGGGCGCGCTGGTTGAAGCGCTGTTGGTATTACGCAACCACAACCTGATCATGACCAAACTGGAGTCCCGTCCCATTAATGGCAACCCGTGGGAAGAGATGTTTTACCTTGATATCCAGGCCAACCTTGAATCTGCATCCATGCAGAGTGCCCTGCGTGAGCTAAGTGATATCACCCGCTCAATGAAAGTGCTGGGCTGCTATCCTGGCGAAAATGTCGTGCCCGTCGATCCTGTTTAACGCTCGATAAAGAGGCTTTTCTTCACCCCTGCCACATTCACTGGCAGGGTGAAGATTGCGCCGGATAAAGGGTATTGCTTCACTTCTTCCGCGCTCATGTTTTCACGCGTGGTGGTAATAAAGAGCGTTTTCATATCCGCACCGCCAAAGCAGACCATGGTGGGGCAACGTACCGGCAGTTTATATTCCTCGAGCTGCTCGCCCATGGGTGAAAACCGGGCGATACGCCAGCCATCATACATGGCGCTCCAGTAACACCCTTCCACATCCATGGCCGCGCCATCCGGAATGCCTTCGCCCTCTACGAATTGACAGAACACTTCACGTTGGCCGGGCTCGGCCTGTTCATCGAGCGGAGTGCGATAAATCACCGCATTTGGCGTATCTGAGGTATACATCCACTTGCTATCCGGGCTGAAAGCCACCCCATTATGTCCCTGGATATCACACTGGATAACCCTGGGCGTAAGATCGTTATCAATACGCATCAGCATAGCCCCGTTATAATCCCCCGGCGCCCAGAACGTACCCGCGTAGAAACGTCCGAGAGGGTCAGTTCCGCCATCGTTGAAACGGGCAAGCTGCGGGTTAGAGGGGTTATCACAGACTTTACGCTGCAGGGTGCCGTTTTTATCCGTTAGCCAGATGGCATTACGCATGGCGACAATAAATCCGCCCCGCTCACGCAGCGCGAAACAGCCCACCTCTTCGTGAAAAGCCAGTACAGAATGTTCACCGTTGACCGGATGATAACGGTGGATCTCGCCCTCAAGAATATCTGCCCAGTAGAGAGCCTGTTCTTCCTCGCTCCAGGTTGGACATTCCGGTAAGTGCCCGGTGTAGTTAAACAGGCGCTGTAATTCAGCCATAACCGTTCCCCATAATGAAAAAAGCCAGCGTTGCTGGCTTTTAGTATATACATCACTGGATTACTGACGACTGTCATTTGCCTGTCGTAACAGTATCCGGCTCTCACTCTGGAAGCGCTGAGCGTAATCGCCAAACCAGTGTTCAACCTTGCGGAAACTGTCGATAAAGGCCTGTTTATCACCCTGCTCCAGCAGCGTTATGGCCTCGCCAAAGCGTTGGTAATAACGTTTGATCAGCGCCAGGTTGTTCGTTGACGACATAATAATGTCGGCATAAAGCTGCGGATCCTGGGCGAACAGACGCCCGACCATAGCCAGTTCCAGACGGTAGATGGGTGAAGACAACGACAGCAGTTGCTCAAGCTGTACGTTCTCTTCCGCCAGGTGAAGGCCATAGGCAAAGGTGGCAAAGTGGCGCAGCGCCTGAATGAATGCCATATTCTGGTCATGCTCAACTGCGCTGATGCGGTGCAAACGCGCGCCCCAGACCTGTATTTGCTCCAGGAACCACTGATACGCCTCCGGCTGGCGGCCATCACAATAGACCACCACCTGCTTCGCCAGACTGCCGCTGTCCGGGCCGAACATCGGGTGCAGACCTAGCACCGGCCCCTGATGGGCAGCCAGCATCGCCTGCAGCGGACCATTTTTCACGGACGCCAGATCGATCAGAATACAGTCTTTGGGTAATGGAGGCAGTTTAGCAATGATCTCTTCCGTCACGTGAATTGGCACGCTGACAATAACCATACCGGCGTCCGATACCATTGCTTCGGCCTGTGCCCAGTCCTCTTTTTCCAGAATACGCACCTGGTAGCCAGAAAGGGTAAGCATCTTTTCAAACAGACGCCCCATCTGGCCGCCACCGCCAACAATGACTACCGGGCGCAGCGAAGGACACAGGGTTTTAAAACCCTTATCGTTTTCGCTGGAGTAAGATTCACGCATTACACGGCGTAAGACATCTTCAATTAAGTCCGGTGAGACGCCCAGCGCCTCAGCCTCTTTTCGACGGGATGCCAGCATGGAGGCTTCACGTTCAGGTACATAAATCGGCAGGCCGTAATGACTTTTAACCTCGCCCACTTCGGCAACCAGCGACATCCGGCGCGCCAGCAAATCCAGCAGCGCCTTGTCCACCTCATCAATTTGATCGCGTAACGCGGTCAATTCAGCAACCATAACTACCCTCTTAAGCCAGACGCTTCGCCAGCTGGCCATTTAAATCTTTGTGGATCTCACGCAGCAGCGCATCGGTGGTTTCCCAGCTAATGCAGGCATCGGTCACGGAAACACCGTGTTTCATGGCGCTGCGAGGCTGTTCAGATGACTGATTTCCTTCATGGATATTGCTCTCGATCATCAAACCAATGATTGAGCGGTTGCCATCTTTAATCTGCGCTACCACCGATTCGGCCACCGCTGGCTGACGGCGGTAATCTTTGTTTGAATTACCATGACTGCAATCTACCATCAGCGCCGGGCGCAGTCCCGCCTGTTCCATCTCTTTTTCACACTGCGCGACGTCCGCCGGGCTGTAATTAGGCGCTTTGCCACCGCGCAAAATCACATGCCCGTCCGGGTTACCCTGGGTCTGCAGCAGGCACACCTGCCCGGCCTGGTTGATGCCCACAAAACGGTGAGGCATCGCGGCGGCACGCATGGCGTTAATCGCCGTAGCCAGGCTTCCGTCGGTACCATTTTTAAATCCAACCGGCATTGAAAGGCCAGAGGCCATTTCACGGTGAGTTTGTGATTCAGTGGTACGCGCGCCAATGGCTGACCAGCTGAACAGGTCCCCAAGGTATTGCGGGCTGTTCGGATCCAGTGCTTCGGTCGCCAGTGGCAGCCCCATACTGACCAGCTCCACCAGAAGATTACGCGCAATCTTCAGGCCTGCTTCCACATCAAACGAGCCATCCATATGAGGATCGTTAATCAGCCCCTTCCAGCCAACGGTGGTACGGGGTTTTTCAAAATAGACGCGCATCACCAGATAGAGGCTATCGCTGACCTCTGCGGCAAGGGCTTTAAATCGGTGAGCATATTCAATGGCAGTTTCAGGATCGTGAATAGAGCATGGACCGCACACCACCAGCAGGCGCGGGTCACGGCCAGCAATGATGTTAGAGATGGTCTGGCGGGAGTGCGCGACTTGCGCTTCCTGCTCGATGCTCAGCGGGAATTCCGCTTTCAGTTGATCCGGGGTGATCAAAACATGTTCATCGGAAATATGTACGTTGTTCAGCGCGTCTTTTTGCATGATGGCGATCCTGGAAGCTCGTTTGCGATAGTTGTTTTCCTCAGTGAGGAGACCTAACCATACCATAACAAGTAAAGATTTCAATCCAAAATACGTACATAAAAGTTTACGAAAGGCTATTTTAATGAAAAAACAGCCCACAAATTCGTAAAGAATAAATTACAGTCCATATTCCTATTCGCCAGGCTATGCTGAAATAAAACGGAGAACATCAATGCGCCCGATTGCGATTTCACTGCTTTGCCTGCTGCTGGCTGCCTGTCAGGTCGATCCCTATACCCATCAACCTGACTGGACGGGCACCGACTGGTTCGATGCCGGAAAAGAAGATGCGCTGAGCGGTGCGGCGATCAAATCCAACGAAACGCTGGCCGATACCTATCACGATCCCGAAGTCGATCGGAGTCGCTATCTAAAGGGCTATAAGGCAGGGCAAGAGAAAATATGTCGGGAAGACCTTTTATTTGCCTGGGGTATGTCGGGAAAAATATTCCCGGCCAGCTGTGATACCGTAGAAAACAATAAGGAACTTCGACAAGCCTGGCAGCAAGGTATGGATGAAGGGACGCAATCGAGTCGTCTGAATTAATTATGACTTTCGCCCAGAATAGAATGCTTAGATTTTACTTAAGTCCCTAAAGAGATTTAGGGCCGTAATGACTGACCAGATAAACGATGATATTCTTTCTGAGAATTTTCAGAACATATAATCCCTGGGCGGGGTAGCAGAATCTGGTGAGACACTCATTAACTATCTCCTGGCGCTGGGTCGCAGCGGCACTGTTTCTGTTTATTCCGTTCGGATTTGCAGCCAGTGCTACCTGGACTCAGACCGAAACGTCGGTCCGCGCGATTGTCTCTGGCATCGTCAGTTATACCCGCTGGCCTGGGCTGCAAAGCCAGCCCACGCTCTGTATCTTTTCCACCTCCCGTTTTACGCAAGTGCTGAGCGGGAGTGATAACGTACCTCTTTCTTACATACCGATTATTGTCCACAACGCCCAGGAAGCACTGGGAGCTGGCTGCAATGCCCTCTATTTTGGCAACGAATCACCGGAATCCCAGCAAGAATTAATCAACGCCTTTCATTCCCGCCCCTTATTATTAATCTCCGAACAAAACTCACAATGCCAAATTGGCAGTGCGTTCTGTTTGATATTTGACAGCGCCCGGGTGCGGTTCGCCGTCAATCTGGATGCACTTTCTCGCAGCGGCGTCAGAGTTAATCCGGATGTATTAATGCTTGCACGGAATCCAAAGCATGAATAAGGAAAATTATTCGACTCCACGTCCAACGTTTAAACGTACGTTACGCCGTATCAGCCTAATTAGCGTCGTCATTACCATGACCCTGGTCTGGCTACTCCTTAGCATTGCTTCTGTGGTCACGCTGAAACAGTATGCACAAAAAAATCTGGCTTTAACCGGGGCCACAATGAGCCGCAGCCTGGAGGCCGCGATGGTATTCAACGATGCCACCGCCGCCAACGAAACGCTCGCGACCCTGGGTAAGCAGGGACAATTTTCCGCCGCCGTGGTGGTAGACCATCACAACAAGCGCTTTGCTGCCTGGTCAATGGGACCAAATGAAAATACTGACAAACTGGGCGCCCTGGTCAGCCGCTGGCTCTTCCCGCTGCCGGTCTCTCAGCCCGTTCAGCATAACGGCCAGACCATTGGCGAATTACGTCTTACCGCACGCGATAGCCTGATCGGCCATTTCCTGTGGACCTCTTTTGCCGTGCTCACCGGCTGTATTCTCTTCGCCTCGTTTATCGCGTTAACCATCACCCGCCGCCTGCATAACGGTGTGGTAGATGCGCTACAGAACATTACCGATGTGGTGCATGATGTGCGCTCGAACCGTAATTTCTCTCGTCGCGTGCAGCAGGAGCGCATCGACGAATTTCATCGCTTCGGTCAGGATTTCAATAGCCTACTGGATGAGATGGAAGAGTGGCAGTTGAAGTTGCAGGCAAAGAATGCGCAATTACTTCGCACAGCGATGCACGATCCCCTTACCGGGCTTGCCAACCGCGCAGCGTTTCGTACCAGCATCCATTCGCTGATGAATGACGCCGCCGCAAGCACCCGCTCTGCCCTGCTCTTTCTGGATGGCGACGATTTCAAACGGATTAACGATACCTGGGGGCATGCGGCCGGGGATTGTGTATTGATAGAAGTGGCCCGCCGTCTGGTGGAGTTTAGCAGCAATCGCCATCAGTCCTTCCGCCTGGGCGGTGATGAATTTGCGGTGATCCTGTACGACATCCACTCGGAATACGAAGTTCAGGATCTCTGCGCCGACATTGCGCAACGGTTTACTCCTCCATTTGATCTGCATAACGGCAACACAACAACAATGTCTTTGAGTATTGGCTCTGCTCTAACGTGGGAACACAGTTCGGTTGAACATTTACTGGAGCAGGCCGACAGAAATATGTACCGGGTAAAACACCGGCGCGCAAAAACAATATCGTAAAAAGGATGACACTATGTTCAGGCGTTATATCGCACCGCTAGTATTAGCTTCAGCAATGCTTACCGGATGTCAGGCACCGCAGGGGAAATTTACGCCGGAGCAGATTTCCGCTATGAAGTCATACGGCTTTAGTGAAGAGAATGGCGACTGGTCACTTGGGCTGTCGGCAAAGATCCTGTTCGGCAAAAACGAATATCAGCTACGCCCCGAAAGCGAGCAGCAGATCAAAACCATGGCATCGCGTCTTGCCGCAACCGGGCTGACCCATGCGCGCATGGATGGTCATACGGATAACTACGGTGAGGATAGTTACAACGAAAGTCTTTCGTTGAAACGGGCAAATGTGGTCGCGGATGCGTGGGCACAGGGTGCCCAGGTTTCTCGCAACAATTTCACCACTAACGGGTTAGGCAAGAAATTCCCGGTGGCAGATAACAAAACAGCCCAGGGACGTGCCGAAAACCGCCGCGTCGCGGTCGTTATCAGCACGCCCTGAGGCTTTATTTCATCGATTCTGCCAGTGAAAGCGCGGTGGCTTTGCGCCAGCGCAGCCAGTCAATCATGACAAACAGCACCAGACTGCATCCCATCACTGGCATCATCAACCCCAGCAGCACGCTAATCAACAGCGTGACCATACGCCCCCAGATCGGTAAATCTTTCCAGCTCTGAAAGAGCATCTGGGCCGGATTCATCACATTATGTGCCGGCCTGCGCATCCACCACATGCGATAACCCCAGACAATCATCACGCACAGACCAACGCCAAAGGCGATGAGGAGCAACTGATTCGGCAAGCCAAACAGCACGCCCATATGCAGATCCACCCCCCAGCGAGTTAACTTTGCCATTAGCGGATAATCGGCGAAACGAGCATGGTCGAGTACTCTAAGAGTGTGCGGATCCACCGCCACGGCATCCACCTGAGTTGGCCAGCCACGATCGATTTCCGTCACCGTCCAGGCCTGGGTGTCGCTTTTAGCCGGTCGAATTTCAAGGCGAGACGCATCAATACCTGCCGCTTTAGCCACATGCAGCACACCGTCGAATAGCGTCAAATCCGGTTTAACCGCAGGCATCGGCATGCTCATTCCATGCCCATGATGTTCAGCATGCGGATCGGCAGCCATCGCCGGCCCCTGCAATTGCGTATTCACCTGTGGCGTCATCCATCCCATCTGCGCTCGCAGTTTATCTACGTTGCCGCCTGCCCACTGTGACCAGGTAAGTCCGGTAGCAGAAAAGAGCAGCATACCCACCAGCAACGTCCAGCCGAGAGTGACATGTAGCCGACGACGATTCTGGAAACGATTATTAATGCGACGTTTCGGCCGGGTGATAAACCACAATGCGATTCCGCCAAGGGCAGCAATCCACATCCATGAGGCGGCCAGCTCGCTATACAGGCGGCCAACATCTCCCAGCAGCAGCGAGCGATGCAGGTAATCAATTTTCTGGCGCAGTGGCAGGATCCCACTGGTACCGTAAACGGTCATGTCGCCCCGAACGGCGAGGCTCACGGGATCGATAAAAATCGCCCGGTTTTCAGAGGCAGACAGTTCAGGGTCGGCATACATGACCCGGGTAGTTTCACCCGCAACCAAACCCGGACGTACAGCATGCAGACGCAACTCGCCGCCCGTCACTTTGTCTGCTGCAGCAATTTGCTCTGCCAGCGGCCGCGCAGGCCCCTGTGAATCGGTATGCAGGGCATGGTGATAAAGCGCCTCTTCCAGCTGTGGGGTGGCGACATACAGCGTGCCGGAGAGCGCGGCAATAAAGATAAAGGGCCCGACAAACAGACCAACGTAAAAGTGTAAGCGACGTAATAGGTTGCCCCATGCCGCGCGCGGAGTGCAGGTAGTCATACTTTTCCTTTTAAGGCAAAAAGTTATCGATTGTATTTTTAAAGGGAAAAAGCAGACCGGCGCGGCGGTGCACGCGTATCAGGGTAAAGCCAGGGGAAGAAGTACCAGTGTTTAACAACCGGCCGCACTGGGGTGACCCGCTGTCTTAACAACATTCCGGCAAGCAGCACAACCAGCGCCAGGAGTAGCCCTGGAACATGCGCCAGGAGCACGCAGTAGCCACAGGCTTCAGCGTGATCGATAGGCAGGCTTTCTGGTGTGTTGTGAGACATGTCGTGAGGCATGTCATAGGGCATCGCATGATGCTCTGCCATGCTCATTTCATGGTGCATCCCCGGCATGGCGCTCATGGGATCTTTATTGAGCGATACTGAAATTAACGGCGCGACAACGATCAGCAGGATCGCAAACAGCGCGGACCATGCCGCTGCGCGTTGCCATCTTTTCAGCTGCCGATTTAACGTCATTATCCCTCCAGTAAAACGCGGGTATTGTAAACGATTTATGTCGAAAGGGTTAATGCAAGAGAGAGGATGAGATAAAAAAAGGGCCAACCTTTCGGTCAGCCCTTTTTAACAGGATGTCGCTTAAGCGAATCTTAGTTCAGACGCTCTTTAATACGAGCAGACTTACCAGTACGCTCACGCAGGTAGTACAGTTTAGCTTTACGTACAGCACCACGACGTTTAACAGCAATGCTGTCAACTACCGGAGAGTGAGTCTGGAAGACACGCTCAACGCCTTCGCCGTTGGAAATTTTGCGAACAGTGAATGCAGAGTGCAGACCGCGGTTACGAATAGCGATAACCACGCCCTCGAATGCCTGCAGACGTTTTTTGGAACCTTCAACAACCCATACTTTCACTTCCACGGTATCACCCGGACGGAAGGAAGGTACGTCCTGCTTCATCTGCTCTTGTTCAAGTTGCTTAATAATGTTGCTCATAATTTAATCTCTTATCCTGGGTAAACTGATATTCGGGAGCGTATTACGCATTCCCATCATGTTCATGCTGCTGGTGCGCGTGTTCTCTTTTGAACTCGGCCAGCAACTTTGCTTGCTCTTCAGTCAGAGCCAGGTTTTCCAGAAGTTCAGGTCTTCTAAGCCAGGTTCGGCCCAGCGACTGCTTCAGGCGCCAGCGACGTATCTCGGCATGGTTTCCAGACAGTAATACTGCCGGAACCTCCATCCCTTCTAACACTTCAGGACGAGTATAGTGGGGGCAATCCAGCAACCCGTCAGCAAAAGAATCTTCCGTTGCTGATGCTTCATGTCCCAGTACACCCGGAACAAACCGGGCCACGGAGTCAATCAGCGTCATTGCCGGTAACTCACCACCGCTGAGAACGTAATCGCCGATAGACCATTCTTCGTCAATCTCGGTTTGAATTACGCGCTCATCTACACCTTCGTAGCGCCCACAGACCAGAATCAGCTTTTGATTCGTCGCCAGTTCGCTCACGCCCGCTTGATCAAGCTTGCGTCCCTGAGGTGACAGATAAATCACCTTCGCGCCTTCACCTGCCGCGGCTTTAGCTGCTGCGATGGCATCCCGTAAAGGTTGAACCATCATGAGCATCCCCGGTCCGCCGCCGTAAGGACGATCGTCCACGGTACGGTGCCGGTCATGCGTGAAATCACGAGGACTCCAGCTTTCGATGCTCAGCAGGCCATTTTTTACTGCCCGGCCAGTTACCCCGTAATCGGTAATCGCGCGGAACATTTCAGGAAACAGGCTGATTATGCCAATCCACATAGCGCCGTCTTTTACCGTTTTCAGGAGAATTTAAAAACCAGGATCCCAATCTACTTCAATCGTTTGAGTAGCGAGATCGACTTTCTTGATAACCTGTCCATCGAGGAACGGAACCAACCGCTCCTTGATGCCAAATGCATCTTTCAGGTTTGCCTTAATAACGAGAACGTCATTTGACCCGGTTTCCATCATATCGATGACTTTCCCCAGGCTGTAGCCTTCGGTAGTGACCACCTGGCAACCCATAAGGTCTTTCCAGTAATAGTCGCCCTCTTCCAGCTGTGGCAACTGCGACGAATCCACGACAATTTCACAATTAGTCAGTGCATTCGCGGCATCACGATCATCTACGCCTTTCAGCTTGATGATGATGTCCTGATTGTGGTGACGCCAGCTTTCCAGCTCGACTTCGACCCACTTACCGGCTTTCTGGATAAACCAGGGCTGGTAATTAAAAATGCTATCAGCGTCTTCAGTGGAGGAAAACACTCTGAGCCAACCACGGATACCGTAGCAAGAACCCATTTTGCCCAATACAATCGGTTCAACAGGTGCTTTATTGCTCATCATGACCACCGTGACAGATTAAGCTGCTTTGTTTGCTGCTTTGATCAGCGTAGCAACGCGATCGGAAACAGTAGCGCCCTGGCCAACCCAGTGAGCGATACGATCCAGATCCAGACGGGTTTCTTCTTCTGCGCCAGCGGCCAGTGGGTTGAAGAAACCAACGCGCTCGATGAAGCGACCGTTGCGTGCATTACGGCTGTCAGTAACAACAACCTGGTAGAACGGACGCTTTTTAGCGCCGTGACGTGCTAAACGAATAGTTACCATAACATCCTCTTGTGTGAATAAAACAACCGGGCCCCATCGAGGAACGGAGCCCGGGTGTCATATTAAAAGCCCGAAAATTTTACTGATTTCTGGGGAAAATGCAATCAGCATATGCTTCACATATGCCAAACAA
Source organism: Leclercia sp. UBA5958 (assembly GCF_002430365.1). Lineage (NCBI taxonomy): Bacteria > Pseudomonadati > Pseudomonadota > Gammaproteobacteria > Enterobacterales > Enterobacteriaceae > Leclercia > Leclercia sp. UBA5958. The sequence goes on along the minus strand of NZ_DJCE01000004.1, from coordinate 608,639 downwards.
GGGTTATAAGGCGTATATCGGTGCAGCCAGTTTAGTTTCGGCGTGCGCGCAGAAAGCGGAGCGTACACGTAGTACGTGAGCATTTCGAGCACACCCCGGAGCTAAAATGGCAAACAAGATAGCCTTATATCCCTTGTTTTAGCGGCCTGGGAATCCTGGGGGCATCATCCCCTTCATCCCGCGCATCATCTTCGCCATACCGCCCTTCTTCATCTTCTTCATCATGCGCTGCATGTCGTCGAACTGTTTCAGAAGACGGTTTACGTCCTGCACCTGCATACCGCAGCCGGCTGCGATACGACGTTTACGCGAACCTTTGATGATTTCTGGCTTCGCACGTTCTTTCAGCGTCATCGAATTGATAATCGCCTCCATACGTACCAGCACCTTGTCATCCATCTGCGATTTAACGTTGTCCGGGATCTGGCCCATGCCCGGCAGTTTGCCCATCAGGCTTGCCATGCCGCCCATGTTTTTCATCTGGCGCAGCTGCTCAAGGAAGTCGGTCAGGTCGAAGCCATCGCCTTTCTTCAGTTTATTCGCCAGCTTCTCAGCCTGAGCGCGGTCAACTTTGCTTTCGATATCTTCGATCAGGGACAGGACATCACCCATGCCGAGGATACGCGAGGCGATACGATCCGGATGGAACGGCTCCAGCGCTTCGGTTTTCTCACCCACGCCGAGGAACTTAATCGGCTTACCGGTGATATGACGGATAGAGAGCGCCGCACCACCGCGGGCGTCACCGTCCACTTTGGTCAGTACCACGCCGGTTAACGGCAGCGCTTCGTTAAACGCTTTGGCGGTATTGGCCGCATCCTGACCGGTCATGGCGTCAACAACAAACAGGGTCTCTACCGGATTGATAGAGGCATGCACCTGCTTGATCTCGTCCATCATCGCTTCGTCAACGTGCAGACGACCGGCGGTATCCACCAGCAGCACGTCGTAGAATTTCAGCTTCGCTTCTTTCAGCGCCGCGTTAACGATATCGACTGGCTTCTGGGCAACGTCGGACGGGAAGAAATCCACGCCAACCTGCTCGGCCAGGGTTTCGAGCTGCTTGATCGCCGCCGGGCGATAGACGTCCGCAGAAACAACCAGCACTTTCTTCTTGTGCTTCTCGCGCAAGAATTTACCCAGCTTACCAACGCTGGTGGTTTTACCTGCACCCTGCAGGCCCGCCATCAGCACGACCGCAGGTGGCTGAGCCGCCAGGTTCAGCACCTGGTTCTCTTCGCCCATCGCCGAAACCAGTTCATTACGAACGATTTTGACGAACTCCTGCCCCGGGGTCAGGCTCTTGTTAACTTCATGGCCAACCGCTTTCTCTTTCACACGGTTGATGAATTCACGCACGACCGGCAGCGCCACGTCGGCTTCGAGCAGCGCCATGCGGACTTCGCGCAGCGTCTCTTTAATATTCTCTTCGGTAAGGCGTCCGCGGCCGCTGATGTTGCGCAGCGTGCGCGACAAACGATCGGTTAAATTATCAAACATTGTCTCTCGCCTGGGGTAGAAACGTTGGGTCGCTCATGCGACACATACACAGAATTTTGCCGGAGTATAACATGAAGGCGGCTTTGTTGTTATGCAACGGTTGGAGCAGGCGTCACGTAACGTTATACTGCTTCTCTTTCTTATTAAGACAACTGTCGACACCTATATGCCTGTTTTCGCACTGATCGCCCTTGTTGCCTACTCCATCAGCCTTGCGCTGATTATTCCTGGCCTGCTGCAAAAAAACAGCGGCTGGCGGCGCATGGCTATTTTGTCGGCGGTGATAGCGCTGGTGAGTCACGCCTTTGCACTGGAGTCGCGCATCATTCCTGGCGACGGCAGCGTGCAAAATCTGAGCGTGTTGAACGTCGGTTCGCTGGTTAGCTTGATGATCTGTACGGTGATGACTGTCGTCGCCTCCAAGAACCGCGGCTGGCTGTTGCTGCCTATTGTTTACGCGTTTGCGCTGATCAACCTCGCCTTTGCCACCTTCGTCCCTAACGAATACATCACCCATCTGGAGACGACGCCCGGGATGATGGTGCATATCGGTCTGTCGCTCTTCTCCTATGCCACGCTGATTATTGCTGCGCTGTATGCCATGCAGCTGGCATGGATCGATTATCAGCTCAAGAACAAAAAGCTGGCCTTTAGTCATGAAATGCCGCCGCTGATGGTAATCGAGCGTAAAATGTTTCACATCACTCAGGTTGGCGTTGTCCTGCTAACGCTCACGCTCTGTACCGGCCTGTTTTACATGAACAATCTGTTCAGCACTGAGAATATCGACAAAGCCGTCCTCTCTATCGTGGCGTGGTTTGTCTATATTGTCCTGTTATGGGGCCATTATCATCAGGGCTGGCGTGGCCGCCGCGTGGTCTGGTTCAACGTAGCGGGCGCTGGCATCCTGACGCTGGCCTACTTCGGTAGCCGCGTTATACAGCAATTTGTTAGTTAGCAACCAAGGAGTTCCCCCTGGAACACATCTCCACCACCGCGCTGATCGTTACGCTGATCATCATGGTGGTTATTTCCGCCTATTTCTCCGGCTCGGAAACCGGCATGATGACCCTGAACCGTTACCGGTTACGTCATCGCGCCAAACAAGGTAACCGCGCCGCCCGCCGCGTAGAAAAGCTGCTGCGTAAGCCTGACCGCCTGATTAGCCTGGTGCTGATCGGCAATAACCTGGTCAATATTCTTGCCTCTGCGCTTGGCACCATTGTCGGGATGCGCCTGTATGGTAATGCGGGCGTCGCCATCGCCACCGGGGTGCTCACCTTTGTGGTGCTGGTGTTTGCCGAAGTCCTGCCCAAAACTGTCGCTGCACTTTATCCAGAGAAGGTTGCCTACCCCAGCAGCTTCCTGCTGGCGCCGCTGCTTATTCTGATGATGCCGCTGGTGTGGTTGCTGAATATGGTGACGCGCCTGCTGATGCGGATGGTGGGTATTAAAGCCGATGTCACGATCAGCAGCGCGCTGAGCAAGGATGAGCTACGCACTATCGTTAACGAATCCCGCTCGCAAATCTCGCGCCGTAATCAGGATATGCTGCTGTCGGTGCTGGACCTGGAAAAAATCAGCGTCGACGACATTATGGTGCCCCGTAACGAGATCGTCGGCATCGATATCAACGACGACTGGAAAGCCATTGTTCGCCAGCTCACCCACTCCCCGCACGGTCGCATCGTGCTCTATCGCGATTCACTGGACGATACCATCAGCATGCTGCGCGTGCGTGAAGCGTATCGCCTGATGACCGAGAAAAATGAGTTTACCAAAGAGGTCATGCTGCGCGCCGCAGACGAGATCTACTACATTCCGGAAGGCACGCCGCTTAGTACCCAGTTGGTCAAATTCCAGCGCAATAAGAAAAAAGTCGGTCTGGTGGTAGATGAATACGGTGACATTCAGGGACTGGTCACGGTCGAGGATATTCTTGAAGAGATCGTCGGCGATTTTACTACCTCCATGTCGCCTTCTCTTGCTGAAGAGGTGACCCCGCAGAATGATGGCTCTGTGCTGATAGACGGCAGCGCCAGCGTGCGCGAGCTGAATAAAGCCTTTAACTGGCATCTGCCAGAGGATGAAGCGCGGACGATAAACGGTATGATTCTGGAAGCGCTGGAAGAGATCCCGGCGGCAGGTACGCGGGTGCGTATCGGGCAGTACGATATTGATATCCTGGATGTGCAGGACAATATGATCAAACAGGTTAAGGTGCTGCCGGTGAAGCCGCTGCGGGAGAGCGTGGCAGAGTCATGATATTACAGGCCGGGTAAGCGAAGTGGCTACCCGGCCTGCAGGCACCAGTTACGCTTTCGCTTTCGCCACGGTCACCATCGCAGCGCGAATGGTACGGCCGTTCAGGGTATAACCCTTCTGCATGACCGCCAGCACGTTACCTGCGGCAACCTCTTCCGACTCCACCATCGCGATTGCCTGATGGACGTTCGGATCCAGCGCCACGTTGGTATCGGCCACGACTTCCACGCCGAACTTACGTACCACATCGAGCATAGATTTCAGCGTCAGTTCGATACCTTCGATCATCGCCGCGTTGTCCGGATTGGCTTTATCAGCCACTTCCAGCGCGCGATCCAGGCTATCAATCACCGGCAGCAGTTCGTTGACGAACTTCTCCAGCGCGAATTTATGCGCCTTTTCGACATCCAGCTCGGTACGACGACGCAGGTTGTCCATCTCCGCCTTCACGCGCAGGACGCTGTCGCGCTCACGGCCCTGGGCTTCAGCTAACTGAGCTTCCAGATTCGCAATTTTTTCATCGCGCGGATCCACCTGCTCAGCAGAAGCGTCCGGCTCAACCGCCTCAACTTCCTCGTGCTGTTCCATGATAATTTCTTCCGGGGCTTGCCCCTCAGGCGTTTTCTGTTCTTTACTACTCATGAATTTCTCCGCGTTTTTCTGCATTCAACTCGCTAACTTCGCTTATTATGGGGATCAGTTTCCGGGATTCAAGGGAACAAGCCACATTGTCATCATTCATTCGCACAAGGACCTCCAGAAAATGAATAATCATTTCAAGTGTATTGGGATTGTTGGTCATCCACGTCACCCCACCGCGCTGACGACACATGAAATGTTGTATCGCTGGCTGTGTGCCAAAGGGTATGAAGTGATGGTAGAGCAACAAATCGCCCAGGAGCTACAGCTGACCAAGGTGAAAACGGGCACGCTGGCAGAAATTGGTCAGCAGGCCGACCTCGCGGTAGTGGTTGGGGGTGATGGTAATATGCTGGGGGCGGCGCGCACGCTGGCGCGCTACGACATCAAAGTGATTGGTATTAACCGCGGCAATCTGGGCTTTTTAACAGACCTCGATCCCGACAATGCTCAGCAGCAACTAGCCGATGTGCTGGAAGGCCATTACATCAGCGAAAAGCGTTTTTTACTGGAGGCGCAGGTCTGCGCACAGGATTGCCAGAAACGCATCAGTACCGCCATTAACGAAGTGGTACTGCACCCGGGTAAAGTTGCCCACATGATTGAATTCGAAGTCTATATCGATGAAACCTTCGCCTTTTCGCAGCGTTCCGATGGCCTGATTATTTCAACCCCGACCGGGTCAACGGCCTATTCGCTCTCTGCTGGCGGCCCGATTCTGACCCCCTCTCTGGACGCCATTACGCTGGTCCCCATGTTCCCGCACACCCTCTCGGCACGCCCGCTGGTGATCAACAGCAGCAGTACTATTCGACTGCGCTTCTCACACCGCCGCAGCGACCTGGAGATCAGTTGTGACAGCCAGATCGCGCTGCCGATTCAGGAAGGCGAAGATGTGTTGATCCGCCGCTGCGATTACCACCTCAATCTGATCCACCCTAAAGATTACAGCTATTTCAATACATTAAGCTCCAAGCTCGGCTGGTCGAAAAAATTGTTCTGATTTTGCATCCAGCACTTTACTGTATAAAAAACCAGTTTATACTGTATGAAAAAACAGTCATGGTTTTTCATACAGGAAAACGTTTATGCTGGCACAACTGACCATCAGCAACTTCGCCATCGTTCGTGAACTCGAAATCGATTTTCACAGTGGCATGACCGCCATCACCGGTGAAACCGGTGCCGGTAAATCTATTGCCATTGATGCGCTCGGCCTGTGCCTGGGCGGCCGTGCTGAAGGCGACATGGTGCGCGCAGGCGCGAGCCGTGCCGACCTCTGCGCCCGCTTCGCGCTCAAAGATACCCCTGCCGCCCAGCGCTGGCTTGAAGAGAACCAGCTCGAAGATGGCCGTGAGTGCTTACTCCGCCGCGTCATCAGCAGCGACGGACGTTCCCGTGGTTTCATCAACGGCACAGCCGTTCCCCTGTCGCAGCTGCGCGAGCTGGGTCAGCTACTGATTCAGATCCACGGTCAGCATGCGCATCAACAGCTTGTGAAGCCTGAACATCAAAAATCGCTGCTTGATGGTTATGCTGGTGAGTATGCACTCACTCAGCTGATGGCTGAGCACTATCGCCAGTGGCACCATAGCTGCCGCGAGCTGGCCCACCATCAACAACAGAGCCAGGAGCGTGCAGCCCGTGCTGAACTGCTGGCCTATCAGCTGAAAGAGCTGAATGAATTTAACCCGCAGGCAGGCGAATTCGAGCAAATCGACGAAGAGTATAAACGTCTGGCCAACAGCGGACAGTTGCTCTCGGTCAGCCAGCAGGCATTGAGTCTGCTCGCCGATGGCGAAGATGTTAACCTGCAAAGCCAGCTCTATACCGTACGTCAGTTGGTAACCGAGCTGACGGGAATGGACAGCAAACTCTCTGGCGTGCTGGATATGCTGGAAGAGGCCGCCATTCAGCTCTCCGAAGCGGGGGATGAACTGCGCCACTATTGCGATCGGCTGGATCTCGACCCGAATCGTCTGTTTGAACTTGAGCAGCGTATTTCGCGCCAGATTTCTCTGGCCCGTAAACATCACGTGGCACCGGAAGAGTTACCGGTTTACCACCAGTCACTTCTTGATGAGCAGCAGCTCCTTGACGATCAGGCCGATTCCCAGGAGACGCTCTCCCTGGCGGTAAGCGTTCATCACCAGCAGGCGCTGGAGACGGCGCAGCAGCTGCATGAGGTTCGCCAGCGCTATGCCCAGGAGCTGAGCCAGCATATTACCGAGAGTATGCACGCCCTCTCCATGCCGCACGGTGTCTTCACCATCGAGGTGAAGTTCGAAGCCAACCATCTCACCGCAGATGGCGCAGACCGCATCGAGTTCCGCGTGACTACCAACCCGGGACAGCCGCTGCAGGCCATTTCTAAAGTGGCATCGGGGGGTGAACTGTCGCGTATTGCGCTGGCAATCCAGGTCATTACCGCGCAGAAGATGGAAACCCCGGCGCTTATCTTTGATGAAGTGGATGTGGGCATCAGCGGCCCGACGGCAGCCGTGGTCGGCAAACTACTTCGCCAGCTGGGTGAATCCACCCAGGTCATGTGTGTGACCCACCTGCCTCAGGTAGCAGGATGCGGACATCACCATTTCTACGTCAGTAAAGAGACCGATGGTGAAATGACCGAAACGCATATGCAGCCGCTGGACAAACGAGCCCGCCTGCAAGAGCTGGCGCGCCTTCTGGGCGGTAGCGAGGTAACGCGTAATACGCTTGCGAACGCGAAAGAACTGCTGGCTGCCTAAACTTTTTCGGGATCTCAGAGTCATACAGAACAATAAAAACGCCGCCAGACCTGGCACCAAAGGTTTTAAAGTGGTGAAAGGTCTATTATCATCGGCATATTACATATGAGCCGTCGCGTATTGCTCGGGCCCGAAAAGGAATCAAATCACTATGCGCTGTAAAACGCTGACCGCTGCCGCAGCGGTTCTCCTGATGTTGACCGCTGGCTGCTCCACCCTGGAACGTGTGGTTTATCGCCCTGACATCAACCAGGGGAACTACCTGGCACCCAATGATGTGTCTAAAATTCGTGTTGGTATGACGCAGCAGCAGGTTGCTTATGCCCTGGGTACGCCGATGATGTCCGATCCGTTCGGCACCCAGACCTGGTTCTACGTCTTCCGTCAGCAGCCTGGCCACGAGAGCGTGACCCAGCAAACGCTGACGTTGACCTTTAACAGCAGCGGTGTGCTGACCAATATCGATAACAAGCCTGCACTCACCAAAGAGTAAGGCTGTCTGGAATGCAAAAAAGGTGCTCAGTGAGCACCTTTTTTTATGGCATGACGACCTTATTTTGCAGCTTTTTCAGCGCGCTGGCGTCGCAGCTCTTTCGGGTCGGCAATCAGCGGGCGGTAAATCTCTACCCTGTCGCCATCGTGTAGCGTATCGCCCAGTTTGACCGGACGGCTGTAGATACCGACTTTGTTCTTCGCTAAATCGATGTCGCTGCGCAGTTCCAGAATACCGGAGCAGCGGATAGCCTCTTCCACCGTCGCCCCCTCTTCCAGGGAAACGCGCTGGAGATACTGTTTTTCCGGCAGCGCGTAGGCCACCTCCACAGCGATTTTAGCTGGCACTGTAAACCTCTTTTGCCCGCGAGGTAAACGCCTGCACCATGTTCGCCGCCAGCTCTTTAAAGATGCGACCAAACGCCAGCTCAATCAGCTTATTGGTGAATTCGAAGTCGAGATGAAACTCGATACGACAGGCATCAGCGCTAAGCGGAGTAAATTTCCAGCCGCCCATCAACTTCTTGAAGGGGCCATCCACCAGCTGCATCAAAATACTCTGATTGTTGGTCAACGTATTACGGGTCGTGAACGTCTTGCTAATGCCCGCTTTCGAGACATCAACCGCGGCGGTCATTTGCGTCGGGCCAGATTCCAGCACCCGGCTTCCGGTACATCCCGGAAGGAACTCTGGATAAGCATCCACATCGTTCACTAACTGATACATTTGTTCCGCACTGAACGGAACAAGCGCAGTACGACTAATCTGAGGCATAGCATTTTCCATGATCACACAACCACTAAATAATAACATTTATCGCTTGTTAAAAAAACGCTAAGCCTCATCTCGTGCTAAGATAGCGCGTTAGGCCTCACAGGACGCAATGAGGTGACTTTTGACATCAGATTACTTATGGCTTCACGACACTTATGACGAAGAAAAAAGTACATAAACCCGGCTCGGCAACCATTGCGCTCAATAAGCGTGCCCGCCATGAATACTTCATTGAAGAAGAATTCGAAGCCGGCCTTGCTCTGCAGGGCTGGGAAGTAAAATCGTTGCGCGCCGGTAAAGCTAACATCGGCGATAGCTATGTCATTCTTAAAGACGGCGAAGCGTTTCTGTTCGGCGCCAACTTTACGCCGCTGACGGTCGCCTCGACGCATTACGTTTGCGACCCGACCCGCACCCGTAAGCTGCTGCTGAACATGCGCGAACTGGAGTCCCTTTACGGGCGCATCAATCGCGAAGGCTATACCGTGGTTGCCCTGTCGCTGTACTGGAAAAACGCCTGGTGCAAAGTCAAAATTGGCGTGGCGAAAGGTAAGAAACAGCACGACAAACGCTCTGATGTGAAAGAGCGTGAGTGGCAGGTCGATAAAGCACGTATCATGAAAAACGCAGGCCGATAAATCCTGCGCACTTATTGGTCAATTCAATAAGTTAGGTTATGGGCTGGTATCCCGGACGACAAATCTGGTATACTGCGTTCAACACTATTGGGGCTGATTCTGGATTCGACGGGATTTGCGAAACCCAAGGTGCATGCCGAGGGGCGGTTTGCCTCGTAAAAAGCCGCAAAAAAATAGTCGCAAACGACGAAAACTACGCTTTAGCAGCTTAATAACCTGCTCTGAGCCCTCTCTCCCTAGCTTCCGCTCTTAAGACGGGGATCAAGAGAGGTCAAACCCAAAAGAGATCGCGCGGATGCCCTGCCTGGGGTTGAAGTGCTAAAACTAATCAGGCTAGTTCGTTAGTGGCGTGTCTGTCCGCAGCTGGCGTGCGAATGTAAAGACAAACTAAGCATGTAGTACCGAGGATGTAGAAATTTCGGACGCGGGTTCAACTCCCGCCAGCTCCACCAAATGATGATCCGGATACGTCCGGTGAAGTACAGAAAGCCCGCATAGCACAAGCCCTGCGGGCTTTTTTGTGTCTGTCGTTGTCCGAGAACATCCGGCTGAATCCGGTGATTATTGGTATACGTTTAGGTATACGGTAGGATGTATACCTAAAAGCGTATACCAATTCATGAAGGAGCGGCCACAGTGGCACGGACAACACGCCCCCTGACCAACACCGAAGTTCTGCGCGCTAAAGCGTTAGAGAAGGATCTAACGCTGCATGATGGCGATGGGCTTTTCCTGATAGTGAAAACCAGCGGGAAAAAGCTCTGGCGTTTCCGTTATCAACGTCCGGCGACAAAACAGCGGACAATGATGGGGCTAGGTGCTTTCCCCGCCCTTTCACTTGTTGACGCCAGAGGGTTAAGAGCGGATTACCTTGCCTTGTTAGCCAACGGAATTGACCCGCAAATTCAGGCCGAAGTTGCAGAGGAACAGCAGCAAATCGCTCTGGACAGTATTTTTTCAACGGTCGCCGCTAACTGGTTCCAGCTCAAAAGCAAAAGCGTTACCCCTGATTACGCAAAAGACATTTGGCGTTCACTGGAGAAAGATGTATTCCCAGCCATCGGTGAGATCTCCGTTCAGCAAATAAAAGCCCGAACTTTGGTTGAAGCCCTTGAGCCAATCAAAGCTCGTGGTGCGCTTGAGACTGTACGTCGACTGGTTCAGCGCATTAACGAGATAATGATTTATGCCGTAAACACGGGTCTGATTGATGCGAATCCAGCTTCAGGTGTTGGAATGGCTTTTGAAAAGCCCAAAAAACAAAACATGCCGACGCTGCGGCCAGAGGAATTGCCAAAGCTGATGCGTTCTTTGGTTATGTCTAATCTGTCTGTTCCGACGCGTTGTCTTATTGAGTGACAACTTCTGACCCTTGTGCGCCCTTCTGAGGCCTCCGGCGCTCGGTGGTCAGAGATCGATCTCGATGCCAAGCTCTGGACAATTCCAGCCGAACGGATGAAGGCCAAGCGAGAGCACATTGTTCCTTTATCCACTCAGGCATTAGACATTCTAGCGGTAATGAAACCTATTAGTGCGCATCGTGAGCATATTTTCCCAAGCAGAAATGACCCGAAACAACCAATGAATAGCCAGACTGCCAATGCAGCATTAAAACGAATTGGGTTTGGAGGAAAGTTGGTAGCTCACGGATTACGCTCCATTGCCAGTACATCTATGAATGAAGCTGGATTTAATTCAGATGTCATTGAGGCCGCATTGGCACATATTGATAAAAATGAATTTCGGCGAGCATACAACCGTTCAACATATCTTCAAAAAAGAATTGAATTAATGAGTTGGTGGGGCGAATTAATTAGAATATCATGCAAGTAAAAATAAGGTGGTGATAAATCACCACCTTCCATATACTTAATTAAATTCTTTGAATTTATCACGCAACATACTGAAATGCTGCTCACCAATTTTATAATACTCGTCTAAAACACCATTAATAACCGCACTATTTATAATAAAAATATACTTACCTTTGCTTTTTGCCAACGCCTTTATCTTGTCTTTTTGCAGTTCGTTTGTTGCTTCACAGCAGGACAATAAACAAACTGATGTTTTAATAACATCCATTTCTTGAACTAGGTTTTCCAGATAACTCTCACTAATATGAGAGCTTGACATCACAATATTAACTAAAACTTTATCAGCCGGAATTTCAAAAATCGAAAAATCAAAAAAGAATCCCGCACGAGATTCATTTAACATTGTAAAGCTATAACCAAGCATATTTCCCTTTATCAAGCACGGATAAAAAAGAGAAGGATAAAATATAGTCAGAAATATTTTTTTAAGGCTTTCAATATACAATTGCTCATTATTTTCTTTTATTGCAAGCTTGAGATTCTCAACATCTGATGATAGTGGACCAGTTACAGCCCCTGTTGAATTATCGAAGCTTTTATGGGGAAGAGGCGGTGGCGGTGAAAGTAATAGTTCTTCTTTGTATTGCTTTATTGCATCAGGATATTTTACTATCTGTTCCTCAATAAACTCCTTAGACTGCCCAAATTCTTCGATAATCTTTGTAGCTGTTACTGTTTGCTTCCCTCTTAAAAGAGTTACAAGCGCAGATCCTGCTTTAAGATGTTCTGCTCTAATCTCTGGAATTATATATTTCCGATAAAATTTGGAATGTGAATAAGCTATCTTTTCTCTAGCCATTACCTTTGGAATAAGTATAATTTCTTCACCATTGTAAATAGGGAGCTTAAATGTTCTTTTTCCCCATCGCCCACTACTCGGATCCCACAAACGAATACCAGAAACATCTGACATATCCACATTATAAAATTCACAAATCTTTTGTGTATATTCTATAAACGGAAGCTTAAGTATATTACATACAGAATCAGAAATCCTGTCAGAAGCAATCCCGTCAATAGTTAATGCTGTATCCTCAAGATCATGCAGTAATCCTGTTTGAGCTGCTTTGCTATTTTTCAATGACTCTAAAATTAGCTCTGCCGTTTTAACTCCTAAGGCTTTGCCAGAGGATTTTTTAGAAGAATACCCAAGATGAAATGAATTGGATTCCTTCAATGAAGATAATAATACTCCAGCTCTTTTAAGGTCTCCGTTTTTTATACTAGCCATAACATCTGCGAAATAATCCTGAATTAATTTCTCAAGGCCACCTCCCCAATTTGTTTTTAATGCTCGAATAGAGGTGGGATCTATAAAAAATTGTAAATCAGTATCCAAAGGGATATCAATAAAATCTAAATTTGATTGCTGAAATTCCATATTAAAAGCTTCAGAAAACTTCATACAGCACTCCTTACTTTAAGCACATGACAATGGGAACACTCTCATTTGTATTACATCAGGAAAAAGATCACAAGTTAGACAGATTAAACTTGTTTTAAAAATCAAAAAAAAGAATAAGTTACTCTTTAATTTCAATTACATATATTGAAACAAAGGGTTTTTGAACACTGTAACGACTATTTTCATAATCAATAATACGTTCACTACTCACTGTTCCTGAGCTCTTCAGATACGCACTACATTGTACTTATCCCTCCAAACCAATATCGCACTCAATCGAGACCATTGGGGGATGCACTAAGTCAGCGAATTTAAATGCAGCGCGCAATGCTCTCCCCGCCACGCCTGCCCGCTTAATGTGTCGCTTTTAATGCAGGTGCATCAGTGGGCTCAGGCCGCAGCATGGCCGGCGCGGGAGAGCATTTTGAGGGGGTAAAAACGCATGCAAAACCATGTACCTGATGCGTGCATGGCTATTTTTGGAAAAATGGCGGAATTTTTGGGTATTTTTTCGTGAACTACCGGACGGCCAGTTCAGCACGTTTATTTACGTAATTCTGATTTTGTGTAGGTGTGTATTTTTCACGATTATCAGCCCGTGAAGCCGCGTCAGGCCTGAATCCGGCAGCCGTTAATAATTCACCGTCCTGTGCTGAATAATTAATTTTTCCGCCTCTGGCCAGCCAGACCACGAGGGCTTCACACAGATACTGCATGGAATGCTGCATGACGCATTGTTTTACAGTGCAGTGCTGCCCGTGATAGCCCATGAGCTCAGGTGCCAGCGCGGTGGCCAGCTCAGCACCGTGCGACATCATAAAATCATCCAGCCGGTTACGGATGCTGATGCGCTGCATATCCTCATGTGCCCGGATATCCAGGTCATCATGGTGTTCAAAGGCACGCTCGAGATCACCTGGAACCTGCTGGGCGAAGAGGTCATCATCATCGCGCCAGAGCGCTCCGTGGTTTCTGTGCCAGCCAACAGCTGGCGGCGCTATCGTGCCGTGGGAGATGATGTCGAATTTATCCTGACCACTGAGGGTGACCAACGCAAGCGCGTCTACTGGGATGAGGCGATCCTGCGTGAGGCCAAAACGCACAACCGCGGTCTTGATCCAGACGGCTACGTCAGCAAGGTGGATGTTATGCCGGTAACCGCCCGTCGGGCAGGCGCCCGCATCGAGAGTTTGCCGCAAGCATAAATAAGAAAGGCCGGGGCTTACGCACCGGCCGCTTATCCTACACCTCAAGCCCCGCTCTGAACTGCCCCCACTTCAGCACCGAGTTCACCCCAATCGACAGGAAAGGCTCCGGCGGGGTTTTATTCGGCCCCGGCGAGGCCGCCAGGAAGTCAATCAGCTCATTACGCTCGCCGGCAATCATATCGGCCAGCAGCGTGCCGGTGGCGGTGCCGCGCGTAATCCCCAGTCCGTTGCAACACAGCGCGCCATAGACATTCGGCGCCAACTGGCCGAAGAACCCTTCATGGTTTTCCGACAGGCAGATCGCCCCGCTCCAGGAGTACTCAAAATCCACCTTATCAAGGGTCGGGAAACGGCGCTCGAACGACTTACGGTGGTTAGCGATAAAGTTATTCAGATGTTGTTCACGCGGACGGCCATCCGGGTGGAAGCTAAAACTGTTCCGCACCAGGATGCGGTTATCTACCGTCCGGCGCACGGTACTGCCAAACGGATGCGCCGGGATCACGCCCCATACCGGTTTGCCGCCCAGCCCGGCCTGCTCCTCTGGCGTCAGCGGACGGGTCAGGCTGCCATAGAGAAACGTAGGCAGCAGGCGGCCACGCAGGAAGCCAAAGTGTGAGGCAAAAGCGTTGTTGGCCAGAATCAGCTTATCGGCGGTGATGCAGCCCTTGTCATGTATCAGGGTCACCTTATCGCCATAGTTGATGGCGGTAATCGGGGTGTATTCATGCAGCGTTACGTTCGCGGGCAGGCTATCTGCCAGCCCCTTCACCAGCGCGGATGGCTGCAGCAGCATGGTGCCAGGAATAAACAGCGCCTGCTTATAATAGGAGGTACCAATGTGGTCCGGCAGATCCTTGCCAGCGATCATCTCGGTGTCACGGCCAATCTTCTCCAGCCCACGGCGATACGCCTCCAGAATGGCAACGCCCTGCTCCCCCACTGCAGCCTGATACTTACCCGAGTCGGACATCTGGCAGTCAATGCCCTGCTCTTTCACGATCGTGCGCAGGATGTTCTGCCCCAGGGTGTTAAGTTTCAGGATCAGCTTAGCGGTTTTCACATCACCAATGTAATCCTTCGCCCCGATATCATGCGGCACGTCGATGGCAAATCCGGCGTTGCGCCCGGACGGACCATAGCCCACCTCCTGGGCCTCAATCAGCACCACTTCATCGTCAGGAAAGTTGAGCGCCAGCTGTCGGGCAGCGGCCAGGCCAGTAAGGCCTGCGCCGACAATCGCCCAGCGGGCATGTTTTTGTCCGACATGGGCAGGACGAGGGGTACGCGCCTGGCTGGTGTGATACCAGCCCGGCAGGGCGTCATCCGCCGGCAGCGAGGTGATCTTTTGCACGTTTATTACTCCGGTACGCTGGGTTCTTTTCAAATTCACCTGCCGCACGCTGCGGGGCGCACAGGTCAGGTGATGCTGAAATAATGTTAGCCATGTTGCTAAAATGAATACGTGATGTATATCTCATGTATACATAAAGTATAAAAATAGTAACCAGGTTAAAAAAAATGTTGTGCAACGCCCAGGGGAAAACCGCAGCAATAAAGCCGTGAAATAGAGAGGATGCAGAGAGACAGGCCTGCCAGCGGAGGCCGGCAGGCGCAACGCGTGGGGTTAGCGCTTATCGCCTTCAGGTGGCGAAACTACATCGGCCTTCAGCCCCTGGGGGGCGATAAAGATCTCCATGTTCTCCCGCGACAGCTCCCAGTGCTCGAACACCAGGTCAACCACCGCCTGCTCATCGCGTGCCTCGATGGCGGCAATAAAGGCGTCATGATGGTCTGCCGCCAGCTGCAACCGCCGCGCCATATCGTCGTTTTGCGGGCGGAAAAAGGTATGTCCGATACGACAGTGGTCAATCAGCAGCCTTCCGAGGCTCGGCTGCAGATAGGGGTTAGCCGCCATCTCGCCCATAATTTCATGAAAACGATTATTCTCCAGCGCCAGTGCCTGAGCGTCATGGGTTTGTGCTGCCTTGCGAAACCGCTTTTGCGTCTCTTTCAGCGCTCTAAGCTGCGCCGGTTTAAAGTGTTGCACCGCCAGTCGCCCGGTCGCTGCATAGATCATCGGTGCGACAAGGAAAAAGTTACGCAGCGTCGAGTGGCTCATGGGGATGACGCGTACGCCCCGTTTTTCAACAATTTCGAGATAGCCTTCACCCGCCAGGCGCTGAAACACTTCGCGGACCGGCGTGCGGGACAAGCCGTATTGCGCCGTCAGGCTGGCTTCATCCAGCAGTTCATCCGGATCCAGCTCCATGGTTAAAATAAGACGCTTCAGATCCTCATACAGCGCTGCTTTTCCCGTCCTCATTGTCGCCTCCTGAAAAACCGGGTGAGTGGCCAGTGTCTGCGGTTAACCTACAGAAAAAGGCGGTATACAGCAAAAATAAATCACCTCTTCTCATTCCGCGAATAGCCCCAGTTTTTCAACGATTAACGATGATTTTTCAGCTCATTAGCGGTTTGCCAAATCAACTGCAACATCGGTTCAGGATCCCGATCCGGGGGATGGCGCAAGATCTCACTACGCAGCCAGGCAATTTCGCTGGTGGCGAACTGGCGAAAGCTCATCCCGTCGCTCGCATTTTTTAACCATTTCATCAGAAAGGCATTTTTCTGCCGGTTCGTTCGAATACGCCCATGCCGTCTGGAAAGACCCATCGCGACCAGAATACAGAAGTAGAAGTGGACTCGCTTTTCCAGGCCGTCAGGCATGGCGGCAAACAGATGGTTTTTCATCTCCGTCAGCTCAGGCTGAACGCGCAGGCTGCCTGCCGATAACGGCGGCGGGCAGCCCTCTCCTGTGCGTGTCAGGCATCGTCTGTGGGAACATCAATCCAGATGGTCTTCAGTTCAGTGTACTGGTCGAGCGCAAAGACCGACTTATCACGTCCGCCAAAGCCCGACTGCTTATAGCCGCCAAACGGGGTGGTGGCATCCCCTTCACCGAAGCAGTTGACGGTGACCGTGCCTGCGCGGATGGCACGCGAAACGCGGATCGCCCGGTTGAGCTTGCCGGTATAGACCGATGCGGCCAGTCCATAGGGGGTGTCATTTGCCAGGGCGACGGCTTCAGCTTCGGTTTTAAAAGAGGTCACGCAGAGCACCGGGCCGAAAATCTCCTCGCGGAACAGCGCACTCGCCGGCGTTACGCCGTCGATAACCGTGGGCTGCACATAAACCCCCTGCTCCGTGTCCCCGCCGTGAATAATGCGCAGCCCCTCCTGGCGCGCCGTCTCCAGATAGCCGCTGACCTTACTGAAATGCTCCTCTGAAACCAGGCTGCCGAGGCGGTTCTGCGGATCGAGCGGATTGCCCATCGGCCAGTCGCCCATCTGTTTTGCCATCTCTGCCAGCAGCGCTTCCTTTATCTCGTCCTGAACCAGCAGGCGCGAGGTGGCAGAGCAGTTCTCGCCCATGTTCCAGAAAGCACCGTTGAGCACGTGCCCGGCCACGCTCGCCAGATCTTCGGCATCGGCAAACACCAGCGCTGGATTTTTGCCACCACACTCCAGCACCACTTTCTTCAGATTTGACTCTGCGGCGTAGTGCAGGAAACGCCGTCCGGTGGCGGTAGAGCCGGTAAAGCTCACCATATCGATATCCGGATGCAGGCCAATCGGCTCGCCCACTGCTTTCCCGGTACCGGTCACGATATTCAGTACCCCCGCCGGAACGCCCGCCTGATGTGCCAGTTCGGCAACCCGCAGCGCGGTTAAAGAGGTCTGTTCCGCCGGTTTGACGATCACCGAGCAGCCCGCCGCCAGCGCCGGGCCAAGCTTCCAGGCCAGCATCAGCAGCGGAAAGTTCCACGGCAGAACGCAGCCCACCACGCCAATGGCTTCACGCACCACCAACGCCATCGCCCCTTCGCCCACCGGGGCGGTGTGGTCGTATAGCTTATCGATGGCTTCGGCGTGCCATCGGATGACGTGAATGGTTTCCGGCACGTCCACCGTCAGGCATTCACTCACGGGCTTGCCGCTGTCGAGGCTCTCAAGCACCGCCAGCTGCGTAACCTCCTGCTCCATCAGCTCTGCCAGCTTCAGCAGCACCGCTTTGCGCTCGCCCGGTGCCCGCTTGCTCCAGCTTCCGGCCTCGAAGGCAGCGCGCGCGGCGCTCACCGCCGCGTTGACATCGTCAACGTCGCAGGCGGCAATATCAGTAATGTGCTCGCCGGTCGCCGGGTTGTGGGTGGGCAGTCTCTTCCCGGCGCTGGCCGCCACGAAGCGGCCGTTTATAAAGGCGTTATTGGCCAGGGGCAACGCCCGGGCGAAGGCAATAACGTCATCCACTGTTTGCAACTGACTCATTCTGCCCCCTTACGCCGCTGTCGCCGCAGCCACGTTGCGTTTCACATCGGCAATGACGGCTTTCAGTTGAGCTTTCTCTTCTTCGTCCAGTCCCTGCAGTGGCGCACGTACCGCCCCCGAAGTCAGGCCGTTCAGTTCGCAACCGTAGCGGATCGATTGCACAAACTTTCCGCCGTCGAGGAAGTTCATCAGCGGCATCATGGCAGCCATGATCTTGCGCCCCTTGTCGAAATCTTTCTCCACCACGCAGGCTTCATACAGCGCCACGTGTTCGCGGGGGATAAAGTTGGAACCTGCACAGACCCAGCTGCGCGCGCCCCAGGCGAAAAATTCCAGCGCCTGATCGTCCCAGCCGCAGGAGAGCGCAATGTGCGGGAATTTGCAGGCCAGCAAATGCAGGTTATTGAAATCGCCTGAGCTCTCTTTAATCGCCACCACGTTCGCCGAGCGGCTCACTTCGGTGAAATAGGTCTCGCCCATGGTGATACCCATGCGGCCCGGGTAGTTATAGAGCATGATGGGCAGCTGTGCGGCTTTGTCGACCGTCAGCGCATGATGGGCATTTTCCCGCTCGGTCGGCAGGGCATAGGGCGGAGAGGTCACGAGGATGGCATCGGCTTTCGCTTCGCGGGCATGTTTTGCGTAGTCCACCGCATCTTCAGTGCGGATGGCGCCGGTTCCCACGACCAGCGGCAGACGGGTACCTATCACGCTGCGCGCGTGCTCCACCAGCGCTTTACGCTCCTCCGGACTTTGGGCGTAATACTCGCCGGTAGATCCGCCAATGATAATGCCGTGGACGCGCGCCTCGATCAGCGACTCCAGCACCTCGGCAAAGCGCGCGAAATCAATGCTGCCATCGGCTGCGTAAGGAGTAATGGCCGGGGTGTAGATACCTTCAAATGTAAACACGATAACCTCCAGGGAAATTCATGACCGTAACAGTCAGCTACGCAACCGTGATGGCGTGCGTTTGTTAAAAATTTGCACAAGGGGGTAAAAAAGGTCAATGGATGAATATTTTTTGTATACACAGAAAATACAATATAAATACGAAATTACCGTATATTTTTACACGAGCAAAAATAATTCTCTTTTAATTACAGCAATTTAAATTGTGATATCAAGCGTAGTAATTTTCTATATGATTTCCGATAACGATCACATTCCGGGATTATTGCGGATGAAGGCGTATTTACAGAGAGAGTTGAGAGGCATAATTTTAAGACTGAATTTAACCAGGATTTAACAGAAAGCGACTGCACAGCGCCTGGTTGTGACCAAATTGTAAACAGAGGTAGGGTATGCCCCAGAAGAAAGCGACACTCATCGGGTTGATAGCGATCCTCTTGTGGAGTGCGATTGTGGGTTTGATTAAAAGCGTGAGCGAGGGCTTTGGCCCGGTAGGAGGCGCGGCGCTGATCTACACCTGCAGCGCGATACTGCTGATCTTTACCGTTGGGTTGCCGAAAATTCGCCAGTTCCCACCGAGCTATCTGATCCTCGGCAGCATTCTGTTTGTCTGCTACGAGCTGTGCCTGTCGTTATCGCTGGGCTTTACCCATAACGGACGGCAGGCCATCGAAGTGGGGATGGTCAATTACCTCTGGCCGAGTCTGACCATTCTGTTAACGGTGATCGTTACCCGGCAGAAAACCAGCCCGTTAATTATACCCGGGGTGATCATCGCCATCATTGGCATTGGTCGGGTGCTGGGCGGGGACCAGGGATTCTCCGTAAACGAAATGACCCGCAACGTAATGGACAATCCTCTAAGTTATGGCCTGGCATTTAGCGGCGCGGTGATTTGGGCAATATATTGCGTGGTCACGAAATTAATCGCTAAAGGCAATAATGGTATTACCCTGTTCTTTATTTTGACGGCCCTGACGTTGTGGGTGAAATTTCTCACCTCGCCTCAGCCGGACTTTATTTTATCGTGGAAAGCGTGGATAAGTTTATTGCTCGCGGCCATCGCTATGGGCTTCGGTTATGCCGCCTGGAACGTCGGCATCCTGCATGGCAACGTGACGATACTGGCCGCCGCCTCCTATTTTATTCCGATTATCTCTGCCGTGCTGGCCGCGTTTATCCTCAGTTCACAGCTGACGATGGCCTTCTGGCAGGGTACCGCCATGGTAAGTCTCGGCTCGCTTATCTGCTGGTGGTCGACGCGCACCGTCCCGGTGGCAAAGTTATCTGACGAGCGTTCTTGATATCCGTCTGCGGGGGGTACACCTCCCGCAAGACGTAAAGTGAAGTAAGACCATAATAGATATAAATAACATCTTATCCGACCATCCTGCACCGGAGGAGTACCTGTCATGAATCAGCCTCAATAACCGATAAATTCATTCATTGTTTTATTAAGATCGCTATATCTGCTCTGGATAACACTTTATCGATCTTACCTGACCTACATTTATTCCGTATTCGTTTGATTAACGGTATGAGCTTCGCTCGGTCTAAATAAATAGTCATCGCCTCTGCTATTTATTTCGTCCTCTTATTACTGATTATTCAACGACGTCGGGAAAAGACAGGAGTTATCATGTCAAATATCCTTTCAGTTGAAGACGTACCGCTTAATCGTTTTCATCGGTTACTGACCGTTCGTTCCGGCGGCGGCTCCTTTGTCGATGGCTATGTGCTGAGTATTATCGGCATCGCCATGATGAAGGTCTCCCCTGCTCTCGGCCTGAGCGCCTTCTGGGAAGGGCTTATTGCCGCTTCGGCGCTGATAGGCATCTTTTTTGGCGGCTTTATTGGCGGCGCCCTGACCGACCGTCTGGGCAGACGCGTGCTCTATTTTGTGGGGCCGACCCTGTTTGTGGTCTGCTCGCTGGCACAGTATTGGGTGCAGAGCGGCGAGATGCTCTTCGCCCTGCGCTTTCTGAACGGCGTGGCGGTCGGCATTGAGTATCCGGTTGCCACCGCTTTCCTGGTCGAGTTTCTGCCGAAGAAAAACCGTGGTCCCTGCCTCGCCACCCTCACTATTCTCTGGTTTGCCGGTGCGGCGACCGCCTACCTGGCCGGGGAAGCGATCCTGCACCTGGGCGGCCCGGAGGCCTGGCGTCTGGCGCTGGCCAGCACCGCGCTGATTGGTGCCCTGCTGTTCATTGTGCGTCTGGGTACGCCGGAATCACCGCGCTGGCTGATGAGTAAAGGACGCCACGCGGAAGCCGAAGCGATCATTCGTCAGGTTTACGGGCCGGACTTTAGCCTCGATAACCTGCCAGTGCAGGCCGAAAGCAAAAACCTGTCGTTCGCCAGCCTGCTGCACTCGGGTTACGGCAAACGCATGGCGTTTGTGACCATCTTCTGGACCTGCTCGGTGATCCCGGTATTTGCCGTCTACGCCTTTGCGCCAAAAGTACTGGATGCCCTGCACCTGAGCGGCGCCTGGGCCTCCTGGGGATCGGTAGCCATTACCTTGCTGTTCGTGGTGGGCTGTATCGTTGCCACCCGCCTGGTAAATATTCTGGGCCGCCGTAAATTGCTGCTGCAAAGCTTCCTCTGGTCCGGCCTGGCGCTTCTGCTGTTAGGCCTGCTGCGTGATGGCCCCTCGCCTGTCATTCTGCTGATGTTTGGCCTGTACGCGCTCTTTATCGGGGGTGCGCAGGTACTGCAGCTGGTCTATCCAAACGAGATTTTCCCGACTGAAATTCGTGCAGGTGCGGTTGGGGTGGGAACCTCGCTGTCACGCGTTGGCGCGGCGGTGGGCACCTGGCTGGTGCCGGTTTCCCTGCAAACCCTGGGGATTGGCAACACCATGTACATTGCTGCGGCCATCACCTTCTTCGGGCTGATTGTCTCCTGGTTCCTGGCACCAGAGACCAACGCCCGGAGCCTGGAGGATGCCGCGTCGCTGGATGATGCCCCCCGGCAAAAGGTGACCCTCAACGCGCCGCTCACCCGACGCAATACACTCTAATAAAAAGGGCTGCATCGCAGCCCTTACTCTTTTACCAGCTTTTCCACTTCCCGCCGCCGTTTTCTGAACGAGCCCGGCGTTTCGCCATACTGCTTACGAAACCACGAGATGAGATGGGTCGCATCGGCAAAACCGGTCGCTATAGCAATAGCGCCGATGCTGTTGCTGGAGTCGGCCATCAGTTTACGCGCCCGCTCCAGACGCATACGTCGCCAGTACACCGCCGCCGAGTGGCCGGTACACTTCGTAAAAATAAGATTAAGCTGGCGGAATGTGACGCCAGCAAAATCTGCCACCTCTGCCAGCGGCACCGGCGAGTCCAGATGATGCTGCATAAACTCAATGACTTTATTGACCAGCTCGTTATCGTAACCATCCGGTTCGCTGAGCGAGGCTTTGCGTTTCGCCTGGCGTGTCGGAGCCTCTTCCACCAGCAAATATTTCAGGACCTTTTGCGAACGTACCAGTCCGCAATGCTGACGAATCAGATCTGCCGCCAGGTCGATGGCCGTACCGCCCGGACACGTAATGATCCCGCCATCTTTGATGT
Source organism: Leclercia sp. UBA5958 (assembly GCF_002430365.1). Lineage (NCBI taxonomy): Bacteria > Pseudomonadati > Pseudomonadota > Gammaproteobacteria > Enterobacterales > Enterobacteriaceae > Leclercia > Leclercia sp. UBA5958. The sequence goes on along the minus strand of NZ_DJCE01000004.1, from coordinate 586,281 downwards.
AGGTTTTATCAATAACCGGGATGGCTTTCGGAAAACGCAGGCGAAACTCATCCCGGGTGGTGAAGTGGATGGCGCAGTGACGCCCGTCGAGCAGCCCGGCGTTACCCGCCACAAACGCGCCGCTACAGAGCGTGATAATAGGGATATTGCGCGCATGCAGATCCCGCAGAGCCGTTAACAACCAGCCGGGCGGCTGGCGCGTCTCCTCCAGCAGACCGCCCGCCACCACGAAGTAATCCCAGGGTTTGCTGAAATCTAACGCGGCGGTGGGTGAGACCGGCAACCCGCAACTGGCGGTAACGGGCTTATCATCGCAGGTCATCCACTCCCAGCGGCAAAAGATTTGCCGACTGGAAAAGGATTCATCAGCGGCAAAACGCAGAGATTCAACCAACCCGGCCACGGAGGCCAGAGTAAATTGCTTCATCAGCAAAAAACCAATGGTGAGGTCAGGTTTTGGCTCAGTCTGGCTTATGGGAGGTGTTGAAGGTGACATAATTTCCGGCTCATCAAAAACGTGTGCACCCATAAACTATACCCTTTTCATCTTGTTACGCCCTGCGTTTTTGTTGCTTTGTGCGAGCCCGCTTCGCAAAAAGCTTAACAATACTTTTTACGCTACATGACTTTTGCCGGTGCGCTATGTCTTCGTAAAAGTGCCCTGCACTTCGGATAAATATCAACGTATTGGGAACTATATCTCTGGCCAGCCATTAATTAACAGCGAAAATTAAGCCAAAATCCTTTACTTTATTTACCACCGCGTCAGTAGCAGTCTTTGGTAATACAGGCAAATAAACTTATATATAAGAATAATCGCCCTTAAATATAATATATTCACTCTTAACTTAACTAATACTAAAACAGTAACCCACAATTACTTAAATGAAATTTTGTGATTACGATCGAATTTCTCGCACTTTCAGGCCTACGTATTACAGCCCGCACCGTGCGCGCCATCGCAGGCCAGGCAAGGCCTACAGCGGTGGAACGCAGGGTAAATAGAATTAAACGCGTTATTAGGCACTTTTAATTAGCTTCACTTACCTTTTATTTACGCTTCCTTAATTTGCGCTTTCCTCGCTTAAGCGCTATATCAAATTCATACGCAATAATTTGATATCACCATAGTTTATAGGGAATAAAAACGCCCAAAAACGCACACTAATATCGACTCGCACCTCATGTGCAACATTGCAATACCTCTTATTTTTCCTGAGACGTATTGATTGCCTTATTAACCAATTTCAGTGTTGAACTATTTTAAATAATAGTTTTGCCGCTGCGGATACCTTTTATCTATGGGAAGGAATGGCCCCAACCTGCGCGCCATTTCTACGCACTCTGACGGGAGTATTTCGAATGAGCAAGATCACTGTCCTCTCCACATTGACGAAATCAGAAACCACTATGGAGGGGACTCAGGTCATTCTGAATGACCCCTCTATCGTCACGCTCCACGTGGGCCGCGCCGATATTGCAGGTTACAGCCGCAGCAACGACGATCTCATTGTTCGCCTGACGTCAGGTGAAACCATTACGCTGAAAAATTTCTACGCGGCGGGCAACGGCAGCCAGCTGGTACTGGAGGAGACAGACGGTGCGCTGTGGTGGATTGAAGATCCGCTGGTGGCTGAACAGTACGAGTCAATTGCCTCAACCGAGGCGCTGCTGGCCGGTGGTGCCACCGGTTCGGCAGGTGAAGGAGCAGTATGGCCCTGGGTGCTGGGTGGTCTGGCGGTTGCCGGTGGGATTGCCATCGCCGCAAGCGGTGGTGGCGGCGGCGGCGGCGGCGGCGGTGATGATGATAACAACAATCCCCTCCCTCCGAATCCGGGCGATCCGGATACGACAGCCCCCAATGCGCCAACCAACCTGCAGCTCTCCACAGACGGCACCACAGTTACGGGCTCTGCCGAGCCGGGCAGCACGGTAACCATTCGCGATGCCAACGGGAATATCATCGGCAGAGGCCAGGCGGGAAGCGACGGCAAATTCTCCATTGGTCTGGACGGCCCCGTTAATGCGGGCGACACCCTTACCGCCACGGCCACAGACAGCGCGGGCAACGTCAGTAAGGAGACCCAGCTTGCGGTAACCGACACCGTTGCGCCAGAGGCACCTACTAACCTGCAGCTCTCCACCGACGGCACCACCATCACCGGCTCTGCGGAGCCTGGCAGCACGGTAACCATTCGCGATGCGAACGGGAATATTATCGGCAAAGGCCAGGCGGGGAGCGACGGTAAATTCACTATCGACCTGGGCGCTCCCGTTAACGCTGGCGAGACCCTTACCGCCACGGCCACAGACAGCGCGGGCAACGTCAGTAAAGAGACTCAGCTTGGGGTGACAGACACCGTCGCACCCGACGCGCCAACGATAGTTCTGGTAAACGACGACGTGGGCAGCATCAAAGGGCCATTGACCAGCGGTCAGAGCACGGATGATACCCGCCCTACCTTCAGCGGGCTGGGTGAAGCCGGTGCTACCATTACCCTCTTCGATAATGGCAAGCAGATAGGCACCACTAAAGTTAGCGCGGACGGTAGCTGGAGCTTTACGCCAGGCAGTAATCTGAGTGAAGGGATCCATAACATTACCGTGAAAGCGACCGACGCGGCGGGCAATACCAGCCCGGCCTCCGCAGGTTTTACGGTGATTGTCGATATTACCCCTCCTGCCGCGCCTACCGCAGCCATCGTCAATGACCAGAGCGGCAGCGTAGTGGGTGTAGTGCAAAACGGACAAAGTACCGACGAGAATCAGCCCGTCCTGACCGGGACCGGCGTGCCGGGCAGCAAACTCACCATCTACGATAATAACGTCGTAGTTGGCAACGTCACGGTACTGCAAAACGGGACCTGGAGCTTCAAGCCGACGGCCCCTCTGAACGAAGGTTCGCACACCATCACCGTGCGGGAGAGCGATGCTGCTGGCAACCTCAGCCAGCCTTCCACCCCCATTACCTTCATCGTTGATACCACGCCTCCGGAAGCGCCAACCTTAGATCCGATGGCGCCAGAGGGCATTTTCGTTACCGGCAAGGCCGAGGCGAACAGCACCGTATTTATCTTCAGCGGAACGACCTTACTGGGTCAGGCTACGGCGGGTGCAGACGGCACCTTTAGCGTGCGCCTGAACTCAGCGCAAACCGACGGCCAACAGCTGAACGTGGTGGTACAAGATACGGCGGGCAACCGTAGCACCCCAGTAAACTTCGATGCCACCGACTCCGGCTTCCCGGACTCCCCGCTGATTGTTCGTGTGGAAAATAATAACGGCGCGGATCCGGTGGCCATTGGTAACGGCCAGCCGACCAATGACACGACGCCGCTTATCAGCGGTACCGCGGCAGCCAACGCCACGATTAACCTGCTGATCAACGGGACCGCATACGGCCCGATCACGGCAAACGGAAACGGTGAGTGGAGCTTCTCGCCTCCAGCCCTGCCCGATGCCGACTACGTGATTACCGCCACCGCGACAACCCCAGCCGGCACCAGCGGACCGTCGCTGACCTGGAATTTCACCATTGATACCGCCCCGCCGACCGCGCCCGATGACGTTGAAGTCTCCGGAAACGGCACGCAGGTGACCGGTACGGCCGAAGCGGGCAGCACGGTGACGGTGAAAGATGCCGATGGCGATACCATTGGCACCGCGACGGCGGGCCCGGATGGCCGCTTTACCGTCACCATTTCACCGGCTCAGGTCAATGGCGAAGCCATCACCGTGACGGCAACAGACGTTGCGGGCAACCCGAGCACCGTGACCAATGCCAACGCGCCAGATATCACCGCACCAGAGATCCCGCAAAATGTGGTGGTGGCACCCGATGGCGCTAGCATTACCGGTGATGCGGAACCGAACAGCACCGTCATCGTTCGCGATCAGGACGACAACGTGGTGGGCCAGGGCCAGGCCAACAACGACGGTAAATTCGAGCTGACGCTGGATCCGCCGCAAACTAACGGCCAGCTGCTGGACGTCACGGCCAGTGACGGAAATGACAATACCAGCGTGCCGGCGCAGGTCGACGCGCCGGATTCTACCCCACCAGCCGCACCGGGGGACCTGGCGGTAAGCCCTGACGGGACCACCGTCACCGGCACCACCGAGCCGGGCAGCACCGTCACCGTGAAAGATGGCGACACCACCATCGGCACCGGCAAGGCAGATGACAGTGGTAATTTCTCTGTCACGATTACTCCTCCGCAACGCAACGGTGAAAGCCTGGACGTCAGCGCCACCGACCCGACCGGCAACCCTGGGCCGGCTGCATCGGTGAACGCGCCGGACACAACGGCACCGGAAGCGCCGGTGATCCTGAGCGTCAATGATAACGTGGAGGCCAACACCGGAAATCTGGATAACGGGGCCACCACCAATGACAATACGCCGCTGATTAGCGGTACCGGCGAGCCGGGCTCGACCATCACCCTGCTGAATAATGGCGTCTTCCTGGCGACCGTCACCGTGCTGGAGAATGGCAGCTGGAGCTATACGCCTGCCGCCCTTACCGAAGGCGGGCACCTGTTCACGGCAACCTCTAAGGACGCGGCGGGCAACGTCAGCGGGATATCAAACAGCTGGAGCATCACCGTTGACACCGCCCTGCCTGATGCCCCGACGATCGGCACCATTATCGATAACGTGGAGGGCGGTGCTGGCACCGTCACCAGCGGTCAGCCCACCAACGACGGCACCCCTACGATTAACGGTACCGGCGAACCTGGTGCGACCATCAGCATTCGTCTGGACGGCGAGGAGTTCGCCAGCGTGACCGTTCTGCCGAACGGGACCTGGACCTGGACCCCGACGACGCCGATCCCAGATGGGGATTACACGCTGACCACCGTCGCCACTGACGCGGCGGGCAACGTCAGCGAGGCATCGCCTGATTTCACCCTGAGCATCGATACCCGGGAGCCGGGCCAACCGACAATCGGCACCATTACCGACAATGTGGGTCCTAACACCGGGCCGATTGCCAACGGCGCGGCCACCGACGACACCACACCAACGCTCGCCGGCACCACCGATCCGGGCACGACCGTCACCATTTATGATGGTGACAACCCGATCGGCACCGCCACGGTTCAGCCGAACGGCGACTGGAGCTTTACTCCGCAGGTTCCGCTGACGGAAGGGCCACACACCCTCACCGTGGTGGCGACCAATCCGGCAGGCACCGCCACGACCTCTACCCCGGTCAACCTGGTGATTGATACCACCGCGCCGGAGACCCCGGCTGCGCCAGCGGTCACCGCCAACCCGGACGGGACCACGCCAACGGATCTGAGCTCGGGCAGTACCACGCGCGACACTACGCCAACCCTGAGCGGCAGCGGTACGGAAGGGGATATCATCACCATCTACAACGGTGACGAAGTCCTGGATACCGTGACCATTCCGGCCGGTGGTGTCTGGACCTGGACACCGACAGAGCCGCTGGACGATGGCACCTACGATCTTACCCTGACGGTGACCGCCCAGGATGGCGCCGGCAACAGCAGTGCGCCGTCGCAGGCGGTCTCTATCACTATTGATACCGATCCACCAGCGGTGCCGGATGTCCCGGTGGTAACCGACAACGTGGCCCAGGGCACTGGCCCGGTGGCGGACAATGGCAGCACCAACGATCCGCGTCCGGTCCTGAGCGGTACCGGGGTGGCGAACGATGTCATCACCATTTACGACAGCGCCTCCGCCAATCCTGGTAACGTGGTCGGCACCGTTACGGTCGATGCTAACGGCAACTGGAGCTGGAGACCTGAGGGCAACCTCACCGAAGGGGACCACACCTTTACCACTACCGCCACCGACCCGGCGGGGAACGAATCCATTGCATCTGGCGGTATCACGGTCACTGTGGATATCAGCGCGCCGGAAATTCCGGTGATTACGACCGTAGGCGGAGCCGGTAACGGCGGTGCCACGGACGATACTACGCCTGCGATCGCCGGCACCCTGGAGAACGCAGACGGCGATGCCACCGAGGTCATCATCTATAACAACGGGGTCGAAATCGGCCGCGCGCCGATTATCGACGGCGCCTGGACCTTTACCCCAACGACCGCGCTGCCAGAAGGGCCGCTGAACCTTACCGCCGCCGCGGTGGATGCGGCGGGCAACCTGAGCGCCACCAGCCCGGTCGTGACGGTTACCATCGATACGCTGGCCCCGTCCGTGCCTCAGATTGATGCGGTAGAAGGCGCCACCCTGGTGGGTGACATACTCTATAGCCGCGACAGTACACCAACCATCACCGGTACCGGCGAGCCAGGCAGCAGGATTACAGTGACTATCGATGGCACAGCGCTCGAAAGTTCCCCGATCGTGCAGCCAGACGGTACCTGGTCGATTACCTTACCAGACGAGCCTGAACTCTCTGACGCCACCCATACCATCGAGATTGTTGCTACCGACCCCGCCGGCAACACGACTTCCGGCGAGCCGATCTCTCTGACGGTTGACACCACCCCGCCAGGGGCACCAACGGTGACAGATCTGGCCCCTGAAGGCACGCCGCTTACCGGCACCGCCGAGGCGGGCTCCACGGTGGTTATTACCGGCCCGGGCAATGTTGAACTGGGCCGCGGCGTGGCCGATGCGCAGGGCAATTTCAGCATCGCCCTGTCACCGGCGCAAACTAGCCAGAACACTCTGACCCTGATCGCCACCGACGCGGCCGGTAACCCGGGCGCCTCCACCGAATACACGGTGATCGACTCCGGCGTCGATCTGCCGGACGTCCCGGTCATTACCACCATTATTGATGGCGAGGGCGCGGTAACGGGGGATGTGAAAGGGAAAACCTCTGACGACCCTACCCCGACGCTGAACGGCACCGCACCGGCAAACAGCACGGTGAACATCTTCCTGGACGGCAACCCTGTGGCGGTGGCGACGGTGACAGCTGGCCCGGATGGCACCTGGACATGGCCGGTCGCCCCGGCACTTACCGAAGGGGCTCATAGCTTTGCGGTCAGCGCGACACAGGACGAAGCCACCAGTGGGCTTTCGCCTGCGGCAAGCGTGACGATCGACCTGACCGCGCCGAACGCGCCGGTGATTGGCGCGGTGACTGACGATGTCGCCCCGGGCACCGGGCCGCTGGCCTCGGGCCAGACGACCAATGACGCGCAACCGACCCTCTCCGGGCGTGGCACGCCGGGTGAGACCATCACCGTCTATGACAATGACACCCCGATCGGCACCGCACTGGTCGGTGCCACCGGTAGCTGGACCTTTACCCCTACCGAGGCGCTCGGCGAGGGCAACCACTCCCTGACCATTACCGCCACCGATCCGGCGGGCAACGAGAGCGATCCGTCCGCAGCCTTTACCCTGGTGGTGGATACCGTCTCCCTCACGCCGACCATCACCAACGTGTCGGATAACGTCGATCCCGTTCAGGGAACCATCCCTACCAATGGGGTGACCAATGACAACACGCCGACCCTGACCGGCACCGCTGAACCTAACAGCGTGGTCACCATCTCCGATGGCAACACGGTGTTGGGTACCGCCATTGCCAATGCAAGCGGCACCTGGACCTTCACCCCGACCCTGGCGGAAGGCACACATAACTTCACCGTCATCGCCACCGATCCGCAGGGCAACGTCAGCGACGCCTCAACGCCATGGACGGTGGTGGTCGATACCACTGCGCCAACCCTGCCCGTTATCACCAGCGTGAGCGATAACGTGGAGGGGGGCACCGGCAATCTGACCAACGGACAGCTTACCAACGACGCCACCCCTACCCTCACCGGTACGGGTGAAGAGGGAAGCACCGTTCGTATTCTCGATGGCAACACGGTGATTGGCAGTGTGGTGGTCGGTGAGGGAGGTACCTGGTCCTTCACGCCAGAACCGGCGCTGACAAACGGGCCGCACAGCCTGCGCGTCAACGCTATCGATCCGGCCGGTAACGTGAGCGCGAATTCACCGGTCTTTACTATTACGGTAGATATCACTCCGCCGGCCGCGCCTGCCATTACCAGCGTGGTGGATGATGTCGGTCCGGCGACCGGCACCCTCGCCAGCGGAGCCTCGACCAACGACAACCTGCCTACCTTCAACGGTACCGGCGAAGTGGGCGCCACCATTCAGATCTTTGACAACGATGCGCTGATCGGCACCGCCGTGGTCAGCGCTGCCGGCACCTGGACCTTTACGCCGACGACCGCACTGACCGACGGGCCGCATGTATTCAGCCTCTCCGCCGTCGACGCGGCAGGCAACATCAGCGTCACCTCCACGCTCTATAACCTGACGGTGGACACCGCCGCGCCGAATACCCCAACGCTTCTCAGCGTTACCGACGATCAGGGCCCGAACACCGGAACCCTGACCAGCGGACAGGCCACCAACGATCAGCAGCCAACGCTGGCAGGTACGGCGGAGGCCGGTGCGATCGTGCGTATCCTCGACAACGGCGTGCAGATTGGTGAGACGACGGCCGGGTCAGATGGTCGCTGGACATTCTCCCCTGATTCCGCGCTGAGCAACGGCAGCCATACGCTGACCATTACGGCTACCGATGCGGCGGGTAACGTCAGTACACCAACGCAGGGCTTCGTGGTGGTGGTTGATAACGTGCCGCCGCAGGCACCGCTCATCAGCCAGGCTATCGATGACCAGGGCAGCATTACCGGCCCGGTCGGCAGCGGTCAGCCAACTAACGATGCGCAACCGGTGCTGAACGGCACCAGCGAACCAAACGCCGTGGTGCGCGTCTTTGAAGGCAACACGCTCATCGGCCAGACTCAGGCTAACGCGGACGGCAGCTGGTCGCTGCCTGTCGAAACGGCGTTCCTTGACGGCCAGCACGTGCTGACCGCAAGAGCCGTCGACGCGGCAGGCAACGTGAGCCCGCCATCGCCAGCCTTTACCCTCAACATTGACACCCAGCCACCTGCCACGCCGGTGCTGACCAGCGTGACCGACGACGTTCCGGCAGGTACCGGGCCATTGACCAACGGCCAGACCACCAACGACAACCGACCCACCCTGGCAGGGACGGCCGAGGCGGGCTCAACGGTAAGTATCTACGACGGTACGACCCTGCTGGGCACCGTTGTGGCCACAAACGGTAACTGGACCTTCACGCCAACGACACCGCTGGCGGATGGCAGCCATAACCTGACCGTCACCGCCACCGACGCGGCGGGTAACAGCAGCACGGCAACCGGTAGCTTTACCATCGTGGTGGATGCCACCGCACCTGCGGTGCCAGTGATCACCACCATCGTGGATGACGTCGGGTCAATTACCGGCCCGGTCACCAGCGCGACACCGACTAACGACAACCGGCCAACCCTCAACGGCACCGCGGAAGCGGGCGCGACGGTGACCATCTATGACGGCACCACCGTTGTGGGCCAGGCCGTCGCAGATGCGAACGGCAACTGGAGCCTGCCACAAACCAACGTGGCCCTGAGCGAAGGCCAGCATAACTTTACCGTTACCGCCACCGATGCAGCGGGTAACAGCAGCGCCGCCTCGCCCATCACCTCCATTGTGGTGGATACCGTTGCGCCACTGCAGCCAACCAGCCTGGCGGTGGTTAATAACGGCACCCGCGTCACCGGTCTTGCCGAGGCGGGCAGCACCGTGACGATCACCAGCGCCAACGGTACCGTTCTCGGTACCGCCACGGCGAACGGTGACGGCACCTTTACCGCAACCATCTCCCCGGCACAGACCAACGGCGAAGCACTGCAGGTCTTCGCCACCGACCGGGCGGGTAACGCGGGCACGACCTCCGCCGTGACGGCACCGTTCACGACGCTGCCGAATGCACCGGTCATTACCACCGTTACCGATGGTGAGTCACCGGTGACGGGTACCCTGACCAACGGTCAGGCCACCAACGATTCAACCCCGACGCTGGCCGGTACCGCGCAGCCAAACTCTACGGTCACCATCTATGATAACGGCGTCTCTATCGGCACCGCACAGGCTAACGGCAGCGGCGCGTGGACCTTCACGCCGACGACAGGGCTGACGGAAGGCTCACACGCCTTCACCGCCACGGCGAGTAACGCCACCGGCACCGGCCCGGCGTCGACGTCTACCTCGGTGATCGTGGACACCCTGGCGCCGAATGCACCGCAGGGTACCTTTAACGCCGATGGCAGCGTATTGAGCGGCACCGCCGAAGCCGGCAGTACGGTCACCATCAACACGCCGAATGGTTCGTTCACGACGGTCGCCAATGCTAACGGGACCTTCAGCTACACCTTCCAGCAAAAACAGGTCGACGGGGAGCAGATTACCGTTACGGCGACCGATGCTGCGGGCAATGTCTCCACTACGTTCCCCGTGACGGCGCCGGTTCTGCCGCTCTCTGCCAGCGATAACGCGATTGAGCTGGAGCTGGGAACGACCGCTACGGTGACCAATACCCAGTACAGCGATTATGGGTTCCTGCTGGTGGGCGCGGTGGGTAACGTGCTGACGCTGCTTGGCAACGACACCGCTCAGGTGGACTTCACCGTCGGAGCGGGCGGCAGCGCCAACATGACCATCGACGCTAACGCCTCCGGGGTGGTGCTCTCGCTGCTCAATACCCTTGAGCTGGTGGTGCAGCGCTGGGATGCGGTCAACAACACCTGGACTACGGTAGTGGATACCGGCCTGCCGCAGTTTGCCAACCTGCTGACGCTGGGGGCGAGCGGGGTAACGCTTAACCTCAATGATCTGACGGGCGGGCAGTACCGGGTACTGAGCTATAACACCAACCTGCTGGCGACAGGCTCGTATACTAGCCTGAACGTGAATATCACCGAAACCAGCGCGGGCACCTTGACCGGTGAAACGGCCCAGAGCGGGAACGTGATTGATGACGTGGATCCGACCACGGGCAGCGACACCGCCCCGATCGGGACGCTGGTCACCAGCATAACTAACGCACTTGGCCAGAGCGTCGCGGTTAACGCCACCGGCGATACCGTTGTTCAGGGGCAGTACGGCACCTTAACTATCCGCAGCGATGGTACTTATACCTACGCCCTGAACAGCAATGCCGGTCCATCAGTTCTGGGTCGCACGGAGAGCTTCACCTATACCCTTACCGGTGGCGGCACCACCGACTCCGCGAAGCTGGTGATTTCGCTTGGCCAGGGCACCGTCAGTAACGGCGTGGTGGCGACGGACAACACCGCCTCCCTGACCTTCGATACCACAGTCAGCGCGGTAGATAACGGCCCGTCTTCGCAGGGCGGCTTCACCGTGGTGGGTATCAATCTTGGCTCGACGCTGGGGCTGAACCTGCTGGACGATCTGAGCAATCCGATCATCTACAACGTGGAAGACGGCACCACCCGCACCATGACCATTCAGGCCTCGGTAGGGGGCGTGGCGCTGGCCTCCACCTTTGATCTGTACGTCTATAAGTTCAACGAAGCGACGCAGACCTTCGAGCAGTACCGCACCGTAGCTAACTGGCTGCGTGCCCCGCTGCTCGGCGGCACCTCGCCGCAGTTAACCCTGCAACTGCCGGCCGGGGAGTATCTGTTCCTGCTTAACACGGCGGCGGGGATCACCGCCCTGACCGGTTACACCCTCAACGTGCTGCAGGATCATGTCTACAGCGTAGAGAGCGTGTCGGCCACCACCCAGGGTGATGTCCTGTCGGATGACATCGTGCCGAACGGCACGGTGGTCAGCCAGGTGAACGGCGTGGCGGTGAGCGCCACTGGCGTCACCACCATCGAAGGGGAGTACGGTACCTTACGTATTAACGCTCAGGGGGAATACACCTATACCCTGCGCAGCGGCGTAGGATCCAACGGGATTAATACCCCTGACACCTTCGTCTATACCGTGCGTACGCCGACCGGCGTGACCGATACCGCCTCACTGAATATCACCCCGACGGCGCGTCCGCTGGATGCGGTGAATGATGTGAGCCAGGCGGTTGACGTAGCCTCGGTCCACCATACCGCGGCTTACTCAGACACCACGGTCGGTTCTGCCAGCTGGACATCGGCACTGCTGGGCGCCACCCAGGGCAGCGGCAGCGGTACCTTTGTCGTTGATGCCAATACCGCGCTGCACAACGTAGTGCTGAACTTCAACGTCGCCTCGCTGCTTAACCTGGGCGGGCTGACGGTGAACTGGACCCTCTCTCAGGGCGGGACCACCATTCGTACCGGCTCCTTCGGCGGCGGTATTCTGCTGGGAGGTAACGCTTCTATTAACCTGACCGGCCTGGATCTGGACGCGGGCACCTACACACTCAGCTACACCGGCCGGGTGGGTGCCCTGAGCGTGGGGAATATCACCATTACCCCGAGCGTAACCGGCACCAGCTTCTCGCTGTCCCAGTTCGACTCCACCAGCGGCCATACCGTTAACGGCAATATCTTTGACGGTACGGACTCTCAGGGGGCGATGGATCAGCTGCACTCGGTTGATACGCGTCTGAGCATTACCGGCTTTAACGGCGTGACCTCTACGATCGATCCGTACGAATCCAGCAGCGCCACGGTGACCGTACAGGGGCGCTACGGCACCCTGTCGATCGCAGCCGATGGGGATTACACCTATACCCTTAAAAGCGGTGTTGCGCTCTCCAGTATCACGACCAAGGAAGTCTTCAACTACACTCTGACTGAGGGTGGAAAAACAGACACAGCCTCTCTGACCATTAACATGGCGCCGAAATTTATCAGCTCCGAACATAATGATCAGATTACCGGCACCGTGTATGGCGACACCCTGATTTACCAGGTGTTGAACAACACGGCGGGCAATGCCACCGGGGGCAACAGCAGCGGCGATCACTGGACCAACTTCTCGCTCACGCAGGGCGACAAGATTGATATCGGCGATCTGCTGGTGGGCTGGAACGGACAGAGCTCGACGCTGGGTAATTACATCCAGGTGAGCACCAGCGGCAACAATACGGTGATCTCCATTGACCGCGATGGCACAGGAACCGCCTACGCTAAATCGACGCTTGTCACGCTGGATAATGTGCAAACCACCTATGAGGAGCTGGTGTCCCAGAATCACATCATTACCTAATGACGCTAAAAACAGACCCGGGCGCGTGCCGCCCGGGCTGAACACAATAGAGCTATACCCTTCATCATTCGAGCTGCATGACAAAACGCCTTATGCGTTTTGAGGTGCCCTAAAGCGGCCCCGCAGGACAAGGCCCTGGAATGAATCGGGTAATAAAGCCAGCCTGAATGATGACGGGTATATATTGATTTTTTAGGGATAAAAGCATGGATAAAGTGTCTTGCTGGTGGCTGTCGTGCTGCCTTTTTTCCACCCCGCTTTTCGCGGAGATATCGCCTGCCGTTATTAATCCTGCGCTTTTAAGCGAACAACAGGAACTCCCCGCCTTAAATGGCCGCGTCGCACTGCCAGCCACTAAACCCCCATCCGGAACGCTAACGGTACAGGACGCCGTCACCCGCGCCGTTACCTGGCATCCGACTATTCGCGAGGCGGTGGGCAAGCTCTATGAACAGACAGAGCAGGTGGATGTCGCGAAATCGAAATACTATCCCCAGGTCAATGCCGGGATGGAAAACGGCTATACCCATGACGGCTACGACAACGGTTTTACCCCCTCGCTGGTGCTTTCGCTTTCGCAGATGCTGTACGATTTTGGCAAGGTAGCAAGCCAGGTACGGGCAGAAAGCGCCGGTGTGGCCCAGCAGCAAGCCAATGTCCTGGTCAGCATCGATACCATCGCCCACGACACCGCCCTGGCGCTGGTGCAGGTGCAAACCTGGCAGCAGATGGTCGAGACCGCGAAAGAGCAGCTCGATGCCCTCTCCTCCATCGGCACGCTGGCACGCCAGCGTAATGACGAAGGGGCCAGCTCGCTGTCGGATGTGGTGCAGACCGAAGCGCGCATCGAGGCGGCGCGCGCCCAACTGATGCAGTATCAGGCAAGCCTGGACAGCTCCCGCGCCACGCTAATGAGCTACCTCGGCTGGGATAACCTCAATACGGTGAGCAATGACTTCCCGCAAAAGCTGGGAAAGAGTTGCGACCTGGCAGAGCCGGATGACCGCCTGGTTCCGGCCGTGCTGGCCGCCTGGGCGCAGGCCAACGTCGCCCAGGCCAACCTGGATTATGCTAATGCCCAGATGACGCCGACCCTTTCACTGGAACCGGAGGTGCGCCACTACCTTAACGATCGCTACTCGGGCAACGATGTGCGCGACCGCACCCAGTATTCGGCCTGGGTGAAAGTCCAGATGCCGCTCTATCAGGGGGGCGGCCTGACCGCTCGTCGTAACGCCGCCGGCCACGCGGTGGAGGCGGCCCAGTCAACGATCCAGCGCACGCGTCTGGAAGTGCGAAGAGATCTGCAGGAGTCCCGCAGCCAGGTGCTGAGCCTGATGAGTACCCTGCAGATTCAGGCCCGTCAGGAAACGCTCAGCCAGCGCACCCGTGAACTCTATCAACAGCAGTACCTCGACCTCGGCTCCCGTCCGCTACTGGATGTGTTGAACGCCGAGCAGGAGGTTTATCAGGCACGCTTTACCCAACAGCAAACCGCCGGACAACTGCACCAGCTTCAGCTGAATTGTCTCTACAACACCGGGCGCCTGCGCAACGCGTTCAGCCTTGATAACCGCACTATTCAGTCCGTGGAGATCCAGCCATGACGCAAAACGATTCAGATCAACAGGCGCCCCTTAGCCAGCAGTCGCTGGAGCTGTGGGCGCAGGCGTTTGGCTACGTGGCGACGCGCTACCGGGTCACCTGCTCCCCCGGCGCGCTGGTCGCCAGCGCCCCCTGGCTAAAAGATAAGCCCAAAATCCCGGCGTTGACCGGGCTGGCGCGCGACGCAGGATTAAGCTTTAAGCTGCTGAGCAACGAACAGGCATCTATTAACAGCTGGCGCTTGCCGGTGGTGGCGGAGCTGGACGATGGCAATATCGGCGTAATCGAACATTTTGACGGAGAAGATACCCTCGACGTCTGCTTCTTCGACGATAAAACGCACGTCAATCGCCTCTCGATGAGCGCCCTGCTGCCCAAAATCCGCCACGTGGTAGCCTTACGTCCGCTGTCGGCGCTGAAAGACAGCCGCGTGGATGCCTATATTTCGCAATATCGTCCTGACTGGCTCTATCGGCTGGTCATGCGCGACATGCGCCCCTATGCCTACGTGATGCTGGCGGCGCTTTTCGTTAACGTCCTGTCGCTGGCGGGTATTCTCTTCTCGATGCAGGTCTACGACCGGGTCATTCCGGCGCAGTCCTATCCCACCCTGTATGTGCTGACCATCGGGGTGCTCATCGCCACGCTGTTTGGTTTTTTACTGCGAATGGCCCGCAGCCACATCATGGATCTGCTGGGTAAACGCGCGGATTTACGCGTCTCTGACCGCGTCTTTGGGCATGCCCTGCGCCTGCGCAATAGTGCTATTCCCCGCTCTACCGGCAGCTTTATCTCGCAGCTGCGCGAGCTGGAGCAGATCCGTGAGATGGTCACCTCCTCCACGATCTCGACGATTGTCGATCTCCCCTTCTTCCTGTTGTTTGTGGTGGTGCTGGCGATTATCGCCCCGCAGCTTGCGTGGATTGCCCCGGTGGCGGCGGTGCTGATGGTGCTGCCGGGGCTGCTGTTACAGAAAAAGCTGGCGGCGCTGGCGAAGCAGGCGGCCCACGAGTCAACCCTGCGTAACGCGGTACTGGTGGAGAGCGTGCAGGGGCTGGAAGATATCAAGCTGATGCAGGCGGAGAACCGGTTTTTACAGCAGTGGAACAGCTACATCCAGATTACCGCCGAGTCCGGTCTGCGTACCCGCGAGTTGACGCAGAACCTGATCAGCTGGGGAATGACCATTCAGAGCCTGGTGTATGCCGCCGTGATTGTGGTGGGTGCCCCGATGGTGATCGAAGGGGAGATGACCACCGGTGCCGTGGTGGCCGCCTCGATGCTTGCCTCTCGCATGGTGGCGCCAATGGCCACGCTGTGTGGCGTGCTGGCCCGCTGGCAGCAGGTGAAAGCCGCCAAAGAGGGGCTGGACAGCATTATGCAGCTGCCCACTGAGAACCAGCGTGAAGAGACCCCTATCCGCCAGGATGTGTTGCGCGGTCACTACCTGTTTGAGCAGGCCCAGTTCCGCTATGGCGGCGAGGAGCAGCGTGTGGCGCTGCGCATCAACCGCCTGGAGATCAAACCTGGCGAAAAAGTGGCGATCCTCGGGCGCAACGGCGCGGGCAAATCGACGCTGCTGCAGGCGATGATCGGCGGCATGGATCTGATCGACGGCGAATCGCGAATAGATAACATCAGCCTGCCGCATCTCGACGTGGCCGATCTCCGGCGTAACGTGGGGCTAATGACCCAGAATGCCCGCCTCTTTTACGGCACCCTGCGTGAAAACATTACCCTCGGCACGCCGCGCGCTACCGACGAGGAGATCTTCCAGGTGCTGACCATGTGCGGTGCCGCGACCTTTGTCCAGAAACTGCCGAAAGGGCTGGATCACCCGATCATGGAGAACGGCGTGGGCCTCTCGGGCGGCCAGCGCCAGTCGATTTTGTTGGCACGTATGTTCCTGCGTGACCCCAATATCGTGCTGCTCGACGAGCCGACCGCCTCGCTGGATGAACATACCGAGCGCGAATTCATTCAATATTTGCAGGCCTGGCTCGGCAACCGCACGCTGATCGTCGCCACCCACCGGGTGCCGGTGCTGGAGCTGGTAGACAGGGTGGTGGTCCTGAAAGAGGGGATGCTGGTAATGGACGCGCCGAAAGCACAGGCATTAAGCAATAGCCGCATGCAGCAGCAGGCGAACGGACGGGAGTGGAAAAATGAAAATAAGTCAGCGTGACGCCGCGGCGATGGATGACCTTGATAACGCGCTCGGCAGCGAGAGCGGCTATACCGGGGCGCGCAATATTATTCTCTTTACGCTGGCGCTGTTTGTGGTGCTGGGCGCCTGGGCCTGGTGGGGGATCCTCGACGAGGTCTCCACCGGTACCGGGAAAGTGATCCCCAGCTCGCGTGAGCAAAAGCTGCAGTCCCTCGACGGGGGGATCCTTGCTGAACTGATGGTGCATGAGGGGGATCAGGTGCAGGCCGGCCAGGTCCTGGCGCGGATGGACCCTACCCGCTCTGAATCCAACGTGGGGGAGAGCGCAGCGCGTTATCGCGCCTCTCTGGCCTCCAGCGCCCGCCTCTATGCCGAGGTGAACGACCTGCCGCTGAAGTTCCCCCCTTCGCTGGCAAAGTGGACCGATCTCACCGCCAGCGAAACCCGGCTGTATAACTCCCGCCGCGCTCAGCTGGAAGATACCCAGCGCGAGTTGCGACAGGCCCTGGCGCTGGCCAATAAAGAGCTCGCCATTACCCAGCGGCTGGTGAAAACCGGTGCTGCAAGCCATGTGGAAGAGCTGCGTTTACAGCGTCAGAAGAGCGACCTGGAGCTGAAGCTTACCGATGTGCGTTCGCAATATTATGTGCAGGCCCGCGAAGCGCTCTCGAAAGCCAATGCCGAGGTGGATATGGTATCGGCGGTTCTGAAGGGGCGTGAGGACTCAGTGACGCGGCTGACGGTCAAATCCCCGGTACGGGGGATTGTGAAAAACATCAAAGTGACAACTATCGGTGGCGTTATTCCGCCCAACGGTGAGCTGATGGAGATTGTACCGGTGGACGATCATCTGCTGATCGAAACGCGTCTTTCGCCGCGTGATATCGCTTTTATCCACCCTGACCAGAAGGCGCTGGTGAAGATCTCCGCCTATGATTACGCCATCTACGGTGGGCTGGAAGGCGTGGTCGAGACCATCTCACCGGATACGATTCAGGACGAAGCCAAACCCGAAGTCTTCTACTACCGGGTCTTTATCCGCACCAATCAGGATTATCTGGTGAACAAGGCAGGAAGGCACTTTTCGATTGTGCCCGGAATGATTGCGACTGTGGATATTAAGACCGGTGAGAAGTCGGTGCTCGACTATATGATCAAGCCGTTCAACCGCGCAAAAGAGGCGCTGAGAGAGCGGTAATTTTTTCGAAGGCCCTCGCCTCCTGGAGGGCCCTTCTTCCCGTCAGGTCTGAAGCCGCCTCGCAAAATTTATATTTTCACCCTTCTTTAGAGCCGAACCGCTTCCCGAGCCGTCACGACTGATTAAAACTTAGTCTAAGGATAGATATTGCTCAGGGAGGGCAAAATGGATGAACAGGCGGACTGGCAAGCACCCTTTTGTGAAGACTGCGGTCATGGGATGGTGTACCGAACCTTTACCCTTGGCGGCAGGCTCTATGCTGTCGGATTTGAGAAAGTAGACGTCCTGCAAGATTTTACACATAAAGGGGGCAGTATTCTGAAATTTACTGCCTCTGCTTCGCGCTCCTTCAATAATCTGTGGGCTGTTATTTTCGACGAAATAGATCATGAAGCCCTGGATTTCAAAGGGTTCAGGCATATTCCGCATTCTGGCCTTTCGGGTGGACGCGTATTGTTTAAAGTTGCACGTATAATTTTTGAGCATTACTCTGCTGCGAGGGCTGGTGCCTATGTTTTTTCTGCGGCCACTGACCCTCTCGGTTTACGCAAGGACGACCTGGTAGATCTTTACAGTCGGATTTTAGGTCTGACTGGCTATCCGAAAAGTCGATTGTTCAAAACGTTGTTTAACGGATGGCAGGCATATAGCAACTGCGCATCAGGAGGAAGGGAATATGTCGTTACCACAGATCGTTACTGAGCTCCATGTCACCACACCTGAGCTTCTTTTTATAGAAATGAGTAAAAGGCTACGGCTGGCAGCATGTCGTGATATTCGTAATAAACTCAAATCAGGAGAAATAACCTTTACGAATGGGCGTTTCACTGGCGAATGTCTACAGGTTGAGCGCCCTCCACGTCGTTGATTTATAGTGAGAACGACCCGGCAAACTGAGCCACACTCGCCGGGTCGATGGCACATTAGCCTGTTCTTGCCGCTTTCGCCTCATACTATGGATGCAAAATCTCACTTATTTTCTTCATCATTGCCAACACATTTTTATGGAATAATTAAGAGTGATCTGGAAATTTATATAGAATATATTTCAAAATGAATCCAACGTGACTCACCAATAATAAACAATCAGTTTTTTTTATTTTTATACTATGGTCGACCCCTTACAGCAGTAGATTATTTAAGCAATTCTCAACACTCCAACAGTGAGGCCATTAACCGGACTGCAAACCCCTTCAGAATAATTAAGAATTGTCTCAACAATTTTATTTTTTTATAGGCTATAAGCCCTTACAGGACCTATGTAAACTTACGTAAAGAACCCCGCCACGTCTGGCACTCAATGCTGAACCGCAACGTAAAAGTAATTTAGCGCTGCGCTTAAGCGGAAGAGCGATGCAATACATCATCTTGCCGCAGTTTATTATAAAAACAACCGAAGCGATAATGTGTTAAAAAACTAAAACCCTTAGTGAAATATCTAAAAACATCGATTTGACTCCCGCCGAATAAAAACTAAATTTGATCCTGAACGACATATTGATACGAACACATCGTATCTTAACTGACATAAATGCAACATGTGAGGGTTGAAATATGGCAGATCAACGTGGTGGTTCAGGTAATTTCTCTCAAGACCGTGAAAAAGCGTCTGAAGCAGGGAAAAAAGGTGGTCAGCAAAGCGGCGGTAACTTTAAAAACGATCCGCAGCGCGCCTCTGAAGCTGGCAAAAAAGGGGGTCAGAATAGCCATGGTGGCGGACGGAAATCTGACAACTCCTAATTAGTTTTTCATCTTACTAGTGAAGTGAAAAATGAGAGAGCTGCGGGCTTGCGGGCTCGCAGTATTTTACTGTCATCAATAACGGAGCGATCTTATGAATATGAAATCTATGGAAGATGTTTTTATTCATCTGCTATCAGACACCTACAGCGCAGAAAAGCAGCTGACACGTGCGCTGGCGAAACTTGCTCGTGAGGCTTCAAGTGAAAAATTGAGCGCTGCCTTTAAAGCGCACCTTGAAGAGACGCAAGGACAGATCGAACGTATTGATCAGGTTGTTGAATCTGAACCAAACCTGAAAATCAAACGAATGAAGTGTGTTGCGATGGAAGGCTTAATTGAAGAAGCCAATGAAGTCATCGAAAGCACCGAGAAAAATGAAGTCCGCGATGCGGCGTTAATCGCTGCGGCGCAGAAAGTCGAACATTACGAAATTGCCAGCTACGGCACCCTGGCGACCCTCGCTGAACAGTTAGGTTATCGCAAGGCGGTAAAACTGTTGGCTGAAACGCTGGAAGAAGAGAAAGCGACAGATATTAAACTGACTGATTTGGCCGTAGGCAACATCAATCAGAAAGCCGGTAAATAATAACGTTGCAAACACACTGAGGAACAGACTATGAATCACGTAGAACATTATCATGACTGGCTACGCGATGCTCACGCGATGGAAAAGCAAGCCGAATCCATGCTCGAATCGATGGCCAGCCGCATAGACAACTATCCCGATGTACGCGCGCGTATTGAGCAGCACATCACCGAAACCAAACATCAAATTACTGTGCTGGAAGAGATCCTTGATCGCAATGATATCTCGCGCTCGCTGGTAAAAGATTCCATGAGTAAAATGGCAGCCCTGGGTCAGTCCATCGGCGGTATGTTCCCGTCAGATGAGATTGTTAAAGGCTCCATCAGCGGCTATGTTTTCGAGCAGTTCGAGATAGCCTGTTATACCTCTCTGCTGGCGGCAGCGAAGAAGGCTGGCGATACCGCATCAGTACCTGCGATTGAATCTATTCTTGCCGAAGAGCAGCAAATGGCCGACTGGCTAATCCGTCATATCCCGGATACCACGGAACAGTTCCTCCTGCGCTCCGACGCCGATGGCGTGGAAGCGAAAAAATAAATCACAGGAGAGCCTATGTTTCGACACGTAAAACAACTGCAATATACCGTGCGCGTCGCCGAGCCCAATCCGGGCCTGGCGAACCTGCTGCTTGAACAGTTTGGCGGCCCTCAGGGTGAACTGGCTGCCGCCTGCCGTTACTTCACCCAGGGGCTGGGGGATGACGATCCAGGGCGTAAAGATATGCTGATGGATATCGCCACCGAAGAGCTCAGCCACCTGGAGATTATCGGGACACTGGTTGGCATGCTTAATAAAGGCGCCAAAGGTGAACTGGCAGAAGGGACCGAAAGTGAAGCTGAACTATATCGTTCGCTAACGGCGAACGGTAACGACAGCCACATCACCTCGCTTCTGTACGGAGGTGGTCCTCCGCTGACCAACTCCGCGGGCGTCCCCTGGACGGCGGCCTATATCGACACCATCGGTGAGGCGACGGCGGATCTGCGCTCCAACATCGCGGCAGAAGCGCGCGCGAAAATCATTTATGAGCGTCTGATTAACGTCACCGACGATCCGGGCGTGAAAGATGCGCTGGCTTTTCTGATGACCCGCGAAGCGGCACACCAGCTCTCCTTTGAGAAGGCGTTGCAGTCCATTCGCAATAATTTCCCACCGGGGAAATTGCCACCCATCGAGCAATACGCCAACACCTACTACAATATGTCTGAAGGTGGTGAAATACGGGGCAGCTGGAACAGCGACAATAACTTTGAATACGTCGCTAATCCGCAGCCTGCTGTTGATGGGGGAGATGGCAGCGCGTCTGTGTCTCTGTCAAAAGAGCAAAGCGCCCTGCTTAAAGCGATGGCTAAACGTACTGAGTCGGATCCGAAAGCCGACCCTCTCACCGGCGCAGAACTGGGTGCCGGTAAGAAAAAAGCTTAACCCCTTCTACTATGCCATACCCAAATGCCCCGTCCCCACGGGGCATTCGTTGATGGGGAAGAGAACACATGTTTGAACTCGACGCATTTCATCTTGCCAGGCTGCAGTTTGCCTTTACTGTCTCGTTTCACATTATTTTTCCCGCCTTAACCATCGGCCTCGCCAGCTATCTTGTGGTGCTGGAAGGAATGTGGCTGCGCACCAAAAATGACGTCTGGCGATCGCTCTACCATTTCTGGCTCAAAATCTTCGCCGTCAACTTCGGTATGGGGGTGGTCTCGGGGCTAGTGATGGCCTATCAATTTGGCACCAACTGGAGCGGTTTTTCCCAGTTTGCCGGCAGCATCACCGGGCCGTTACTCACCTATGAGGTGCTCACCGCCTTCTTCCTCGAAGCTGGCTTCCTGGGCGTGATGCTCTTTGGCTGGAACAAGGTTGGGCCGGGGCTGCACTTCTTTGCCACCTGCATGGTGGCGCTGGGCACGCTGATGTCCACATTCTGGATCCTCGCTTCCAACAGCTGGATGCACACGCCACAGGGGTTCAGCATTGAAAATGGTCAGGTCATTCCGCAAGACTGGTTTGCCATTATCTTTAACCCGTCCTTCCCCTATCGTCTTATTCATATGTCCATCGCCGCCTTTTTGAGTAGCACCCTGTTTGTGGGGGCCTCCGGGGCGTGGCATCTGCTGCGGGGCAACAACACCCCGGCGGTGCGCAAAATGTTCTCGATGGCGCTGTGGATGGCGTTACTGGTTGCCCCGGTTCAGGCGCTGGTTGGCGATATGCACGGCCTGAATACGCTGGAGCATCAGCCCGCGAAGATTGCCGCCATTGAAGGACACTGGGAAAATCCCCCCGGCGAAGCGACGCCGCTGCTGCTCTTCGGCCTGCCCGATATGGAGGAAGAGCGGACTAAATATGGCCTCGAGATCCCGGCGCTGGGTAGCCTGATCCTGACGCACAGCCTGGATAAACAAGTTCCGGCGCTGAAGGATTTCCCGAAAGAGGATCGCCCCAACTCCACCATCGTCTTCTGGTCGTTCCGGGCCATGGTCGGTCTTGGCCTGCTGATGATTGCCCTGGGCCTCGGTAGCCTGTGGCTGCGCTACCGCAAGCGATTGTACCAGTCGCGCCCCTTCCACTGGTTTGCGCTCTGCATGGGGCCCGCCGGTGTGCTGGCGGTACTGGCGGGCTGGATCACCACCGAGGTAGGCCGACAGCCGTGGGTCGTTTATGGCTACCTACGAACCGTCGATGCCGTGTCACTGCACAGTACGTTACAGATGAGCATCAGCCTGCTGGCCTTCATCCTCGTCTACTGTTCCGTCTTTGGCGTGGGTTTGCTCTACCTGATTCGCCTGATTAAAAAAGGGCCGCAGCCGACCGAAGCGCTGACGCTGCATACCGATGGCAGGCCGGCACGTCCGCTCTCTGCGGCGGAACCGGTACCGGAAGAGGAGAAACCCTGATGGGCGTCGATATTTCAGTAATCTGGGTTGCCATAATCGTATTCGCCACCCTGATGTACATCATTATGGACGGCTTCGACCTGGGGATTGGGATGCTCTTTTATTTCGAGCGCGATCCCCAGTCGCGAGACGTGATGGTAAACAGCGTCGCACCGGTATGGGATGGCAATGAAACCTGGCTGGTGTTGGGCGGCGCGGGATTGTTTGGCGCATTTCCGCTGGCCTATGCGGTGATTATTGACGCGCTGACCATACCGCTCACCGCCATGCTGATTGGTCTTATTTTCCGCGGCGTGGCCTTTGAGTTTCGCTTCAAGGCCACCCCGTCGCACCGTAAATTCTGGGACTACTCTTTTGCAGGCGGTTCGCTGCTGGCGACCTTTAGCCAGGGCATTGTGGTTGGGGCGATGATCAACGGCTTTGAGGTGGAGGGACGTCGTTTTGTCGGCTCCTCCCTCGACTGGTTAACGCCTTTTAACCTCTTCTGCGGGCTGGGTCTGATGGTGGCCTATTCCCTGCTGGGCACCACCTGGCTGGTCATGAAAAGCGAAGGGGCGTTACAACTCCATATGCGCCATCTTACACGCCGGGTGCTGCTGGCGCTGGTGGGGGTCATTGCCGTGGTGAGTATCTGGACGCCTCTCGGCTGGCAGTATGTCTCCGACCGCTGGTTCTCGCTGCCTAATTTCTTCTGGTTCTTGCCGGTCCCGCTGCTGGTAGGGGTATTTAGCCTGTGGATATGGCGTCTCAGCCTGAACCCCAACAGCCACGTGATGCCCTTTATCTTAACGCTGGGGCTGATCTTCCTCGGCTTTAGTGGGCTGGGTATCAGCCTGTGGCCCAATCTCATTCCACCGAGTATTACCCTGTGGGATGCCGCGGCACCGCCATCAAGCCAGCTGTTTATGTTGGTGGGGACGCTGTTGATTATCCCGGTGATCCTCGTCTATACCGCCTGGAGCTACTACGTGTTTCGCGGCAAGATCTCCGGTAATGAAGGCTATCACTAAGCTGCGCCAGGGTGGGGGCGGCCCTCTTGTCTCATCAGGGCTGAAAGGGTTAACGCGGGGTCTGGTTACGCCAGCCCCCGCGGCGTTAATTAACGCTTACGACCGGTAAACAGCCGGGCGACCAGCAGACCGGCAGCCACTGCCACCGTGCCGACCAGCACCTTACCCGGTACGCCAGAGGTGATGGCCGTCGCCCGGGTATTCGCTTCTGAAGAGAAGCGGCCATGAACCTGATGCATACCGCTGACCGGCCCCGAGAGATAATCTTCCCGATCGGGCGCATTCAGCTCATTGGTCATCTGACCCTCCCACGCCTTTTTCACCATCATGCGGTCAAGCAGACCGGGAAAGAGAAACTGGCCGACAATCGACTGCAATGTACTGCGCCCAACCCAGAGCTCACGCACCGGGCGTTGTACCACGTTGTAGATGGCCTCGGCGGCTACTTCCGGTTCATACACCGGGCCCAGCGGGCGCATAGAAAAGGCAAATTTATTCCGCGCCCATGCAAACTGCGGCGTATTGAGTCCGGGCAGCTGGACCATCGCCAGGTGGATATTGATCCTCTCGTGAATCAGCTCAGTCCGCACCGCGTCGGTAAAACCGCGAATGGCCGCTTTGGCACCGCAGTAGGCTGATTGCAGGGGAATGGAGCGATAGGCCATCGCCGAGCCGACCTGAATAATCATCCCTGAATCACGAGGCGTCATCACCGCCAGCGCCGCCCGGGTGCCATTGACGTAACCCAGATAGGTGACGTCGGTGACCCGACGAAACTCGTCATCTTCCATGGCGCGAAACGGCGCCAGGACGCCACACATAGCGTTGTTGACCCACACATCAATGCTGCCAAGATGCTGCTCCATCTCCTGCGCCGCCGTCATAATGGCCTGCGCATCCGCGACATCAGCATTCACCGTATGGCATTTCACACCATGACGCGCCACCTCTTCACGTGCAACCGCAAGGCTGTGGTCATCGCGGGCAATGATCCCCACATTGAACCCCGCCCGGGCAAAACGCAGCGCCGTTGCCTTTCCTAACCCCGCCGTCGCGCCAGTAATTACCACAACACCCATCTTGCTCTCCTTAGTGCAGCTGCTTTTTCCAGTGCGGAATGCGCCGCAACAGTTCCGACAGTGCATAACGCACCGCTTTTTCGATAACGTCTTCACACTCGCCGGTAAAATGCTGCACCGCCGTACTCACCTCGCCGCGAAACCCCCAGGCAAACCAGACGGTGCCCGCGGGGGTGCCGTCATCGCCGCCGTCGGGCCCGGCGTAGCCGCTAATGGCGATGCTTAAATCCGCTGCCGCCAGCTTTAACGCACCCTGTGCCATTTCACTCACCGTCTGTCCGCTTACGGCGGTGTACTTATCCAGCGTCGCTTTACTCACCCCCAGCACTTTATGTTTGGCGTCATCGCTAAAGGTGACCACGCCAGTGTCGAAGAAGGAGGCGGTATCCGCTTCGGCGCATAACGCCGACGCCAGATTGCCGCCCGTACAGGACTCTGCCGTGGTGAGATACCAGCCCAGGTCAGGTAAAACAGTCGCAACCTGCCGGGTGAGCTCCTTAAGTGTTTTCGCTTCGTTCCAGATATTTTCTGTCATGACGCACTCTCTTCAGGAATAATAGAAATATGACCATTACGTTCAAGGATGGCATATTTAATCTCTTTCAGTTCAGTAATTCCGTGGTTTTGGCGGGCGGAGACCAAAATATCGTCGCAGGAGACATCGACTTTCTTTAATTTGTCATTTTGCAATTCCCCGTGCGACACCAAAATAACCGGTGAGCCATCCAGCACCGATTCCGCGCCATGAATATATTTTTTCAGCACGCCAAAAAGCATATCGATCACCACCAGCGTAACAATGGTTAACATTGCACCCGTGACGGAGAAATCATTCCCCAGCAGCGCCTGCTGGGTGGCTTCGCTGATAATTAACAGCAAGATGAGATCGAAGCTGGTCATTTGTAGCAGAGCGCGCCGCCCGGCGATTTTAAAGACCACCAGCAAGATCAGATAGATCGCCACCGCCCTCAGAATCATCTCCATTTCGTCCCCCTACGGATAGATAAACTGCCAGAAGCGAATGCCTGGCTCGTTATTAACGCTGACGGTGGTAACGGCTTTTCCTGGCTGGTCTGGCGTGGTGTAGAGCCAGACGGTAAAGGGCTGCTGGGGGGTGACTTCGTTATAGACCAGCACGATATCTGTCCCGTCACTACGCATTTCGTCAGGCTGCGGCCAGATATTTTCGGTTTCAAAATGGGTCATATAATCCTGCCCCAGCCGGAAGGTCAGGCGCTGGCTATTTTGCAGTTGCAGGGAAATTTTCACCTGTACCGGGGTTTGCAATCGACCAAAACGTTCGTAGTGCACCTGCAATATATTATTCGGTGATTTTTGTATCGTTTCGCTAAAATAGCCGTTGGAAAAAAAACCGGCCAGTGCGGCGACAACGATAATTAACAAAAAAATTAAACCGAAGCGGTGACACAGTGACTCAAACTGGAGCGCAAAGCGGTCTTCATCAACCCCGGGGAGGGGGGATGAAGTTTCTTTTACTTTCGTCATTTATCACCTCACCGTCTCGTTTATTAAAATTATGCAGCCAGATGATTTTTATAGATAATTTGGATTAAGACTGTTCTTGTTTGCAAAATAAAAAATAGCAACCAGGCTTAATAAGTCAAGCAAGGTTAAACCAAGGAGGCAGTATGAAATTATCCGTCGCACCCTTATTGTGTTGTTTTTTAATCCCGGCGGCCTGGGCCGATGATAATGGTGGACTGAAGAAAGATGCTGCTCCCCCGGCGCCCCACTCGCTGGATGAAGGCTATCGTGGCACAGAGGATGCCCGCATCATGACCGTCACGCAGGCCAAAGAGATGCATGATGGTGCCACTATCTCGCTGCGCGGTAATTTGATTGATGGCTCAGGCGGCGATAAATTTAAATTCCGCGATAAAACGGGCACCATTGATACCATTATTCCACAAGCCGTATTTGATGGACGTACGGTAAAACCCGATCACATGATCAGTATTAACGGCAGTCTGGATAAAAAAATGAACCCGCCAGTGGTGCGTGTGGACCACATCCAGAAATAAGCCAAATTTCACTTAAGTCTTGCGCGGGTATTTCTCCCATACCCGCTAATTACTGTTGAATATATTCTTCCCGCCCTCTACCTACCAGATTTAAGGATATTAAAACTCGGAATATTCCGGGCTTTAGGATTAATCCCTCTTTCATTCAACGCCCTTTCCTTAAACAATTTTACACAAATTCACATTGCATCCTTTTTTCTTACACGGCACGGATTTCCCATGATAGCCCGACACAGTCTCGCGTTGATAATAACGACAGCCACTGGCCTGTCTTTAATGCTCCCTGCCCATGCGGCAGACCCCGAAAACCAATTCATTATTCAGCAGCAACGTCAGAGAGCATTAGAACAACAATTAACGCCGCCGGTACCGGATGTTCGCCTGTCTGAGCCGTCGTCGGGCTTTGGCCGCATCGACTTTCCCATCGAAACGCCCTGCTTTGAGATTAAACGCGTAGCGCTAAGCGGCCAGGAGGCTCTGCCGCACTGGTTACCGCTGCAGCGCATCGCCAGTCAGGCGCAAGGTCGCTGTATCGGTGGCAAAGGGATAAACCTGCTGATGAGTACCCTGCAAAACCGCATTGTCGACCACGGCTGGATAACGACCCGCGTGCTCGCCCCTTCGCAGGATCTGAAAAGCGGCACCTTAAAACTTACGATCGTGCCGGGCTATGTGCGACACGTGAAACTCACTGAAGAGAGCGACGACTACATCCAGCTTTACAGCGCCTTCCCGGCTCATGAAGGCAATCTGCTGGATCTGCGTGACATTGAGCAGGGGCTGGAAAATTTACAGCGCTTGCCGACGGTGGAAGCCAATATGGAGTTGCTGCCCGGGGAGAAGCCCGGCGAGAGCGATATTGTGATTACCCGTAAGCAGCGCAAAATGTGGCGTCTGGGCCTGTCGCTGGACGATGCCGGTACCGAAACCACCGGCCGCTACCAGGGCGGCGTGACCCTGTCGCTGGACAACCCTTTCTCCCTTAGCGACCTGCTCTATTTTTCTGCCAGTCACGATCTCAATGACAAGAGCGGCAAAGGCAGTAAAAACTACACCGCCCACTACTCGGTGCCTTTTGGCTACTGGATGCTGGGCGTAACCGGTAGCGACTATGACTACCACCAGACCGTGGCCGGGTTGAATGGCGATTACCGCTACAGCGGCAAAAGTAAAAACCTCAACGTGCAGCTCAGCCGCGTGCTGCACCGCAGCGGCTCACAAAAAACCACCTTCACATACGATGTGATGACCCGAGAAACCCGCAACTTTATCGACGATACCGAAGTCGGCGTCCAGCGCCGCCAGACGGCGGCATGGCGCGTAGGGCTGGATCATCGCCATTACATCGGCCAGGCGACGCTGGATGCGGGCATCAGCTATCAACGCGGTACCCGCTGGTTTGGTGCCCAGCCGGCACCAGAAGAGTACTGGCGCGTGGCGACCGCCCTCAGCAAAATCACGCAGCTCAACGCTCAGCTCGATCTGCCCTTTGAGATAGGAACGCAAAACTTCCGCTACAACGTGCAGTATCTGCGCCAGATGAGCAACACCCCGCTGACGCCGCAGGATCAGTTCTCCATCGGTAACCGCTGGACCGTGCGCGGCTTCGACGGTGAGCGCACCCTGAGCGCCAGCCACGGCTGGTACGTGCGTAACGATCTGGCCTGGCGCACGCCGCTGCCGAATCAGGAGCTCTATCTTGGCGCCGACTACGGCGAAGTGGGCGGTTACAGCGCAGATATTCCGGTTGGCCGCCATCTGGCGGGCGGCGTGGTCGGCCTGCGCGGGAGTGCATTTAACACCGGTTACGATTTCTTCGCCGGTACGCCGTTCTCGAAGCCGGACGGCTTTGAAACCAGCGATCTCACGCTCGGCTTTAACCTCAACTGGAGCTGGTGATGCGCATCGGAAACCTGGAGATCAAAGCGCCGCTGATCCTCGGCGGGGAAGAGAGTGAAGCCGAAGTGCTGGGGGCCACCGTCTGGCTGTGGATGCACTCCCCGATGCACCGGGATGCCCCGCTGCACGCCCTGCCGACGCTGCTGTTACCCATTATCAAGCGCCGTCAGTACGTGCTGATCGCCGAAGGGGATCGGCCGGTTTTCTTCCTCAGTTGGGCCTGGCTGAACGAGGAGTCAGAGGCGCGCTATCTGACGCGCGCTTCCATTGAGATGCCGGAGGAGGACTGGGATAGCGGCGACCGAATCTGGTTTTGCGACTGGATCGCCCCCTTTGGGCACACCGCCGCGATGTCAGCCCTGATCCGCCGCGAAATTTTCCCCGATCACGTCTGGCGCGCGCTTTATCACCGGGGCGCCGAGCGCGGCAAGCGCGTGATGACGTTCCACGGCGATCGCGTCAGCCGGGAACAAGCAAGAGTCTGGCAACAGCAACACCCGCTCGCCGTCAACCTGCCGGAAGCGTTTAAAGGAACGAACCATGAATAAGAACCTCTACCGAATTGTCTTTAACAAAGCGCGCGGCATGCTGATGGTGGTGGCGGATATCGCCCGCTCTGGCCGCGCCGGTTCGTCCCGCGCGTCCGGTATTGGTCATACCCATAGCCGACTGATTGGCAAAGTCAGTGCCATCAGCTTTGGGCTCTGGCTGGCGATGGGGGCGATTCAGCCTGCGCAGGCCAACATCGTGGCCAATACCGGCGCGCCAAAAAATCAACAGCCGACGGTGATTAACAGCGCCAACGGCACACCGCAGGTGAATATCCAGACACCATCTAAAGCAGGCGTTTCACGCAACAGTTACACCCAGTTTGATGTGGATAAAAAAGGGGCCATCCTCAATAACTCCCACAAAAACGTGCAGACCAATCTGGGCGGCATGGTGGCGGGCAACCCATGGCTGGCGCGCGGCGAAGCCAAAGTGATCCTGAACGAGGTCAGCGCCCGCGATCCGAGCAAGCTGAACGGCATGATTGAGGTCGCCGGACAAAAAGCGCAGGTGGTGATTGCCAACCCGGCGGGCATTACCTGTAGTGGCTGCGGCTTTATCAACGCCAACCGCGCTACCCTGACCACCGGTCAGGCGCAGATGAAAGATGGCAACCTCACCGGTTTCAAAGTGGATCGCGGTGAAGTGGTGGTCGAAGGGGCCGGGATGGACACCTCCGGCGCCGATTACACCGACATTATCGCCCGCTCGGTCAAGGTGAACGCCGGGCTGTGGGCTAAAGACCTGAAGGTCACCACCGGCCGCAACAGGGTGGATGCTGCCCACGAGGTGATCGAAAAAGGCAGCGACGACCCTGCCACCCGCCCACAGCTGGCCGTGGATGTCGCCAGCCTGGGCGGCATGTATGCCGGTAAAATCCGCATGGTCGGCACCGAGAGCGGCGTCGGGGTGCGTAACGCCGGGGCCATCGGCGCCCAGGCGGGCAGCGTGACCCTTTCCGCCGACGGACGCATTGAAAACAGCGGCACCCTGCGTGCCAGCGACAACGCCAGCCTGCAAACCGCCAGCGAACTCAATAACAGCGGCGTGATCACCGCCGCCAGAGACGTCCGGGTGAGCGCGGCAAGCCTCACCGGGAGCCAGCAGAGCGTGCTGGCCGCCGGGGTGAAAAGCGACGGCAAGCTCGCCGACGCGGGAGATCTGGAACTCAGCACCCGCGGCCAGCTCAGCGCCCACGGGCAAAATCTGGCAGGCGGCAACCTCAGCGCCCGCGGCCAGGGGGTGGACCTCAGCGGCAGCCAGACCCAGGGCAAACGCCTCCTGCTCGACGGCGGCGCGGGGGATCTCAACACCGCCAGCGCGAAGGTCAACGCCAGCGAAATGACCCTGCGCACCGGGAAATTACTCAATAACGCCGGGGGCACGCTGAGCGCGGAGACGATGACTGTCAGCGCCCACGATCTCAGCAACCAGAAAGGCAAAATCGCCCACAGCGGCAGCGGCACCCTGGCAGTCGATTTGCCGGGCACCCTCGATAACCAGCAGGGGCAGATTGGCGCGGCGAACGGCGTACAGCTCAGGGCTGGCACCCTCGACAACACCGCCGGGCAGATCGTAGCGGTGGCGGGTAACACCCGGCTGGAGGCCGGGACGGTAAACAACCAGCAGGGGCTGATCTCTGCCGCTGCAGGCGACGGCGAAATTACCAGCCAGCAGGCGGTGAACAACGCCAGAGGCCGTATCGAGGCGGCGAAAACCCAGCGCATCAGCGCCGGAAGCCTCGACAACCAGCAGGGGGTGATTATCGCCGACGGGGCAACCCTGGCCCTGAATGGCGGCGCGTTTGATAACCGTGCCGGCTCCCTGCTCTCTCAGGGTTCCCTCAGCCTTGAGAGCGGCGCGCTGCACAACCAGAGCGGCTTCCTGGCAAGTGACGGCGACTTCAGCCTGAGCGCGGGCGCTGTCGACAACACCGACGGCCAGATTGGCGCTAATAACACGTTGACCGCCAGTTTCGACAGGCTCAGCAACAGCGGCGGCGCGCTGAAATCGGTCGGGGCCATGACCCTCAACGGCGGCCTGCTGGATAACAGCCAGGGCACCACCTTCTCCGGGGAGAGCCTCGCCTTTAACGGCGGCACGCTGAACAATACCGCCGGACAGGTGGCGGCGGCAAAGGGCCTGTCGTTGGCTACCACGCAGATTATCAATAACAGAGGCGTGCTGCAGGGCGACGGCGTGAACGTCACCTCAAGTGCCATCGATAATAGCGCAGGTACCCTTAACAGCCTGGGGGCGCTGGCCCTCTCGGCAGACCGCCTCAATAACCAGGCGGGCACGCTGGCCGCCAGCGACGCGGCGGATATTGCAGCCACGGATCTTGATAACCGCAGCGGTGGGCGGGTGATTGGCGAAGCCGATACCGCCCTGCACAGCCAGAATCTGCAAAACGGCGGGGGGCAGATCCAGTCGGTGGGCGAACTGCTCCTCGACGGCGCCCGGGGCGTGGTGGATAACGCTTCCGGGCTGATCCGCAGCGGCAAAAGCGTGACCCTCAATGCCCTGAACTTTGTTAACCAGGATACCCTCGGTGAAAACCAGGGGCTGGAGGGCCAGAGCCTGACGCTCAATACCGGTGCCCTGGATAACCAGCGCGGCAGCATCCTGGCGAATAACACGCTGAACATCGATAACAGCGGCGTGCTGAACAACAGCGCCGGGGCGCTGGCCTCCGGTGACACCCTGGATCTTAGCGGTAGCGGCCTGAATCTGGTCAACGCAGGCGGCACCCTGAAAGCGGGTAAAACCCTGAACGTAGACGCGGCGTCGCTGGATGCCAGCGGCCAGCTGCTGTCGCTGGGGGATATGGATCTCCACAGCGCTAACGGCGTGAACAATACCGGCACCACCATCGCCAACGGCAACCTGACCTTCACCACCGACGGGGATCTCACCAACAGCGGCCAGCTGATGGCGGGCAGCGCCCTCAATGTGCAGAGCGCCAACCTGACCAACCTCGCCAGCGGCGACATCAACGCCGGGAGCACCACCCTGACGGCCACCGGCACGGTACGCAATACCGGTCTGATCGACGGGATCACCACCCGCATCAATGCGAACACCCTGACCAACATCGGCACCGGACGGATCTACGGCGACGCGGTGGGCGTAAATGTGGATACCTTCAACAACCTCGCCGAAAACGGCACCGCGGCGACGCTGGCCGGGCGCGAGCGTGTGAACCTCGGCGTGCAGACCCTGAACAACGCCGACCACGGCCTGATCTACAGCGCAGGCAGCATGACTATCGGCGGCGCGCTGGACGACAACGGCGCCGTTACCGCCCGCGCGGGCACCATTAACAACCACAGTTCGACCATCGAGTCCGCCGGGGATATGGCGATTGCCGCCGGGCAGATCAACAACATCAACGACCACTTCTCCACCGAGGTGGTGCGGGTGTCGCAGGACGAGCTGACCGACTACCAGCACACGGGTTCAACCAACCGCTGGAGTTCAACTGAGCAAGGCGTGTGGGTGGATGACAACTCCGCCGATGGCCTGAAAAACCTTAACACGCCGGAGCGATCCGGCCACGGCAACGATAATTTCAACCAGTACAACTACACCCGCACGATCGACGAAACCCGGATCAAAGAGAGCGACCCGGCGAAGATCCTCGCCGGGGGCAACCTGCTCCTGACCGGCGACAAACTGTTTAACGACAAGAGCCAGGTGATTGCGGGCGGCACCCTGGGGATTGACCAGATGGGCAGCGTGAAGAACGAGGACGTGCCCGGCCAGCGCTTTACCACCGATGAGGGTACCGTCACCCACTACTACCGTATTCGCCACAAAGGCGACGACGAGCAGGGACGCGATCGCACGGCCTACACCCCGCCAACCACCATTCAGGATATCGCCCTGAAACCGGGCCAACTGGTCAGCAACGGCAGCGTCGAGGGGAGCAATCTCAGTATCACTCCGCTGGTGTTGCAGGGAACGGACGTGGCGATTGGGCAGGCTGCGGGCGTGAAACCCACGCCGCAGCAGACCGTTTCGCCGGGCGAGCCGGTGACCCCGCCTGCCGGGCAGCAGTTTGAAGTGACCCCGGCCGACGGCGCGATCCGCATTATCGGCCCGAATACCACCCTGCCGGATAACAGCCTGTTCAAGGTGAATCCGTCGGCGGAGGTGCCGTATCTGGTGGAGACCGATCCGCGCTTTACCAACGAGCGCCAGTGGCTCGGCAGCGACTATATGCAGGACGCCTTTACCGCTAACGGCGACAACACCCAGAAACGGCTGGGGGATGGCTACTACGAGCAGCGCCTGATCCGCGAGCAGGTGATTGGCATTACCGGCCAGCGCTATCTCGACGGCTACAACAACGACGAAGAGCAGTACAAAGCGCTCATGGATCGCGGCATTACCTTCGGCAAGCAGTATGACCTGAAGCTCGGCGTGGCGCTGACGTCGGAGCAGATGGCGCTCCTGACCGGGGATATCGTCTGGCTGGTTAACACCCAGGTGAAGATGCCGAACGGCTCAATGGAAAACGTACTGGTCCCGCAGGTTTACGCCAAAGTGAAACCGGGCGATATCGACGGCTCCGGGGCGCTGATTGCCGGGAACAACGTCTCCATTAAGCTCAACGGCAACCTGTTCAACCGCGGGACGATTGCCGGGCGCAATGTGTTGCAGCTTGATGCCGACAACATCACCAACCAGACCGGCACCATTCAGGGGGCAGACGTCAACCTGAACGCCCGCACCGATATCAACAATATTGGCGGCGCCATCGTGGGCGACAGCAGCGTGCTGGCCCGCGCCGGACGTGACATCACCCTCACCAGTACCACCACCAGCGCCTCCAGCGTGAACGGTGAGAACAGCTTTGCCCGGACCACCATCAACAGCGTCTCCGGCATTTACGTGCAGGGCGACGACGGTAAGCTGGCGTTGCAGTCCGGGCGGGATATCACCCTGACCGGGGCGCAGGTGATCGCCAGCGGCGAGAACGGCAAAGCGCAGCTGGTGGCCGGGCGGGATATGACCCTGAATACGGTGGAAACCGCCAGCCGCGATAATCTGGTGTGGGATGGCAATAACAGCCTGAAACAGGGGCAGACCAACAGCATCGGCAGCGAAGTGACGGGTAAAGGTGACGTCACTCTGGCCGCCGGGAACGATCTCAACGCCCGCGCAGCCGCCCTCTCCGCTGGCCAGGCGCTGAACGTCAGCGCCGGGAATAACCTGACCCTGACGGCGGGCGAGAATACGCAGGATCTGGACGAACGGCATAAAGTGGTGGGCGGTAACGGCTTCCTGTCGAAAACCACCACCACCACCCGCGACCAGATTGACCGCCAGACGGTGCAGAGCAGCGAGCTGAACGGCGACACCGTTAACCTGACCGCAGGAAACGATCTCACCGTGCGCGGCAGCAACGTGGCGGGTACGGGCGATGTCGCCCTGCTGGCAGGCAACAACCTGAGCGTCGAGACCCAGGCCGAACGTAATAACGAACTGCACCAGAAGCAGGAGAAAAAATCGGGGCTGTTAAGCTCGGGTGGGATCGGCTTTAGCGTCGGCACCCAGAGCATCAAAACCACCGACACCGGCGCGGACGCCACCCAGGCGGGCAGCACGGTGGGCAGCGTCAATGGCGACCTGAGCCTGCGGGCGGGCGATCGCCTGACGGTGAGCGGCTCCGATTTGGTGGCCGGTCAGGATATGGCCCTCAGCGGTAAAAACGTCGATATCACGGCGGTGAACAACCGCAGCCAGCAGACCCATGAGGTGGAGCAAAAAACCTCCGGGCTGACGCTGGCGCTCTCCGGCACCGTCGGCAGCGCGCTCAACAGCGCCGTCGAGGCCTCCCAGCAGGCGAAATCCTCCGGCAGCAGCCGCCTGCAGGCATTGCAGGGCGTGAAGGCGGCGCTCTCCGGCGTACAGGCCGCGCAGGCTGCGCGCATGGATCAGGCCATGGGCGCGGATGCCTCTAACACCAACACGGTGGGTATTAGCCTCTCTTACGGCAGCCAGTCGTCAAAATCGACCCAGTACAGCGAGCAGAACACCGCTCAAGGCAGCACCCTCAACGCCGGGCGCGATCTCAGCGTGATCGCCACCGGCAGCGGCACGCGCGGCGCGGACGGGGATCTGACCGTGGAAGGCAGCCAGCTGAAGGCGGGCAACGATATCACCCTTGCCGCCAACCGCGATCTGTACCTGCGCTCGGCGCAAAACACCCAGCTGCTGGACGGCAAAAATGAGAGCAAGGGCGGCAGCGTCGGGGTTGGCATCGGCGTGGGCTCCGGCGGCTTTGGCCTTAACATCTCCGCCAGCGTCAACCGCGGCAAAGGCAACGAGAGCGGCAACGGTACCACCCACAGCGAGACTACCGTGGACGCGGGCCGCCAGGTGAATCTCCTGACCGGACGTGACGCCACCCTGACCGGGGCGCAGGTGAGTGGCGAAACCGTGAAAGCGGATATTGGCCGCAACCTGACGCTCACCTCCGAGCAGGACAGCGATCGCTACGACTCGAAACAGCAGAACGCCAGCGCGGGGGGGAGCTTCAGCATCGGCTCCATGACCGGCTCGGCCAGCGTCAACGTCAGCCGCGACAAGATGCACAGCAACTACGACTCGGTGGTGGAACAGACCGGGATCTTCGCGGGCAAAGGCGGCTACGACGTGACCGTGGGCGAGCATACCCAGCTCAACGGGGCGGTGATTGGCTCGACGGCAACCGCCGATAAAAACCGTCTCGATACCGGCACCATCGGCTTTAGCGATATTGAAAACCGCGCCGATTTCGAAGTGGAACACCAGAGCGTGGGCATGAGCACCGGGGGCAGCATCGGCAGCCAGTTTGCTGGCAACATGGCTAACGGCCTGCTGGTGGGCGCGAACCGCGACGGGCATGACAGCAGCACCACGCACGCGGCGGTATCGGAAGGTACGTTGATCGTCCGCGACCCGACTCGTCAGACGCAGGATATCAACCAGCTCAGCCGCGACGTGGAACATGCCAACCAGACGCTCTCCCCTATCTTCGACAAAGAGAAAGAGCAGGAGCGACTCCAGCAGGCGCAGCTGATCGGCGAGATTGGTAATCAGGTGGCGGATATTGCCCGCACCGAGGGCAGCATCCGGGCCACTAACGCCGCGAAAGAGAAGCTGAATCACGTCAACGCACAGGATCTGCAGGAGGCGAAAGCCGCGTGGGAAAAAGCCAACCCGGGCAAAACCGCGACGCTGGAAGATATTAACGGCCAGATCTACCAGACGGCCTACAACGACGCGCTCAGCGCCTCGGGCTTTGGCACCGGCGGTCAGTATCAGCAGGCGATTCAGGCGGCGACGGCGGCGGTTCAGGGCCTGGCCAGGAGCGATCTCAGCGCGGCCCTTGCTGGCGGTGCTGCGCCGTACGTGGCGGAGGTGATTGGTCACTACAGCGGCCTGAACGACGCGGGCAAAGTGGCCGCCCACGCGGTGGTCAACGCCGCGCTGGCCGCCGCGCAGGGGCAGGACGCGCTGGCGGGTGCCGCCGGTGCCGCCACGGGCGAGCTGGTGGGGATGATCGCCCTCGAGATGTACGGTAAACCTGCCGATGAGCTGGATGAAACCCAGAAGCAGACGGTCTCTGCGCTGGCGACGCTGGCGGCAGGCTTGTCCGGCGGGCTGGCGGGCGACAGCTCTGCGTCTGCCGTGGCGGGAGCGCAGGCGGGTAAGACGACGGTTGAGAATAACTATTTGAGCGTGGAGGAAGCAGAAAGAAAAAGGGTCCTGGAGCGTAAAGAGCAAGCCGGAAATATCACACCGGACGAAAAAAATGAATTAACAGCCATCGGGCAGTTAGACAAAGCGCGAGACCTGGCAATAAAGTCAGTATGTACCGATGGAAACAAAGGCGGGGCAGCTTGTAGAGCCTTGATTGGTCCGGCAGAGGAAGCGCTGAAGAAATATGGCAAAAACGTCACCTATTCGTTGTTGTATAAAGACCTCTACCCGCAGGATGCTAAAAATGTAGAAAGCGTGCTTCAGGGACTTGATGCAGGAAGCATTACCCGCGACCAGGCAATTACAGCAATAGCAAAAGAATCGCATGACAGCTGGGAAAATGTAGCTAAACAATACGATACAGTCATGCAGGCTCATGCCCTGACTTCAGCACTGGCGGGCTTCACTGGCCTGAAGGGCATGACGGAAAAACCAACCGGGCCGGGCAGTGTAAAACCAACTGAAACTACAGCAGGAAGAACACCAGAACCAAACAGGATTGCTGCTGATGAGGAAGCAGCAGGATGGTCTCAGTATGATAAATACCGTAATGGAAATAGCGGCTGGAACTGGCCTGAAAAGTTAGGTTTTGCCGAGGCGCCAGCTCAGGCAACGCTTCCTGTGGGAACAAGGCTTGACAGGTACGGTAATACAAATGGCGCATTCTTATCACCGCTGGGTACCCCTCAGGAACAGCGTGCTTTAGCGCCGGGAACGTTAGCGGAACAGTATCATCAATATGAGGTCATCAAACCGTTGCCCGTTATACAAGGCAAAATAGCACCTGCTTTTGGGGAACCTGGCGGTGGTATTCAGATCCTGCCTAATATGAAGGATCGCGTAAATGTGCAATGGTTATTAGACAATAAATACATTCGTAAGGTGAACTGAGATGTTGATGAATATTAGCGAGCTACAGAAACAGGTTGAAACACGGATAGCGAAAATCGGTTTTCCGGCTCATGCGATCGTCCTTCATACTTCACCTGTCGGGGATGGAACCCCATACATTTCGTTTGAAAACGGGCAGTATAATTATATCTTTTCAGAAAGAGGATTTGAGTTTTCGCGACAAGTGACAGCATCGTCAGATGAGCTTCTTTACTGGATAATCTATGATTTTGTACACGCCATAGCAGTAGACTATGAACTGGCACACCGAATTCCCGGCAAAGACAGCCGACGTATCTATTTCCCTAAGATCGTAGAACTTATGGGCAAAATAGATGAGAGTTGGGGTGTGAAAGCCCAGAGTCATCTTGATGAAATACTGATGAATAGCCCTTTTGAAGATAGCCTTTACCCTTAAACGTTAAAATGGCTATCGATAAAAAAACGTTGATCGTAGAGAAAATGGAACGTATGGCTACTCTATTAAAATTAGGTGGTTATGCCGAATGGTCAGTCAGTATTTTTAAACTGGCTGACCAATATGAGCGTGCACCTGATGATACCAAATACATTTTTCTAAATTTCTATGGTGGCATGGGATCTCTGAATGATCTCGTACTGTACAGAAACGGAAATGTTTTGATGAGTGTAAACAATGAATTCGATCAGCTCAGACGCGAACTGTTTAACCTTCTTTCCTGAACAAAAATCTGCTTTCGCAGGTGGGAATTTCAAGAATGAAAAAGAGCGGTAGATCGTTTGTTAACCTTTTTTACCTGTGCTGCGCGATAGGTCTGGCCGTGTTTATCCTGACGCTCCTTGGCCGTTTAGTCGGTGCGGGATTAGTATGGAATGTGAAGGAGGATTTCCCCTTCTCTTTCAAAGATGTGTTGATATGTCTTGAGTTAACCTGGCTGGGGCTGCCTGCAGGTTTGATCATCTGGTTTTTTTATCACCGGTAAAAGACCTGGACAGGTTGCAATGTGAATCACCTCCCCTCCCTGCTGGCGGGAGATGAAACGAAACAATTATCTTGCTGAAATACAAAGGCAAGCTGATGAGATGATTTTACGAGCAGGCTTTCCAAAACATTCAGTGAATCTGTGTTCTGCTCCCTATAGCGACGGCACTTCCTATATTTCATTCGAAAAAGATTCATATAATTATATTTACTCAGAAAGAGGGTATGAGTTTTCCCGAAAAGTCACTCACTCTTTGAATACGCTGCTTTATTGGATAATGTCCGAATTCGCCTATCAGATTGCCTACCAATATGAGTTAGAGCACCGGATTAAAGGCAGGGATGGATGGCGCATCGCTTTTCCAAAATTTATTGAAATAATGGCGAATATGAACCCAGCCTGGGAGTCGGAAGCGCGAGTTGACATTCAAAAAATTCTGGCTGAAGCACCCTACGACGATAGCCTCTATACATAATTGAGGGCAACATCGCAGCGATGCTGACGCAGGGTAAAATTACAAAGCAAGTGGCCGAAGAGCAGGTGAAGGCCGAAAATGAACGCTATAAGTGCGAAAACTGCGCCGGGATGAGCGCCGAAGCCTGCGCGGTTAAAATGTATATTCACATTAACGATAACAGCATACCTTCTGGTATAAATCGTGCACAATTCAACAGATGGCGCCCTGATTACTGGAAGCAACGAGCTAACGACTTTAAATAGGTAACGATATGACTAATAGCCTGAATGATGTTATTGAAGAGTTAAAGCTAGTGTCCGGGAACGAGAGAAATAATATTCCTTTACCGGATGATGATCTTATTTCTAAATATGAAAGAGAGACAGGCTTTTCTTTTTCATCTGACTACAAGAAACTTCTTAAGGAAGTTGGCAATATCTATTATGGAACAATCGAGCTATTGTCTGTTACAGAAGACAAAAAATTCTATGGTGAGTTGTTAACGGCTATAAATGATGCAAAACAAGTTGGCGTACCTGAATCGTGGCTACCCATATGTGAAGATAACGGTAGTTATTATTGTTTAGACCAACAAGGTCGTGTCCAATACTGGAGTGGCGATGGTGATAGTGAAGAGCAGTGGCCTGATTTAGCCGCTTGGGTGAAAGATGTCTGGATCGATGGCAACTAAGGTAATCCAGGGTAAATATTTTACCAGGAAAACCCTGTAGCCATAAAAGATGATTTTTGGAGCGCCTGCAGAAAGGGTGCTCCAAAAACGCCAGGGTCTTAGTATATTGCCTCATACCCTGGACATTACCTGACAAAAGCCTATGGCGGAATGGGATGTCTACACGATCTCGTATTGTATAGAAACGGAAAGGGTTTGGTTGTTTCTTCAGGCCATAAGGCGGGCACCCTATTATGATAATTAACAATTGCCTGGAACTCGGTTAGCGGAATTTTTTTGCTATGAATTTGTGCTTTAACAAACAAGATATTATTGTTAAGAAATACACGCCAGAGGGGAGTTATAAAATGACAGTGGAATGGGCTAGTTTTATAGATATCCTTGGTAAAAGGGAAGATTCTGTTGAAGTTATTAACCTGTGTCAGGCTATTGGTGAATCCCCGGTTATATCAGCTGATGCTGACGAATATAACGATCCTGATGGGAAAACGAAGTACTATAAATTTTACCACTCTGGTATCGATATGGGGTTTCGGAAAGACTGCTTAAGTCATATTCATTTTTACTTTGGCAATGAAGATGGGCATTCACCTTTTACAGGCAATTTTATCCCGGGAATTAAAGGCGGGATGGACAGGACAGTCATTACAAAATTGCTCGGAAAACCCACTTTGTCTGGCGAAGGCAAAGTCGACATGCTCCTTGGCTGGCTCAATGGATGGTCAAAATACGTATATGGGAACCACTCAATACATCTTCAGTACACGGAGCATAATCACCTGTGCCACGCAACGTTGATGGAAAAATCATAATGGCATAATTTACAACGCTTTTTATCAAATTTTAGCCTGACTGGTATATGATGATTACGGGCATAAAAATTGCCTCATTTGAACTAATTTATCTGTCAGGAAAAATGATGCGTCAATCCCAGGATATTTATAATGACATTGGCTCGGTCTTAATAGCCGCAGCGCCCGATAGTGCTGCAAAAATCATTGCGCGCGCTGAGCTGTCGCCTGAAGGCGACCACTGCAAATGTGAGTTTGATTATGTGGACAGCTCCTCAGGTGAGACAAACTGGTTCACTGCTGGCGCACAAGCCAATGCAGCTTTGCTGGATCTCCTTGTTGAGCTGAGGAGATTTTTTGTGGAAAACGTCTCATCACATCGGCCCTCTTTCTGGCACGCCTGTGAAATAAAGGCCGATGTTAAAAAGCTCAACATCACTATTGATTTTAAATATTCTGATTAGCAGACACTACTCACCTACTACATGAAATCTCAGGATAAATAATTGAGCGAGTTAGACGAGCTGCACAACAGAATCGGTCAATTATTGGTTAATGCCGATCCTGCTGATGCGAAAAAAATCCTTGCTCGCCAGTTACCCTTTACGTCTCCTTTTAGTTAATCTGCGGCATTATTACACCCAGAATAATATGACCAATGGTTATGATGAGTAAACGTGCTCCCCTACCAATACAGGGGGGGCTAATTCCAGGACTATTCCGGCCTTTAAGATTATTCCCTATTTTATCCCCCAGTAAAAAAACTAACAATTCTACCGCCTTAATTTGCAGTGGAATATCTCCAGCCCGACGGGTGGGGAGATACGGCATTACACATAAAAAACGACAACAAGGATTACGGAAAATGAAAAAGCT
Organism: Leclercia sp. UBA5958; assembly: GCF_002430365.1. Classification (NCBI taxonomy): domain Bacteria; kingdom Pseudomonadati; phylum Pseudomonadota; class Gammaproteobacteria; order Enterobacterales; family Enterobacteriaceae; genus Leclercia; species Leclercia sp. UBA5958. The sequence continues at coordinate 544,042 of NZ_DJCE01000004.1, read as the reverse complement.
ATCTCTGGCGGTATTGGTTGCGGCGGGTCTGGCAAGTGGCGCGGCTCTGGCAGATAACCAAACCGTTTCTGTCGGTTATGCGCAGAGTAAAGTCGAAGACTTTAAAAATATCCGCGGCGTAAACGTTCAGTATCGCTATGAGTGGGACTCTCCGGTCAGCCTGATGGGCTCATTCACCTATATGAGCGGCGACGAAGATGAACATTATTATCTGTTCTCTGACTCCGTAAAAAACCATATTGAAGCGAAATATTACTCTCTGCTGGTTGGCCCGGCTTACCGTATTAACGACTACGTATCTCTGTATGCGCTGGGCGGCGTGGCGCGTGTGAAAGCCGACGGTCATACCACCTGGGTTAACGGCGGTGATAATTACACCCAGCGCGATAGCATCTCTGAAAAATCGACCTCCTTCGCTTACGGCGCGGGCGTGCAGTTTAACCCAACGCCGGAGCTGGCGATTGGCGTGGGCTACGAAGGCACCAATGCAGACCTGGGCGACGACTACGGCATCAACGGCTGGAACCTGACCGTAGGTTACCGCTTCTAATTCGGTTCCCCCGCCTGGGCGGTGAGATGGGCGATAAATTGCGTCAGCTTCGGCAGCGGACGCAAATCTTGCCGCCAGAGCAGGTGAACCGGCCTGGGTGCCGGGGTAAACGACTCCAGCACCCTGATCAACTTACCGTTTTTAAGTTCCTCTTCCACCAGCACCTCTGGCTGTAGCAGTAGCCCGGCTCCGGCACACGCGGCCATCCGTAATCCATATCCGTCGTTACAGCGCAAAATGGCGTCACGCTTCCAGCGCACCTCCCCTTCCACACCCGGTAAGCGCCACTCGTTGCGGGCAGTCCACACCGTGTGCGACAGGCAGAGATGATCCACCAGATCGGCCGGGGTTTGCGGTGTGCCATGACGCGCCAGATAGTCCGGCGCGGCGCAGATCACCATCCGGTAGGCGCAGAGGTATCGCGCCACCAGATCATGATGATGGATTTCGCCGATGCGGATCGCCAGGTCAATCCCCTCCTCCACCAGATCGACCAGCCGGTTGGTCAGATCCAGCTCTACCCGTACCTCTGGCCAGCTTTGCAGAAAAGTGGCCGCCAGCGGGGCAATAACGCAACCGCCAAACGAGGTGGGCGCACTGACCCGCAGAGTGCCCGCCGGCGCGGTGCGCAGGCGCTCGACGGCGCTCTCGGCGATGCCGAGTTGTTCAATGACGCGTTTCGCCTCGTCGTAATAAACGCGTCCGGCGTCGGTGAGACTCTGGCGGCGTGTGTTTCGCTCCAGCAGACGTGTACCGAGACGCGCTTCTAGCTGGGCAATGTATTTGCCCACCATTACCGCCGACATCTCCAGACGCGTTGCAGCGCCAATAAAACTGCCGCTCTCCAACACCGCGATAAAGGTCTCCATGCCGCGAAGCTTATCCATATTGCAAACCTCTGGTTAGTAATCATCTAACTTTAACCCAGTTTATCCGACTTTTTATTTATTAAAGAATGGAGACACACAACAAGAGGAGTCGGCTATGAAAATCGTGATTATTGGTGCCAGCGGTACGGTGGGTCGTGCGGTAACAGAGGCGTTAAGCGATCGCCATGAGGTGATTCGCGTGGGGCGCACGCAGGGGGAGTATCAGGTGGATATTACCTCGCAGGAGAGCGTCCAGGCCCTGTTCGACACTATCGGTAAGGTGGATGCGATTGTCTCCGCCAGCGGTGGCGTGCACTTTGGCCCGCTCGCCACCATGAAAGCGAGCGATTTCAATCAGGGCTTGCAGGATAAGCTGCTCGGTCAGGTGCGCCTGGCGCTGACCGGCCAGCACTATCTGAATGAAGGGGGCTCCATTACGTTGATTAGCGGCATTATCGCCCACGAGCCTATTGCGCAGGGGGTGAATGCCACCACGGTCAATGCGGCGCTGGAGGGCTTTGTCCGCGCCGCCGCCTGCGAACTGCCGCACGGTATTCGCATTAACCTGATTAGCCCCACGGTGCTCACTGAATCCGCAGAGGCCTATGACGGCTTCTTCCCGGGGTTTGAAAGCGTGCCCGCCGCGAAGGTGGCGCAAGCCTATCGCCGCAGCGTAGAGGGGGTGCAAAGCGGACGGATCTATCAGGTGGGGTATTAATGAAGTCAGTGCGGCCTGTTGCCCTCACCCCAACCCTCTCCAACAGGGAGAGGGAGACAGACGGTGCGGCGTGTTGCCCTCACCCCAGCCCTCTCCCACAGGGAGAGGGGGACAGGCTGCCCCCTAACCCTCTCCCATAGGGAGAGATGCACTTCAGCCCACGGTGCCCCAGACGAGGTTGCCCTTATGGAAGGTGGCGCTACGCGGTGAAATGCGCGCCACCGCTTCGGCGGAGCAGGAGGCATCCACCAGCACAAAGCTGGCCTCGTCCTGTGCTTTCGGCCATACCCGCTCGCCTTTATCATTCAGCGGCAACACATTGCCAGTGGCGATAGCCAGTGCCCGGGAGAGCGTCTGCTCGTTGGGACGGATATAGAGCTGCGCGTAGAGGTTGGCTTTTTCCAGCATGTCCCCCAGGCCATACGGCGACCAGTGGTCAATCACGCTGTCGGTACCGGTCATAACAAACACGCCTTTATCCTGCAGCTGTTTCAGCGGCATATGCAGGGTACCGATGGGCACGGTAGAGGCAATGGTTATCTGCTGCGCTGCCATGCGCGTAGCAATAGCATCCACCTGTTTTTCATCCATCATCGCCAGCGCAAAGGCGTGGCTGATGGTCAGTTTGCCCTTCAGTTCCGGCGTTTTCTCCACGGTTTCTACCATGTAGTTCACCGCTGCAATGCCCGCAGGGCTGGTTTCATGCAGGTGAATATCCACCCCTTTGTCGTAATCGAGCGCTATCTGGAACATCAGATCGAGAGATTTTTCCATAGCGCCGTCGACATTGGTGGGGTCCAGTCCGCCCACGTAGTGCGCCCCGGCCTTCATCGCCTCTCGCATTAACGATTCTGATTTTGAAAACAATAAACCGTGCTGTGGGAAGGCCACGATCTCGCAATCAAACCCGGCACGTCGGCGCGCCAGGACCGCCTGCAGGTTTTCCAGATTCTTCAGGCCGGAGGTCGGTTCAATATTGCAATGGCTGCGGGCGACGGTGGAGCCTTTTGACTGGAGCAGATCGATGAGCTTTTCCGCACGTTCTTGCGTGTAAGGCTGCAGTTCTGGCAACATTTTTTGTTCCAGTCGGATCATGTCCTGGATGGTGGTCCCCGCCGGGCGATTCAGCGAACGCCACGGGCCGCCATAGAAGGTCTTGTCCAGATGAATGTGCATGTCGCGCATCGCGGGCAGCAACAATTTTCCGCCCGCATCGTAGTGCGGCAGGGCTGCATCCGCATGGCTTTTGTTATCGCGCAGTGCGGCTATGTTGCCGTCTTTGATCTCCAGCGTTTTTAGCTCGGTTCGGGTGCTGACAGCCACGTTATTGTCAAACTGGAAGCCCGCTTCCAGAAGGACGTTATCCAGGTAGTAGTGGCTGGCGGTGATGTTCATGGGTTTGCCCGTCTCACAGGCGGGCGCGGCGGTATCGGCAGCATACGCGACGGAACCGGTAGCCCCGAACAGGGCGCAGGCGGTGACCATTTTGCCGCTCTGGCTAATAAACTCACGGCGGCTTTTATTCTCATTCATTGTCTTTTTCCTTTTACTTACGCTTTCACGATGTGGGTACCGGTTTCGCCGCGCAGCGCCGCAGGCAGAGAATCCGGCGAGGTGATCACCACCCGTTTGCCACCCTGCTGCAGGAACGCCAGGCTGGCGACAATTTTGGGGAGCATACTGCCGGCCGGGAAATGGCCCTCTTCCATATAGCGCATCATCTGCGCCACGTTAACTCTCTCCAGCGCTTGCTGGTTGGGCTTGCCGAAATGTATGCAGACTTTCTCGACGCCCGTGGTAATCACCAGTACGTCGGCGTGGATCTCACGGGCCAGCAGCGCGGTAGAGAGATCTTTGTCGATCACCGCATCCACGCTCTGGTAATCCCCCTCCTCGGTGCGGATCACCGGGATACCGCCGCCGCCCGCGCCGATTACAACAAAGCCTTTTTGCGTCAGCGCCTTGATGGCATCGGCCTCTACAATACGAACTGGCTGGGGAGACGCCACCACCCGGCGATAGCCGCGGCCAGCATCCTCGACAAAATGCCAGTCGGGGTGCGCCTGCTGCAGTTCATCACGCTGGGATTCACTGAAGAACGCGCCAATCGGTTTGCTGGGATGGGTAAAGCCAGGATCGTTTTTATCTACTTCTACCTGCGTAACGACGGTGACCGCTTTTTGCTCGCCGCGCGCCGCCAGGCGGTTGTTCAGCGCCTGCTGGATGAGGTAGCCGATACCGCCCTGGGTGTCTGCCACGCAGTTGGCCAGCGGGGTGAGCGGCAGCCCTTCCTGCTCGTGGGCAATTTCAGCGCGCCGGAGATCCAGCCCCACCTGCGGGCCATTACCGTGGGTGAGGACGATGTCATAGTCGGAGGCCAGCATCTCCAGCACCGACTCCGCCACCGCTTTCACCGCCTGGGCCTGATGTTCAATCGACTGGCTGGCGTTATCTTTGATAATGCTGTTGCCGCCGATGGCGACAACCATGAGTTGTTTCATTTTTGTTCCTTTGAGAAGGTGCGGTCTGGTGCCCTCACCCCGGCCCTCTCCCACGGGGAGAGGGGGATTAACGTTCCCTCTCCCCGTGGGAGAGGGTTAGGGTGAGGGCATCAGGCATTATCAGGACTCAGAAACCGGTGCCGCCGCGCTTGCCGCTTCCCGGCTATCCAGCACATGCTTCACCACGAACATACCGCCCATCATCAGGTAGGCCGTAACGAACAGCAGCGAACTGCCTTCGGCGAAGCCGACCACCGGCGCGTGGATCACCCCGAATAGCGCCAGTAGCGCCCCGCCTGCCGCCGCAACGGCGCCGCGCAAAGGTTTGTTGATGATGGCGAAGATAGCGATACAGCCCCAGAGCATACTGGCGAGCGGCGCGCCGCTGCCCAGATGGACTAAACCTTCGTAATAGATCCCTTTGCTGTGCAGCACGTCGGTGCCAATTTTCGCTGCGTTCGTCCCCGCCGCCCCCATCACGCTGTTCATCATGGTCAGCGCCCAGTTGGCGATCCACGGGAACAGGCAGATGAAGATCACGGGCACCTCCACTTTCGGCGTCTCCCTCACCACCTGGTTAGCGGTGACCACGCCAATAAAGACCAGAATCGGCACGATGGCGGTCATCGGAATGATGGCGAGCATAAAGGCCCCCAGCCCGAACAGCGGCACGATGAACATGGTCACGCCGGAGGCCAGGGTGTAGCCGATGCTGGCCCCCATCGCCTTCCAGCCCGCGTGGCCGACGTAGACCGTCACCGGGAAAGGGTTACCCATCAGACAGCCGAGCATCGACGCCAGGCCGTTGGCCAGCATCACTTTACGCGTCGGGTATTCATCTCCCGCCGCATGGGCGCTCTCGATGTTCTCCAGATCAAAGATGTAGTTCGCCAGCCCCAGCGGCACGGCGGAGGCCAGATACGGCAGCGCATGCGGCAGGCCCTGCATAAAGCCGTCGATATGGACGGATGGCGGGTTAAAGCCGAACGACGACATCGAGGCCCTGATCGCCTCCGGGCTTTGCAGGCCGGAGATCCACGCCAGCACCGTACCGGCGATCAACAGCAGCAGGCCGGTCGGAATACGGGCAAAGATCGGCTTTTTGCCAAACCAGTTGATGAAGATCAGCAGCAGTACGATGAACGACACAGTCGGCGCTTCGAAGGCCTGCAGCATCGGGTTCATCGCCAGCAGCAGCAGACCCAGACCGGACAAGCACGACAGCAGCACGGTGCGCGGGATCATCCTGCGGATGGTCTCCCCGAGGAAGGAACCGCCCGCGAGGATCAGCGCCTCAACGAAGCACCACACCAGGCCAATCTGGATGGCGAAATCTGCATCGCCGGTCTGCTGATAGACCGGCATCAACACCAGAAAGGTCACGGTGAAGATCGACGGTGCGCTCGGGCCAGACGGTAGCGCGGTGACGTCGTTACGTCCGGTCTGGCGCGCCATTTGAAGGCCAAACCAGGTGTAGCAGACACTCGCTACCAGTACCGCCAGCCCGAAGGCTGGCGCAATGCGTCCATAAACAATCTCCTTCGGGATGCCGACGACAAAAATGAGCAGCCCCATCATGGTCAGCAGATTGGTCAGGTTGTTGGTCATCAACCCGAAATATGCCGCCCAGTCACCTCTTTTCCACTCCAGTTTCATGCTTTTCATGGATGCTTACCTTATAGGATGTAGCGATCGCGGAAGGTCAACAGCGCCTTTTCAAAACAGCTAAACGGCGGGTGAACGATGCCCGCCCCAATCATGCCGATACCGGCGTCTTTGTGGGCAATGGCGGTGTTGATCACCGGCAGAATGCCACTCCCCGCCACTTTGGTAATGTCGATGGCGGTCGGAATCCCCATAAACGACAGCAGCGGAATAGTGACGTTGGGGTTTTCTCCGAGGGTGATTTCGCGCATCTGGCGGGAGAAGTCGATCGCCTCCTCCACCGTGCCGCCCACCAGCGCTACAATCGCCGGCGCCGTGGCCATGGCGAAGCCGCCGATGCCGTAGGTTTCGGTGATGGCGCTGTCGCCAATATCCAGTCCGGAGTCTTCCGGCTTGTACCCGGCGAACATGGGGCCAATTACCTGCTGTGCCGGGCCGGTAAACCACTGCCCCGGCAGGCCAGAGATGCGCAGCCCGAACTCGTAGCCGTTACGGGCCATGGTGGTGACCACGGTGCTGTATTCGATACCGTGGGCGGCATCCATGGCGGCTTTACACATCGCCATCCACGTCGGGCCGGAGAAGTAGTCGCTGCTGGCGACAAACTCGAACACCTGCCGCTGCTGCTCAACCGGATAACCTGCCTGAATCAGCCCCGGCGTCAGGGCCTGAATCAGCAGCGTGGTGCCTGCGTTGTTGCGGTTGTGGCACTCGTCGCCCATATGCAGCGCCTGCGCCAGCATTAAGCGCAGGTCGATCTCACCGATAATGTTCATGGCATCGCGCAGCATCGGGCCGAGCACGTCGCGCATCCAGTTCAGGCGGTCGATCACGCTCTGGTCATTGGCCCCCATGCGCAGGATCTTCGCCATCTGCTCACTGAGGTTGGTAAAGGCGCGGTTGCCGTAGGTTTTGTTTTCCACAATGTGCATAAACATTGAGGCAGAGGTGATGCCCGCCATGGAGCCGACACAGTCGTGCTCATGGCACGGCGAGAAGGTGATGTCGCCGGAAGCCGCGACGCGCGCTGCGTCCTCGATATCTTTCGCCAGCCCCTCGAAGACCAGCGCCCCGGTCACCGCCCCCTTCATCGCACCGCACATATTTTCCCAGGTCACAGGCGGGCCCGCATGCAGAATGGTGGTGCGGGTCATCCCCGGCACCACATTGATGGCCTGGTCGTAGCCCACCAGCACCGGATGAGATTGAATGATGCGCTCAAGGGCCACTTTATTGGCGGCAGCGATCTTCTCGGCCAGCGGTTTATCCGCCAGCTGATCGAGCGCCTCCACCACCTGCATATTGCCCTGCCCCGGCGGCGTCCAGTCGAGCTGGGTTACGGGGATGTGCTGTTTTTTTAGATCGTCGCTAAACATCGCAATGCCAACGTTGATCACGTTCAGTGGCTGGTTGAATAAGGTGGTCATTATGCGTTCTCCCCTTTGCAGACAAATTCACGCGCCAGTAATCCGGTGTTGGTACTGCTGCTGGCCCAGATCACGCCCGCGTCCGTGAGTAACTGGCACTGCTGCGCCAGGGACTGCGGATCCTGATCGGTGCCCAGTACATAGCCCAGGATCGCCAGTGGGCGATGGTCGGCTTTGGCGATCGCCTGTGCCTCTTTGATAGCGTCGATCATCACGCCAACCGGATCCTCATGCGCGCCAAAACCGAGGACGAAGTCCATCACGATCACCCCTACCTCCGGATCGCGCGCTTCCTGCAGCAGGCGACTAATACGGTTGGTGGGATCGATCATCGGGTGGGGTTTGCCGTTGGTGAAGTCGTCGTCACCAAAGTCGAGGAAGGTGTGTGCCTGGCTGACATTAATGTCGCGCAGGCGTTTTGTCGTATCCGGCTGAATGTTGCTGTAGACGTCGTCAAATTTCTCCAGCGCGGCGAACATCGCTTCATCACACAGGGTGCCGCCGCAGAACAGGCCGCGAATGTATTTTTGCTGCGGCGTCAGGCGGGTGCGTACCTCTTCAATCAGCGGCCAGTTCAGCGGATGCAGATCCAGAGACTCTTTTTTAATACCCGTAAGCAGTACCGCTTTTAATGCCGCCTCTTTCGTGCCGCGGGCAAACTGCAGGCCATTCTCATCGGCCGGAGGATCGTTGCGCCCGAGGAAACAGACCACCACCGGCTTGCGGCAGGCGCGTGCGCGGGCCAGCACTTTTTCCGCCACCGCCGGGGCAGGCGGCTTGGAGATCAGCGCGATCGTCTCAGTACCCTCATCCGCCTCCAGCATGTCGATGGCATCGAGCATCATCAGGCCGCCAATTTTTTCGCTCAGATCGCGCCCGCCGGTGCCAATCAGCTGCGAGACGCCGCCGCCAAATTCGTGGATGCGCACGCTCAGCTCCTGGCTGCCGGTGCCGGAGGCGCCCACAATACCGATTGGCCCACGGCGTACCGCGTTGGCGAAGCAGAGCCCCGCGCCGTTGATGATGGCGGTGCCGCAGTCCGGCCCCATCATCAGCAGCCCTTTCTGGTGCGCCAGCTGCTTCAGCGCCAGCTCGTCGTCGAGCGACACATTGTCGGAAAAGAGCATTACGTTCAGGTCGTTTTCCAGGGCCTGCCGCGCTTCGCGGGCGGCAAAGGTGCCATTTACCGAGATCACGGCAAGGTTTGCTTCCGGACGGTGTTTTTTGGCGCTGGTTAGCGTCGCATAGCGCGCTTCGTGCGCGCCCGCGCTCTCTTTACGGACGAAGAGGGCTTCGATGGCGGCCAGGGTGTCGTCGTCGGCGGCATCGCCTTTAATGACAATCATCAGATCGCCGTTTTTGGCCGCCTCTAATTCCGGGGTCAGTAAGCCGAGATTGCGTAATACCCCTTTATTCATTTCAGTCGCCATGGCGACAAAGGCCTGCTCTACGCCCGGTAATTTATTGGCTTTTGTTGAAACCGACATCAACGAGACAGAGTCAAAATAACTGTTCTTTTTCACAACGATTTTGGTTGGCATGATTTCCTCCCGAATTCGGGCAAAAGGGTGGCCGCCATCCTGCCATTTGGCATGATGGTAAAAAGGGTTCTGTTATTTCAGGCCAGCCGGACAGCTGGCCGCGCTGAATTACGCGCCTGCGGCGATCAGCAGTTCGGCGATTTCGCTAAAGCCTTTTTCGCGCGCCAGTTCGAGCGGAGACTTACCGTATTTATCGGTCATGTGAGGGTTCGCGCCATGATCAAGCAGGAGTTTGACGATCTCTTGCTGTTTCGCCCCGCCATCGTTAAGCACGATGGCTTCCAGCAACGGCGTCCAGCCCACGAAATTAGTATGGTTAACGTTGATATCCGTTTTCGCCAGCAGCTCGCGCACAATCTCTACATGCCCTTTTTCGCTGGCCGGCGTAATGCCCACGCCGCCAAAGCGGGTGAGGCGATCCAGATCCGGGTTTGCGGGCAGTACGATTCGCAGCAGGGTTAAATCGTTAGTCAGGCAGCTAATTAAAAAGGGGTTGAAGCAGGTGTGATCCTGCTGGTCGATATTCGCACCGGCAGCAATTAAGAGTTCAACGCAGGGATAATGCTTATTCAGACTGGCAATGATAATGGCGGTGCGTTTTTGACGATTAGTGGCATTGATATCTACCCCTTTCGCCAGACAGGCTTTAAGCCCCTCGGTATCACCTTGTTCAGCGGCAACGAGAAATTCCGTGACGAGTTCATTCGCAGACATATTCACACTCCTGGTTTTCCTTTCTGATGCGTTGAGAATAGCAACAGCGATCCCGGAAAAGAATCCGCTTAAAAAGCATTCATCGTAAGGAGAGTGATTATTAAATAGCGTTCAACAATCCGGTGATAATGTGCGTCTGTGCAATCTTTTTCTTATGTTTTCTGCCCTTTTCTGCCTTAAAACAGCATTCTGCTTATATCTCGTCAGCCCTTGCACTGCGGGGCTCGCAACAAATTCACAGAAGTGTGATTTGCTTCAAATGAGTTGTAAGCGCAGTGTTAAATATTGTTCAAAACTGGTTGCCGCCAACGCGGTTTATAAATAGATTCAACCGATGCGAAAAGCCCGAAAGGTGAGCGATGAATTCTATTTTTACCGAAGAGAACTTACTGGCATTTACTACCGCCGCCCGTTTTAGCAGCTTCAGTAAGGCGGCAGACGAGCTGGGGGTGACGACATCTGCCATTAGCTACACCATCAAGCGAATGGAGACCGGGCTGGACGTGGTGCTGTTTGTGCGCAATACCCGCAGTATTGAACTGACGGAATCGGGCTTCTATTTCTACCGCAAAGCTACCGATCTGCTAAATGACTTTCATGCCATCAAGCGCAGCATCGACACTATCTCGCAGGGCATTGAAGCCCGGGTGCGGATCTGCATTAATCAGCTGCTGTATACCCCACGGCACACGGCTCGCCTTCTCCAGGTCTTGAAAAAGCAATTCCCCACGACGCAGATTACGGTCACGACTGAAGTCTACAACGGCGTCTGGGATTCGATTATTAATAATCAGGCCAATATCGCCATCGGCGCGCCGGACACCCTGCTCGACGGCGGTGGCATTGATTACACCGAAATCGGCGCGATTCGCTGGGTCTTTGCCATCGCCCCCACGCATCCGCTGGCCTTTGCCCCCGAGCCGCTTGCCGAAAGTCAGCTACGGCTCTATCCCAACATCATGGTGGAAGACACCGCCCATACCATCAACAAAAAAGTCGGCTGGCTGCTGCACGGGCAGGAAGCCATTCTGGTTCCCGATTTCAATACCAAGTGCCAGTGTCAGATTTTGGGTGAAGGGATTGGGTTTTTACCGGAATACATGGCGCGCGAAGCGGTAGGAGATGGCCTGTTGGTGACGCGGAAGATTAATAATCCGCGCCAGGACTCACGCATGCTGCTGGCCACGCAGCATGCGGCCACCGGCCAGGTGACCCGCTGGATTAAAGAGCAGTTTAAGCCCCAGGGGGTACTGACCGGGATTTATAACGATTTACTGTGGCGGGACTAGCTGCGGCTCTGTACCCAGAAGGCGTGAATCAGGCCCGGGATGTAACCCAGCAGCGTCAACACGATGTTGATGATAAATGCCCAGCCGAAACCTTTGCCAAGCAGCACGCCCAGCGGCGGTAACAGAATGGTAATAACAATACGCCAGAAACCCATAATTTCTCCATGCAAGCAATCAGGTCATTGTAAAAAAAGAGATTTATCTCTAAGCGTAGCGAGTTTACTGCGCCTCGCCATTTTTGACGCCCGCTTTTACCCTCCTTTACCCTCTTTACACTGACTGAGGCTGGCGATTTAAAGCCAGATCAAAGGTTAGACTGTACCCCTGACGGCGGCTGGGCTAATGTTAGGGTCACGATAACAATGAGGAGGTATGTATGTTTTCTGTCGGCGATCTTGTGCAACCGCGTATGGGCGGTCCAAAACTGAAAGTCTTAGAAGTGAATGAAGATCAGGTGGTTGTGGTGCAAGCCAGTAACGAAGCGGGCGAGCGCTTTACCGTAAAAGCGGCAGACCTGACGCCGTATCAGGAAGAAGGGGATTTCGGCGTCTGCTAAGCAGACGCTACCGGGCGGTGAGTGCCGCCCGGTGCGCACGAATTAGATCAGAAAATCATCCAGCGATTTACCGTTCGCCAGTGCGACGGAAATAGGCTTAGGCGTACGTCCCTGACCGGTCCAGGTTTTTTCCTGACCATCGGCATCAGTAAAACGGTATTTAGGCGCACGGACTTTACGTTTTTTCGGCTGTGCTGCGCCAATAGCGGCTTCAGAGCCCAGCAGATCTTCGGCGGAAATACCGTCTGCTTTCATACGCTCCAGCAAGGCAGCTATTTTTTGCTGCTGTTCAGCACGCTGCTGCTCAGCTTCAAGCTGCTCAGCACGCTTCTCTTCGATAACAATACGCAGCTTTTCCTGCATGTCTTCCAGTACCTCGAGAGAGAAATCACGAGCCATCGCGCGCAGCGTACGGATATTATTCAAATTCTGTAACAACGAAGTCATATAATATGAAGACCTTTTCTAATCGTTTAAATATCATTTACCGTCCGATAGTAATCTATTTGCTTTTGAACATCCAGATTATAGCGCACGAAATTATAATTAATGCCGCCTACCCTGCCGATAATAAAATATAGGCAGGGTATTTCGCCACCATTAGTCCTTTATTTGTCGACCTGGTTTATATCTTATTTATTAATGTTAAATATAGTAAACAGCACGACATGGAATATCTATTCAGATTATCTGCATAAAATACATTTCTTACAGGCAGCATATCCTACTTATTATTCCACTTATCAGAAACAATCCACGCAGACGCCCCCTCCTGCATACCAGAAAAGCGTATCCCGTTTAATGGGGCCTATGCCAATTGTCAGCCCGCAGCAAGACAGAGCTTATCTTATTGTTTTAAAACAATAAAATAAGCAGCAGGAGACAAAATAACGACCAGGTTCAAAAATCGCCAATTTTAGAGAATTTTGTTGCCAAAAGCGTAACAAATAAAAATTAATCACTAATTGTGAGCTAACAGGCAGAGATATAATCTATACGCGAAAAATAATGCAACTTAAAGCACCGTACAACATTGCTTTGACGTCTTCTTAGCCCTCTTTCCAAGGAGTTCTGACATGTTCTCTCGACAGTCTCGCCTGCGCCATGCGGTAGCAGACACCTTTGCGATGGTTGTCTACTGCTCGGTTGTGAACATGCTGATCGAGATCTTTCTCTCCGGGATGAGCTTTGAACAGTCGCTTTCTTCCAGGCTGGTGGCGGTGCCGGTCAATATACTTATTGCATGGCCTTACGGTTTTTACCGCGATGCCATTATGCGCTATGCGCGCCGCGTAAGCCCAACGGGCTGGATGAAAAATCTGGCAGATGTACTGGCCTATGTGACCTTTCAGTCGCCGGTGTATGTCGCTATTTTGCTCACGGTGGGCGCTGACTGGCACCAGATTGCTGCCGCTGTCAGTTCAAATATTGTGGTTTCAATGCTGATGGGTGCGGCTTACGGTTATTTTCTCGATTATTGCCGCCGCCTGTTCCGGGTCAGCCCGTATAGCCCGGTAAAAGCGCAGGATGCAGCGACTGGCTGATGCCAGTCGCGTTTTTATTGCTGTTCGCCGAACAGACCTGTCAGAAAACGTTCCAGCGCCATCCGGGAGCTGAACCCGTGCGGAATACCATAATGTTCATGCCTTTCCCCGCCTAGATAGAGGGGAAATTGCTGATACTGATCGCAGGTTTTTATCTCTGAGGCAGGTTCCGCATAAGACAAACTTTTGTCTTTAAGCGTTGGATGGATGATCAGCGCCGTGCGTCCCATACGCGCTTCCCGGTTTACATAGACATAATTTTCACCACGGCGATAGCCGTACGCTTTTTGCGTTACCGCATCCATAGTAAATCCGGCTTTTTCAAGAACGCGCGCAACCTCATCAGGTCGTAAATACATATTTAATCCTCATTATCTTTTCCTGCCCGGCAACCTTACCGTAATCAGCAATAGCAGTGCTTTCAGAAAATTCCATAAACGGCCAATTATGCCGTGACAGACTTCAGATATTAAAAACCTGGACTAAACTCTTTAATACCGCAAATTCAAGGGAGGAATGTATGTTTAACAGATCAAACCGAAATGATGTGGATGACGGCGTTCAGGATATTCATAACGATGTCAGCAAATTAGCCGACACGCTGGAAGATGTTCTGAAGTCCTGGGGATCAGATGCGAAAGATGACGCAGATGTCGCCAGACGCAAAGCGAAAGCGTTACTGCGTGAAACCCGCGCCCGTATGCAGGGTCGCTCCCGGACCCAGCAAGCAGCATGTGATGCGATGGGGTGTGCAACCACCTTTATCCGCGAAAAACCGCTGTGTGCCGTCGGTACCGTGGCCGCTGTCGGGATCTTCGTCGGTGCGCTGCTGAGCCTGCGTAAATAGTCACGGATCCGGGCTATTACTCTGCCCCTGCTAACCTCCGTTAGCGGGGGTTTTCTTTTTTTGGCTGAAAAGCCGCTATACCACCCCCTCCCCCGCTGTGCTCATCAACAGAGGCCCATCAATCTAATTTTCCCATATCTTGTATGGTTGAAACTTTAGATAACTACATCTAGTATTCCTTTAAGCAACACAGACACTACTGCTCGCGATTTTTCGCGGCGTCCTGTTATTCTAAATGGAAATACGAATCATGAGCATTACTATTTACACTCGTAACAACTGTGTGCAGTGCCTCGCAACGAAACGTGCGATGGAAAACCGCGGCGTGTCCTTCGAGATGGTGAATGTTGATCAGGTTCCGGATGCCGCCGAGACACTCCGCGCGCGCGGTTTTCGCCAGCTACCTGTGGTGATCGCCGGCGAGACCAGCTGGTCTGGCTTCCGCCCGGACATGATTAACCGTCTTCAGGCGCAGGCCACCAGCGCATGAGCCTGCTTGTCTACTTCTCCAGTAGCTCGGAAAACACGCACCGCTTTATCACGCGTGTTGGGCTGCCGGCAATCCGTATCCCCCTCAACGAGCGGGAGCGCATTCAGGTAGACGAACCCTACATTCTGGTGGTGCCGAGCTATGGCGGCGGCGGCACCGCGGGGGCTGTACCCCGTCAGGCGATTCGCTTTCTTAACGATCCGCATAACCGGGCGCTGATCCGCGGGGTTATCGCGGCGGGTAATCGCAATTTTGGCGAGGCCTACTGCCGCGCCGGGGATGTTATCTCTCAAAAATGCGGCGTGCCGTATCTCTATCGCTTTGAACTGATGGGGACACAGCAGGACGTAGAGAATGTGCGTAAAGGAGTAAACGAATTTTGGCAACGACAACCGCAGAACGCGTAAACCAGGGAACGACCGACTACCACGCCCTGAATGCGATGCTTAACCTCTACGATCGTGAGGGGCGTATTCAGTTTGAGAAAGACCACCAGGCGGTGGACGCCTTTTTCACGCACCATGTGATCCCTAATAGCATGACTTTCGCCAGCGTAACGGCCCGACTCGACTACCTGGTGAGTGAAGGCTATTACGAAGAGCGCGTGCTGGCCCGCTACGATCCCCGCTTTCTGGTTTCGCTTTTCGAGCACGCTCACGCCAGCGGTTTTCGTTTCAAGACGTTCCTTGGCGCCTGGAAGTTTTACACCAGTTACACCCTGAAGACCTTCGATGGGAAACGCTATCTTGAGCGCTTTGAAGATCGGGTCGTGATGGTGGCGTTAACCCTTGCACAGGGGAATGAGACGCTGGCGCAACAACTCACAGAAGAGATGTTGTCCGGCCGCTTTCAACCGGCGACGCCCACGTTCCTGAACTGCGGAAAAGCGCAGCGTGGTGAGCTGGTCTCCTGCTTCCTGCTGCGTATTGAAGACAATATGGAGTCGATTGGCCGGGCCGTGAACTCCGCGTTACAGCTCTCTAAGCGCGGCGGCGGGGTCGCGTTTCTCCTCTCAAATCTGCGGGAATCGGGCGCACCTATCAAGCGCATTGAGAATCAGTCGTCCGGCGTTATTCCGGTCATGAAGATGCTGGAGGATGCGTTCTCTTATGCCAACCAGCTGGGCGCCCGCCAGGGAGCGGGGGCGGTCTATCTGCATGCGCACCATCCGGATATTTTGCGCTTCCTGGATACCAAACGTGAAAATGCCGATGAAAAGATCCGTATCAAAACCCTCTCGCTGGGTGTGGTGATCCCGGATATCACCTTTAAACTTGCGAAAGAGAACGCGGAGATGGCCCTCTTTTCGCCTTACGATATCGAGCGCTTGTATGGCAAACCCTTTGGCGACGTGGCGATAAGCGAACTGTATGACGAGCTGATTGCTGACGATCGCATTCGCAAAAAGTACATTAATGCCCGTGATTTCTTCCAGACTTTGGCCGAGATTCAGTTTGAGTCCGGTTATCCGTACATCATGTATGAAGACACGGTAAACCGCGCCAGCCCCATCGCCGGCCGCATTAATATGAGCAACCTGTGCTCCGAGATTTTGCAGGTTAACAGCGCCTCGACCTACGATGAAAATCTTGATTACGCCGATATCGGCAAGGATATCTCCTGTAATCTCGGGTCGCTGAACATTGCCCATACCATGGACTCCCCCAATTTTGGCCGCACGGTTGAGACTGCCGTGCGCGGCCTGACGGCGGTATCGGACATGAGCCATATCCGCAGCGTGCCGTCCATTGAGGCGGGCAATGCCGCCTCGCATGCTATTGGGCTTGGGCAGATGAATTTGCACGGCTATCTGGCGCGCGAAGGTATCGCCTACGGCAGCCCGGAGGGGCTGGATTTTACCAACCTCTATTTCTACACCATCACCTGGCATGCGCTGAACACCTCAATGATGCTGGCGCGCGAACGGGGCCAACGCTTTGCCGGGTTTGAGCAGTCACGCTACGCCAGCGGGGAATATTTCAGCCAGTATCTGGAAGGTGACTGGCAGCCGAAGACCGCCAAAGTGCGCGACCTGTTTGCTCGCGCCGGGATTGTGTTGCCGACCCGCGCAATGTGGCAGCAGCTGCGTAATGACGTGATGGAGTATGGGATCTATAACCAGAACCTGCAGGCCGTGCCGCCTACCGGCTCGATCTCCTATATCAACCACGCGACCTCCAGCATCCATCCGATTGTGTCGAAGGTGGAGATTCGCAAAGAGGGCAAAACCGGCCGCGTTTACTACCCTGCCCCCTTTATGACCAATGACAACCTGGCGCTGTATCAGGACGCGTATGAAATCGGCCCGGAAAAGATTATCGATACTTACGCCGAGGCGACCAGGCATGTGGATCAGGGGCTCTCGTTAACGCTCTTTTTCCCGGATAGCGCCACCACGCGCGATATTAATAGAGCGCAAATCTATGCCTGGAAGAAAGGGATCAAGACGCTGTACTACATTCGCCTGCGCCAGCTTGCGCTGGAAGGTACCGAAATTGAAGGTTGCGTGTCCTGCGCGCTGTAAGGAGAGAGGATGAAACTGTCACTGGTTCGCGCCATTAACTGGAACAAAATCGAGGACGATAAGGATCTGGAGGTCTGGAATCGCCTCACCAGTAACTTCTGGCTGCCTGAAAAGGTTCCGCTCTCCAATGATATTTCAGCCTGGCAAACCCTGACGCAGGCCGAGCAGCAGCTGACCATTCGCGTTTTTACCGGGCTGACGCTGCTGGATACGATTCAGAACACCCTGGGCGCACCGGCGTTGATGGCAGATGCGCTCACCCCGCACGAAGAGGCGGTGATGTCGAATATCAGCTTTATGGAGGCGGTACATGCCCGCTCTTACAGCTCGATTTTCTCGACGCTTTGCCAGACCAAAGATGTGGACGCGGCCTATACATGGAGCGAAGAGAACGCTGCGTTGCAGCGGAAAGCCGAACTGATACTGCACCACTACCGCGCCGATGAACCGTTGAAAAAGAAAATCGCCAGCGTGTTTCTGGAATCTTTCCTCTTCTATTCCGGCTTCTGGCTGCCGATGTACTGGTCGAGTCGCGGCAAGTTGACCAACACCGCCGATCTGATTCGCTTGATCATTCGTGATGAAGCGGTGCATGGCTATTACATCGGCTATAAGTTCCAGAAAGGGCTGGAGAAAGTCAGCGACGCCAGGCGTGAAGAGTTACAAAGCTTTGCGCTGGATTTGTTAATGGATCTCTATGACAACGAACTGCAATACACTGAAAGCGTATACGCGGGAACGGGCTGGGAAGAAGAGGTGAAAGCGTTCCTCTGTTACAATGCCAATAAAGCGCTAATGAACCTCGGTTATGAGGCGCTCTTCCCCCCCGAAATGGCGGAAGTGAACCCGGCCATCCTGGCGGCGCTGTCACCCAACGCGGATGAAAACCATGACTTCTTTTCCGGGTCGGGTTCATCTTACGTTATGGGTAAAGCGGTGGAGACGGAAGATACAGACTGGGACTTTTAATCTGCGAATTAACGTTTATTAATTTAATATAAATCGCATTCTTTTCCCGCAAATATTTCCACACCTTCTACACTGTAATTTCTATGCCCTATTCACCTGAATCACTCTGATTCAGGTGAAATTCCGCTGGCAGCCGCAAAAAAATCAGAGAAATTCAACTCACGCTCAGCCCTTTATTCATGGGAAATAGCGCCGTTTCGCTGACCGCAAAATTCATACCACAAGCGAACCCAGGGTTGTCTCAGATTCTGAGTATGTTAGGGTAATGCCAGTTAACTATTTACCATGGTAATCATATCGACATAAGCAAATAACAGGACACTCTCTATTGCATGGCAATTAAATTAGAAGTGAAGAATCTTTATAAAGTATTTGGCGAGCATCCACAGCGTGCGTTCAAATATATCGAAAAAGGACTTTCGAAAGAGCAAATTCTGGAAAAAACAGGGCTATCGCTTGGCGTTAAAGACGCCAGTCTGGCCATTGAAGAAGGCGAGATTTTTGTCATCATGGGGTTATCCGGTTCGGGTAAATCCACTATGGTTCGCCTTCTCAATCGCCTGATTGAACCCACCCGCGGACAGGTGCTGATTGATGGTGAAGATATTGCCAAAATATCTGATGCCGAGCTCCGCGAGGTGCGCAGAAAAAAGATTGCAATGGTCTTTCAGTCATTCGCCCTCATGCCGCATATGACGGTGCTGGATAATACCGCGTTTGGCATGGAATTAGCGGGCGTACCCGCACAAGAGCGCCAGGAAAAAGCGCTGGATGCGTTGCGTCAGGTTGGGCTGGAAAATTATTCGCATGCTTACCCGGATGAACTTTCCGGCGGGATGCGACAGCGTGTCGGATTAGCCCGTGCATTAGCCATTAATCCCGATATTTTATTAATGGACGAAGCCTTCTCAGCACTCGATCCCTTAATTCGTACCGAGATGCAGGATGAACTGGTAAAACTGCAGGCGAAACATCAGCGCACCATCGTGTTTATTTCCCACGATCTGGACGAAGCGATGCGTATTGGCGATCGTATTGCCATTATGCAGAACGGTGAAGTGGTACAGGTCGGCACCCCGGATGAAATACTGAATAATCCGGCCAATGATTATGTGCGCACCTTCTTCCGTGGCGTGGACATTAGCCAGGTCTTTAGCGCAAAAGATATTGCCCGTCGTACGCCAAACGGCATTATTCGCCGCACGCCAGGTTTTGGCCCGCGCTCTGCGTTGAAACTGCTGCAGGACGAAGATCGTGAATTCGGCTACGTCATTGAACGTGGTAATAAATTTGTAGGCGTTGTCTCCATCGACTCTTTGAAAACCGCCCTGGGCGACAATCAGGGAATCGATGCGGCGTTAATCGACTCTCCGCTCGCCGTGGATGCCGAAACGCCGCTCAGCGAGTTGCTCTCTCACGTTGGCCAGGCACCCTGCGCGGTACCGGTCGTCGGTGAAGAACAACAGTACGTCGGCATCATCTCAAAACGCATGTTGCTGCAGGCTTTAGATCGCGAGGGGGCAAACAATGGCTGAACAAAACCCGTGGGGCACCACTGAAGCGGCGGATAGCGCTGCACAATCTGCGGACGCGTGGGGTTCTTCCACACCCGCACCTACCGATGGCGGCGCGGCAGACTGGCTGAATAGCGCGCCAGCGCCGGCACCGGAACACTTTAATATTATGGATCCGTTCCATAAGACCCTGATCCCACTGGATAGCTGGGTGACCGAGGGGATCGACTGGGTAGTGACGCACTTCCGCCCCGTATTCCAGGGGATCCGCGTACCGGTGGATTATATTCTGAATGGTTTCCAGCAGATGTTGCTGGGTATGCCCGCGCCGGTAGCTATCGTGCTGTTCTCGCTCATCGCCTGGCAGTTTGGCAGCGCGGGAATGGGGATTGCCACGCTGATATCCCTGATCGCCATTGGTGCCATCGGCGCCTGGTCGCAGGCGATGATCACCCTGGCGCTGGTGCTGACCGCCCTGCTCTTCTGCGTAGTGATTGGTTTGCCGATGGGGATTTGGCTGGCACGAAGCCCGCGAGCGGCAAAAATCATTCGCCCGCTGCTGGATGCCATGCAGACCACGCCGGCTTTCGTCTACCTGGTGCCCATCGTCATGCTGTTTGGTATCGGCAACGTGCCGGGTGTAGTGGTGACAATTATCTTCGCCCTGCCGCCAATTATCCGCCTGACCATACTGGGCATTAACCAGGTGCCAGCGGACCTGATCGAGGCCTCACGCTCCTTTGGCGCCAGCCCGCGTCAGATGCTGTTCAAGGTACAGTTACCGCTGGCCATGCCAACCATTATGGCCGGGGTTAACCAGACGCTGATGCTGGCGTTGTCGATGGTGGTTATCGCCTCGATGATTGCCGTTGGCGGCCTGGGCCAGATGGTACTCCGCGGCATTGGCCGTCTTGATATGGGACTGGCTACCGTGGGTGGCGTGGGCATTGTGATCCTCGCCATCATCCTTGATCGCCTGACTCAGGCAGTCGGCCGCGATTCACGCAGTCGCGGAAACCGTCGCTGGTACACCACCGGCCCGGTGGGTCTGCTGACTCGTCCATTCACGAAGTAATCCTGTTGTTGCCCGGCGGCATCTCTCTGCCGGGCCAGCAGCACCCCTCCAAAAACGAAGGAACAACGATGCGACATAACATTTTATTTGCCACAGCGTTTGCCACCCTTGTCTCTACCAGCGCATACGCCGCTGACCTGCCAGGCAAAGGCATTACCGTTCAACCGGTTCAGAGCACCATTTCGGAAGAGAGCTTCCAGACCCTTATCGTCAGCCGCGCGCTGGAAAAACTCGGCTACACCGTTAATAAGCCGAGCGAAGTGGATTACAACGTGGGCTACACCTCGATCGCCTCCGGTGATGCAACCTTTACCGCCGTAAACTGGCAGCCGCTGCATGATGATATGTATGCTGCTGCGGGCGGCGAGAAAAAATTCTACCGTGAAGGGACGTTTGTCACCGGTGCAGCGCAAGGTTACCTGATCGACAAAAAAACGGCGGATAAGTACCACATCACCAATATTGAACAGCTGAAAGATCCGAAGATCGCCAAACTGTTTGATACCAACGGTGATGGCAAAGCGGACATGATGGGCTGCTCACCGGGCTGGGGCTGCGAAGCGGTTATTAACCACCAGAACAAAGCCTTCGACCTGGAGAAAACCGTTGAGGTAAGCCACGGTAACTACTCTGCGATGATGGCCGATACCATCGCCCGCTTCAAAGAGGGCAAGCCTATCATCTATTACACCTGGACCCCGTACTGGGTCAGCGATGTGATGAAACCGGGTAAAGACGTGGTGTGGCTGCAGGTACCGTTCTCCTCCCTGCCCGGCGAGCAGAAAGATATCGACACTAAACTGCCAAACGGTATGAACTATGGTTTCCCGGTGAATACCATGCACATCGTGGCTAACAAGGCCTGGGCTGAAAAGAACCCGGCTGCGGCGAAGCTGTTCTCGGTCATGAAGTTGCCGCTGGCAGACATCAATGCTCAGAATGCGATGATGCACGCAGGAAAATCCTCAGAAGCCGACGTTCAGGGCCATGTTGATGGCTGGATTAAAGCCCACCAGCAGCAGTTTGACGGCTGGGTGAAAGAGGCGCTGGCCGCGCAGAAGTAACTCCCCTCCCCCCACCCTCTCCCTCCGGGAGAGGGTATTTGAATTCCCTAACCCTCCTGGTCAGGGAAAGTCAAAGCGCACAATCCATCACGTAACAATTCCCCAACATTCACATTCATCCGTTATTATGGTTTCCGAATCGATAATCACTTAACTAATGATTTCAGACCATAATGACCAAAACTTCTCAAGGACTTAGCCCGGCACTGATCTTACTGATGTCAGTCGCAACGGGTCTGGCTGTCGCCAGCAACTACTACGCGCAACCTCTGCTCGATACCATCGCCCGCGCCTTTAACCTTTCGGCGAGCTCTGCGGGTTTTATCGTGACCGCCGCCCAGCTCGGCTATGCCGCCGGCCTGCTGCTGCTGGTTCCACTTGGGGATATGTTTGAGCGCCGCTCCCTGATCGTTTTCATGACCCTGCTCGCCGCAGGCGGAATGCTGATCACCGCCAGCAGCCAGTCGCTGAGCATGATGATCCTCGGCACCGCCCTGACCGGGTTATTCTCGGTCGTGGCGCAGATCCTCGTCCCGCTGGCCGCTACCCTCGCAGCCCCGGAAAAACGCGGCAAAGTGGTGGGTACCATCATGAGTGGCCTGCTGCTGGGCATTTTGCTGGCGCGTACCGTGGCGGGATTACTGGCCAGTCTCGGTGGCTGGCGCACGGTGTACTGGGTGGCAAGCGTATTAATGGTGATCATGGCCATCGCCCTCTGGCGCGGCTTGCCAAAAGTGAAGCAGGAAAACCATCTTAACTACTTCCAGCTTCTCGGCTCCGTATTCAGTCTGTTCACGCAGGATAAATTGCTGCGTACCCGCGCCCTGCTGGGCTGCTTCACCTTTGCAAATTTCAGTATTCTCTGGACCTCCATGGCCTTCCTGCTGGCCTCTCCCCCGTTCAACTATTCCGAAGGGGTAATTGGCCTGTTTGGTCTGGCAGGCGCGGCGGGAGCGCTGGGCGCGCGACCTGCGGGTGGACTGGCAGACAAGGGCAAATCACACCTCACCACATCAGCCAGTTTGGTTCTGCTGCTGCTCTCCTGGTCAGCCATCTGGTATGGGCATCTCTCAGTACTGTCGCTGATTGTTGGCATTCTGGTGTTGGATCTCACCGTGCAGGGCGTGCACATCACCAACCAGACGGTCATCTATCGCGTGAAGCCGGATGCCCGTAACCGTCTGACCGCCGGATACATGACCAGCTACTTCATTGGCGGCGCGGCGGGGTCGCTGATCTCTGCCTCGGCGTGGCAACATGCGGGCTGGGCTGGGGTGTGCCTGGTGGGTAGCGTGATGGCACTTCTGAACCTGCTTGTCTGGTGGCGCGGCTATCATCGCCAGGAGGCAATTACTTAAGCTTTACATTGCTTTGGGGCTTCTCTGGGTGCAAGAAGCCCCGCAGTCTGTTAAGGTGGCGGAAACATTTATCCCTGAAATTTTAATGTGGGTGATATATTTACGAACCGCATGAATAACCAGCCCATCGCACCTTCTTCGACATTTCACGCTGTTTCAGATCACCCAATCCTCTTTTCTCTGGGCACCCGCCCGACCGTCTCTTTGAACACCGGGACACGGATTCACCCGGCACTTTATGGCAGTGACATAAGCTTTGCGGATTTTAACCGCACAAATAATTCATTTACATTATTTGTCACTGTCGTTACTATATCGGCTGTAATTAATGAGGTTATGCCCAAATGGATAGTTCGTTTACGCCCATTGAACAAATGCTTAAATTTCGCGCCAGTCGTCATGAGGATTTCCCATATCAGGAGATTCTGCTGACCCGTCTCTGCATGCACATGCAGGGCAAATTGCTGGATAACCGCAATAAGATGCTGAAAGCTCAAGGGATTAACGAGACGTTATTTATGGCGTTGATTACGCTGGAGTCTCAGGAAAATCACAGTATTCAGCCTTCCGAACTGAGTTGCGCGCTGGGTTCATCCCGCACCAATGCAACCCGTATCGCTGATGAGCTGGAAAAACGCGGCTGGATCGAACGCCGTGAAAGCGACAACGATCGTCGTTGTCTGCATTTGCAATTGACCGACAAAGGTCACGCATTCCTGCGTGAGGTATTACCGCCTCAGCACAATTGTCTGCACCAACTCTGGTCTGCTCTTAGCACCTCCGAGCGCGACCAGCTTGAGCACATCACTCGCAAGCTCCTCACCCGTCTGGATCAGATGGATGAAGACGGTGTCATTCTTGAGGCACTGCGCTAACGCGACGACTCGCTCGACAATCCAGATTTATAAGAAAACCGACAGGCCAGCACGTCATACTGCTGGCCTTTCTGATAACAGGTCGGCACAGCCGATGTGAAAATAAAAAGATCGTGGAGAACAACAATGAGCGCAAATGCGGAGAATACCCCCCCGCAGCAACCAGCCAGTAAGAAAGGCAAGCGTAAAAGTGCCCTTCTTCTGCTGACCTTGCTCTTTATTATTATTGCCGTGGCATATGGGATCTATTGGTTTTTAGTACTGCGTCATTTTGAGGAGACGGATGATGCGTACGTGGCAGGGAACCAGGTACAAATTATGGCGCAGGTGTCAGGCAGCGTGACGAAAGTCTGGGCTGACAACACCGACTTTGTGCAGAAAGGCGACGTGCTGGTCACGCTCGACCCGACCGATGCACAGCAGGCATTTGAAAAAGCGCAGACCGAGCTTGCCTCGAGCGTGCGTCAAACGCGCCAGCAGATGATTAACAGTAAGCAACTTCTGGCCAGCATTGAGGTGCAGAAAACTGCCCTGGCGCAGGCGCAGAGTGACTTCAAGCGTCGTGTTCCGCTTGGCACCGCCAACCTGATTGGCCGTGAAGAACTGCAGCACGCCCGTGATGCAGTGGCCAGCGCCCAGGCGCAGCTTGACGTCTCTATTCAGCAGTACAACGCCAATCAGGCGATGATACTGAATACCACGCTGGATCAACAGCCGGCGGTTAAACAGGCCGCCACGGAAGTACGTAACGCCTGGCTGGCGCTGGAGCGTACCAAAATCGTCAGCCCGATGACCGGCTACGTTTCTCGTCGTTCCGTTCAACCCGGCGCGCAGATTAGCACCACAACGCCGCTGATGGCCGTGGTTCCGGCGACGCACCTGTGGGTCGATGCCAACTTTAAAGAGACTCAACTGGCGCATATGCGTATTGGCCAGACCGCGACCGTGGTGAGCGATATCTACGGCGACGAGGTGAAGTACACCGGTAAGGTGGTGGGTCTGGATATGGGGACCGGCAGTGCGTTCTCCTTGCTGCCTGCGCAGAATGCGACGGGCAACTGGATCAAAGTGGTTCAGCGTCTGCCGGTACGTATCGAGCTGGATGAGAAACAGCTGGCGGATCATCCCCTGCGTATTGGACTTTCGACCCTCGTGACCGTTGATACGACCGATCGTGACGGACATATGCTGGCAAACCAGGTACGCACTAACCCGGCGTATGAAAGTAATGCCCGTGAAATCAGCCTTGAGCCTGTGAACAAGCTGATTAATGACATCGTGAAGGCGAACGCCGGTTAATCCGAAGGTGAGCGTTATGCAGCAGCAAAAACCGCAAAAACCACTGGAGGGGGCGCAACTGGTCATTATGACCATTGCGCTGTCGCTGGCGACGTTCATGCAGGTGCTGGACTCCACCATTGCAAACGTGGCGATCCCCACCATCGCCGGCAACCTGGGCTCGTCGCTGAGCCAGGGAACCTGGGTCATCACCTCGTTCGGGGTAGCGAACGCTATCTCGATCCCCATTACTGGCTGGCTGGCAAAGCGCGTCGGTGAAGTGAAGCTGTTCCTCTGGTCCACCATCGCGTTTGTGATTGCCTCCTGGGCCTGTGGTGTCTCAAGCAGCCTGAATATGCTGATCTTCTTCCGCGTATTACAAGGGATTGTTGCCGGGCCGCTGATCCCGCTGTCGCAAAGTTTGCTCCTGAGCAACTATCCGCCAGCGAAGCGATCTGTTGCTCTGGCGCTGTGGTCAATGACGGTGATCGTGGCACCGATCTGCGGCCCTATCCTCGGCGGCTTTATCAGTGATAACTACCACTGGGGCTGGATCTTCTTCATCAACGTCCCGATCGGCGCCATTGTGGTGCTGTTAACGTTACAGTCACTGCGCGGTCGGGAAACCCGTACTGAACAGCGGCGTATTGATGGCGTGGGGCTGGCGTTACTGGTACTGGGTATTGGTAGTCTGCAAATCATGCTCGACCGCGGTAAAGAGCTGGACTGGTTTGCCTCTCAGGAGATCATCGTCCTGACCGTGGTGGCGGTGGTGGCGTTAAGCTTCCTGATTATCTGGGAGTTGACCGATGAAAACCCGATAGTCGACTTATCGCTATTCAAATCGCGAAACTTTACCATCGGCTGCTTATGTATCAGCCTGGCCTATATGCTCTACTTCGGCGCGATCGTTCTGTTGCCGCAGCTACTACAGGAAGTGTACGGCTACACGGCCACCTGGGCAGGCCTGGCCTCGGCGCCCGTTGGGGTCATTCCGGTGCTGTTATCGCCAATTATTGGTCGCTTTGCCCATAAGCTGGATATGCGTCGGCTTGTGACGTTCAGCTTTATTATGTACGCGGTCTGTTTCTACTGGCGTGCGTATACCTTCGAACCAGGAATGGACTTTGGTGCCTCTGCGTGGCCACAGTTTATTCAGGGCTTCGCGGTTGCGTGCTTCTTCATGCCACTGACTACCATTACGCTCTCCGGCTTGCCGCCCGAGCGCCTGGCTGCGGCATCAAGCTTGTCGAACTTCACCCGTACGCTGGCTGGCTCCATTGGTACGTCGATTACGACCACTCTATGGACTAACCGGGAATCGATGCACCATGCGCAGCTTACCGAATCGGTGAACCCGTATAACCCGAACGCGCAAGAGATGTATAGTCAGCTGCAGGGTATGGGGATGACCGATCAGCAGGCCTCCGGCTGGATTGCCCAGCAAATTACCAACCAGGGACTGATTATTTCGGCTAACGAGATTTTCTGGATGTCTGCGGGGGTATTTATTGTCTTGCTGGGGCTGGTATGGTTTGCGAAGCCGCCGTTTGGTGCAGGCGGTGGTGGCGGAGGCGCCCACTAAGCGCGTCATCAAAACAAAAACGGATCTGCATGCAGATCCGTTTTTTTATGCCTATTTAATGCCGATGATCTTCACCGTAATGATGGAGACCGTGCCCGGCGGTACAAGCCCTGGCACGCCCTGTTCACCGTAAGCCTGCTTCGCCGGGATGATGATTTTGGCTTCACCGCCGAGACCAAGTTTGGTGACCACCAACCGGAACAGCGGTGGCAGGTCTTGCACGCGGCTGGCGCGCACCTCTTTACTGGACATCACTTTACCCGTGCCCAGTACTTCATCAAGCTCGGTAATAATATTGCTCTGCCCATTAACCAGTGGTGCTTCACCCTGCTTGATGACACGGTAAATCGAACCATCTGCCGTTTTTACAGCGCCTTTTTCTTTTGCCGCCTTGCTGAGGATCGCTTTACTCTGTTTTTCGTTTTCAGAGAGCGTAGACGCCAGCTGTTTCTGCTGCTGTTTATCCAGCGTGGTCAGTTCTTTCGTGATCTTCGCCACCGGGAGTTGCAGCTGGTTGTTTACCTTATCGTTGAATCCCTGGGTGAACGCTTTCAGATCGAACTTCTTGCCCAGATCGGTCATTTTTATTTTTTCACGATCGGCGGCCTGACCATACCAACTGCCAATGGCATAGCTGGTTTGGGTATCTTTTGCTGCACTGGTATCAACTTTAACGCGCGGCTGTCCGCTAACAGGCTTCGTCTCTTTCGCTGCCTTTTCGCTGGCTGCCTGTTCCGTCTTCAGCTTCTCATTAAGGTTCGTCAGTTCGGTAAGAGAAGCGGCCTGCGCTTTCAGTTTCTCATTCAGCGCGGCATTTTCTTTGTTAACAGACTCCAGCTTCTTACTCAGTTCGGCAGCCGCCTTGTCGTTGCCGACCACATTTTTTTGTACGGATATCAGCGACTCCTGAGAAGCGATGACCCGCTTCGCATCTTCCAGCTGGCTGAGCGTGATGTCAGATTTCAGCTGCATGTTTTTCAATGCGGTCTCCTGCTCCGCCAGCTTCGCGGCAACAGTTTGCTTCTGCGTGGTGAGGCCGGAAAGCTGTTGTTCACCCGCCTGTAGCTTCGCTTTTAGCTCTTCAACTTGTCTGGAAAGATGGGCTGAGAGCGTATTCGCGCTCGCCAGCTTTTGAGCCAGCTCGCTGCTTTTTTGATCCGCAGTGAGACGGGTGGCTTTAAGCGCGGCCAGCTCATCTTCCAGCGTTTTTTTCTGCGCTTTAAGATCGTTCAGTGTTTTATTAAGCGCTTCGCCCTGAGTGGTAAAGGTGGTTTCAGTCGTCTGCTTTTGCGCTTTCAGGTCGGCAAGCTGCTTTTCCAGCAGCTGCGATTTTGTTTTTAACGCTTTTGCCTCTTCATCCATTTGCGTGGCGCGCGCCGTAGCACTGGCTAACTGCTGTGTCAGCTGCAAGCTCTGCTGCTCTTTGCTGCCAGTGGTATTTTTCAGTGCAGCAAGCTGCTCATCGAGCGTTTTTTTCTGCAGCTTAAGCTCGGCGAGATCTTTCAGCATGGCAGCACTTCTGGCGGCCATCTCGCTTTCAGCACTTTGCTTCTGGGTTTTGAGTGTAGAGAGCTCCTTTTCCATCTGCTGAGACCGGGCTTTCAGCCCTTCTGACTCTTTAGCCAACTGCGTCGTTTTCGCTGTCGCGCTGGCTAGCTGTTCCACTAGCTGAGCATTTTTTTGCTGAGAACCGCTGCTGCTGTTTTTCAGGGCGGTAAGCTGATCGTCCAGCGATTTTTTCTGCGCTTTGAGGTCACTGAGCTGTCCCTCAAGCGTCGTAATTTGTGACTTGAGTTCAGCAAGTTCTTTAGCCTGAGCCCTGTCTTTAATGGTCAGCGCAGTTTCTGCACTCTGCTTCTGCGCCTTCAGTTCGGTCAGCTGCTTTTCCAGCATCTGCACTTTTGACTTCAGGGTGGCAGACTCTTCCATTGTGCGTGCAACGCGCGCTTTTTCTGCAGCAAACTGTTCTGCCAGTTGCGCACTTTTCTGGTCTTTATTACCACTGGCGCTGACCAGCGCGGCGAGTTGATCGTCTACATTTTTTTTCTGGAGCTTGAGATCGGCAAGATCTTTGATCAACGTCGTGGTCCGGGTCGCCAGCTCATTATCCGCGGCCTGTTTCGCTATTTTGAGCTCAGAAAGTTGCTTTTCCAGAAGCGTCACTTTTGATTTCAGGGCTGCCGACTCTTCAGTCGTCTTTGCAGCACGCGTTTTTTCTGCGGCTAACTGCTCTGCCAGCTCTGTGTTTTTTTTCTGCGAACCAGTACTGGCCGTATTCAGAGCGATAAGGCGTGCATCCAGCGCCTCTTTCTGAAGTTTGAGTTCGGCAAGCTCTTTGACAAGGGCCGCGCTTTTGGTCGCCAGTTCGCTATCCGCGGCCTGTTTGCCTTTTTTCAGTTCGGCGAGCTGTTTTTCCAGAAGCTGTACTTTTGACTTCAGGGCGTCAGACGCTTCGGCCATTTGGGTGGAACGCGCTTTCTCTGCGGCTAACTGCTCTACCAGCGCTGCGCTTTTTTTCTGTGCGCCACTGCTGTCAGTTTTCAGGGCCGCAAGCTGACCGTCCAGCGCTTCTTTCTGAAGCTTAAGGTCACTGAGTTCTTTAATCAGGGCCGTGCTTTTGGTCGCCAGCTCGGTATCCGTAGCTTGCTTCTGTACTTTCAGTTCTGAAAGCTGCTGTTCCTGACGCTGCAATTTTGCCTTCAGCGCGGCTGACTCTTCAGACGTGCGAGTCACGCGCGCTTTCTCAGCGGCAAGCTGTTCTGCCAGCTCTGCGCTCTTCTGCTGCGTGTTGCCACTGGCGGCTTTAAGAGAGGCGTACTGCTCTTCCAGAGTCTTGTTCTGGCTTTTCAGTTCGGCGAGTGCTTTGTTTAACGCAACGCTCTGGGCCATAGCAGCTGCCAGCTGTTCTGATTGCTGGGTGTTCTTTTGCGCTGTTTCGCCGCTGCGCGTCTCCAGACCAGAGAGTTTTGCTTCCAGCGCCTGTTTCTGCTCACGAAGGGAGATTAGCTCTTTATTCAGCGCATCGCTTTTTGCGTTTGCCTGGCTAAGCTGTTCAGTAAGTTGCTGGTTCTGTTGTTTATCTCGTGAAGCGCTATTTGGAAGCGTGGCTGCAAGACTGTCCAGGGCTAACTGTTGTGCATTACCCACCGGCTGCTGCTTCAGCTTTGTAAGTGACTGCTCATGCGCCTGCACACGTTTTTTTTCATTAGCCAGCGCCTGTTCCAGAGTCAATTTTTCACGCTCAATCTCCTGGAGGGAGTGGCCTAATCCTGTGATGGTGGCGTTCGCTTTACGGAGTTCTTCGGTCAGCCCGGCCACTTTTTTACGCCAGGTTGAACTGTCTTGCGAAGCCACAGGCAACGGCTTTGCCTGTGGCTTCGCTGGACGAGGGGCAGTTTTTATCGGCGGGGATTCAGAGACTGCAGCCGAGCCCTCAGTAGAACTAAAAGGGCTCGTGGTATCATTGCCGATAATTTTTTCGTTACTTAACTGTTCGAGCAGGTCGGTATTAGCTGAATAACTACTCCCACTGGATAAAAGCAATCCACAATAAAGAGTAGCAGTCACGTATTTTTTCATAGATTATTCATTTCGTTCGCGCGTTTCATCATATTGGAATAAACGCTGTTTTTTATTCTGACGCAAACTAACGAGATCTTCTTATTAATTTCCGTCAGCATAACTTCTGAGGCATTGGCATCAACCAGAGATTTGTTTGTTTCATAAATTCTGTAGTTCTTGTTAATGTTTTCGAACTGTTTACGGTAGCCTTCATAAGCCCCAGGATCCAGCTTCTGGAGCGCGGAGAACTCCTGGTAGCACTGCACCTCCTGCTTACGCGCTTCAGGCTCTTTCGCAATAGGGGTGGTATTTACGGTGCTGCATGCAGATAAAATAAATGCGGAAATTAGCACTGCTGAGCCTGAAACATAACTTTTCATAAATTCCTCTAAATAAACATTAATTTGCGACAATCGGGTCCGATATTATTAATACAACAGATAGTTTAAGACAACTTAATGTTTGAATTTTATTGGTCAGCCGCAAACCGACCTCAATAGTAAAACACTACGGGCACAATTCACATTACTGAAGAATTTTTTAGGATTTAATAAAGGGAATAATGACAGGATGTAATAATAACCGGCACCTCATGAAAAAGTACCGGTGTGATCGCTAGATATGCAGTTCTTGCAGTTTTTCTTTCGGCAGGGCAAGTTCATCGTTGCTGTTTACGCGTACGTCACGTTCGATGATGTGGCGTGCAATCTCTTGCGCCTCTTCCAGTGAGTGCATCTGATATGTCCCGCACTGGTAAACATTCAGTTCCGGAATCTGGTTCTGCTCTTTTACTTTCAACACGTCGGCCATTGCCGCTTTCCAGGCGTCCGCTACGCGGCTCTCTTCCGGTTGACCGATCAAGCTCATATAGAAACCGGTACGGCAACCCATCGGGGAGATATCGATAATCTCAACGCCGTTGCCGTTCAGGTGATCGCGCATAAAACCTGCAAACAGGTGCTCAAGGGTATGAATACCGCGCTCCGGCATCACTTCTTTGTTTGGCACGCAGAAACGCAGGTCAAATACGGTGATTGTGTCGCCGTGCGGGGTATTCATGGTCTTCGCAACACGTACAGCAGGCGCTTCCATACGGGTATGGTCGACAGTAAAGCTATCTAATAACGGCATACGTCACCTCCGAAAGTGATTTTTTTAAAATTAATTGAACTCTTCGTTTCAACGCGAGTCTGAGTAT
The DNA here is from genome assembly GCF_002430365.1 of Leclercia sp. UBA5958. Classification (NCBI taxonomy): domain Bacteria; kingdom Pseudomonadati; phylum Pseudomonadota; class Gammaproteobacteria; order Enterobacterales; family Enterobacteriaceae; genus Leclercia; species Leclercia sp. UBA5958. The sequence continues at coordinate 512,330 of NZ_DJCE01000004.1, read as the reverse complement.
ATGAAAGACGCGCATTTGTTATCATCATCCCTGTTCTTCAGAGATGTAAGTTTGGCCACAGCGATGTGGCCTTTTTCTTTTCTGTCAGCTGTTCTTCGCCAGAAACGCTGCAAATGGCTCAGTATCTGCCGCTTCAATCTCTTTCTGACGCAGTTGCGATGCTTCACGCTCCGCGATAAAGTCGGCTTCGCTTATCACTTCCAGCGGTTCGCTTTTCAACATCTCACGATACTGCGCAGATAGCGATCGGCCTGTGCCACCAATGCCTTCATCAATCATAGAACGCAAAATACGGGCTGAAAACGTCAGTTCAGGATTGTCGAAGCTCTCTACCAGCTCATCGCAAACCTGTTGATAGGCTTCTCCGCCGTAGACGCTGTCCAGCGTCTGCGCGACGCGTTTCAGATCGCGGAACAGATCTTTTCCGACTTTTTGTAACGGGAACTGCGCCGTTTCACAGCCCATGCCTAGCGTCAGGCCCGGTTTACGCCCTTCCAGAATCACGCGGTTCCAGTTAGTGCGGGTGCAGAGCAGTTCATCAGCGCTCATCTCTGGCGCATCCGCCAGCACGCACCAGACCATGAAGAGATCGAGGAAACGGACTTGCTGCTCATCTACGCCAATTGGCGAGAAGGGATTAATATCCAGCGAACGAACTTCAATATATTCAATACCGCCACGCTGCAGCGCGTCAGAAGGTGTTTCACCACTGCGCGTTACGCGTTTAGGACGAATTGGCGCGTAGAGTTCGTTCTCAATCTGAAGAACATTGCTATTAATCTGTAGACGCTTACCGTCGCGTTCCAGCCCAATGGCTTCGTACTCTTCAGACGGGGTTTTAATCGCCCGCTTCAATCCTGCCACATACTCGGTCAGATCGTTAAACGTAATTCCGAGATTGCTTTGCGATTTATTGGTATAACCCAGGTCGCTGAGACGCAACGAGGTAGCATAAGGCAGGTAATACATACCACAATCGGTTTTTTCGAACGGCAGTGTGGTCGGTTTACCTTGCAGGAATGACGAGCAGATCGCCGGCGACGCGCCGAACAGGTAGGGGATGACCCAGCCAAAGCGATAGTAGTTACGGATAAGACGTAAATAGCCCGCGGAGATCGCCTCTTTATCTGTTTCACCACACTTCGCCTGCCAGAATGCCATCGGCAATGAGAAGTTGTAATGGACCCCAGAAATGGTCTGCATCAATGCGCCATAGCGATTTTTCAGCCCTTCACGATAGAGCGTCTTCAGGCGGCCGATATTGGAGGTGCCATATTGCGCCAGTTCAATATCCTGCCCCTGCTCAATGTAACAAGGCATACTAAGCGGCCACATCCGCTCATCACCCAGTTGACGGGCGGTGTAGCGATGAATGTCGCGCATAATCGTTAGCATATGGCCAATATCGCCATCTACTGGCGTTATGAACTCAAGCAGCGCTTCGGCGAAATCCGTGGTGATCCATTTATGGGTCAGCGCAGAGCCCAGCACTTCAGGATGGCCCGTTGTTGCAAGTGAACCATCTTCGTTTACGCGCAGCGTTTCGCGTTCAAGACCACGCTGAATACCCTTCAGAGCCTGAGGGTGGTTTTCCAGCCAGGCCAACGCCTGTGATACGTCCGGGATCAATTCGACCTCCCGCCTGTCAAAATCATTTTATTTAGCATAATTGTAATGGTTTAGGGTCACAAACAGTCCAATTAGTGCCACCACGACATGCCCTGTAAGGTTGCTACCGCCACAAGGACATAGCGTAACGCTTTACCAAGCGTTAAAAAAAAGAGCACCGGCCCCCAGGAGATGCGCATCCATCCCGCCAGCAGGCACAGCAAATCGCCTATTACAGGCATCCAGCTTAATAACAGCGTGGCAGCGCCATAGCGTTTTAGCCAGTTAACTGCCTTTTCCTGCCAGCGCGACGTTTTGCGAAGAGGAAAGAAACGCCCAAGAATAACGTTAGTCAGCCCTCCAAGGCTATTACCCATTGTTGCTATTAAGACCAGCAACCAGGGCTGACTCACGCCTGACAACAACATCGCGATCAGCACAACTTCGGAATTACCGGGCAGAAGGGTAGCGCTTAAAAAACTGCTGGCGAATAACGAAGCGAGTGACAGCAGTTCACTCACAGTCTGCGAACGTCCACTGCCGCCATGCCAGCCGCGTGCGCCGCCTGAAGACCGAAATCAGCATCTTCGAAGACAACGCATTTTTCAGGTGATACACCCATCCGTTCTGCGCAAAGCAGGAAGGTATCCGGAGCGGGTTTGTGATTCTGGACATGATCGGCAGCAACAACCGCCGTGAAATAGCGACGCAGGTCAAGATGTGCTAGTAAGGCTTCTGCCATCGCGCTTTCGCTCCCGGTGCCAACAGACATCGGGCGACGGCCATACCACTCTTTAACCACGTCAATTAACGGAAGGGGACGCACGGTATCCAGCAGCATCGCTTTTACCGCGTCACTCTTTTCGCGGGCAAGTAGATACGGATCGAGATCCGCCTGATTTAATTCGATAACCGCCTGTGCGATACGCCAGGTTGGCGAACCGTTAAGCGCCACCATCGCCTGTAGATCGAAACGCATCCCGTAGCGGCCAAGAACATCATCCCAGGCTTTACGGTGAGTGGGTTCGGTATCCAGGATGGTGCCATCCATATCGAAGATCAGACCGTCATACTGTGCGTACATCGAGCTTCCGCCAAACGATTAACAAAACATTACTTTAACGTAAACAGCTGTTTTTGTCGCTGATAGTCAAAGCGTTCGCTGACGAAATGGTGAAGGAATAAACGAATGAAGGGGGATGTTCTGGGGAAACTTAGAATTAGGAAACAACAGTGTTACTGCTGTCGCAGAGAAGATGGTGCATCCGGGAGGA
>NZ_DJCE01000004.1:0-509396 GCF_002430365.1 Leclercia sp. UBA5958 | reverse complement strand
ATGTTTTCGCAGACCATGAAACAACAGTATTGCTGCTATCTCAGAGAAGATGGTGCATCCGGGAGGATTCGAACCTCCGACCGCTCGGTTCGTAGCCGAGTACTCTATCCAGCTGAGCTACGGATGCAAAATGGCGGTGAGGCGGGGATTCGAACCCCGGATGCAGCTTTTGACCGCATACTCCCTTAGCAGGGGAGCGCCTTCAGCCTCTCGGCCACCTCACCACACAACGCCTCTTTCGAGTGCTTCGAGTAACTCGTTAAGAGCTTCTCGTCGCTGCGTGGCGCATATATTACTTTCTGGGACTTATAAGTCAAACAATTTTCCATGCACTTTTTCTGTTTGCACAAATCGCAGGCAATTCGCATGTAAAAGAGGCAAAGAGGGTGTTTTATAAACGGATTTTGCGGGCATTTACGCAACGAAGTTCCATCAACCAGGCGAATAAAGATGAAGATAAGCAAAGAGAGACGGTGAAAAACAGCGAAATTGAAATAGAAAGGTAACTTTAAGCAGGAAGAATGGCAGGAGGGTTGCGTCTCGCCTGAAAGCGAGACGCGATAATATCAGTAACTGGACTGCTGGGATTTTTCAGCCTGGATACGCTGGTAGATCTCTTCACGGTGTACAGAGACCTCTTTAGGGGCGTTCACACCAATACGAACCTGGTTACCCTTTACCCCTAAAACTGTCACGGTGACCTCATCCCCAATCATGAGGGTCTCACCAACTCGACGAGTCAGAATCAGCATTCTTTGCTCCTTGAAAGATTAAAAGAGTCGGGTCTCTTGTATCCCGGCATTATCCATCATATAACGCCAAAAAGTAAGCGATGACAAACACGTAAAGTGTAAGCAGTCACGGCATCACATTCTGTTAAACGTAAGTTTAGCCGATATACACAAACTCAACCTGACTTTATCATTATCGATAGCGTAGAGCGAAGTACGCCATAACACATAGGTTATGGCGTCTGTTTACGCTTTTTAGTTATTACAGTTTGGAACTCACCCAGCTTTCAACGCTGGTTAACGCTGCAGGAAGTGCCGCCGCATCCGTACCACCGGCTTGCGCCATGTCTGGACGACCGCCCCCTTTACCGCCCACTTGCTGAGCGACCATACCAATCAGTTCCCCTGCTTTAACACGGTCGGTCACGTCCTTAGACACGCCAGCAATCAGAGAAACCTTACCTTCAGCAACGGTCGCCAGCACAATTACTGCCGAACCGAGTTGGTTCTTCAGGTCATCGACCATGGTACGCAGCATCTTAGGCTCAACACCAGCCAGTTCACTGACCAGCAGTTTAATACCTTTAATTTCAACCGCTTTGCTGGAGAGATTTGCACTCTCCTGTACTGCCGCCTGCTCTTTCAGCTGCTGCAGCTCTTTTTCCAGCTGGCGAGTACGTTCGATAACGCTACGCACTTTCTCGCCCAGATTCTGGCTATCGCCTTTCAGCAGCTGTGCGATATCGTGCAGTTGATCGCTCTCAGCGTGCAGGTAAGCCAGCGCGCCTTCACCGGTGACCGCTTCGATACGACGAACGCCCGCCGCCGTTCCAGATTCGGACAGAATACGGAACAGGCCAATATCGCCCGTGCGAGAAGCATGCGTACCGCCACACAGTTCAGTAGAGAAGTCGCCCATGCTCAGCACACGAACACGCTCGTCATACTTCTCACCAAACAGTGCCATCGCCCCTTTTTGCTTCGCCGCATCGAGATCCATGATCTGAGTTTCGATTGGCAGATTGCGACGGATTTGGGCGTTCACCAGATCTTCCACCGCGCGGATTTCAGACGGTTTCATCGCTTCAAAGTGAGAGAAGTCGAAACGCAGCACTTTATCGTTAACCAGCGAGCCTTTCTGCGCAACGTGCGTCCCTAATACTTCACGCAGGGCTGCGTGCATCAGGTGAGTTGCGGAGTGGTTCAGACGAATACGCGCACGACGCGCTTCATCAACGACAGCTTGTACGCCCTCGCCCACTTTCAGTGAGCCGGAGGTCAGCGAACCTACATGACCAATCGCCTGGCCATATTTTTGCGTGTCGTTTACGGTGAAGCTAAAGCCGTTGCCTTTCAGCACGCCCTTATCGCCCACCTGACCGCCGGACTCGGCATAAAATGCGGTTTTATCGAGTACAACAACGGCATCCTGACCCGCGGTAATGCTCTCTACCGCTTTGCCGTCAACAAACAGTGCCGTCACTTTGCCGTTCAGTTCCAGATGGTCATAACCCTGGAATTCAGACGCGCCATCCACACGGATCATCGCGTTGTAGTCAGCACCGAAACCGCTGGATTCACGCGCACGACGGCGCTGCTCTTCCATTGCGGCTTCAAAGCCCGCTTCGTCTACCTTAATGTTACGCTCACGGCAAACGTCAGCCGTCAGGTCAACCGGGAAGCCGTAGGTGTCATACAGACGGAAGGCCGTTTCGCCATCCAGCGTGTCGCCTTTGAGTTTCGCCAGTTCATCATCCAGCAGCGCCAGCCCACGCTCCAGCGTACGGGCAAACTGCTCTTCCTCGGTTTTCAGAACCTGCTCTACCTGCGCCTGCTGGCGTTTCAGCTCATCGCCTGCTGAGCCCATTACGCTAACCAACGGCCCAACCAACTTGTAGAAGAAGGTATCTTTCGCGCCCAGCATGTTGCCATGACGAATGGCGCGACGAATGATGCGACGCAACACATAACCACGGTTTTCGTTCGACGGAATGACGCCGTCCGCAATCAGGAACGCACAAGAACGAATATGGTCAGCAATGACGCGCAGAGATTTGTTGCTCAGGTCGGTCGCACCAGTGACTTCTGCAACAGACTTAATCAGCGTGCTGAAGAGGTCAATATCGTAGTTGGAGTTAACGTGCTGCAGAACCGCGGCAATACGCTCCAGACCCATCCCCGTATCGACGGACGGTTTCGGCAGCGGCTCCATGGTACCGTCAGCCTGACGGTTGAACTGCATGAAGACGATATTCCAGATCTCAATGTAGCGATCGCCATCTTCTTCCGGGCTGCCCGGAGGGCCACCCCAGATATGGTCGCCGTGATCGTAGAAGATCTCGGTGCACGGACCGCAAGGGCCGGTATCGCCCATCTGCCAGAAGTTGTCAGACGCATAAGGTGCGCCTTTGTTATCACCGATGCGAATGATACGTTCGCGCGGGATACCGACCTCTTTTTCCCAGATTTCGTATGCTTCGTCGTCGGTCTCGTAAACAGTAACCCACAGACGCTCTTTCGGCAGGTTGAACCAGTTTTCACCGGTCAGCAGTTCCCATGCGTACTGAATTGCATCGTGTTTGAAGTAGTCGCCGAAGCTGAAGTTGCCCAGCATTTCAAAGAAGGTGTGGTGACGTGCAGTGTAACCGACGTTTTCCAGGTCGTTGTGTTTACCGCCCGCACGCACGCAGCGCTGCGAGGTGGTTGCGCGGGAATAATTACGCTTGTCGAGACCAAGGAAAACATCCTTGAACTGGTTCATCCCGGCGTTGGTAAACAGTAATGTTGGATCGTTGTTTGGTACCAGGGAGCTGCTGGCAACAACCTGGTGTCCCTTACTATGGAAAAAATCGAGAAACGCCTGACGGATCTCAGCGGTGCTCTTGCTCATAATTATCCTGAAATCAAGCTAACGAAATGTCATAACCAGCCTGTACACACACTGTGTTGGACAGACCAGCTACTGGAAAAAGTGGGAATAAGATAAGTTTTCTTTTAAGGGAAGTAAAATCCCGCATGCGCTCAATCGGCAAAATTACGCCATATATCCTGAATATCTTCCATCAGGTAGCCGCGATAGAGCAAGAAGCGCTGGATTTTTACTTTTTCTGAAAACTCTTTTGGCAACGGCTCACCGTACTTACGTACAGCCTGCTCTCGCGCCTGCTCACACCAGTCGATTTCGCACTCGCGCATTGCCCGTTCCGTGGCTTCACGGTTGATCCCTTTTTGATTCAGCTCCTGGCGTATACGCTGAGGGCCATAACCTTTGCGGCTGCGGCTGGCAATAAAGCGGGCGATAAAGCGGTTGTCGTCCAGATAGTTGTGTTCATAGCACCAGGCAATGACGCGGTCGTAATCTTCTGCGCTGGCATCGATCTCTTCCGGCCCCTTTTTGCCCATCACGGGTGCCATTAATTTGCGGCGCAACTCCTGCTCGCTGTGGTCGCGCACGCCGAGTATGCGTACCGCGCGATCCAGCAAGCGGTTGTAGGCCGGTCGTCGTGGGGTTGATTCGCTCATAGAGAACCTGCTGAATAACAAATGCAAAAAAGGGCCGCAATCGCAGCCCTTTTTTTTACACGAAGTGATTAGAAGTCTTCTTTGGTTTCTTCAACGTCGGCATCATCGACCGCGAAGTCCGGTTTAGAATCCTGATTGCTGAGCAGCAGTTCACGGATTTTCTTCTCGATCTCTTTCGCTGCAGCCGGGTTCTCTTTCAGCCAGGAGATAGCATTCGCTTTACCCTGACCAATCTTGTCGCCGTTGTAGCTGTACCAGGCGCCAGCCTTCTCGATCAGCTTCTCTTTCACGCCCAGGTCAACCAGTTCACCGAAGAAGTTGATACCTTCGCCGTACATGATCTGGAACTCAGCCTGCTTGAACGGCGCGGCGATTTTGTTCTTCACGACCTTCACGCGGGTTTCGCTACCGACGACGTTATCGCCCTCTTTCACGGCACCGATACGGCGAATATCCAGACGCACAGAGGCGTAGAATTTCAGCGCGTTACCACCGGTGGTGGTCTCTGGGTTACCGAACATCACACCGATTTTCATACGGATCTGGTTGATGAAGATCAGCAGCGTGTTGGACTGCTTCAGGTTACCCGCCAGCTTACGCATCGCCTGGCTCATCATACGTGCCGCAAGGCCCATGTGAGAGTCGCCGATTTCGCCTTCGATTTCTGCTTTCGGCGTCAGTGCCGCAACGGAGTCGACGATGATGACGTCAACTGCGCCAGAGCGCGCCAGCGCGTCACAGATTTCCAGAGCCTGTTCACCGGTGTCCGGCTGAGAACAGAGCAGGTTGTCGATATCAACACCCAGCTTGCGGGCATATACCGGATCCAGCGCGTGCTCAGCATCGATAAACGCACAGGTTTTACCTTCGCGCTGCGCCGCAGCCACAACCTGCAGAGTCAGGGTTGTTTTACCGGAAGATTCTGGACCGTAAATTTCTACGATACGCCCCATCGGCAGGCCACCTGCGCCCAGAGCAATATCCAGAGAAAGCGAACCGGTGGAGATAGTTTCAACATCCATGGAACGGTCTTCACCCAGGCGCATGATGGAGCCTTTACCGAATTGCTTTTCGATCTGGCCCAGTGCTGCCGCCAACGCTTTCTGTTTGTTTTCGTCGATAGCCATTATTACTCCTGTCATGCCGGGAGAAGCAACTGCGCTTCACCGTGGATTTCTGTTTCGTTGCCGCAATTATACTGTATAGTCATACAGTATCAAGTCTTTTGTAGAAATTGTTGCCAGAGTGTTTTTAACGCATATTCGGTGGCCTGACGGCGCACATTTTCACGGTCGCCGGTGAAGCATTCGCGTCGGGTAATCCCCTCGCCCTGCGCCGTCGCAAAGCCAAACCATACGGTGCCGACCGGCTTAAGATCGCTGCCGCCATCCGGCCCGGCAATGCCGCTAATGGAGATCGCGTAATCGGCGCGGGCGGCACGTAATGCACCTATTGCCATCTCTATAACCACCGGTTCGCTCACTGCGCCATGCTCTTCCAGCGTCGGCTCCCGAACGCCAATCATTTGCGCTTTTGCTTCATTACTATAGGTAACAAATCCGCGTTCAAACCAGGCGGAGCTACCGGCGATATCGGTAATCACCTTCGCCACCCAGCCGCCAGTACAAGATTCTGCTGTGGTGAGCGTTGCGCCGCGCTGTTTCAGCGCTCGCCCTACTTCTTCGCTGAGCTGCATGAGTTCATGGTCAGTCATCATCGTTTAGGCTCCAGATAATCGTGCAGCACAAGATAGCACTTTCAGCAGAGATATGGGGACGAGGGGAAGTTTTTACGAGGGGGCTTCAGAAAATGCCGATGCAGAGGCATCGGCAGAATGGCGAATCACTTCATGCTGTTGACGAGAGTATCCACGTTGTGGCGAAACGCTTTAACGTAGGTGTCTGCCACGCCCCCTTTTGCAGAGAGCGCTTCGGGATAGAGCTCGCCGCCAGGCTGTGCGCCGGTCGCCGATGCAATCTGTTTCACGAGCCGCGGATCCAGCTGATTCTCCATAAACCAGGTCTTTACGCCGTCCGCTTTAATTTGCGTGATGATAGCGGCAACCTTGGCAGCACTGGCTTCACTCTCCGATGATAATCCCTGCGGAGCGATAAACGTGACCCCATAGGCGCGGCCAAAATAGCCGAAAGCGTCATGGCTGGTCAGCACTTTTCGCTTCGCCGTTGGGATGGGCTGAAAGCGTGCTTTTGCCCAGCTATCGAGCTCTGTTAACTGCGTAATATAGGATTTCCCCGCCGCCTCCAGCGCGACCTTTTCTTCGGGATCCGCCTTTATCAGCCCATTCAACACATTCCGGGCATACAACGCACCGTTGGCGGCGCTGTTCCAGGCATGCGGATCGGTAATGGTCTCTCCGTCCTCAACCAGCGTGTGCGTTGGAACCCCCGTCGACGCCACCACCAGCGTGCCTTTAAAGCCAGACGCCTTCACCAGCCGATCGAGCCAGCCCTCCAGCCCGAGTCCATTCACAACCACCACGTCGGCTTTACTCAGCGCTGCGCTGTCTTTCGGTGACGGTTCGAAAGTATGAGGATCGCCATCCGGCCCCACCAGCGTCGTTACCTTGACGTGGTCGCCCCCGACCTGTTGGGTGATATCCCCCAGAATCGAAAAACTGGCAACGACGTTCAGCGTCTTCGCCTGCACCCCCTGAGCCAGCAGGCTCAGTGCGAGCGCCATCATAACCCCTGTACGTTTCATCATTTCTCCTTGCATTAAAAAAGCGCTCGCAGGCTGTGAGCCACCCTGCTGCGCGTGCCACATAAAATCGAAAAGAAAAAGAGACCACTGGCGGTAAGTACAATCGCCGGCCCCGCCGGTAGGCTGATCGCCCACGAGAGGCTAAGCCCCAGCCAGGCACAGAAAATGCCGCTTACCCCGGCAAAAAGAAGCAATCCGGGCAGCGTCCTCGCCCAGCAGCGGGCCGCCACCGCGGGCAGCATCATCAACCCCACCGCCATCAGCGTGCCGAGCACCTGAAAACCGGCGACCAGGTTGAGCACTAACAGCGCCAGAAAGAGACCGTGCAGTAGTGCAGGCAGCCAGCGGGCGTTCACCTGCAGCCAGGCCGTATCGAATGCCTCGCTAACCAGCCCGCGATAGAACAGCGCCAGCGTTAATAAGGTGAAGATGCAGACCCCCGCCACGAACAGCGCCGCATCACGGTCTACCGCCAGGATGGAACCAAATAGCAAGTGCAGGAGATCCACATTTGAACCGCGCAGCGACACCAGCGTCACCCCCAGCGCCAGGGAGCCAAGATAAAACCCGGCGAAACTGGCATCCTCTTTTAACGGCGTGCGTCGGCTCACCAGCCCCGCCACCAGCGCAACGGTTATCCCTACGATAAACCCGCCGACGCTCATTGCCAGTAACGACATTCCGCTTAGCAGATAGCCCACCGCCACGCCCGGCAGGATGGCATGCGAGAGCGCATCCCCCATCAGGCTCATGCGGCGTAGCAGTAAAAAGACCCCCAGCGCCGTGGTACTGACCGACAACGCAAGGCAGACGACCAGCGCCCGCCGCATAAAGCCATATTCAATAAAGGGCTGAAAGAGGAGATGCCACATCATGCCACCCTCATCCCAACGCCGGTCTCTAAAGACGGGGCAGCATCCAGGCGCAGGACCTGCGAAAAGTGGCGCGTGACGCGCTCGCTGTCATGAAGCACCGCCAGCACGGTTCGCCCCTGCTGAGCCATCTCAAGTATCAGCTCCATCAATATGTGACTGGTCGCTTCATCCACGCCGGTGAAGGGTTCATCCAGCATGACCAGCGGCGCATGCTGTACCATGACCCGCGCAAAAAGCATGCGTTGAAATTGCCCCCCGGAGAGTTCGTCAATCACCGTGCTTGCCAGCGCCGCCAGCCCTACCCGCTCCAGCGCATGATCGATACGCGCACGCGCCTGTCGTCCGGTTCCGGCAAACAGCGAGAGGGTTGGCCAGCATCCCATGCTTACGACATCCTTCACCGTCAGGGGGAATTGCGCCTCCAGCTCGTGTCGCTGGGCAAGCCAACCGATAACAGGCCGCTTTTCCTGCCAGCGGAACGTACCACTGACCGGAGGGAGGAATCCTGCCAGCGTTTTCAGGAGCGTCGATTTGCCGCAGCCGTTAGCGCCGGTGATGGCGGTCATACTGCCGCGCAGGATCACCTCATCCAGCGGACGCGTGATGGGCTGGCGGTGGTAGCCCACCACGAGGCGTTGTAGTTCGATCATGGGAGTGCTACCGCCCAGCGCACCGCAAAGACGATGGCTAAAACCAGCGTCAGCGCATACAACACGCGCGTTAACGAAGAGAGAGAGAAGAGAGAGTGCGTCATCAGTCACCCGATAAAATTATGTTATAACATCACAATAAAGAGGTGTGCCGTGATTGTAAATACCGGGCGGCTAACGGGAGTGTGGATAAATGTTACAGCCCCCTCTCCTGCCGGGGAGGGGGCGAAAGATTACTGACTGAACGGCGACGCCGCAGGCACGCGCGCCAGCGCAACGGCCTGGCCCAGTTGCCACACTGCCATTGCGTAGTGGGTACTGTGGTTATAACGGGTAATGGTGTAGAAGTTTGGCAGACCATACCAGTATTGATAACCGGTACCGATATCCAGACGCAGCAAGCTCGCCTGCTGGTGATCACCCAGCGATTGCATAGGCATTAAACCGGCGGCGGCCAGCTGGGATACGCTGTACTTGGTTTTAAACCCATTTTCCAGCCCTGGAGCCTGCCCGTTAGCCTGAACGGCGACCGGATCGCCCTTCACCCAACCGTGTTCTTTAAAGTAGTTCGCCACGCTGCCGATGGCATCTTCCGGATCCCACAGATTGATATGGCCGTCTCCGTTAAAATCTACCGCGTACTGCTTATACGAAGAGGGCATAAACTGGCCATAGCCCATCGCCCCTGCGAAAGAGCCTTTCAGATCCAGCGGATCGTCCTGCTCGTCGCGAGCCATCAGCAGGAAGGTTTCCAGTTCAGAAGAGAAATACTCGGCGCGACGCGGATAGTTGAAGGAGAGCGTTGCCAGCGCATCGAGAATGCGCGTTTTCCCCATCACACGGCCCCAGCGGGTCTCCACGCCAATAATGCCGACGATAATTTCCGGCGGCACGCCATACACCTGCCAGGCGCGGTTAAGGGTCTCTTCATGTTGATTCCAGAAGGCAACGCCATTTTGCACATTATCTGGGGTGATAAACTGCTTGCGATAACGCAGCCATGCCCCGTTTGGTCCGGTCGGCACCTGAGCTGTCGGTGCCTGTCGGTCCATCAGGCGCAGCACGTAATCCAGACGTTTCGCCTGCGACAGGATCTCCTGCAACTGCTGTTTATTAAAGCCGTGTTTGCTCACCATTTTATCGATGAACTGTTGAGCCGCCGGGTTGTTGGCGAAGTCGCCACCCATTTGCATCACATTGTGTTGCGGCTCAAGTAAGAAGCCACCGGAAGGGGCGCCAGCCGTCTGCTGAACTTCCTCTGTTTTTGGTTTGCTGCTGCAGGCAGCCAGCATAATCAGCGCAGGTAACAGCGCTGCATAACGACGCTTAAACATGGCACATCCATTGAACGAATTCGATAAGTGGCAAGTATGGTAAAGCATCCCCGACACCACAAGGAAGCGGTTCTGTGGTCGCCAGCAAAATCTTTCATTTTTATCCATGAATGCCCCAGGGTGAATGCTTTATGATAGGCCGCCCCTTCTGCTGTGGCAGGGGCGCGGGAAGGATCGTAAACGGAGAGAAACATGAGTGATTTTCTGTTAAATGCAGGCCGTCAAACCCTGATGCTGGAGCTACAGGAGGCCAGTCGCCTGCCTGAAAGGCTGGGGGAGGAGTTTGTCTGTGCGGCAAATACGCTTATCCACTGCGAAGGCAAAGTGATTGTCTCGGGTATCGGTAAATCAGGCCATATCGGCAAGAAGATTGCGGCCACCCTCGCCAGCACCGGCACGCCAGCCTTTTTCGTCCACGCAGCAGAGGCGCTGCACGGCGATTTGGGCATGATTGAAAGCCGTGACGTGCTGCTGTTCATCTCTTACTCTGGCTCGGCCAAAGAGCTGGATCTGATCATCCCACGCCTGCAGGAAAAATCGGTCGACCTGCTGGCGATGACCGGCAAAACCCGTTCCCCGCTGGCGCTGGCCGCCAAAGCGGTGCTGGATATCTCAGTCGAGCGCGAAGCCTGCCCAATGCACCTGGCACCCACCTCCAGTACCGTGAATACGCTGATGATGGGCGATGCGCTGGCCATGGCAGTGATGCAGGCGCGCGGCTTTAATGAGGAGGACTTTGCGCGCTCCCATCCGGCGGGTGCCCTGGGCGCGCGTCTGCTTAATAAAGTGCACCATCTGATGCGCACCGGCGATGCCATCCCGCAGGTGAAACTCACCACCAGCGTGATGGATGCAATGCTTGAACTGAGCCGTACCGGGCTGGGTCTGGTTGCGGTATGTGATGAGCGCGAGCAGGTGAAAGGCGTCTTTACCGACGGCGATCTGCGCCGCTGGCTGGTAGGCGGCGGCACGCTGCAGGCCATCGTCAACGAGGCAATGACGCCCGGCGGCCAGACGTTGAACGCCGACAGCCGGGCCATTGAGGCTAAAGAGGTGCTACTGAAGCGTAAGATCGCCGCCGCCCCGGTGGTGGATGAGCATGGCAAGCTCTGCGGTGCCATCAACCTTCAGGACTTCTATCAGGCCGGAATTATCTAGCCCTTCAGCCCCAGACGTTTCGCCAGCCGGTGCAGGTTGGCCACGTCGGTTTCCAGCGCCCGCGCGCTTGCCGCCCAACTGCGGTTGTTCTGTTCCAGCGCGCGGGTAATCATCTGCCGTTGAAAATCTTCTGTCGCTTCACGAAGGTTTTCTTTCCCCGGTGCCGGGGCATCCGCTGTCACCGTCAGGGGGGTGTCATCCTGCAGGGCGAAATGGCCGGGCTGAATAACTACCTCATCGCCATGGCGCGCAGCCCGCGCCAGCACTACCGCCCGGTGAATGGCATGTTCCAGTTCGCGCACGTTGCCGGGCCATCCGTAACTCAGCAGATGCGAACGGGCGGCAGGGCTTAGCACGACGCGAGCAAGACCCATTTTCAGACGGCACTGCTCGCAGAAAAAGCCCGCCAGCAGCACCACATCTTCGCCACGCTCACGTAACGGCGGCACGGAGAGTGGAAATACGCTCAGGCGATGGAAAAGATCGGCGCGGAAATTACCGGCCAGCACCTCCTCGCGCAGATCGCGGTTGGTGGCCGCCAGAACGCGCACATTGACGCGCAGGCTGCGGTCATCCCCCACCCGCTGGATATCGCCATACTGCAACACGCGCAGCAGCTTGGCCTGCAACGATAACGATAGCTCACCAATTTCATCAAGAAACAGCGTGCCGTTGTCGGCCATTTCAAACTTACCGCTACGGTTGCTGATAGCTCCGGTAAATGCCCCTTTCACATGCCCAAAGAGTTCACTCTCCGCCACGCTTTCTGGCAGTGCGGCGCAATTGAGATAGACCAGCGGGTTGACCGCGCGCGGCGAAGCCTCGTGGATCCCCTTCGCGACCAGCTCTTTGCCGGTACCGGTCTCGCCAAAGATCAATACGTTGAGGTCTGACGCCGCCACGATGTCGATCTCTTTTTTGAGCTGTATCATCCCCGGCGAGAGGCCAATCATCTCGGTATGCGCCACGGGCTCAAATGCCGCCGGGCTACCGGGCAACATATTCTGGCTCTCCAGTTGTTCAATCAGCAGCGCATTGTTCAGCGCCCCGGCGGCCAGCGCGGCAATCAACCGCAACTCCTCATCACTGAAGGTATCGAACTGGTCCGGCGACATACCGTCGAGGGTGAGCGCCCCTATCAGATTTTGCCCGGCAAACAGCGGCAGGCCGATGCAGGCATGCACCTTCAGGCTCTCCTGCCCCGGGATGAGGCCATCGTAGGGGTCGGGCAGATCGCTGTCTGTGGGAAAGCGCACCACATCCCCGGCACGGGCGATGGTTTCAAGCCGCGGGTGGCCTTCAAGCGAGAAGCGCCGCCCCAAAACATCCTGCGCCAGTCCATCGATAGCCAACGGTATAAACTGCCGCCCTTCATAGCGCAGCAGCGCCGAAGCATCACAGGCCAGTACGTGACGCAGGGTCGAAATTAAACGTTGAAAACGGTCCTGATGACCGATACCGGTTTGCAACTCGATAGCGATTTTCGCCAGCACGTCTACGGAAAAGCTCATATCTGCCTCGTTGTCATTTTGACAATTCATAATGTCATATTGACAATATTTTAGATAGTCATTATGACTACCCATTGTGGGTTATTACTTACTAAAACCATTAAAACCAATAATTTAAAAAACTGGCACGCATCTTGATATAGGCAATACATCTTTCTTAAACATGCCGCATTTAATTATCGAGGTTGCTATGTCTATTCTGGTTAAAAATAACATTCATTGGGTTGGTCAACGTGACTGGGAAGTGCGTGATTTTCACGGAACGGAATACAAAACGCTGCGCGGCAGCAGCTATAACAGCTATCTCATTCGTGAAGGCAAAAATGTCCTGATTGATACCGTCGATCATAAATTCAGTCGCGAGTTCGTGCAGAACCTGCGTAGCGAAATTGATCTGGAGGCTATCGACTACATCATCATTAACCACGCGGAAGAGGACCACGCCGGGGCGCTGACCGAGCTGATGTCCCATATTCCGAACACGCCAATCTACTGCACCACCAATGCCATCGACTCGATTAACGGTCATCACCACCATCCGGAGTGGAATTTCCACACCGTGAAAACCGGCGATACCCTGGATATCGGTAACGGCAAACAGCTGATTTTTGTGGAAACGCCAATGCTGCACTGGCCGGACAGCATGATGACCTACATGACCGGCGACGCGGTACTGTTCAGTAACGACGCCTTCGGCCAGCACTACTGCGATGAACGTCTGTTCAACGACGAAGTGGACCAGACCGAGCTGTTCGAACAGTGCCAGCGCTACTACGCCAACATTCTTACGCCATTCAGCCGTCTGGTGACGCCAAAAATTACCGAGATCCTCGGCTTTAACCTGCCGGTGGATATGATTGCCACCTCCCACGGCGTGGTATGGCGTGAAAATCCCACCCAGATTGTCGAGCTGTACCTGAAATGGGCGGCGGATTACCAGGAAGACCGCATCACTATCTTCTACGACACCATGTCCAACAATACCCGCATGATGGCGGACGCCATTGCCCAAGGGATCAACGAAGTGGATCCGAACGTGGCGGTGAAAATTTTCAACGTGGCTCGCAGCGATAAAAACGAAATCCTGACCAATACCTTCCGCTCCAAAGGCGTGCTGGTGGGCACCTCCACCATGAACAACGTGATGATGCCAAAAATCGCGGGCCTCGTGGAGGAGATGACCGGCCTGCGTTTCCGAAATAAACGCGCCAGCGCCTTTGGCTCCCACGGCTGGAGCGGCGGCGCGGTTGACCGTCTCTCTACCCGCCTGCAGGATGCCGGTTTCGAAATGTCTATGAGCCTGAAAGCCAAATGGCGCCCGGACATCGACGCACTGGAAATCTGCCGCCAGCACGGTCGCGATATCGCCCGTCAGTGGGCGCTCGCTCCGCTGCCGGAAGCCACAGCAAAACCGGCCGAACCACAGCCTGCCAGCAGCTGTGCCGCCGCTTCTGCCGATCTCGGCCCGCGCATGCAGTGCAGCGTCTGCCAGTGGATTTATGACCCGGAACTGGGCGAGCCGCTGCAGGATGTTGCGCCGGGCACGCCGTGGAGTGACGTACCAGACAACTTCCTCTGCCCGGAATGTTCCCTTGGTAAAGACGTCTTTGACGAACTGGCATCGGAGGCAAAATGAATAACGGAATCGTGATCATCGGCTCGGGCTTTGCCGCCCGTCAGCTGGTGAAAAATATCCGCAAACAGGATCCCAGCGTTCCGCTGACGGTGATTGCCGCCGACAGCATGGACGAGTACAACAAACCTGATTTAAGCCACGTCATTAGCCAGAATCAGCGTGCCGAAGATCTCACCCGCCAGACGGCGGGGGAGTTCGCGGAACAGTACAACCTGCGCCTGTTCCCCTATACCTGGGTCACCGATATCGACGCCGCTGCGCACGTCGTGAAAGCGAAAGATCATACCTGGCAGTACGACAAACTGGTGCTGGCCACGGGCGCCTCCGCTTTTGTGCCGCCGGTTGAAGGCCGCGAGCTGATGATTACGCTGAACAGCCAGCAGGAGTACCAGGCCAGCGAAACGTGGCTTCGCGACGCGCAGCGCGTAATGATTGTTGGCGGCGGCCTGATTGGCACCGAGCTGGCGATGGACTTTTGTCGGGCGGGGAAAGCCGTCACGCTGGTCGATCACGCGGCCAGCATTCTGTCGGCGCTGATACCCGCCGAAGTAAGCAGTCGCTTACAGCACCGTTTAACCGATATGGGCGTACACCTGCTGCTGAAATCTCAGCTGCAAAGCCTGACCCGTACCGAAACCGGCATTCGCGCCACCCTCGATCGCAACCGCAACGTAGATATTGATGTGGTGATTGCCGCCACAGGGTTGCGTCCGGAAACGGCGCTGGCGCACCGCGCGGGAGCGGAGACAAACCGTGGCGTGAAGGTCGACAGTTACCTGCAAACCACGCAGCCCGACATCTATGCGCTGGGCGACTGCGCTGAGATCAACGGCCAGCTTCTACCCTTCCTGCAGCCGATACAGCTTAGCGCGATGTATCTGGCGAAAAACCTGCTCGGGGGCAGCGCGCCCCTGAAATTACCCGCGATGCTGGTGAAGGTGAAAACGCCAGAACTGCCCCTGCACCTTGCAGGCGAAACCCAGCGTCAGGATCTGAACTGGCAAATCACCATCGAACCACAGGGCATGGTGGCCAAAGGCGCTGACAGCGAGGGACAACTACGCGCCTTCGTGGTCAGCGAAGATCGCATGAAGGAGGCCTTTGCCCTGCTGAAATCTCTGCCCGCTTAACCCTCTCTGCCACTCTTACTTAACCTTTGGATCTTTTATCCGCAGCCCCGATGTCCCGGGGCTTTTTTCTGTCTAAATGCGGAACAACCGCAAAACCTCACCCTGTTTTATGCCGCCTATCCTGCTTAACCTGAAGCGGTATTCAACGGCGGGAGAGCGTGACATGACAAACCTCAAACAGGATCTGGCTTATCTGGAGCGGTGGTTCAGAAAGGTTCAGCCCGCCGAACCCGTGCGGTGGCGCTGGCTCTATCTTACCCCGTCGCAGCGCATGGAACGGCTACGCGAGCTTATGCTGCCGCTCGGCGAGAAAAAATCCTGACCCGAACCGGGTTGTGACGCTTTCAAAGGCTTTATCGCAAAAAGCGGAACAGGTTGATCAACTCCACCCTATTTCTTCCTGAAAAGCCCTTACACTCTCCACACACCTCATTAGATGCCGATCAAAGCCATGCGCCTGTTACAAAAAATTCGTCAGTATCAGCGGCTCTCTCTGCACTACGGCTCTTCGCCCAGGCAAACGACCCTTGCCGAAGTCGCGCAGGTGGCGGTCTGCAGTGAACGACATGCGCGCACCCTGTTACGCCAGCTGGCGGAAAACGGCTGGCTACGCTGGGAGGCGCAGCCCGGACGCGGCCACCGCGCCACGCTGCACTGCCTGCGCACCACCAGCGAACTGAGCGCTCCGCTGATGCGCGCCTGCCTGGAAAAGGGTGACTACCAAAGCGCCCTGCAGCTGGCCGATGGCGATCCCGCCAGCCTGCATCACATCATTACCCCCTTTCTGGGCGGTAAATGGCTGAAGCACCAGCCGACGCTGCGTATTCCCTGGTACCGTCCCCTCACCTCCCTGCATCCGGCACTGCAACGCCGTCGCGCAGAACAACATATTATCTGTGCGGTACATGCAGGCTTAACCCGCAATGAACCCGGTCAACCGCACCCTATAGGCGATCTGGCACACCACTATGCTTCTCTTGATGGGGAACGGCGCTGGCATTTCTATCTGCGTAGCGGCGCGCACTGGCACAACGGCCAGCCTATTACCGACAACGATATCCTGACGGCGATGCGGCAGCTGCTGGCCGACCCGACGCGTAATGTCGGGTTGCAGCATATCGCCTCGCTTACGCGGGTGGCCCCCTGGTGTCTGGAAATCGAGCTCACTCGCGCCGATGCGCTGTTACCACAGCGGCTGGCGCATCCGGTCTGCCGGTTACCCCATCCACGCCAGCCCGAGATCGGCGCGGGCCCCTTTGCCATTGCCCGCCATCATTCACATTATTTGCGGCTGGAACGTCAGCCCTGGTACTTTGGCCATCACCCGCTACTGCATGCGATAGAGTTCTGGCGCACCGGCTCAATGCTGGAGAAACCGGCGTGGATTACCGTGGGCAAGGGCAATACAACCCGGGAGGCGGTAACCTCCACCAGCAGCGGCTTTGCCTGGCTGATGGTCAATAGCGCACTGCCCAAAGCGCTTGCCGCCGCCTTACGTCACCAGGCGATAAGCCTGAAACAGCGCTGCTTTGCCTCCCGCAGCGACCTGCAGATCCGCAGCGACATTCTGCCCGGCCTGCACGTGAAAGAACCGCCGGAACCGGCAGCCTGCCCGCTGCCAGCCCGTCTGAAACTGGTGTGTTATCACACGCCCGAACTGCGGGAGCTGGCAGAGAAATGGCGACAACACTTGATGCGGCACGGTTGCCAGTTGCAGATCGAATGGCGAGACCGTGATAGCTGGCATCAGCCGGATGTGCTGGCCGACGCCGACCTGCTATTGGGGGACTATCTGGCGAGGGAAAACGCCGGGTTCGCGCTGGGGGAGTGGTTGATTTACGAGCCCGCCTGGCAGACCGCGTTAGGCGTGGCGCGCTGGCAGAAAAAGAAGCAGCAGCTTATGCAGATTTGCGACAGCGAAGCCCACTTTAACGCTCAACTGATGCCCCTCTTTCAACAGATTTTTGACGAGGGAACCTGTACGCCGCTGTTCCGCTATCGCTATCAAATCAACGCCCTGGAAAATGTGCAGGATATGGTCTTAACCGCAGGGGGCTGGCTCGATTTCACCCGCGCCTGGCTTCCCCCGCCTGCAGGCTAGCGATGCGGCCCGGCCACCACCGAGTCACGCAATATCAGCTCGCCGGCAAAGTTTTGCTGTGAGGTGAAATCGCCGCCATCGAGCATAAAGATCAGCCTGCTGATGGTCTCTTTAATCATTTCAGTGACAGGCACCCGGACGCTAGAGAGCGACGGAACAATATAAGGGGCGATGGCAACGTCATCGAAACCAATGACCGAGACCGCGGCCGGGGTGGCGATCCCACTCTCGTGCAGCTGCTTGATGGCACCAATCGCCATATCATCATTACTGGCTACCAGCGCGCTGAAGGTCTCACCGCGAGCCAGCAACGTTGAAACCCCCGCCGCGCCGCTCGCCGGGTTCCATTTCCCCTCTACAATCAACGACTCACGCAGCGGGATCTGATGCTGGGCCAGCGCCGCTTTGTAGCCACTCAGACGTTCGATCCCGGTTGGGGAGTCCAGCGAGCCGGTGATAAAGGCGATATCGCGATGACCCAGCTTGATAAGCTGCGTCACCGCGGCCTCGCTGGAGGCAATGTGATCGGACCAAACGCAATGGCTGCTGTTTTTACGCAGGCGACGGTTAAGCACCATCACCGGCTGGCTGTGATCCTGAATAATGGCATCCATCTCATCGACGCTGAGAAAACGCGGATAAATAATGATCGCGTCGCAGCGCATATCCAGCAGATACTGAATCGCCTCACGCTCCTCTTCCGCGCTGTGTTTGCCATCGGCCAGGATGAGCTGCCGCCCGCGCTCCTCGGTCATTCGCGCGGCATGGAACAACAGCTCGCTGAAGTAGACACCATGATAGAGGGTGTTAGTTACCACCAGCCCCAGGGTTTGCGTGCGTTTGGTCGCGAGGTTTCGCGCCAGTAAATTGGGGCGATAGCCACTCTCGTCAATGGCCTGAAACACGCGGTCTTTTGTCTCCTGGCTTACGTAACCGTTGCCCGAAAGCACCCGGGAAACCGTCGCCTTCGAAACCCCTGCCCGCTTCGCCACTTCCAGCATCGTGGTCATCACTTTTCCCTCTCAATCTAATGAGCGGCAGTGTACTTCACGGCGATTAAATTGTCGCAGCGGGAATATCACACTTGTCACCCTGATTGGTGATCATCATCACGAATATAAAAAATGGGCAAAATGCGATCTTGTTTGATCATGTGAAACTCTTCATGATTTTGTGGAACCGGTTTCCTATCTAAGTCTCATCCCGCTGTTCGATGAAGACGTACCTTACAGTTAAAACAGGATATAACCCGATGGCCAAAAACTATGCTGCGCTGGCGAATGCCGTAGTCAGCGCGCTCGGCGGCAAAGATAACATCACCGCCGTCACCCACTGCATGACGCGTTTGCGCTTCGTTGTGAAAGACGAGAGTGCCATTGATAGCGCAACGCTGAAGACAATCAGCGGTGTTCTGGGTGTGGTACGTAACGATAATCAGTGCCAGGTGATCATCGGCAATACCGTTTCGCAGGCCTACCGCGAGGTGGTGAGCCTGCTGCCGACCAATTTACAGCCGGCTGCGCCGCAGGGCCCGCAAAAATTAACCTTACGCCGCATTGGCGCCGGGATCCTCGACGCGCTGATCGGCACGATGTCACCGCTGATCCCGGCGATCATCGGTGGTTCAATGGTTAAGCTGCTGGCAATGATCCTGGAAATGACCGGCGCGTTACCGAAGGGCGCTCCAACCCTCACCATCCTGACGGTGATTGGTGACGGCGCGTTCTTCTTCCTGCCGCTAATGGTGGCAGCCTCGGCGGCCGTGAAATTCAAAACCAACATGTCGCTGGCGATAGCCATCGCGGGCGTGCTGGTACACCCGAGTTTTATTGAGCTGATGGCCAAAGCCGCCCAGGGTGAGCATGTCGAGTTCGCCTTTATTCCGGTGACGGCGGTGAAGTACACCTATACGGTGATCCCGGCGCTGGTCATGACCTGGTGTCTCTCGTACATCGAACGCTGGGTAGATCGCATTACCCCGGCGGTAACGAAAAATTTCCTGAAACCGATGCTTATCGTGCTGATTGCCGCCCCGCTCGCCATTGTGTTGATTGGGCCGCTGGGGATCTGGATCGGTACCGCCATCTCTGCGCTGGTGTACACCATCCATGACTATCTGGGCTGGCTGTCCGTGGCCATCATGGGTGCGCTGTGGCCTCTGTTGGTTATGACCGGTATGCACCGCGTCTTTACGCCAACTATCATTCAAACCATTGCCGAAACCGGGAAAGAGGGGATGGTAATGCCGTCTGAAATTGGCGCCAACCTGTCGCTGGGCGGATCGTCGCTGGCGGTGGCCTGGAAGACCAAAAATCCGGAATTGCGCCAGACGGCGCTGGCGGCGGCGGCCTCTGCCATCATGGCCGGTATTTCTGAGCCGGCGCTCTATGGCGTGGCGGTGCGACTGAAACGTCCGTTAATCGCCAGTCTGATCAGCGGCTTTATCTGTGGCGCCGTGGCCGGTATCGCAGGTCTTGCCAGTCACTCCATGGCCGCTCCAGGACTGTTTACCAGCGTGCAGTTCTTTGATCCGGCCAACCCAATGACTATCGTCTGGGTCTTTGGCGTGATGGCGCTGGCCGTCGTACTCTCCTTTGTGCTGACGTTGCTCCTCGGCTTTGAGGATATTCCGGTAGAAGACGAAGCCGAAAAAGCACGCGCCCTGCAGACTGCGCCGGTGCAGGCAACAGAAGCACGAGCATAATGTGAATAGCGAGGTAAAAATGTCAGTTTTTCCAAAAGGATTTTTATGGGGCGGCGCACTGGCCGCCAACCAGAGTGAAGGGGCTTACCGTGAAGGCGGAAAGGGGCTGACCACCGTTGACATGATCCCCCACGGCGCCAACCGACTAGCGGTGAAAGTCGGCAAGGAAAAACGCTTCGCGCTACGTGAGGATGAATTTTACCCAAGCCACAACGCGATCGATTTTTACCATCGCTATAAAGAAGATATCGCTCTGATGGCGGAGATGGGCTTTACGGTGTTCCGCACCTCGATTGCCTGGAGCCGCCTCTATCCTAATGGCGATGAACCTTTACCCAATCAGGAAGGGATTGCCTTCTACCGTGCGGTATTTGAAGAGTGCAAAAAGCACAACATCGAGCCGCTGGTTACCCTGTGTCATTTTGATGTACCGATGTACCTGGTAACGGAATATGGCTCCTGGCGTAACCGTAAAATGGTCGAGTTCTTCGCCCGCTACGCCCGGACCTGTTTCGAAGAGTTTAACGGTCTGGTGAAATACTGGCTCACCTTCAATGAAATTAACATCATGCTGCACAGCCCGTTCTCCGGCGCAGGACTGGTGTTTGAAGAGGGCGAAAACGAAGATCAGGTGAAGTACCAGGCTGCCCACCACGAGCTGGTGGCGAGCGCGCTGGCAACCAAAATTGCGCATGAGGTAAACCCGGAAAACCAGGTTGGCTGCATGCTGGCAGGCGGTAACTTCTACCCCTACTCGTGCAAGCCAGAAGACGTGTGGATGGCGCTGGAAAAGGATCGTGAAAATCTCTTTTTCATCGACGTACAGGCGCGCGGCAGCTACCCGGCCTACTCCGCCCGCGTGTTCCGCGAAAAGGGGGTGGTCATTGTTAAAGACCCTGGTGACGACGAACTGCTGAAAAACACCGTGGATTTCGTCTCGTTCAGCTATTACGCCTCACGTTGTGCTTCCGCTGACATGAATGCCAATAACACCAGCGCGGCCAATATCGTTAAATCTCTGCGAAATCCGCACATCGAAGTCAGCGAATGGGGCTGGGGCATCGACCCGCTGGGTCTGCGTATTACCATGAACATGATGTATGACCGCTACCAGAAGCCACTTTTCCTGGTGGAAAACGGCCTCGGTGCGAAGGATGAAGTTGACGCCAACGGCGAGATTAACGATGACTATCGCATCAGCTATCTGCGCGAGCATATCCGCGCAATGGGCGATGCCATTGAAGACGGCATTCCGCTGATGGGCTACACCAGCTGGGGCTGTATCGATCTGGTGGCGGCTTCTACCGGTGAGATGAGCAAACGCTACGGCTTTATCTATGTCGATCGCGACGACGCCGGCAACGGCACGCTCGATCGTAAACGCAAGAAATCGTTCTGGTGGTATAAAAAAGTCATCGCCAGCAACGGTGCCGATTTAGACTAACCTCCCCGACCGGGCGTCCTGGCGCGCCCGGCTGTTTCGCCTCGCCCCTCTCGCCCTTACAATACCCAATAATTTCATGACGTTACTGTCATTCATTGACACCAAATATATTACATTGTATAAAGCTTCGCCATAATAATGAGTTTCATTTACATCTTGCTCATCACCAGGGCAGCGCAACATAAAATTAATGAAGGATAGCGTTCCATGAAAAACATCATCAGCGCAGTAGGATTGTTCCTCGCCACTGCGGGCTCCGCCTTTGCGACCACTTATCCGCTGACGATTGAGAACTGCGGCTATAAAGAGACGTTTACAAAAGCACCGGAACGCGTCGTCGCCCTGGGCCAGAATACCGTTGAAATTTTGCTGTTGTTGGGGTTAGAAGATCACGTCGTAGCCAGCGCTTTCTGGCCAACCAAAGTCCTGCCGGAACTGACGGCGAAAAACGAAAAAATCAAAACGCTGACGGTCGAAATCCCGGGTCTCGAATCTATCCTCGCCCAGAATCCGGACTTCGTACCGGCACAGCTTCCGCTGCTGCTGGGGCCAGAGAGTAAAGTTGCCAAACGTGAAGACCTGCAGACAGTAGGCGTTAACAGCTATATGTCACCCGGCATGTGCGCTACCAAAAAAGACATTGGTGATATGTACGGCAGCCGTCAGAAACTCTGGGACATGACCTTCCTTTATAAAGAGATCGAAGACTTCGCAAAAATCTTCAACGTAGAAGATCGAGGCCAGGCGCTGATTGCCGACTTCAAAAAACGCGAAGCCGATCTGCGCGCTGAGTTCAGCAAAAATAAAAAAGACCTGTCGTTCGTCTTCTGGTTCTCCAGCTCCTCCCCCTCCTCTGATGCCTATGTCGGCGGTAAAAATAGCGCGTCCGGCTTTATCGCCAATGTGCTGGGTGGCCATAATGCCATCACCTCTGAAACGGAATGGCCGACCGTGGGCTGGGAAAGCATTATTGCTGCCAACCCGGACGTGATTGTAGTGTCTAGCCTTGATCGCAACCGTTGGGCGCTGGATAGCGCCCAAGAGAAGATCAAATTCCTGAAAAGCGATCCGGCCGTCAGCCAGCTCGACGCCGTGAAAAAAGGGCATATCGTTGTTATGGACGGCCAGGCGATGAACCCTACCATCCGCACGATTTACGGTGCTGAGCAGGTGGGTGAGCAGCTCAGAAAGATGGGGCTGAATTGATGACGGCAGTGGTGCAACAACGTCGACAAGGCCTGCTGCTTACCACCTCGTCCGTGCTGGCTGTTGTGCTTTTATTGCTGGTGATTGCGCTGGGCGTAAGCGTGGGGGAGCTCTCTATCCCCCTGCAAACCGTCTACTACGCGATTGCTAACAAAGCCGGGCTGACCGACGTTCCCCTGAACCGTATCTACGAGAGCGTGATCTGGGATTTCCGTCTTAGCCGCGCTCTGGTGGCGGCGTGCTGCGGTGCCGGGCTGGCTATCTGCGGTGCCGTGCTGCAAAGCTTGCTGAAAAACGCCCTCGCAGAGCCCTACGTGCTTGGCGTCTCTGCCGGGGCTTCTACCGGGGCGGTATCGGTCGTGGTTCTCGGCATTGGCTCCGGGGCCGTCACCCTCTCGGCAGGTGCCTTCGCCGGCGCCTTTTCAGCCTTTGCCTTTGTCGCCTTTCTGACCAACGGCGCGCGTGGCGGCAATGAGCGCACGATACTGGCCGGGGTCGCAGCCTCTCAGTTGTTTAACGCCATCACGGCATACACCATCAGCACCTCCGCCAGCGCTCAGCAGGCACGCGATGTTATGTTCTGGTTGCTCGGCAGTTTTAGTGGCGTGCGCTGGCCGGAATTCCAGCTGGTATTAGTCGTGGTATTGCTGGGGCTGGCGATTTGTCTCTACTACTCCCGCGCGCTGGATGCCTTTACCTTTGGCGACGATGCCGCCGCATCGCTGGGGATCGCCGTACCGCAAGTCCGTTTGCTCCTGTTTACCGTCACCGCGCTGATTACCGCCACCATCGTTAGCATGGCAGGCTCGATCGGTTTCGTTGGGCTGGTGGTACCCCATATGATGCGCTACTTCTTTGGGCCCCTGCACCGTACGCTTCTGATTGCCAGTGCGCTGGCCGGGGCGATTCTGATGGTGCTGGCCGATATCGCCTCCCGCATGCTGATTGCGCCGCAAAGCCTGCCGGTGGGTGTCGTCACGGCCCTGGTGGGGGTACCCTTCTTCGCCGTCATTATCTACCGTTCAAGGAATAAGTGATGAGTATCACCGCCGATAACATTACCTGGAAGGTAGGCAAAAAGGTCATCGTCAATAACGTCTCGCTCCGGGTCACGCCGGGGCAGACGGTCGGCCTGCTGGGGCCAAATGGCTCGGGTAAATCCTCTCTGCTGCGCGTGCTTGCCGGGCTTCGCCGCCCTCACGCGGGCACCGTCGCTCTGGATGGCAATAACATTGCACGTATCAATAAAAAGCAGCTGGCGCGGCGCGTCGCCTTTGTTGAACAGCACGGCATGACCGACGCCAACATGCAGGTACGTGACGTCGTTAAGCTCGGGCGTATTCCGCACCATACGGCGTTTTCCGGCTGGAGCAGCCACGATGATGCCACCGTGAACGCGGCGCTGGAGCGGGTGGATATGCTGGAAAAAAGCACCCAGGGCTGGTTAAGCCTCTCCGGTGGTGAACGGCAGCGTGTGCACATTGCCCGGGCGCTGGCGCAAACCCCCAGCGAGATCCTGCTTGATGAACCCACCAATCACCTGGATATTCACCATCAAATGCAGCTGATGCAGTTGATCAGTGAACTGCCGGTCACCAGCATTGTGGCGATCCACGATCTCAATCACGCCTCGATGTTTTGCGATGCGCTGATTGTTATGCAGAAAGGGCAGATTGTTGCCACCGGCTCACCCCAGGCGATCCTCACCGAAGATCTGCTGTGGGACGTGTTCCGCGTGAAGACGAAAATTGAAATATCGCCATTTCATGGCAAGAAACATATCCATTTCCTCGTCTGATGCCAGGTAAGCTCATGCTCTCTTTGCGCCCGGCAACACAACTCTGGCCGCCGGTTTTACTGGGCAGCCAGTTTGTGTTCAACATCGGCTTTTACGCCGTTGTCCCCTTTCTGGCGATCTTCCTGCGCGATGACATGCAGCTCTCCGGCGGGCTAATTGGTCTTGTCCTGGGGTTACGCACCTTCTCCCAGCAGGGGATGTTTATTGTTGGCGGTGCCCTCTCTGACCGCTTTGGCGCGCGTAGCGTTATCCTTTGCGGCTGCCTGGTGCGGGTGGCGGGTTACTTGCTGCTGGCGCTGGGTGACTCCCTCGGGGCGATAATCCTCGGTGCCTGTCTGACGGGCATTGGCGGTGCACTCTTCTCCCCTTCCATTGAAGCCCTGCTGGCCAAAGCGGGCACGCGTAGCGAAGCGGAAGGCAAACGCAGCCGTGCGGAGTGGTTCGCACTGTTTGCGGTTTGCGGTGAGTTGGGTGCTGTGCTCGGACCCGTAGCCGGCGCACTGCTGGCGGGGATCGGCTTTCGCCAGATTGCGCTGGCGGGCGCAGGGGTCTTTGTAGTGGCACTGATGGTGCTGCACTTTTGCCTGCCCACCTCCGCGCAGAAAAAACCGTTACACATCACACCCTGGTGGACCACCTTCCGGCAGCCACGCTTTGTCGCCTTTATCATCGCTTACAGCGCCTGGCTCTTAAGCTATAACCAGCTCTACCTGGCGCTCCCGGTGGAGATTCAGCGAGCCGGCGGCAACGAGAAAGATCTTGGTCCGCTGTTTATGCTGGCTTCCGTGCTGATCATCGTATTCCAGCTACCCCTGGCACGCGTTGCCCGCCGGGCCGGTGCGGTGCGCATTCTGCCCGTCGGCTTTGCCGTGCTGGCCGCTTCTTTCGTGAGTGTGGCTCTGTTTGCCAGCCATCCTCCGGCCGATGGCTGGCTGCGTCTTCTGCCGGCGGCCTGTTTCGTTACCCTACTGACTTTCGGACAGATGCTGCTGGTGCCTGCGGCTAAAGATATCATTCCGTGGTTTGCCAGCGAGTCGACGCTGGGGGCGCACTATGGCGCGCTCGCCACCGCAGGGGGATGCGCCGTGCTGGCAGGGAACTTGTTGCTGGGCAGCCAGCTCGATTACGCCCTTACCCCGTCGCCCCAGGCGGTCTATCCCTGGCTGCAACTGGCCTGTTTCCCACTCTGCAGCGCCGTGGCGATGATATTTATCTGCCGGCCGGTGCGACGCTAAGCGCTACTTTTTGGGGCGGTACTTTTCGGGCAGCGGCGGGACAGGACGGCGGTCATCGATGAGGTGGCGTACGGTCAAAATCGGGTGACGCCAGAGCATGCGCGGCCCGGCCCAGCGCATGACCTGTTTCATCTCTTCCCGTTTCGCCGGCTGATAGCAGTGCACAGGGCACTGTTTGCAGGCCGGTTTTTCTTCACCGAAAATACATCTATCCAGACGCTTGTCCGCATAGGCATTCAGCGCCTGATAATGCCCCTCTTCGCTTACAGCCTGAGGGCATTGCGCCTCATAGAGCGCAATCATTTTGCGGATGGTCTCTTTTTCGCGCGTAATGCGTTTTCCGGACATGTCAGTATACCTGTTTATAAGTTGCATCCATGATACCTCTTCATGCCGCACGTTTCAGCCTGATTTCATTTTTTGCATCCCGTTTTTGGAAGCAGTCTCGCAGCTCTGCGTTTGTCATCGGGTGATTTTACTGGCATTTTATACAGGTGTTTTTTTCTTCTTCAGGGCCAGGAAAGGAGTCCGCAATGACTGAACTGAATACTGTAAAACCGTCTCGTCATTTAACCGTAAGTTCTTATCGCAGACGTCACGAAGATCGTCGGACCAAAGTGCCGAAAGGATACAGTCTGCACGCCGCGCTGAACCTGAAAGGCGACTGGCTGGAAGCGGCGGGTTTCAAAACCCACTCCCGGGTGCAGCTTAGCGTTGAGCAGGGCAAAATTGTGATTGAGCTGATGAACGAAAACTCGGCCTAAAGGGGCCACATTTTGCTGCGCGAGGTCATTTTTTCATGCGACAATAGCCTTAATTCATGACCATTGCGTCGCTTAAATCGTACTATTTTCAAAGAAATGGACATCATCACTCCATGACCACTACCGACAACTTAGACGCTCACACCCCGATGATGCAGCAGTATCTGAAGCTGAAAGCCCAGCACCCAGAGATCCTGCTGTTCTATCGGATGGGCGACTTTTACGAGCTTTTTTATGATGATGCGAAACGCGCATCGCAGCTGCTCGATATCTCGCTGACCAAACGCGGCGCCTCTGCAGGCGAGCCGATCCCGATGGCGGGCATTCCCCACCACGCGGTGGAAAACTATCTGGCGAAGCTGGTTAATCAGGGTGAGTCGGTAGCCATTTGCGAACAGATTGGCGATCCCGCGACCTCAAAAGGGCCGGTTGAGCGCAAAGTGGTGCGCATCGTCACCCCTGGCACCATCAGTGATGAAGCCCTGCTGCAGGAGCGGCAAGATAATTTGCTGGCCGCTATCTGGCAGGACGGCAAAGGTTACGGCTACGCCACGCTGGATATTAGCTCCGGGCGTTTTCGTCTGAGTGAACCGGCCGACCGTGAAACCATGGCGGCAGAGCTACAGCGCACCAACCCTGCGGAACTCTTGTATGCCGAAGACTTTGCCGAGCTGGCATTGATTGAAGGTCGTCGCGGCCTGCGTCGTCGCCCCCTGTGGGAGTTTGAGATCGATACCGCCCGTCAGCAGCTCAACCTGCAGTTTGGCACCCGCGATCTCATTGGTTTTGGTGTCGAGAATGCGCCACGTGGACTTTGCGCGGCGGGATGTCTTTTGCAATACGTGAAAGACACCCAGCGCACGGCTCTGCCGCACATCCGCTCTATTACCATGGAGCGCCAGCAGGACAGCATCATCATGGATGCCGCCACCCGTCGCAATCTCGAGATCACCCAGAACCTGGCCGGGGGCGTTGAAAACACCCTGGCCTCGGTGCTCGACAGCACCGTCACCCCAATGGGGAGCCGTATGCTCAAGCGCTGGCTGCACATGCCGGTGCGTGATACCGCAACGCTGGTCGGCCGTCAGCAGACTATCGCCGCCTTGCAGGATCGTTTTACCGAACTGCAGCCGGTTTTGCGCCAGGTAGGCGACCTCGAACGTATCCTTGCCCGTCTTGCGCTGCGCACCGCTCGCCCACGTGACTTAGCCCGTATGCGCCATGCCTTTCAGCAGTTGCCCACCCTGCGGGCGCAGTTGGCTGAGGTTGAGAGCGCACCGGTACAAAAGCTGCGTGAGACCATGGGTGAATTTAGCGAGCTGCGCGAGTTACTGGAGCGTGCTGTGGTTGAAACCCCGCCGGTGCTGGTGCGCGACGGTGGCGTTATCGCACCTGGCTATAACGAAGAGCTGGATGAGTGGCGCGCGCTGGCAGACGGTGCAACGGATTATCTCGATAAACTGGAGATCCGCGAACGCGAACGCCTGGGCCTGGATACCCTGAAAGTCGGCTATAACGCCGTTCATGGTTACTACATCCAGATTAGCCGTGGGCAGAGCCACCTGGCGCCTATCCACTATGTCCGCCGCCAGACGCTCAAAAATGCCGAACGCTATATTATTCCTGAGCTAAAAGAGTACGAAGACAAAGTGCTGACCTCCAAAGGGAAAGCGCTGGCGCTGGAAAAACAGCTTTATGACGAGCTGTTCGATACGCTGATGCCGCATCTGGGCGATCTGCAGCTCAGCGCAAGCGCGCTGGCAGAGCTGGACGTGCTGGTTAACCTGGCGGAGCGTGCCGATACGCTGAACTACAGCTGCCCCACCTTTAGCGATAAGCCTGGCATTCGTATCACCGAAGGTCGCCACCCGGTGGTGGAACAAGTGCTCAATGAGCCCTTTATTGCCAACCCGCTTAACCTGTCGCCTCAGCGTCGTATGCTGATCATTACCGGCCCGAACATGGGCGGTAAAAGTACCTATATGCGCCAGACCGCGTTGATTGCGCTTCTGGCCTATATCGGCAGCTACGTGCCCGCGCAAAAAGTTGAGATCGGCCCCATCGATCGCATTTTCACCCGCGTGGGTGCGGCAGATGACCTGGCCAGCGGCCGCTCCACCTTTATGGTGGAGATGACCGAAACCGCCAATATTCTGCACAATGCCACGGAAAACAGTCTGGTGCTGATGGATGAAATTGGCCGCGGAACCTCAACTTACGACGGCCTGTCGCTGGCGTGGGCCTGCGCTGAAAGCCTGGCAAACAAAATCAAGGCGCTGACGCTCTTTGCAACCCACTATTTCGAGCTAACCCAGTTGCCCGAAAAGATGGAAGGGGTGGCGAATGTGCATCTGGACGCGCTGGAGCATGGGGATACCATCGCCTTTATGCACACGGTGCAGGATGGCGCGGCCAGCAAGAGCTACGGCCTTGCGGTAGCGGCGCTGGCAGGGGTGCCTAAAGAGGTGATTAAACGGGCACGGCAGAAACTGCGCGAGCTGGAAAGCCTGTCGCCAAACGCGGCGGCAACTCAGATAGATGGTACGCAGATGTCGTTGCTTGCGCCGGCAGAAGAGACGTCGCCTGCCGTTGAGGCGCTGGAGAATCTCGACCCGGATACACTGACACCGCGTCAGGCGCTGGAGTGGATCTACCGGTTGAAGAGCCTGGTTTAGGGCTCAGCGGTCTCCGGGCCGATTGAGTCAAAAAGTGTTCCCCATGTGACCGGTTCATACACGGCCGGTCCTCCTTGTCACGTTCACGGGTAGTGTAATGCCATACTCCGCTGAACATGAGGTGAACGGAACGATTCCACCGCGCTAACTGATCGGCATGACAACCAGAGTTGCCGTTGTGCTTTGTCCATCTGTGACGACCGTTTTTCAGCGGCAGTCGTAGCGACGCGCCCTACGGCAACTCACCAGCAGTAACAGATATCACTCTCTGGCAGCCAGGAGTGGAACCGCTGGCTCTCACCGACATGACCATGAGCACAAGGCGATGCCGGCGAACCGGCGGAGCAGCAGAGAACCTGCCGTCTGGAAAATGGCGAGCATAATCATGCCGGCCATCATCGCTGCTTTCTTTTTTATCCGTGTTTGATGAGGGCGCTGGAAGGGTACCTTCACAGCGAAGAACCTGAGCGGTACCCGACAAAACCAGGATCATAACGCGTTAACCCGGGTACGCATAAAATCAATAAACGTGCGCACCTTTGCTGAAACATGCTGGGCATCAGGATAGACAGCATAGATGCCCTGTTGGGCAAAAGTGTATTCCGGT
Organism: Leclercia sp. UBA5958; assembly: GCF_002430365.1. Taxonomy (NCBI): domain Bacteria; kingdom Pseudomonadati; phylum Pseudomonadota; class Gammaproteobacteria; order Enterobacterales; family Enterobacteriaceae; genus Leclercia; species Leclercia sp. UBA5958. The sequence goes on along the minus strand of NZ_DJCE01000004.1, from coordinate 479,594 downwards.
AAAACGGGGAGCAGTTGCCCCGCCTCCAGCGCACTTTGTGCCAGCCACGCAGGCAACAGCGCCACACCACTACCGGCCAGGGCAAAGGCCATTAATGCCTGCGCGCTGTCCGCATATAATCGCGGGGCTTTTTTTATCTCCAGCATGACGCTCTCACCGGCAGCGTTACGTAGCTGCCAGCGCAGCGGTGAAGCGACGCGTTCATGAATGATCCAGTCAGCCTGCGCCAGCGCCTCTGGTGATCCCACAGGATGGGCCTGCAGCCACGCAGGGGATGCTACGGGCAAGATGGCAAACTGCGAAATCAGCGCGGCGTGATAGCGCGAATCTGCAAGCGTCCCAAGCCGAATGGCGACATCAAAACGTTCAGAAATAAGATCCCTGTGCAGCGAAGATGATACCAGCCGCACGCGCAGCTCAGGGTGCTGAAGGCTAAATTCGGCCAGCAGGGGCACCACCACCTTCGCCCCATATTCGGGAGTGCTGGTAATACGCAGTTCCCCCGTCAGCCCGGCATGGTTGGCGCGCACATCATCCGCGAGTTTCTCCGCGTTCTGAAGCAGCGCCACGCTACGTTGGTAAAACAGCTCCCCGGCTTCGGTTAAGCGCAGCCGACGAGTGGATCGTAGCAGCAGCGTAACGCCCAGTTCATCTTCGAGCTGGCGAATATTGAAACTGAGAACCGCTTTTGTTAACCCCATAACGTCTGCGGCAGCGGTAAAACTCCCGCTCTTCACCACCGCCACAAACATCCCTGTGCGCTGCAAATTCAACATCGTCAGCCTTTTTATTGTCAAAATTTTTTTGACAGTATATCGCGCTTTGTCGCGTTTATCTGTTCTCTCCCGCCCGCTACGATACGGCCTCACTGGAGGAGTTCCCATGACCTATCGCACCAGGGTTGCCGTTGTATTTCTGCTCGGCTTTTTTCTCGACCTGATTAACATGTTCATCGCCAGCGTGGCCTTTCCAGCAATGGGCCGGGCGTTTGACGCCACGCCTTCCGCACTTGCCTGGGTGAGTAATGGCTATATTGCCGGGCTAACGCTGGTCATCCCATTCAGTGCCATGCTGGCGCGCCTGCTTGGCCCCAAACGCCTGATCCTGCTATCGCTTTTACTATTTAGTACCGCTTCTACCGCCGCGGGGCTGGCGTCCACACTCGACAGCCTCATCGCCTGGCGCGTCGTGCAGGGGCTTGGCGGTGGGCTGCTGATACCGGTTGGGCAGGCGCTGGCGTGGCAGCAGTTTAAGCCGCACGAACGTGCCAGGCTCTCTTCGGCGGTTATGCTGGTGGCGCTGTTGGCACCGGCATGCTCGCCCGCGCTGGGCGGCGTGCTGGTGCAGACGCTCGGCTGGCGATGGATATTTTTTGCGACTCTGCCCGTCGCTGCCCTCGCATTTACGCTGGCCTGGCTATGGCTTCGTGACGAGAAACCACAGCAGATCGTGACGCGACGACTGCTTCATCTCCCGCTGCTGAAAGATCCGCTGCTGCGGTTTTCTATGCTGGTCTACCTGTGCATTCCCGGCACGTTCATTGGCGTGAACGTGATAGGCATGTTTTACCTGCAAAGCGTCGCCAGACTGACGCCTGCCGAAACGGGGGCGCTGATGCTGCCCTGGTCACTGGCCTCTTTTGTGGCGATCGCATCAACTGGACGCTACTTCAACCGTCTGGGTCCCCGACCGCTGATTATCCTCGGCTCTCTTTTGCAGGCCACGGGAATGGCGCTTCTTGTCCCTGTCGGCCCGGAGAGCCCGCTCGCACTGCCGGTGCTGGCATTTACGCTTATGGGTGCGGGCGGTAGCCTGTGCAGCAGCACGGCGCAAAGCAGCGCGTTTTTGACTATCCCGCATGATGCGATGCCGGATGCCAGCGCGCTGTGGAACCTGAACCGTCAACTGAGTTTTTTTCTGGGGGCGTTAGTGCTGGCCGCGCTACTTAGCCTGGCGCAGCACTACCTGCCGCCGATTACGGCGTGGCACAGTACTTTTATTTTTGCCGCTGGCGTAACCTTACTGCCCCTGCTGACCGTTATTCGTCTTAACAATGCGAAGGTGCTGATGCAGCTTCAACAGGAGAAATCATGACCCCGTACGAAAAAGAAATTATTGATCTTCACGTTGCGCTCGAGCAGTGGCTTGGAGAAGGCGAAGGCGACATCACCGCCCTGCTCGCCCGCTTCCGGCCGGATTTTATGATGATTCCACCGGGCGGCACTCATCTGGACCATGCGGCACTGGCCGGCTTCCTGCAAAACCAGCGCGGCAGTCGCCACGGCCTGAAAATAGCTATCGATGAACTCGTTACGGTGCAGGAATGGGAAGGTGGCGCGGTGCTGCACTATCGGGAGACTCAAACCCGTCCGGACCAGCCTGTCAACGTACGTTGGTCAACCGCGGTGCTTAATCAGGAAGGCGCTGGAGTCACCTGGCGTCTGTTGCACGAAACGACGCAGGGGTAGCACAAAAGAAAAAGGCCCGTCTCACGACGGGCCTTTTTTGACGAAAGGGTAATTATTCGCGGAACAGCGCTTCGATATTCAGACCCTGCCCCTGCAGAATTTCACGCAGGCGACGCAGACCTTCTACCTGAATCTGACGAACACGTTCACGGGTCAGGCCAATTTCGCGGCCGACGTCTTCCAGTGTCGCAGCTTCATACCCCAGTAAACCGAAACGACGTGCCAGCACTTCACGCTGTTTGGCATTCAGTTCGAACAGCCATTTAACGATGCTCTGTTTCATGTCATCGTCTTGCGTAGTGTCTTCCGGGCCGTTGTCTTTTTCATCGGCCAGGATGTCCAGCAGCGCTTTTTCGGAATCGCCACCCAGTGGGGTGTCAACCGAGGTAATACGCTCATTGAGACGCAGCATACGGCTTACGTCATCAACCGGTTTATCAAGCTGCTCGGCAATCTCTTCTGCACTTGGCTCGTGGTCCAGCTTATGGGACAACTCGCGTGCAGTACGCAGATAGACGTTCAGCTCTTTCACGATGTGAATCGGCAGGCGAATCGTACGGGTTTGGTTCATGATTGCCCGTTCGATGGTCTGTCGAATCCACCAGGTTGCGTAGGTTGAGAAACGGAACCCACGTTCTGGGTCAAACTTCTCAACAGCACGGATAAGCCCCAGGTTACCCTCTTCAATCAGATCCAGCAGAGCCAGACCACGATTGCTATAACGACGGGCAATCTTCACAACCAGACGCAAGTTACTCTCAATCATGCGACGGCGTGAGGCTACGTCACCACGCAATGCACGGCGCGCGAAATAAACTTCTTCTTCGGCTGTTAACAGTGGGGAGTAACCAATCTCCCCAAGGTAAAGCTGAGTCGCGTCAAGCACACGTTGTGTGGCGCCCTGCGATAACAGCTCTTCTTCAGCTAAATCGTTATCACTGGGTTCCTCTTCTACTAAGGCTTTTTCATCAAAAGCCTCTGCTCCGTTCTCATCAAATTCCGCGTCTTCATTTAAATCATGAACTTTCAGCGTATTCTGACTCATAAAGGTGGCTCCTACCCGTGATCCCTGAACGAAACATCCTGACTGGCATGTCTCGTCAAATTATCGCTGCGGCAAATACTGCAGCGGGTTTACGGATTTCCCCTTGTAACGAATTTCAAAATGCAAGCGTGTAGAACTGGTTCCGGTGCTACCCATGGTAGCGATTTTTTGCCCCGCCTTAACTTCTTGTTGTTCCCGGACCAGCATCATATCGTTATGGGCGTAGGCACTCAGGTAATCATCGTTGTGTTTGATGATAATAAGATTACCGTAACCGCGAAGTGCATTACCGGCATACACAACACGTCCGTCTCCGGTCGCGATGATAGCCTGTCCTTTACTCCCCGCGATATCGATCCCTTTATTTCCCCCCTCGGAGGAAGAGAAGTTCTCGATAACCTTGCCGTCAGTCGGCCAGCGCCATGAAGAGATCGGCGAGCTGGACGTTACACTGCTGGCAGTGGGCTCGGTAGAGCTAACCACAGGTGCCGTAACCGGTGCTGTGACAACGGTCGCAGTACCCTTATTATTCGGCAACATCTTGTTAGCACTCTGTTCACCTGAGTCCTCAGAATACGTAATTACAGGTTGTGAAGCAACCACTGTGCTTGATTTTTGTGCAGGGGTCACACTGTTATTTTGCGCGGTGACGTCGGCCGCAGAAACGCTGTTACCCGGCGTCAGAGGTTTACCGGTGGCATTGCCCACCTGCAGCGTTTGGCCTACTTCCAGTCCATACGGGGCTTGTACGTTGTTTCGCTGGGCGAGATCGCGGAAATCGTTCCCGGTGATCCACGCGATATAGAACAGAGTATCGCCGCGCTTAACGGTATAGGTGCTGCCGCCGGTATAGCTGCCTTTCGGAATGTTCCCATACTTGCGGTTATATACTATGCGGCCATTTTCGGTCTGAACAGCTTGTTCCACTGGCTGAATCTGCGTCGGCTGGACAACAGGACGTTGAACAGGTTGGATCTGCGGAGTTTGCTGCGCTGTAGAGTTACCCATCTTTGGTGGAGGAGTAATCAGCATTCCACTGGATGTGTTACCTGAACCGCTATTGCCGCCAACTGAGCTCACCGGCGCAGGGGGATTGTTTGAATTAGAACAACCTGCCAGCCAGAGTGAAACCAGTGATAATGCCGCGACACGGCTGATGGTGAATTTTGGGCTTCCCGCGCTCATTTATCCCCCAGGAATGTGTTAACTACCAGTGACTTAATATTATCCGTGTTGGCACGAATCTTTTGCGCCCCACGATACGCTGAATTGGCCTGAATAACCCTGGAAAAATCTGAGTCTCAGGCCAGCTCCCCCTTTACGAGAGGGACAAAGCGCACGGCTTCCACGGTATCGATGATAAATTCGTCGCCGCGCCGACGAACACGCTTTAATAGCTGCTGTTCATCGCCCACCGGCAAAACGAGAATACCGCCCTCATCCAGCTGCGATAGCAGTGCTGTCGGGATTTCGGGCGGTGCCGCCGTGACAATGATGGCGTCGAACGGGGCGCGTGCCTGCCAACCCTGCCAGCCATCACCATGACGTGTTGAAACATTATGTAAATCAAGTTGTTTGAGGCGACGACGCGCCTGCCACTGCAACCCTTTAATGCGCTCCACTGAACAGACATGGTGCACCAGGTGCGCCAGGATCGCGGTCTGGTAGCCAGAACCGGTGCCAATTTCCAGCACCCGGGACTCCGGTGTCAGTTCCAGCAGTTCGGTCATCCGGGCAACCATATAGGGCTGCGAAATTGTCTGCCCCTGCCCGATGGGCAACGCGACGTTTTCCCAGGCTTTGTGCTCAAACGCCTCATCGACAAACTTCTCGCGCGGTACCTGAGCCAGGGCATCAAGCACCTTCTCATCGGTAATGCCCTGAGCACGTAATTGATTCAGAAGGCTTTGTACACGTTGACTTACCATTGCTCGTTCACCCCGGCACGATCCAGCCAGCCTGACACCACATCCTGCGCGCTGTAAGCGGTTAAATCTACGTGCAGTGGTGTAATCGAGACATAGCCTTCATCAACGGCAGCAAAATCGGTATCGGGCCCGGCGTCGCACTTCTCGCCCGGCGGCCCAATCCAGTAGAGCGTATTACCACGCGGATCCTGCTGCGGGATGACCTGGTCAGCCGGATGGCGGCTACCACAGCGGGTAACGCGTATGCCTTTAATCTGGTCGAGCGGTAAATCGGGCACGTTGATATTCAGGATCCGCCCGGTGCGCAGTGGTTCACGGCTCAGGGCACGTAAAATCGTGCAGGTGATGGCAGCGGCCGTATCGTAATGCTGGTGACCATTGAGTGAGACCGCCAGGGCCGGAAAACCGAGATGACGGCCTTCCATTGCGGCGGCAACGGTACCCGAGTAGATGACATCATCGCCGAGGTTTGGCCCGGCGTTGATGCCGGAGACCACCACATCCGGTCGCGGACGCATCAGGGAATTCACCCCAAGGAAGACGCAATCAGTCGGTGTGCCCATCTGCACGGCAATGTCGCCGTTATCGAAAGCAAAGGTGCGAAGCGATGACTCCAGCGTTAATGAGTTAGAGGCACCGCTGCGGTTACGATCGGGAGCAACAACCTGAACCTCTGCGAACTCGCGCAGATGCCTGGCCAGTGTCTGTATGCCTGGGGCGTGGATCCCGTCATCGTTACTCAGCAATATTCGCATAGTCACCCGAAGTGTTGATAAGTTCCCTGACAACACTGGTGGCAAAGCTACCTGCCGGCAGCCAGAATCGTAACTCAAGGGTTACGTCATCCCACCAGTTCCAGTTCAACTGTTGCGGATAGAGCAGCATCGCCCGGCGTGCCGCTTCCACTTTTTCCCGCACCAGCAAAGATTGTAATTCCTGCGCATCTGCCACCGCAGATTGCTCCGCGCTCAGCGCGTCGCCCACACTTCCCCACTCTCCGGAGCCCGGAAGCGGTGCGGTAATCATCAGCGTTTTGTTTCCGACGCGCGTCTGCAGGTCGGCCATCTCTTCAGCCGTGGCCACGAACCAGCTGCCGCGCCCCGCTAATTGTAGCGCATCGCCGACAACAACTTGATTCGCGTCTGGTTTTTTCAGCCTTTCACTCACAATCTGATTAAACAACGCACTGCGGGCCGCAGACAACCAAAAACTGCGTTTATTCCTGTCGCGAACCGGCGCGTTACTCTGCGCCCAGCGTAGCGCCCCCTGCAGATTACTGCCGCCAATGCCGAAACGCTGCGCACCAAAGTAGTTAGGCACGCCCTGGGCACTGATGGCTGCCAGACGTTTTTCGACATCGGCGCGATCGCTGACTTCACGCAGCACCAGCGTAAACGCATTTCCCTGCAGGGCACCGAGGCGCAGTTTGCGTTTATGGCGGGCGTACTCCAGTACCTTACAACCTTCAAGCTCAAACTTACTGAGATCCGGCATCGAATTGCCCGGAACGCGCGCGCAGAGCCACTGCTCTGTGACGGCATGTTTATCTTTTTGCCCGGCAAAGCTCACTTCACGGGCATGAATCTTCAGGAACTTTGCCAGTGCGTCGGCCACGAAACGGGTGTTACAACCGTTTTTCAGGATCCGCACCAGGATATGCTCGCCTTCCCCATCCGGCTCAAAGCCGAGATCTTCCACCACCACGAAATCTTCCGGGCTGGCTTTTAGTAAACCCGTGCTTTGCGGCTTACCGTGCAGATAAGTGAGGTTGTCGAATTCGATCATTTTGCCGCCTTCACCAGCAGGGCTACTGCTTCGCAGGCAATGCCTTCACCACGGCCAGTGAAGCCCAGCTTCTCGGTGGTGGTGGCCTTGACGTTGACATCATCCATGTGACAGCCGAGATCTTCGGCGATAAACACGCGCATCTGTGGGATATGCGGCAACATTTTGGGTGCCTGCGCGATGATGGTGACATCGACGTTGCCAAGGGTAAAACCTTTGGCCTGAATACGGCGCCAGGCTTCACGCAGTAGCTCGCGGCTGTCGGCCCCCTTGAATGCCGGGTCGGTGTCCGGGAAGAGTTTGCCGATATCACCCAGCGCCGCCGCGCCCAGCAGCGCGTCGGTTAAGGCATGGAGCGCCACGTCGCCATCAGAATGGGCCAACAGTCCTTTTTCGTAGGGGATGCGTACGCCGCCAATGATAATTGGGCCTTCACCGCCAAAGGCGTGTACGTCAAAACCATGTCCAATTCGCATTATGCCTTCTCCTGAGGGGTCGAACGGGTAAGATAAAATTCCGCCAGCTGTAAATCTTCCGGTCGCGTCACTTTGATATTATCAGCGCGTCCTTCAACCAGAGTGGGATGGAAACCACAATACTCCAGCGCCGATGCCTCATCGGTAATGGTCGCCCCCTCATTCAGGGCGCGCGTCAGGCAGGCGTGGAGCAGCTCGCGAGGGAAAAATTGCGGGGTCAGCGCGTGCCACAAATCAACGCGCTCTACGGTATGGGCAATGGATGCAAGGCCTGGTTCAGCGCGCTTCATGGTGTCACGCACTGGCGCGGCCAGAATGCCTCCGACCTTGCAGGTCTCGCTAAGCGCCAGAAGTCGCGCCAGATCGTCCTGATGCAGACAAGGGCGCGCCGCATCGTGCACCAGCACCCATGCGGCCTCACCGGCGGCCTGAATACCGGCCAGCACCGAGTCGGCGCGCTCTGCGCCGCCATCAACGACCGTAATTTGCGGGTGGTTTGCCAGCGGTAGCGCGGCAAAGCGCGCATCGCCTGGGCTGATGGCGATCACCACCCGGGACACCCGCGGGTGCGCCAGCAGCGCCGCCACGGAGTGTTCAAGAATAGTTTTATCGCCAATTGAGAGGTACTGCTTAGGACACTCTGTCTGCATGCGTCGGCCGAACCCGGCGGCCGGTACAACGGCGCATACGTCCGTAAAAGTTACTGCCATGTCGTCATCCCGGGCTAATTATCGATTGTTTTGTACAGAGCCCTGGTTGCGTTTAGACGCATCCGGAACCAGACGATAGAAGGTTTCGCCCGGCTTAGTCATACTGAGTTCATTGCGTGCACGTTCTTCAATCGCCTCTTGCCCGCCATTGAGGTCATCAATTTCGGCAAAAAGTTGATCGTTTCGCGCTTTAAGTTTGGCGTTTGTCGCCTGCTGTGCCGTCACGTCATCGCTGACGCGACTATAGTCGTGAAGGCCGTTCTTACCGAACCACAGCGAATACTGAAGCCAGACCAGCAAAGCCAGCAACAGCAGCGTAAGTTTACCCATCCTGCCCCCTGAAAAACGGCATCATCATCCCATAACTTTCCCCACGACTCTACTCTGGGGCTACAGAGATGCCGCAACATCGCGGGCAAATGTACCACATTTTTTCCGCAGATTCGCGCCAGCACACCATTGCACATAGTTGGTTACGGTTTGAATTATGGCTGAACTTATCCCATGAGCCACAAAAATAACAGCCCGAACAGGACAACGACCGTCACAATGGTGATGATGGCGCTATAAAGCAGTCTGCCATCCAGCAGCGAGTGCAGCGCAATGCCGACCACAACCGCGACGGGCATCAGCGCCAGGAAGAAAGGCCAGGTATAGAGGAAGAAAAACAGCGTGTTACTGCCGTAAATCAGAAACGGGATGCCCAGCGCCATAAGCCACGAGATAAAGCCGACGATCGCCCCAGGGAAAGACCAGGTCGTCTCGTCGTTAGTCGCTACTGTTTCCGACCTGGTGATAATGTAATTTTCGCTGTTACGCATCGCTAATCCTGTACCATGACACATCGGGGAAGCCTAAGCCCGATACCGTCTCAGGATCTGATAATATCGCCCTGTCTGAGCAGGTCTAATAATTGGCCTACTAAATTTGTTACCAATTGTTGACCTTGCAGGTGAATTTCAGGCGTTTCAGGCGCTTCGTAAACGGCATCAATTCCGGTGAAGTTTTTCAGCTCGCCCGCGCGCGCTTTCTTATACAGGCCCTTCGGATCGCGCTGCTCACATACGGCCAGCGGCGTATCGACAAAGACCTCCAGAAAACGGTCGTTACCCACGCGCTCGCGTACCATCTGCCGCTCGGCGCGGTGCGGAGAGATAAAGGCCGTCAGGACCACCAGCCCGGCGTCGGCCATCAGGCTGGCCATCTCACCGACCCGGCGAATATTCTCTTTGCGATCATCATCGCTAAAGCCCAGATCGCGACACAGGCCGTGGCGTACATTGTCGCCATCAAGCAGATAGGTGCTGACCCCCGCCTGGTGAAGCGCCTCCTCCAGCGCCCCGGCAACGGTCGATTTACCCGAGCCCGAAAGCCCGGTAAACCACAACACAACCCCACGGTGACCGTGGAGTTGTTCGCGTTGCGCGACGGTAACCGGATGAGGATGCCAGACGACGTTCTCATCATGTTGCGCCATTACTTGCCTCCCAGCAGATCGCGTGCACCCCAGTGTGGGAAGTGCTTACGCACCAGCGCGTTCAGCTCCAGTTCAAAGGCGCTGAATTCAGAGACGACGGCAGCCTCTTCATTTGGCTCACGTACCATACCCGCGCCTACCGTGACGTTCGTCAGACGATCAATGAAGATCAGACCGCCCGTGACCGGATTCTGCTGATAAGCGTCCAGCACCAGCGGTTCGTCGAAGGTGAGATCGACCAGACCAATACCGTTCAGCGGCAGTTCAGTGACATCGCGCTGGGTCAGATTATTGATATCCACCTGGAACTGAATACCGTCCACGCGTGCACGGGTCTTCTTGCCCGCGATTTTAATGTCGTAGCTCTGGCCTGCGGTCAACGGCTGTTCAGCCATCCACACCACATCCACGGCAGCCCCCTGCACCGCTTTTACCCTTTCCTGGGCATCCACTAGCAGGTCGCCACGGCTGATATCAATTTCGTCTTTTAGTACCAGAGTTACGGCTTCACCCGCCCCCGCTTCCTGGAGATCGCCATCGAAGGTCACAATGCGGGCGATGGCCGATTCCACGCCGGACGGCAGCGCTTTAACGCGCTGGCCTACCTGCACAGAGCCGGACGCCAGCGTGCCAGAGAAGCCGCGGAAGTCGAGGTTCGGCCGGTTGACATACTGCACCGGGAAGCGCATTGGCTGGGTATCGACCACACGCTGGATCTCTACGGTCTCGAGTACTTCCAGCAGCGTCGGGCCGCTATACCAGGGCATATTTGCGCTCTGGGAGGCGACGTTATCCCCTTCCAGCGCCGAGAGCGGCACGAAACGGATATCAAGGCTGCCCGGCAACTGCTCAGCAAAGGTCAGATACTCTTCACGAATACGGTTGAACGTCTCTTCGCTGAAGTTCACCAGATCCATTTTATTGACCGCCACCACCAGGTGTTTGATCCCCAGCAGCGTGGAGATAAAGCTATGACGGCGAGTCTGGTCCAGCACCCCTTTACGCGCATCCATCAGCAGAATGGCCAGGTCGCAGGTGGAGGCGCCGGTGGCCATGTTGCGGGTGTACTGCTCATGCCCCGGGGTATCGGCAATAATAAATTTGCGCTTTTCGGTGGAGAAGTAGCGATAGGCCACGTCAATGGTGATGCCCTGCTCACGCTCCGCCTGCAGGCCGTCCACCAGCAGCGCCAGGTCGAGCTTTTCGCCCTGAGTCCCGTGACGCTTGCTATCGTTATGCAGCGACGAGAGCTGATCTTCATAAATCTGGCGTGTGTCGTGCAGCAGGCGGCCAATCAGGGTGCTTTTCCCGTCATCGACGCTGCCGCAGGTCAAAAAGCGCAGCAGGCTTTTATGCTGCTGAGCGTGCAGGTAAGCTTCAACCCCGCCTTCATCGGCAATTTGTTGTGCAATAGTGCTGTTCATGGCGGCTCCTTAGAAATAACCCTGACGTTTCTTCAGCTCCATGGAGCCTGCCTGGTCGCGGTCAATGACGCGGCCTTGTCGCTCGCTGGTGGTGGAGACCAGCATCTCTTCGATGATCTCCGGCAGCGTCTGCGCGTGAGATTCCACCGCGCCGGTCAGCGGCCAGCAGCCGAGGGTACGGAAGCGCACCATCTGTTTTTTGATCACCTCACCCGGTTGCAGGTCGATACGGTCATCATCAATCATCATCAGCATGCCATCGCGCTCCAGTACCGGACGCTCTGCGGCCAGGTACAGCGGAACGATTTCAATATTTTCCAGATAGATGTACTGCCAGATATCCAGCTCGGTCCAGTTGGAGAGCGGGAAGACGCGAATGCTTTCGCCCTTGTTAATCTGGCCGTTGTAGTTGTGCCACAGCTCCGGACGCTGGTTTTTCGGGTCCCAGCGGTGGAAACGATCGCGGAAGGAGTAGATACGCTCTTTCGCGCGAGATTTCTCTTCGTCACGGCGCGCGCCGCCGAAGGCTGCGTCAAAACCGTATTTATTCAGCGCCTGCTTCAGCCCTTCGGTTTTCATGATGTCGGTATGTTTGGCGCTGCCGTGCACGAACGGGTTGATCCCCATCGCCACCCCTTCCGGGTTTTTATGCACCAGCAGCTCACAGCCATAGGCTTTGGCGGTGCGGTCACGGAATTCATACATCTCACGGAATTTCCAGCCAGTGTCCACGTGCAGCAGCGGGAACGGCAGCGTGCCTGGATAGAACGCTTTACGCGCCAGGTGCAGCATCACGCTGGAATCTTTGCCGATGGAGTACATCATCACCGGGTTGGAGAACTCGGCGGCCACTTCGCGGATGATATGAATACTTTCCGCTTCGAGCTGCCGCAGGTGAGTAAGTCGTTTTTGGTCCATAACCGTTCCTTAAGCCAAATTTACAACAGAAGAACCAAAGCCTTCCGTCTCGGTTGTGTGCTGGAACCAGGCGAGCGTGCTATGCAGCTGCACCACTTCACCCACCACAATCAGGGCGGGCATAGGGGCGTCTTTCGCCAGGGTTGCAAGGTTGTGTAATGTGCCGATGGCGACATGCTGATCGGCGCGCGTGCCGCGAGAGATCACGGCAACGGGCGTTGCTGCATCGCGACCGTGTTGAATCAGTTGTTCGCTAATGTCCGCCGCTTTCATGGTGCCCATGTAGATAGCGAGGGTCTGACGACTTTGCGCCAGGTGAGACCAGTCGAAGGGGGTGCTGTCGGCTTTGTAGTGCCCGGTAACAAAGGTGACGCTTTGGGCGAAATCACGATGCGTAAGGGGAATACCGGCATAGGCCGTTACCGCCGAGGCGGCCGTGATGCCCGGCACCACCTGGAACGGGACGCCCGCTTCCGCCGCGGCCTGCAGCTCTTCACCGCCGCGACCAAAGATGAAGGGATCGCCCCCTTTCAGGCGCACCACGGTTTTACCCGCTTTGGCTGCCGCAATAAGCATCTGGTTGGTTTCATGTTGCGGAATAGAGTGCTCTCCCGCCCGTTTACCCACGCAGATCTGCTCGGCGTCGCGACGAATAAGCTCGCGCACGCCGTCGGTAACCAGGTGATCGTAAAACACCACGTCAGCCTGCTGAATCACCTGTAAACCGCGCAAGGTCAGCAACCCGGCATCTCCCGGCCCGGCGCCGACCAGGATAATTTCGCCATTTGCTTCCTGCCCGGAGGCGAGCGCGTGTTCCAGGTGTTGTTCCGCTTCGGCCTGATTACCCGCCGCCATCAGACTGGCGAAGCGGCCGCGAAAAGCGCGATCCCAGAAGCGACGGCGACCGTCGGTGGTGGTAATCACCGTTTTCAGACGCTCACGAAACAGGCCCGCTACCGCGGCCATGCGGCCAAGGTTCGCTGGCAGCAGGGCCTCTATTTTTTCACGCAGCAGACGCGCCAGCACCGGTGCATTGCCCCCGGAAGAGATGGCAATCAGCAGGGGCGAGCGGTCGACAATAGAGGGGAAAATAAACGAGCACAGCGGCTGGTCATCCACCACGTTCACCAGACGGTGACGGACATTCGCGGCATCAAAGACCTGGCGGTTCAGCTCGCGATCGTCCGTTGCGGCGATGACCAGTACCACGTGATCGAGCATGCTGGGCTCGAATTCGGCACCGGTAATGACCTGCACACGCGCACCCGCCTTATGTAAAAAGGCAATTTTACGATCGGCGACCTCGCCCGTACCAACAACCAGCACGGGTCGATCTTTAATGGCAGCAAATAACGGCAGGTAGTCCACAGTGCTACAACTCACTAACAATCAGGAATAGTGGGACTATAGGGGGCGGCTAAGATCGAATGAAATTACGAATTGGAATGAGTAGTTACTCAATGGAATAACGCCCTGAAAAAGCTAATATCAAAAAGTGCTTAACGCGCGATTTTTCGGGTATTTAAGAGCAAATCAAATTGTGTAAGGCCGATCACAGTTTCATACTAGGCGCGTCAAATTTTTTGCTCTGTTTTTAAGGACTCCCCTATGTTTTCCGCAATGCGCCACCGTATCGCTGCCCTGGCGTTCGGCGTTTGCTGTATCTTCCCCGTTCAGGCAAAAACCCACCCTTTTGGTGAAATGGCCGCCGAACAGGCACGACACATTGCCACCGTGTTTCCAGGACGCATGACCGGAACGCCCGCCGAAATGCTTACCGCCGATTATGTGCGTCAGCAGTTCGCCGGAATGGGGTATCAGAGTGATATCCGCACCTTCCACAGCCGCTATATCTATACCTCCCGCAATCGTACGCAAAACTGGCATAACGTCATCGGCAGCACGGTGATTGCAGCGCATGAGGGCGAAACGGCACAGCAGATTATTATTCTCGCCCATCTCGATACTTTCGCGCCGATGAGCGATAACGATGTGGATAACAACCTGGGCGGCTTAACGCTACAGGGGATTGATGACAACGCAGCCGGCGTCGGGGTGATGCTGGAGCTGGCAGAACGCCTGAAAGATATTCCGACCCAGTATAGCGTGCGCTTTATTGCCACCAGCGGCGAAGAAGAGGGACGACTTGGGGCCGAAAATGTACTGAATCGCATGAGCGAGAAAGAGAAAAAAAATACGCTGCTGGTGATCAATCTCGATAACTTAATCGTGGGCGATAAACTCTATTTTAATAGCGGCAAAACCACCCCGGCCCCGGTGCGTAAGATCACCCGGGACCGCGCGCTGACGTTAGCCCGTGCGCACGGCATTTTCGCCACCACCAACCCCGGTGGTAATGCGGCCTACCCGAAAGGAACAGGTTGCTGCAACGATGGTGAGGTGTTTGATAAGGCCGGGATCCCGGTGCTGTATGTTGAAGCAACCAACTGGTCGTTGGGTAAAAAAGATGGCTACCAGCAACGGGCGAAGTCGAAAGCGTTCCCGGATGGCACCAGCTGGCATGACGTGAGACTGGATAATCAGCAGTACATTGATAAAACCCTGCCGCAGCGCATAGAACACCGCAGTCGCGATGTGGTGCGCATTATGCTGCCGCTGGTGAAAGAGCTGGCGAAAGCGGGGAAAGCGTAGCGCGGGGTTTTCCCCTCACCCTAACCCTCTCCCACAGGGAGAGGGGATCTTAGAGAGCACGCTTTTTCCCCAGCCCTTCAGAGAGAGGGGAAATCAGTCAACCTTCGTGCAATCCGCATTCGCGCTTAAGCCCAAAGAAGCGGGTCTCCTCTTCCGCCATGCCGGGCTCCCATTTACGCGTGGTATGGGTATCGCCCACCGACAGATAGCCCTGATCCCATAGCGGATGGTATTTCAGCCCATGCTGTTGCAGATACTGATACACGGTACGGTTGTCCCAGTCGATGATCGGCAGCACTTTGAACACGCCGCGCTGGATAGCCAGCACCGGCAGGCTGGCACGGCTGCCAGACTGATCCCGGCGCAGCCCGGCAAACCAGGTTTGCGCGTTAAGCTCTTTTAGTGCCCGGTTCATCGGCTCGACTTTGTTGATCTCATTGTATTTCTCAATGCCCTCAACGCCCTGCTCCCACAGCTTGCCGTAACGCGCCTCCTGCCAGGCCGCGCTCTGCGCTGCGCGATACACTTTCAGGTTCAGCTTCAGCTTATCCGTTAACTCATCAATAAACTGATAGGTCTCCGGGAACAGATAGCCGGTATCGGTGAGGATCACCGGAATGTCCGGGCGGATCTGATTCACCAGATGCAAACTGACCGCGGCCTGGATACCAAAGCTCGATGAGAGCACAAACTCTCCCGGCAGATTTTCCAGCGCCCATGCTACACGCCCTTCGGCGTCCAGCTTCTCCAGTTGGGCATTGGTTTCTGCAAGCTGAAGAACACGTTCCACTTTGGGCAGTGCATTCAGGGCATTTAAATCGAGTACGGACATAATTACCTCTCGTGTTTACTCCCAGAAATCCCTTGCGGGATCGAGCACCGGGCGAATGATGCCCGCACGCACCGTAAAGTCGCCGAAGCCTTCACCCGCTTCGCGCTCTTTCGCCCAGCGCCCGACAAGCTGGTCAATGGAATCGAGAATTTCCGGCTCCGTGATGTTTTCGCGATACATTCGCGGAATACGTGTCCCCATCCGGTTACCGCCCAGATGCACGTTGTAACGGCCCGGCGCTTTACCCACCAGCCCCAGCTCGGCCAGCATCGCGCGGCCACAGCCGTTCGGGCAGCCGGTCACGCGCATCACTATATGCTCGTCCGGGATACCGTATTTTTGCAGGATCGCTTCCACTTTGTCGGTGAACGACGGCAGGAAGCGTTCGGCTTCAGCCATCGCCAGCGGACAGGTTGGGAACGAGACGCAGGCCATTGAATTTTCACGCTGCGGTTTTACCGCATCCATCAGCCCGTGGCTGCGCGCCAGCTCTTCGATCTTCGCTTTCTGATTTTCTGGCACGCCAGCAATGATCAGATTCTGATTAGCGGTGATCCTGAATTCGCCCTGATGGATCTTAGCAATTTCCAGCAGGCCGGTTTTCAGCGGACGCCCCGGATAATCGAGAATACGACCGTTTTCGATGAACAGCGTCAGGTGCCAGTTATTATCGATACCTTTCACCCAGCCGATACGATCGCCGCGCCCGGTAAATTCGTAAGGACGGATCGGTTCGAACTTAATGCCTGCGCGACGCTCCACTTCCGCTTTGAACGTCTCAACGCCCACGCGCTCCAGCGTGTATTTGGTTTTCGCGTTTTTACGATCGGTACGGTTACCCCAGTCGCGCTGGGTGGTAACGACCGCTTCCGCCACCGCCAGTGTGTGCTCCAGCGGCAGATAACCAAACTCACTCGCAGTACGTGCATAGGTATTCTTGTTGCCGTGCTCGATTGAAAGCCCCCCGCCCACCAGCAGGTTAAAGCCCACCAGCTTGCCGTTTTCCGCAATGGCGACAAAGTTCATGTCGTTAGCGTGCAGATCGATATCGTTCTGCGGTGGGATCACCACGGTCGTTTTGAACTTACGCGGCAGATACGTCTGCCCGAGGATCGGCTCTTCGTCGGTGGTTGCCACTTTTTCCTGATCGAGCCAGATCTCCGCGTAGGCGCGAGTGCGCGGCAGCAGATGTTCAGAGATCTTTTTCGCCCACTCGTAGGCTTCTGCGTGCAGTTCGGACTCGTATGGGTTCGAGGTGCAAAGCACGTTACGGTTCATGTCATTGGCGGTCGCCAGCGCGTCCAGCCCGACGGAGTGGAGCATCTGATGTACCGGCTTCACGTTCTTCTTCAGAATGCCGTGGAACTGGAAGGTCTGACGGTTGGTCAGACGGATGCTGCCGTAAATCGTGTTTTCACCGGCAAACTTGTCGATCGCCTGCCACTGTTTCGTGGTGATGATCCCACCCGGCAGACGGCAGCGCAGCAGCATCGCATGACGCGGCTCCAGCTTCTGCTCGGCACGCTCGGCGCGAATATCACGGTCGTCCTGCTGATACATACCGTGGAAACGGATCAGCAGGAAGTTATCGCCTTTAAAACCGCCGGTCAGACCGTCATTCAAATCTTCGGCAATGGTGCCACGCAGGTAGTTGCTCTCTACCTTCATGCGCTCGGCATCAGACAGTTTGCCTTCGACCACCAGTGGGCCAGGATGTTTTTCGCTCATTAGTAGACATCTCGCTGATAACGGCGCTCTACGCGCAGCTCACTTAAAAATTCATCCGCCGCTTCGGCATCCATACCGCCGAATTCGGCAATCACTTCCAGCAGTGCCTGCTCAACGTCTTTCGCCATACGATTGGCATCGCCGCAGACATAAATATGGGCACCATCATTAATCCAGCGCCACAGCTCTGCGCCCTGTTCGCGCAGTTTGTCTTGTACGTATACTTTTTCTTTTTGGTCGCGAGACCAGGCCAGATCGATGCGCGACAGCACGCCCTCTTTGACGTAGCGCTGCCACTCAACCTGATAGAGGAAATCTTCGGTAAAGTGTGGGTTGCCGAAAAAGAGCCAGTTTTTACCCGGCGCCTCGTCTGCCGCACGCTGCTGCATAAAGGCGCGGAATGGCGCAATACCGGTTCCGGGGCCAATCATAATCACCGGGGTTTCCGGGTTAGCCGGCAGGCGGAAGTTGTCGTTATGTTCGATGAACACCCGGACTTCACCATCCTCTTCCACGCGATCAGCCAGGAAGCTGGAAGCGCCGCCCGCCCGGGCACGACCTTCGATGTCGTAGCGCACTGCACCCACGGTAATGTGCACTTCGCTTTCCACTTCCGCCTGCGACGAGGCGATGGAGTAAAGACGCGGTGTGAGGGGACGCAGCAGGCCAACCAGCGCCTCAGCATCCAGCTGTGCCGGCGAGAAACGCACCATATCGACAATCGGCGTGGTGGCGGCGTAATGCTGCAACTGTGCCTTATCCCCTACTAACGGCAACAGCGTTTCGCTGCGCGTTAAGGTGGCATAGTTTTCAACGATATTGGCGGTGTTAACGGTCAACTCAAAATGCCACTGCAGGGCCTCGGCCAGCGGCAGGGTTTTGCCATCCACGGTAACGGGCTCATCGCCCTTCAACCACAGCAACTCAACCAGCTCTTTCACTAAGGCAGGCTCATTCTGATACCAGACGCCCAGCGCATCGCCTGGCTGGTAGCGCAGGCCGGAATCACCGAGATCGATTTCGATATGACGCACATCTTTTTCAGAGTCACGGCCGGTGATTTTTTGGTTAACGGAGAGCGCAGCCGTCAGCGGCGCCTCTTTAGTATAAGGGCTTGAGAAGACTTCATTTACCGCGCCGGACGCGGTAACGGCGGCCTGAGCCGGCGTCTCTTTTGGCACACGCGCTTTCAGCACATCCACAATGCGCTCGCGCCACTGGGCCGCTGCTGCCTGATACTCTACATCGGTATCAACGCGGTCCAGCAGACGCTCGCCGCCGAGCTCCGCCAGTTTGCTATCAAAATCTTTACCCGACTGGCAGAAGAATTCATAGGAAGAATCCCCGAGACCAAAGACGGCAAACGCCGTGCCGTCGAGCTTCGGCGCTTTCTTAGAAAACAGGAATTTATGCAGCGCTACCGCCTCTTCTGGCGGCTCACCTTCGCCCTGCGTTGAGGTCACCACCAACAGCAATTTTTCTGACGCGATTTGCTTAAATTTGTAATCTCCGGCGTTGACCAGATTCACGTTCAGTTTGGCGGCCAGCAGGTCATCGCGAAGTTGCTCTGCCACACGACGAGCGTTACCGGTCTGGGACGCGGAGATCAGCGTAATCGACGGAACCTCGACCGCTGCCGCAGGTGCAGCGGCCGCAGCGCCAGGCTGCTGGTTAAGGACACCCCAGAAATAGCCAGAAACCCAGGCAAGCTGGTGAGGAGAGAGATCGGTGGTGGCTGCCTGGAGGCGCGCCAGTTGCTCCGGATTTAGCGGTAGCAAATTTGAAGGTGGGGCCTGTGTTGTCATGCGTCGTTATGTTCCAGTAGCAAAGCGGACTTTAAGCGAATAAATCCAAACTGAAGATAAGGTTAACGGCGGCGATAATAACAATTAAAGAAGGGATGGAAATATTAAATAACCAAATGAACTAACCTGTTTTAGTTATCGTTCTTAACAATAAAAACGATTATTTAACCTAATGAAATTTATAGATAAAAAAGCAAATTACCCCATAACCTAGGCCCACCGGCAAGTTTGGCCGTTTTAGCTAATGATAAAAAAAGTCCTTTCCGGTACTATGCGGCGGTTTTTTCCGCATTTGAGAGTCCACGATGTCCACCACACTGTTTAAAGATTTCATCTTCGAAGCCGCACACCGCCTGCCTCACGTACCGGAAGGACACAAATGTGGCCGTCTGCACGGGCACTCCTTTATGGTGCGCCTTGAAATTACGGGTGAGGTCGATCCGCATACGGGCTGGATTATGGATTTTTCCGAGCTGAAAGCGGCCTTCAAACCCACTTATGATCGCCTCGATCACTATTATCTGAACGACATTCCGGGTCTGGAAAACCCCACCAGCGAAGTGCTGGCGAAATGGATTTGGGATGTGATGAAACCGCAGGTGCCGCTGCTGAGCGCGGTGATGATCAAAGAGACCTGCACCGCCGGGTGTGTCTATCGCGGCGAGTAAAAAAAAGCCCGGTTAAACCGGGCTTTTTTTTTAAGCGATGTTCAGGTACTTGTGCGTCTGCATCGACAACCGCCAGTTGCGGGCGATGCAGGTTTCGATGCACAGGCGCGTGGCATCCTCTTTCTGACTGATGGGCTGCAGCGCAATCACGCGCTGTTTTTCATCCGTCAGCGTTGCCAGCAGTTCATCCAGCGCTTCGATATCCCGCACGCGGCCAACCGGATGCTTGATTTCATCAGCACGCTCCAGCGCCTGGGATAAGATATCGTAGCCGCCGCGCATGTTTACCTTAGGTGAGACCGTCACCCAGGTGGTGTGAGAGCAGCGGACTTCGTGGGTACCGCTGGTCTCAATCTGGCAGCTATAACCATTTTTTTCCAGCAACTGGGTGAGCGGCATCAGATCGTGAATGCAGGGCTCGCCCCCGGTGATCACCACGTGACGCGCCGTCCAGCCCTGGCGGCTAATAATCGCCAGCAGATCTTCCGAACTGGCCGCGCCCCACTTATCGCTCTCTTTGGTTTTGGCCAGGATGCTAAACAGCGACACTTCTCGATCCGCGAGCTTATCCCAGGTATGTTTGGTGTCGCACCAGGCACAGCCTACCGGGCATCCCTGCAAACGAATAAAAATAGCGGGAACGCCGGTAAAGTAACCCTCGCCTTGCAGGGTCTGGAACATCTCGTTAATCGGGTACTGCATAGTTATCTCTGGTCTGATTTGCGGGGGGGCATTATTGCAGATCGCACATAATCAGGCAAAACAACCCCGGCTACGATTTTATACCTGTCAGTTTAAGGATAGCCAGGCTAACAGTCCTAAGGTAGAAAGCCGTTTTCAGAAGGCAATGTTAAAAACATTAAAACTTACGCTACGCTTTAAAGATATCGCCCATCCGGCACGCGTCGACGTTAACCCCTTGACTGAATAGCCATCACAATACTGGACAAGCAGAATGAGCCATTTTGCGGTAATAACGCTACCGTTATACAGCCATATGCACGCTATGGAAGCACTGGCAAAACACCTTATCATGCGCGGCCATCGGATCACTTTTTTTCAGCAGGAGGAGGCTCGCACCTTGCTCAGGGAACCGCAGGCGCACTTTGTCGCTGTGGGTAACCCGACGCAGTCTGCGCTGCACGAGCCGGGTTTTTTTCGCCTGATATCAGATATGGCAAGCGTTACCGATATGCTGTGCCGTGAACTGCCCCTCGCCTTCCGACAGCACAATATTGACGCCGTGATTGTCGATCAGATGGAGCCGGCAGGAGGGTTGGTTGCACAAGCTCTCAACCTGCCTTTTATCTCCATCTGCTGCGCCCTGCCGGTAAATCGGGATAACAACATCCCCCTGCCAGTGATGCCTTTTCGCTATGGCACCAGCGATCGCTGCCGGAAATTATACGCCTCCAGCGCGGATGTTTATGACTGGCTGATGTCGAGACAAGGCCGGGTAATTGCCCGTCATGCCCGGGCATTTGGTCTGCCTTCGCGCAGCAGACCAGATCAATGCCTGTCGCCGTTGGCGCAAATCAGCCAGACCATTACAGGCTTTGATTTTCCGCGCTCCTTGCCCGCCTGCTTCCATGCGGTAGGCCCGCTACGCTACGATCCGCTAACGGTTTCATCCGGCAAAAAGAAGCCGTTTGTTTTTGCGTCATTAGGCACGATCCAGGGCTACCGCTTTGGACTGTTCCGCACGATTGCCCGCGCCTGCCGACAGGCTGGTGTGCCCTTGCTTATTGCCCACTGCGACAGACTCAATGCAAGTCAAACTGCCCGGCTGGCGCGTGCGGGAACGCAAATTGTAGGATTTACCGATCAGCTGGCGGTATTACGTGATGCCAGCGCCGTCATCACCCACGCCGGACTGAATACGGTTATGGATGCCATCGCCACCGCCACGCCTATCCTCGCCGTGCCGCTGGCATTTGATCAGCCAGGCGTCGCCGCCCGCGTGGTCTTCAGCGGCATTGGTCTTAAGGCCTGCCGTTTTTCGCCGAGCCGCACGCTCAGCCAGCATCTTATCGACCTGCTGGAAAATAAGCAGTACACGCAGCGCATCACCGCCCTCCAGACTCAGCTGATAAACGCCGGAGGGGCAGCACGGGCTGCAGAAATTATTGAACGGGCGGTATATACACGTCATAGCGTACCGACGGTGTGATGATAAAAAAAACCCGCCGAAGCGGGTTTTTTCTAAAGATTAAGGTTCAGGATTACTGACCTTTGATCTCTTTACGGCCGTTGTATGGTGCTTTTTCGCCCAGCGCTTCTTCGATACGAATCAGCTGGTTGTATTTAGCAACACGGTCAGAACGGCTCATAGAACCGGTTTTGATCTGGCCTGCAGCGGTACCCACTGCCAGGTCAGCAATGGTCGCATCTTCAGTTTCGCCAGAACGGTGAGAGATAACCGCAGTGTAGCCAGCGTCTTTCGCCATTTTGATCGCAGCCAGAGTTTCGGTCAGAGAACCGATCTGGTTGAATTTGATCAGGATGGAGTTAACGATGCCTTTCTCGATACCTTCTTTCAGGATCTTGGTGTTGGTTACGAACAGATCGTCACCAACCAGCTGGATTTTGTCGCCCAGTACTTTGGTCTGGTATGCGAAACCATCCCAGTCAGACTCGTCCAGACCGTCTTCGATAGAGACGATTGGGTACTGTTTGGTCAGGTCTTCCAGGAAGTGAGTGAACTCTTCGGAGGTGAATGCTTTGTTGCCTTCGCCAGCCAGGACGTATTTACCGTCTTTGTAGAATTCAGATGCTGCACAGTCCATCGCCAGGGTGATGTCGGTGCCCAGCTCGTAGCCCGCTGCTTTAACCGCTTCTGCGATTACAGCCAGTGCTTCGGCGTTGGAGCCCAGGTTAGGTGCATAACCACCTTCGTCACCAACTGCAGTGTTCATACCTTTAGCTTTCAGAACTTTAGCCAGGTTGTGGAACACTTCAGAACCCATACGTACCGCTTCTTTCAGGGTTTTCGCGCCAACTGGCTGAATCATGAATTCCTGAATATCAACGTTGTTGTCTGCGTGCTCACCACCGTTGATGATGTTCATCATTGGTACAGGCATGGAGTATTTGCCTGGGGTGCCGTTCAGTTCAGCAATGTGCTCGAACAGTGGCTGACCTTTGGACGCAGCGGCAGCTTTGGCGTTTGCCAGAGACACGGCCAGGATTGCGTTCGCACCGAAGTTAGATTTGTTTTCAGTACCGTCCAGATCGATCATGATCTTGTCGATGCCAGCCTGGTCTTTCGCGTCTTTGCCCAGGATAGCCTGTGCAATTGGGCCGTTAACCGCGCCAACCGCTTTGGTTACGCCTTTGCCCAGGAAACGGGATTTGTCGCCATCGCGCAGTTCCAGCGCTTCGCGGGAACCAGTAGAAGCACCTGACGGCGCAGCTGCCATACCGACGAAACCACCTTCCAGGTGTACTTCGGCTTCAACAGTCGGGTTACCACGGGAGTCGATGATTTCACGACCGATGACTTTAACGATTTTGGACATTAGATTTTCCTCAGTACAAGTTAAACTAAAACTCCAGACAAACAACGCGTACCAAAGGTACGCGTTGCCGTTCTAACTTTTTTTACTTCGCCTGACGCTTCTGGTAATCGCTGGCGGCTTTCACGAAGCCGGCAAACAGCGGATGTCCATCGCGCGGGGTTGAAGTAAATTCCGGGTGGAACTGACAGGCAACAAACCATGGATGGTTCGGCACTTCGATGATCTCGACTAACTGATCATCCCCGGAGCGGCCCGCAACACGCAGGCCCGCGGCTTCAATCTGTTTCAACAACATGTTGTTGACTTCATAGCGGTGACGATGGCGCTCGGTGATGGTCGGCTCGCCGTACAGCTTGCGAACCACGCTATCATCGGTCAACTGGCAGGCCTGTGCGCCAAGACGCATAGTGCCACCCAGATCGCTCTTCTCGGTACGGACTTCGACGTTACCTTCTTCGTCCCGCCATTCGGTGATAAGCGCCACAACAGGGTACTTACAGTCTGGCACAAATTCCGTAGAGTTCGCGTTTTCCATCCCCGCTACGTTGCGCGCAAATTCGATCAGCGCAACCTGCATACCCAGGCAGATGCCGAGGTAAGGAATATTGTTTTCACGCGCATAGCGTGCGGTGGCGATCTTGCCTTCAACACCACGGTAGCCGAAGCCGCCGGGGATCAAAATCGCATCCAGATCTTTCAGAATTTCCACGCCGCGTGTTTCAACATCCTGCGAATCAATCAGCTTGATGTTTACAGAGACGCGGTTCTTCAGACCACCGTGTTTCAGCGCTTCGATAACGGACTTATAGGCATCTGGCAGTTCGATGTACTTGCCAACCATACCGATAGTCACTTCGCCTGCCGGGTTCGCTTCTTCATAGATAACCTGTTCCCATTCAGACAGGTTAGCTTCCGGACAGTTCAAGCTGAATCGTTTACAAATATAATCGTCCAGCCCCTGAGATTTCAACAGGCCTGGAATTTTATAAATGGAATCGACATCTTTCATTGAAATAACGGCTTTTTCTGGCACGTTACAGAACAATGCAATTTTCGCACGTTCGTTCGCTGGCACCGCACGATCGGAGCGGCAAACGAGGATGTCTGGCTGAATACCGATAGAGAGCAGCTCTTTAACAGAGTGCTGGGTCGGCTTGGTTTTCACTTCACCGGCAGCCGCCATGTACGGCACCAGCGTCAGGTGCATGAACAGCGCGTGTTCACGACCGATATCCACCGCCAGTTGACGAATTGCTTCCAGGAATGGCAGGGACTCGATATCCCCTACGGTACCGCCGATTTCCACCAGCACCACGTCGTGGCCTTCGCCACCCGCGATAATGCGCTCTTTAATGGCATTGGTGATGTGCGGGATAACCTGAACGGTTGCGCCCAGATAGTCGCCACGGCGCTCTTTACGCAGAACGTCAGAATAGATACGGCCAGTGGTGAAGTTGTTGCGGCGGCTCATTTTGGTGCGAATGAAGCGCTCATAGTGACCCAGGTCCAGATCGGTTTCGGCGCCGTCTTCAGTAACGAACACTTCCCCGTGTTGGATCGGGCTCATGGTGCCAGGATCGACGTTGATGTACGGATCCAGTTTCATCATGGTCACATTGAGGCCACGGGCTTCAAGAATGGCTGCGAGGGAGGCTGCGGCAATGCCTTTACCCAGAGAGGATACGACCCCGCCGGTCACAAAAATATAGTTCGTTGTCATGCTGAACCTGAGAAGTTAGGGTGAAACGATGGAATAACCAGGACGGGAAAGTAGTATACCCGAACACGGCGAGCGCCACAAACTTTCATTCTCCGTCTCCATTCCAGGCCATGACAAACATAAGGAGTGAGAAAATAGCCCCTTTTGGGTAAATGTTTTTGACGCAAATCAAGCGCTTGTCATTTAAAAAATCACACAAATTGCGCTTGATCGCAAAAAGCCGTTAGAGATCAGATTCCTGGCGTTTTACTTCCTGCCAGACTTCTTCCATCGCATTGAGGTCAACCCCGGTCATTTCCAGGCCGCGCGCCGCAATAATGCGTTCCACTTCGCGGAAACGACGCTCAAACTTCAGGTTCGCTTTTTGCAGTGCCGTCTCGGCCTTTACCCCTAAATGGCGCGATAAATTCACCGTGGCGAAGAGCAGATCGCCAACTTCCTCTTCCAGCTTCGCCTGGTCTACGACCGCCTGGTTAGCTTCGTGCATAACTTCATCGATCTCTTCATGCACTTTGTCGAGCACCGGGCCAAGCGTGGTCCAGTCAAACCCTACCGTGGAGCAACGCTTCTGGATTTTATGGGCGCGCATCAGCGCGGGCAGGCTTAAGGGGATGTCATCAAGTGCAGAATGCTGTGATTTTTCAGCGCGTTCCGCACTTTTGATCTGTTCCCAACGGGCAAGAACCTCGCTGCTGTTTTCGGCCGTCGCGTCGCCAAAAATATGCGGATGACGGCGTTCGAGCTTGTCGCTGATGGCCGCACAGATGTCGTTAAAATCAAAACGCCCTTCTTCCTGCGCCATCTGGGCGTAAAAGACCACCTGAAACAGCAGGTCGCCCAGCTCACCGCGCAGATCGTCGAAATCTTCGCGGGAGATAGCATCCAGCACTTCGTAAGTCTCTTCCAGGGTATAAGGTGCGATGGTGGCAAAGGTCTGCTCTTTGTCCCACGGGCAGCCATTTTCCGGGTCGCGCAGGCGCTGCATGATGCCAAGCAGGCGGTCGATTTGAGTCATAATTCTGTCCTGATAAAAAAAGAGCCGGGTGAGCGAGCGCGCCCTACCCGGCTAACAAAAAAGGAGGATTAGCCGCCGTGCAGACGACGCGCGTCAATCACATCCGGCACCTGGTTCAGCTTACCGAGCACGCGGCCCAGCACCTGCAGGTTATAAATTTCGATCGTCATATCAATGGTGGCCAGCTGCTGACGCGTATCGCTGCGGCTGGCAACCCCGAGAACGTTGACCTTTTCATTCGCCAGAATGGTAGTGATATCGCGCAGCAGACCGCTGCGGTCATTGGCGGAGACCCGCACCACCAGCGAATAGCCCGCAGAGTAGCTTTCCCCCCAGAC
This sequence comes from Leclercia sp. UBA5958, assembly GCF_002430365.1. Classification (NCBI taxonomy): domain Bacteria; kingdom Pseudomonadati; phylum Pseudomonadota; class Gammaproteobacteria; order Enterobacterales; family Enterobacteriaceae; genus Leclercia; species Leclercia sp. UBA5958. The sequence continues at coordinate 453,087 of NZ_DJCE01000004.1, read as the reverse complement.
GGCATCGACGATGCGTTCCGGCGCATGGGATTGCAGCTCTGCCAGTTGATCGCAGTCCGCGCGATGAATGGAGATCCCGCGCCCCTGGGTGATAAAGCCCACAATTTCGTCGCCGGGAATAGGCTGGCAGCAGCGGGCAATGTGGTGCATCAGATTCCCCACGCCCTCAACCACCACCCGGCCATTATCCTTGCTATGGTGCTGCGGCGGCACGTAGGTTTTCTGCTGCAGTTGTTTCAGTGCTGCCGCATCCTGCTCTTCCGCGCTCGGCTTATTAAACTGGGCCTGCAGGAAGTTGACCATCTGGTTAAGACGGATGTCGCCCCCACCGATGGCGGCCAGCAGCTCATCCAGCTCGTTGAAGTTGTAGCGTGGCAGGAGGTGTTTTTCCGCCTCTTTCAGGTGAATACCTAAATGCTCCAGCTCATCGTCCAGAATCTGGCGGCCGGCGAGGATGTTTTTGTCACGATCCTGTTTACGGAACCAGGCGTGGATTTTCGACCGTCCCCGGCTGGTGGTGACATAGCCCAGGTTCGGGTTGAGCCAGTCACGGCTGGGGTTCGGCTGTTTCTGGGTGATGATTTCAATCTGATCGCCCATCTGCAGCTGATAGGTAAACGGCACGATACGGCCACCAATTTTGGCGCCGATGCAGCGATGGCCTACATCGCTGTGAATATGGTAGGCAAAATCGAGCGGGGTCGATCCTGCGGGCAGATCCACCACGTCGCCCTTCGGCGTAAAGACATAGACCCGGTCATCAAAGACCTGGCTGCGCACCTCATCCAGCATTTCGCCGGAGTCGGCCATCTCCTCCTGCCACGCAATCAGCTTACGCAGCCAGGCGATGCGATCTTCATGGCCGGAACGCGCCCCGCCTGAGGTACCCTCTTTATATTTCCAGTGCGCGGCGACGCCCAATTCGGACTCTTCGTGCATCTGTTTGGTACGGATCTGGATCTCCACCGGTTTGCCGCCCGGCCCCAGCACCACGGTGTGGATCGACTGGTAGCCGTTCGGTTTCGGGTTCGCGACGTAGTCGTCAAACTCATCCGGCATGTGGCGGTAATGGGTGTGAACAATCCCCAGCGCGGCGTAACAGTCCTGCAGGCGCTCGGCCACGATTCGCACGGCGCGCACATCAAACAGCTCATCAAAGGCGAGATGCTTTTTCTGCATTTTGCGCCAGATGCTGTAGATATGCTTCGGCCGGCCATAGACTTCGGCCTTCACGCCCTCTTCTTTCATCGACTTACGTAAGCCGCCGACAAACTCCTCGATGTAGTGTTCGCGGTCGATACGGCGTTCGTGCAACAGCTTAGCGATACGTTTGTATTCCGCCGGATGCAGGTAGCGGAAGCAGTAATCCTCCAGCTCCCATTTCAGTTGGCCGATCCCCAGACGGTTCGCCAGCGGCGCATAGATATTGGTGCACTCTTTCGCCGCCAGCACGCGTTCGTCTTCCGGCGCATCTTTGACTTCGCGCAGATGGGCCACGCGTTCGGCAAGCTTAATGACCACGCAGCGGAAGTCATCCACCATGGCCAGCAGCATACGGCGAACGTTATCGACCTGTTCGGAAGAGACGGAGTCGGTATGGGTTGCTTTAAGCTGGCGGATAGCCGCCATGTCACGTACGCCGTGTATCAGCGAGACGATCGACTTACCGACGCTTTCGCGCAGCACCTCTTCGGAGACCACCTCGGCGTCGGCCAGCGGGAAGAGCATGGCGGCGAGCAAAGTGTCAATATCCATGCTCAGCATGGAGAGGATCTCCACCATCTCTACGCCGCGCCACAGCAGCAGCTCGGCATCGGGATGCCCTTGGGTGGTGCGCAGACAATAGGCCCAGGTTTCGGTTAAGCGTTCACACGACTGCTGGCTGGAAATCCCCAGACTTGCGATCCATTTTTGTGGGTCAAACTCACCAGCTTTATTGAGATGTGCACTTCTTACCGCAACCATTGTCCTCTCCTTTTGGGACCGTGCCTGTCGAATTCGACAAGCCGAAACTAATCGATGTGCTCAAACAACGCCATGGATTCCAGGTGTCCAGTGTGCGGGAACATATCCAGCATTGCCAGACGCGTAATTTGGTAACCCGCACGCAATAATGCCTCACTATCCCGGGCAAGCGTCGCCGGATTGCAGGAGACATAAACCACGCGCGTTGGCGCGAGTTTAATAATATGCTGCATCACGCCAGGCGCGCCAGCGCGTGCCGGGTCGAGCAGGATTTTATCGAAACCGTGCTTCGCCCAGGGCTGCTGCGTGACATCCTCTTCCAGGTTCTCATGAAAGAATGTCACGTTGTTCAGCTCATTGTGACGGGCATTGTCACGCCCTTTTTCCACCAGCGCTGCCACCCCTTCGACCCCCACCACGCTCTGTGCCCGCGTGGCCAGCGGCAAGGTGAAGTTACCCATCCCACAAAACAGATCCAGTACCCGGTCGTCACGCTGAACGTCAAGCCAGGCCATTGCGGTCTCCACCATTTGCTGGTTAACCCCGTCGTTGACCTGAATAAAATCGCGTGGGCTGAACGTTAAGCGTAGCCCGTCTGAATCATACCAGGGGCTTTCACCGCTAAGCTGCTCAAGTATCTCGCTTTGCGGAGCGAGATAAAGCGCAAGCTGATGGGAATGCGAAAAGCGTTCCAGTTTTTCGCGATCTTTCGCACTGAGCGGCGCGGTATGGCGCAAGACCATCATTGGCCCGTTGTTCGCCTGCACCAGTTCTACGTGGCCGAGATGACGCACACCCTCCAGTCCGGAGAGACATTCGCGCACCGCGGGGAGCAATGCCTCAAGTTGGGGCGCAAGAACGGGGCACTGTTTGACGTCAACAATATCGCTGGAGTTGGCTTTACGAAAACCCATTTCCAGGCGTTCTGTTTTCGGCTGATAGTTAAGGCTCAGCCGCGCACGACGCCGATAACCCCAGGGCTTGTCGGCGATAATCTCGTTGACCTCATTTTTCAATAAACGCGCCAGCGCGCTGCTTTTGCTTTTCTCTTGCAGGGCAATGCTGGCATGCTGTTGCTGGCAACCGCCACAGACGCCAAAGTGCGGACAACGCGGGATTTCGCGTTCGGGGCTATCATTCAGGCGGCGTTTTACCTGGCCGCGGGCATACTGACGTTTCTCTTCCGTCAGGGTGATTTCCGCCCGTTCACCCGGTAATAAACCCGGAATAAATAACGCCTTACCGTTATGGCGCGCCACACCCTGACCGAAGGGATCAAGGTCGGTGACATCAACAGTTATGATCTGACGCGTCGTCACGCGTCGCTTTGCAGAGTAGAATTGCGCCATTGTCGGGATTTATCTCGTATGAACTTATTGACTCTAATTGTCCCATAACGGAACTCCATGACCAACTACAGCCTGCGTGCGCGCATGATGATTTTGATCCTCGCCCCGACCGTTCTCATCGGTTTGCTTCTGAGCATCTTCTTTGTTGTGCACCGCTATCATGACCTGCAGCGTCAGCTGGAAGACGCAGGAGCCAGCATTATCGAACCGCTGGCCGTCTCCAGTGAATACGGTATGAACTTGCAAAATCGCGAGTCAATCGGCCAGCTTATTAGCGTGTTACACCGGCGTCATTCGGAGATCGTGCGAGCCATTTCCGTCTATGACGAACATAACCGTCTGTTCGTGACCTCAAATTTCCACCTTGATCCTGGCACGCTAAAAATCCCGGATAACACGCCGTTTCCCCGCAGGCTGAGCGTGGTGCGCCGCGGCGATACCATGATTTTACGCACCCCGATTATCTCCGAAAGCTATTCGCCTGATGAATCCGCCGTATCGGATGCGAAAACCAGCAGTAATATGCTGGGATATGTGGCGCTGGAGTTGGATCTTAAGTCCGTGCGGCTCCAGCAGTACAAAGAAATTTTCATCTCCTCGGTGATGATGCTCTTCTGTATCGGTATCGCCCTGATCTTTGGCTGGCGCCTGATGCGCGACGTGACCAGCCCTATCCGCAACATGGTGAACACCGTTGACCGTATTCGTCGGGGTCAGCTTGATAGCCGCGTTGAAGGATTTATGCTCGGCGAGCTGGATATGTTGAAAAACGGCATTAACTCCATGGCGATGTCGCTGGCTGCCTACCACGAGGAGATGCAGCACAACGTTGACCAGGCCACCTCTGATTTACGTGAAACCCTGGAGCAGATGGAGATCCAGAACGTCGAGCTGGATCTGGCCAAAAAGCGTGCCCAGGAGGCGGCGCGCATTAAATCTGAGTTCCTGGCCAATATGTCGCACGAGCTGCGTACGCCACTGAATGGCGTGATTGGCTTTACCCGCCTGACGCTGAAAACGGAGCTTAATCCAACCCAGCGCGATCATCTGCATACCATCGAGCGTTCGGCGAATAACCTGCTGACTATCATTAACGATGTGCTCGACTTCTCGAAGCTGGAAGCGGGCAAGCTGATTCTGGAGAGCATCCCCTTCCCGCTACGTAACACGCTGGATGAAGTGGTCACGCTACTGGCCCACTCCTCCCATGACAAGGGGCTGGAGTTAACGCTGAACATCAAGAATGATGTGCCGGACAACGTGATTGGCGACCCGCTGCGCCTACAGCAGGTGATCACGAATCTGGTGGGCAATGCCATCAAATTTACCGAAAGCGGCAATATCGACGTCCTCGTGGAGAAACGCGCGCTCAGTAACACTAAAGTGCAGATTGAAGTGCAGATCCGCGACACCGGCATTGGCATTCCTGAGCGCGATCAGTCCCGGCTGTTCCAGGCATTTCGTCAGGCGGATGCCAGCATTTCGCGGCGCCATGGCGGTACCGGGCTGGGTCTGGTCATCACCCAGAAGCTGGTGAAAGAGATGGGCGGGGATATCTCCTTCCACAGTCAGCCGAACCGGGGCTCCACCTTCTGGTTCCATATCAATCTCGATCTTAACCCCAATGTGGTGACCGATGGCCCGGTCATGGACTGCCTGCGGGGCAAGCGGCTGGCTTACGTTGAGCCGAATACCGCCGCGGCTCAGAGCACGCTGGATGTGCTCAGCATCACCCCGCTGGAGGTGATTTACAGCCCGACCTTCTCGGCGCTGCCGCAAGACCATTACGATATTCTGCTGATGGGGATCCCGGTGACCATTACCGGTGAACTGACCATGCAGCAGGAGCGGCTGGCAAAAGCCGCGTCCATGACCGATTACCTGCTGTTAGCTCTCCCCTGCCACGCCCAGATTAACGCCGAAGAGCTGAAGCATGACGGCGCCGCGGCCTGTCTGTTAAAACCGCTCACCTCCACGCGCCTGTTGCCAGCACTGACTGAATATTGTCGTCTGAATCATTATGCCGTGCCGCTGGTGAACGATGAGAGCAAGCTGTCGATGACGGTGATGGCGGTGGACGATAACCCGGCAAACCTGAAGCTTATTGGCGTACTGCTGGAAGATCAGGTACAGCATATTGAACTGTGCGAAAGCGGGGCAAAAGCGGTGGAGCGCGCCCGGCAGATGCAGTTTGATCTGATTCTGATGGATATTCAGATGCCCGACATGGATGGCATCCGCGCCTGCGAACTAATTCGTCAACTGCCGCACCAGCAGCAAACGCCGGTGATTGCCGTTACGGCGCACGCGATGGCCGGACAGAAGGAGAAGCTGCTCGGCGCAGGCATGAATGACTATCTGGCCAAGCCGATCGATGAAGAGAAGCTGCATAGCCTGCTGCTGCGCTACAAGCCCGGCCCGACAACCACCAGCTGGATTGCCCCGCCTGAAAGCCCGGAGCCGGCGATAAACAATAACGCTACCTTCGACTGGCAGCTGGCATTACGCCAGGCGGCGGGGAAACCGGATCTCGCCAGGGAGATGCTGCAAATGCTGATCGCTTTCCTGCCGGAAATTCGCAACAAGGTGGAAGAACAACTGGTTGGAGAAAATCCGCCGGATCTGCTTGAAGCCATCCATAAGCTGCATGGCAGCTGCGGCTATAGCGGCGTACCGCGTCTGAAAAATCTCTGTCAGCTACTGGAACAGCAGTTACGTTCCGGCACCCCGGAAAGCGAGCTGGAGCCTGAGTTTCTGGAACTGCTGGATGAGATGGATAACGTCACGCGGGAAGCCACCAAAATCCTGGTGTTGTAACCGCCAGCGGGAGCAAAGGGAGCTCAGGCTCCCATTCCCACTTTCATTACCGCCGCAACGTTGCGGGCCGTCATGCGAACATTCTCGCTGGCGTTTTCCAGCGCCTCTTCCAGCGTGCAGATGGTATAGAGGACGCTAAAGACGGCATCCAGTCCGTGGTCATGTACTACGCCCACGTCGGCGGTCAGGCTGCCGGCGATGCCGATAACCGGCTTGTTGTAACGTTTAGCGATTTTCGCCACGCCGACGGGCACTTTGCCGTGTATGGTCTGGCTGTCGATGCGCCCTTCACCGGTGATCACCAGATCCGCATCGGCCACCTGCCGATCAAGATCTAGCGCGTCGGTCACGATCTCGATTCCCTGACGCAGGTGCGCTCCACAGAACGCGTAGAGTGCGGCACCCATCCCCCCCGCAGCCCCCCCACCTTCGAGGCTGAGTACATCAACGTCGAGATCCCGGGCGATCACCTGCGCATAGTGTTCCAGCGCCTTATCCAGCCGCGCGATCATCTCAGGGGTCGCCCCTTTTTGTGGGCCAAAGACGGCGGTAGCCCCCTCCTTGCCGGTGAGCGGATTGGTCACGTCACAGGCCACATCAATGCGGCACCCGGCCAGCCGTTTATCCAGACCGCTAATATCAATGCGTGAAATGTTCTCCAGCGCCTCGCCGCCGGGGCCAATTGGCTCACCCTGCGCGTTAAGAAGCTTCGCCCCCAGCGCCTGCACCATACCGGCACCGCCGTCGTTGGTTGCGCTGCCGCCGATGCCGATAATGATATGGTTAACGCCCGCATCCAGCGCATGGCGGATCAGCTCTCCGGTTCCCCAGGAGGTGGTTTTGAGTGGATTACGTTGAGAAGGGGCAACCAGTTCAAGGCCGCTCGCCGCAGCCATTTCAATAAAGGCGCTCTCTTTGTCACCCGAGCGGCCATAAAACCCCTCAACGCTTTCGCCCAGCGGCCCGGTTACGCGCACGTGAACAATTTCGCCCTGAGTGGCGGCCACCATTGCTTCGACGGTGCCTTCACCGCCATCAGCAACCGGCAGTTTGACGTACTCTGCCGTGGGAAAAATCTCGCAAAAACCTTGCTCAATCGCCGTTGCGACTGCCAGAGCACTCAAACTTTCTTTGTATGAGTCCGGTGCAATCACTATTTTCATAAGCCGTCCTTACGCCTGTTAACTCTCGTTAGCTTACACCCGAATAATCGGAGGAGATGCCGGCCCCGTCAGGAGCCGGCATGCGGCTTAACGCACCATGCAGGGGCGTTTGTTATCAAACGTCCAGTTTGGGATCAGATACTGCATGCCCATCGCGTCATCACGCGCGCCCAGCCCGTGCTTCTGATACAACTCGTGGGCTTTCATTACCTGATCCATATCCAGTTCAACGCCAAGACCCGGCTTCGACGGCACCTGCACCATCCCGCCCTTGATCTCAAACGGCTCTTTGGTCAGACGCTGGTTCCCCTCCTGCCAGATCCAGTGGGTATCGATAGCGGTAATCGTCCCCGGTGCCGCGGCGGCCACGTGGGTAAACATCGCCAGCGAGATATCGAAGTGGTTATTGGAGTGTGAACCCCAGGTCAGGCCGAACTCGTGACACATCTGCGCCACCCGCACGGAACCATGCATCGTCCAGAAGTGCGGATCGGCCAGCGGAATATCGACCGACTGCAGCGAGAGCGTGTGCCCCATTTGACGCCAGTCGGTAGCGATCATATTAGTAGCGGTGGGCAGGCCCGTCGCGCGGCGGAACTCCGCCATCACTTCACGGCCTGAGAAGCCCTGTTCGGCACCGCACGGATCTTCCGCGTAGGCCAGTACCCCTTTCAGCTGTTTACCAATGCGGATGGCCTCTTCCAGCGACCAGGCCCCGTTGGGATCCAGCGTCACGCGCGCCTGCGGGAAACGTTTTGCCAGTGCGGTAATGGCCTCAGCCTCTTCTTCACCAGCCAGCACGCCCCCTTTCAGTTTGAAATCGTTAAAGCCATATTTTTCATAGGCTGCCTCTGCCAGACGCACCACCGCATCCGGAGTCATCGCCTCCTCGTGACGGATGCGATACCAGTCGAGTTTCTCATCCGGCTGGCTTTGATACGGCAGCGGGGTCAGTTTGCGATTGCCCACAAAGAACAGGTAGCCCAGCATCTCCACTTCGCTGCGCTGTTGACCGTCGCCCAGCAGAGAGGCAACGTTGACGCCCAGGTGCTGACCGAGCAGATCAAGCAGCGCCGCTTCAATCCCCGTGACCACATGGATGGTCGTACGCAGGTCAAAGGTTTGTAGACCACGCCCGCCCGCATCACGATCGGCAAAGGTGCTACGTACTACGTTAAGGATGTTTTTGTATTCACCCAGCGGTTTGTCCACCACCAACGGAATCGCATCTTCCAGCGTTTTGCGGATCTTCTCACCGCCCGGAATCTCACCCACGCCAGTATGGCCAGCGTTGTCTTTAATGATCACGATGTTACGGGTGAAGAACGGGGCATGTGCGCCGCTCAGGTTCATTAACATGCTGTCATGGCCGGCGACCGGAATAACCTGCATGGAGGTGACGACAGGGGTAGAAAAAGTACTCATAGTTCAATCCTTTTAATCAGTGGCGACCAAACGCCGGGCGTTTGCGATCAAATGTCCAGCCGGGGATGAGATACTGCATCGGGCCTGCGTCATTACGCGCCCCACCAGGCAGCTTTTTATACAGCGCATTGGCTTTATGGATCTGATCCCAGTCAAGCTCTACGCCGAGACCCGGCGCATCCGGAACAGCAATCATGCCGTTCTTAATTTCCAGAGGATTTTTGGTCAGGCGCGCATCGCCCTCCTGCCAAATCCAGTGCGTATCGATGGCGGTCGGCTTACCGGGCGCGGCGGCCCCCACGTGGGTAAACATCGCCAGCGAGATATCAAAGTGGTTATTGGAGTGGCAGCCCCAGGTTAGGCCCCAGTCGTCGCACAGTTGCGCAACGCGCACTGCGCCGGAGAGGGTCCAGAAATGGGGGTCAGCCAGCGGGATATCGACCGAGTTCAGCATCACCGCATGACCCATTTCACGCCAGTTTGTCGCGATCATGTTGGTGGCCACTGGCAGTCCGGTAGCGCGGCGAAATTCCGCCATCACCTCGCGTCCGGAGAAGCCCTGCTCTGCCCCACACGGATCTTCCGCGTAGGTCAGGACATCCCCCAGCCCTTTACACAGCGCGATAGCCTCGTCCAGCAGCCAGGCACCATTAGGGTCCACGGTGATTCGCGCCTCAGGGAAACGCTTTTTCAGCGCCCGAATGCTGTCGATCTCCTGTTCGCCCGGCAGCACGCCGCCCTTCAGTTTGAAATCTTTAAAACCGTAACGATCTTGCGCCGCCTCGGCCAGGCGGACCACAGCCTCGCTGGAGAGCGCCTCCTGATGGCGCAGGTGATACCAGTCATGGCTGCCAGGCGTATGCGCCAGATAAGGCAGATCGGTTTTGTTGCGATCCCCGACATAGAACAGATAACCCAGCACCGTGACCGCATCGCGCTGTTTGCCCGGACCAAGCAGTTCGCAGACCGGCACATGCAGCGCTTTCCCCAGCAGATCAAGCAGCGCGGCCTCCAGCGCCGCCACCGCGTTGACCCGCAGTTCAAAGGTCCAGGCACCTTTGCCAAAGGTATCGAAATCTGCGGACTGATTGCCCTTATGTACCTGTTGCACCACTTTATTCAGGCGGGCGACCTCTTGCCCTACCACCAGCGAAGTGGCATCCACCAGCGTCTGATAAATAACTTCGCCGCCCGGCGCTTCACCGACACCGGTATTCCCGGCGTTATCCGTCAGCACCACGATGTTACGGGTGAAGTAAGCATGGTGCGCACCGCCGATATTCAGCAGCATACTGTCCTGGCCGGCGACAGGGATAACCTGCATATCCGTCACAATGGGGCTTGCTTGAGTGTTCATCAGGCGCGTTCTCCCACAGGTTTCAGCTCAATACGTTTAATATCTCCCACCAGCACCAGGTAGCTCAGTACGGCGACCAGAGCATGAACGCCCACATAAATCAGCGCGCCGTTAAAGGAGCCCGTGGTTCCCACGATGTAACCAATGGCAATCGGGGTAACGATACCGGAGATATTGCCGAACATGTTGAACAGACCGCCGCTCAGGCCGCTGATCTCTTTTGGCGCGGTATCGGCCATGACGGCCCATCCCAGCGCACCGATGCCCTTGCCGAAGAAGGCCATCGCCATAAAGCCGATAATCATCCACTCGGCGCTTACATAGTTGCAGAAGATCATGGTCATGGAGAGCAGCATGCCCAGTACGATGGGGGTTTTGCGCGCAATATTCAGCGAACCGGTACGACGCATCAGCCAGTCGGAAATGACCCCGCCCAGTACCCCACCAATAAAGCCGCAGACCGCCGGAACAGAGGCGACAAAACCCGCTTTCAGAATCGACATGCCGCGCGCCTGCACCAGATAGACCGGGAACCAGGTGATAAAGAAATAGGTCAGGGCGTTGATACAGTATTGACCCAGATAGATGCCGATCATCATGCGCGAGCCGATGAGCTGTTTGATCTGCCCCCATTTCTGGCTGAACGGCACTTTTACTTTCTCGTTTTTCTGATCCATGTTGATCAGCGCGCCGCCTTCAGCAATGTACTCCAGCTCTTTTTTATTCACGCCAGGGTGTTGGTTCGGCTCGTGGATCACTTTCAGCCAGATAAAGCTGATTACGATCCCCAGTCCGCCCATGAAGAAGAACACGTGCGACCAGCCCACTTCGTGAGTCAGCCAACCCATGATCGGTGCAAAAATAACCGTGGCAAAGTATTGCGCCGAGTTAAAGATCGCCACCGCCGTTCCCCTCTCCTGCGCCGGGAACCAGGCCGCCACGATTCGACTGTTTCCCGGGAACGATGGCGCTTCTGCCAGCCCGACCAGGAAGCGCAGCGTAAAGAGCGCAACGATAATGCCAAAACCGCTAAAGATATCGACGAACCCCTGCAGCAGGGTAAACATGGACCAGATAAAGATGGACCAGAAATAGACGCGTTTGGAGCCGAAGCGGTCAAGCAACCAGCCGCCGGGGATCTGGCCAATAACATAGGCCCATGAGAAAGCGGAGAAAACATAACCCATACCGACGGGATCGAGCCCGATATCTTTTGCCATCTCTGAACCGGCAATTGACAGGGTGGCGCGGTCGCCATAGTTAAAGGATGTGACGATAAACAACATCACCACTATCCAGTAGCGAGCGTTAGTGCGCTTCTCAGCGCTGCTCGCCGCGTGGCTAAATGTACTCATTGTTGCACTCCTGAATCATAGCTTTTATCGCTACGTTCATTCTGAACAGCACAACCTGTAGGGTAATCAGAATGACGTGTTAGTGTTTTGCAGTTTTTGTACTCAAGGTCATATTTGCCTTGTTGGCTGCATATTTTTTAACTGGCGAGAAAAGTATAAGAAAGGGACAACCTCTCCCTCACCGTGCAACACCACAACATTGGCGGATCGCATGCAGGTTGTTTTTGGCATAAGCCCAACCCAATGGAAGGCAGTTCACGGAAACGTGGCTGAAGTGAAAAAGTGGGGGGAAGAAAGAGAAGAATGTGAAACAGGTCGCTTGACGCAATAGAAAGCCCTCCCGGTGCGGGAGGGCCAGCCTTTAACCGAGAAGTGTGCCCCAGTGTTCAACCCAGGGGTTGGATTCGCTCTCGGGTTCAGGATGCTCGGCGGCGTCAATCATCAGCATGTCGCCCACGCGCTTAGCACTCTGCTCCTGTAACAGGGCATCGAACAGCTTACCGCCACCGCAGAAGTTGGCGTAGCTGCTGTCACCGAGCGCGATAATGCCGTAGCGCATCTCAGGCTGGTATCCCAGATCTTTAAGCCCCCGGAACAGCGGAACAATACTGTCCGGCAGATCGCCCTGCCCGGTAGTGGACGTGACGACCAGCGCAAACTGCCCCTGATACTTCTGCCAGTCGGCCAGCTCAGGATCTTCATACACCGTCGCTTTATGGCCCATCTCACCAAGGATGGTCTCGGCCTCTTCGGCGACCAGTAGCGCGTTGCCGTACATCGTGCCGACAAAAATTCCGACCTCAGCCATACATGACTCCCTACGTTGAATGCGTTTGCTGTTCATCCTGAACGTTGGCGGCAGCAAACTCAACCCTTTCATTTTCGGGGAGTTGTCCACGCCAGCCAAACTGTGACAGGGCCTGCATCCATACCTCATCCAGCCCGGCGCGGATAACCAGCGGCTCGCCGGTGAAAGGATGCGTCAGACTCAGCTGGCTGGCATGCAGCATCAGACGATTGCAGCCAAAATGTTCTGCGGCGCTGCGGTTCTGGCGCAGGTCGCCATGCTTGCTGTCGCCGATAATCGGGTGGCGGAGGTGGGCCAGATGACGACGAAGTTGATGTTTGCGCCCGGTTTTGGGCTCCAGCTCCACCAGACTGTATCGGGTAGTGGGGAATTTACTGGTAGCCACAGCCATTTCGGTGGTGGCAAAGCCGCGATAGTGCGTCACCGCAGGCTGTGGGTCTTTGTCTTCGCGCGCGTATTTATCGCCGATTTTATCCAGCTCTTCCACCAGCGGGTAATCGAGGGTCGCCGTCTCCGTTAACCAGCCGCGCACAATAGCGTGGTAACGTTTCTGGATCTGATGCTGTTCGAATTGCTGCGACAACAGGCGCCCGGCCTCGCTGGAAAGCCCCATCAGCAGGACACCAGAGGTAGGGCGATCGAGACGATGGACAGTAAATACGTGCTGCCCAATCTGGTCGCGCACGGTTTGCATCACCACCACTTTTTCATCGCGATCGAGCCAGCTGCGGTGCACAAGCCAGCCGGAGGGCTTATTCACCGCCACCAGCCACTCATCCTGATAAAGGATTTCAATCATGCTTTGCCGCCGAACAGGGCGTCGAGCGCCTCGAGTTCCGCCAGCAGCGCATCGCGTGCGGGGTGGGCGGCATCCAGCGCCATTTCGTAATAGGGTGCAACGGCAAAAGCTTGCGGCAGCGGATGACCGCTATCAAGCAGAGCGTGCAGTCGCGGGATCATTACCCACTGCAGCCACTCAAACGGTGCCAGGGTGTCCAGGCAGAATGGCTGCGTACTGGCAAACGCCTCTGGCGCTGGCGCCGCTGTTTGCCAGAGCTGCTGCGCCTGCATTAGGGCTTCGAGTGCGTGCAACTGCGCGCGCACGCTTTCGTGATGGGTCATATCACCTCCACTGAAAATCTGAACGGCGCGCAGCATAGCAAAGACCGCGCAGAAATAAAAAAAGGGAGCACTGTAAAAACAGTGCTCCCGGTTCGTTTCGCAGCAATCCAGCTACTTTTCGTGCTCCCTGCTCATCCGTGACAACTTTTCCTCTGACTCGAAGGCCTGGTCATCCGTTTACCGCTGCATCCTGCATCACACCGTCCTGGTGTGATTGTCCATCCTGAGACGTCCTGGCCTTCCTGACCCACCGGGCATCCTGACCGGCTCTCGTTCTCCTTCCTGGAGGTGTCCCTTACGCGTCCTGCGTGTTCCGCTTTGCTTCGTCCAGAAGCCTTCCTTGTAACGCCTTCCTGACGTGTCCTGCTTTAGTAACGCCATCATCCTGATGTTCGTTGCTGGTGTTGACTTCCTGTCAACGAATATAGAATCCGCCATTCCGCTTCGTCTTACAAGGCATGCTGTAAGCCTGACGAAGGCGGCGCTAAGTGAATAGCAGCGTGTGCTACCATATAAATGGTTGATTATAAGAAGATAAAAAGAATTATCTGAAAAACTATCTTAAGAAGATTCCAGCGATCTCTCACAAGCTTTGTAAGAGATCTCTTACAAGACGAGTAGTATTCCGGATTACACGACGGGCTGTAGTTGATTGAGGAAATCCGCAAGATTATTTGCGAGAACTTCACGTTGGCGGGTGCCGAGCGTCTCTCTAATCACCTCGCCGGAAAGGTTGCACAGGGAAATTACGTCCAGCTCGCTATCCAGTGTGGCAATAAAAAGCGTAGGCGATAACTTAAGGCGTTTCTGTGTGACCAGATGGCCAATCAGATTTTCCTGCACACGCTGGAAATCGGTTTCGCTCCAGCTTTGCAGCAACATCATCGTGCAATTGCCAAATCTGGCGCCCATATCCCCGGCAAACTGTGAGGTATAGAAAGCAGTAACGGCTGGTTGTACCACAATGTCCATCGCCCGTTCAATGCCTTTTACATTCTGCTCAGCCGTGAAAGGTTGCGGCTGCCAGATGACCGCGCCGTCGCAGGTGCTGATGATGCACGGAGAGGGAACCCCTACGTACTCTTCGCTTTGCGGCCAGGTGCCCTTTTGATCATGCCAGGCATCGCAATAACGTGTGGTAAAGCCCTTCAGGGCAGCTGCGATCTCTTTTTCCACCGATTTCTCTCTTCACTTAAGCCAGGATACACTCAGCCCTATAGTTTACCGTTAAAGCGACAATGAAACATGTCTTACGAAGGAAATCAGGCCCTGACGGGCTTAACATTGGGTAAAACCACCGATTATCGTGATGTCTATGACGCCAGCCTGCTCCAGGGCGTGCCGCGTAGCCTGAACCGCGATCCGCTGGGGCTGAGCGCAGATGCTCTCCCCTTCCATGGCGGTGATATCTGGACGCTGTACGAGCTTTCATGGCTCAATGCGCGCGGCCTGCCGCAAGTAGCGGTGGGCCATGTCGAACTGGACTACACCAGCGTGAATCTGGTGGAGTCCAAAAGCTTTAAGCTCTATCTCAATAGCTTTAATCAGACGCGATTCACGAGCTGGGAAGAGGTACAAGAAACCTTGCAGCGCGATTTAAGCGCCTGCGCCCAGGGTAAGGTGACGGTGGCGCTCTATCGCCTGCATGAACTGGAAGGCCAGCCCATCGCCCACCTGCACGGTACCTGTATCGACGAGCAGGCCATCGACATCGACAACTACGAATTTGACACCGCTTATCTGCAAGATGCTGCCAGCGGCGATGTAGTGGAAGAGACCCTGGTGAGCCACCTGCTGAAATCTAACTGTCTGATCACCCATCAGCCGGACTGGGGCTCTGTACAGATTCAGTACCGCGGTGGCAAAATCGATCGTGAAAAACTGCTGCGCTACCTCGTCTCTTTCCGTCATCACAACGAATTTCACGAGCAGTGCGTAGAGCGGATTTTTAATGACATTCTGCACTTCTGTCAGCCAGAGTCCCTGAGCGTGTACGCCCGCTATACCCGCCGCGGCGGCCTGGATATCAATCCTTGGCGCAGTAACAGCAATTTTGTGCCGGCCACCGGCCGCCTGGTCCGTCAGTAAAGTAAATAATTTCACAATAATGCGCGGTCTGTTCCGCGCTTTAGGTTGTGAAAGGTCATAAGCCAGGGCTATTGTAATCAACAGGGAATGACGATAAACGTCCCATAAGGAGCTCACTTGATTACACATATTAGCCCGCTTGGCTCTATGGATATGTTGTCGCAGCTGGAAGTGGACATGCTTAAAAGCACGGCCAGCAGCGATCTTTATCAACTGTTTCGCAACTGTTCACTTGCCGTTCTGAACTCCGGAAGCCTGACCGATAACAGCAAAGAGCTGCTCTCGCGCTTCGAAAGTTTTGACATTAACGTCCTGCGTCGCGAACGCGGCGTGAAGCTGGAACTGATTAATCCTCCGGAAGATGCCTTTGTGGATGGGCGCATTATTCGCTCCCTGCAGGCGAACCTCTTTGCGGTGCTGCGTGACATCCTGTTTGTTAATGGCCAAATCAGCAACGCCGGGCGATTCCAGCATCTGGATCTGGAAAGCTCGACCCACATTACTAACCTGGTCTTTTCTATTTTACGTAACGCCCGTGCCCTGCACGTGGGCGAAGCGCCGAGTATGGTCGTCTGCTGGGGTGGCCACTCCATCAACGAAACCGAATATTTATATGCCCGTCGGGTGGGAACCCAACTGGGCCTGCGTGAACTGAATATCTGCACCGGCTGCGGCCCGGGCGCTATGGAAGCGCCAATGAAAGGGGCTGCCGTAGGCCATGCCCAGCAGCGCTACAAAGAGGGGCGTTTTATCGGGATGACCGAACCCTCGATCATTGCCGCTGAGCCGCCTAACCCGCTGGTTAACGAACTGATTATCATGCCGGATATCGAAAAACGCCTTGAGGCGTTTGTCCGTATTGCGCACGGTATAATCATCTTCCCGGGCGGGGTAGGTACCGCAGAAGAGCTGCTGTACTTGCTCGGCATTCTGATGCACCCGGAGAACAAGGATCAGGTGTTGCCGCTAATCCTCACCGGCCCGAAAGAGAGCGCAGATTACTTCCGCGTGCTGGATGAATTTATTGTCCATACGCTGGGCGAAGCGGCTCGTCGTCACTATCGCATCATCATCGATGACGCGGCGGAAGTGGCGCGGCAGATGAAAAAAGCGATGCCGCTGGTCAAAGAGAACCGTCGCGAAACCGGGGATGCCTACAGCTTTAACTGGTCTATCCGTATCGCGCCGGATCTGCAGATCCCGTTTGAACCGTCGCATGAAAATATGGCGAACCTGAAACTTTACCCTGATCAGCCCGTTGAAGTTTTGGCTGCGGATCTGCGTCGTGCCTTCTCTGGCATCGTGGCGGGTAACGTGAAAGAGGTCGGGATCCGCGCCATCGAGGCGTACGGTCCTTATAAAATTCATGGCGATCCTGAAATGATGCGCCGTATGGACGACCTGCTGCAGGGCTTCGTTGCTCAGCATCGTATGAAATTACCGGGCTCTGCCTATATCCCCTGCTACGAAATCTGCGCCTAATCTGCTTTTGCCCGGTTAACATGCCGGGCAATTTTCCTCCCCTGCGCCCCTCATCATCTTGTTCATAGTCATCAGGCATATAGACACACCCCTATCATTCCTCAATCTTATAGTTTTTCGCATTCCGCTACGCGCGCAAACGTTTACCTGGAATGTGTAACCGGAAAATATCACCACTAATCAAGGTTATTTGCTGGAATATCCTGAAAATCACCATCTTTACAGCGTAAGCCACCTATCTCTCTGGTAACGCTTTCAGCCTGTATGTCGTTAATGGTAGCCTTCGCGCCCGTAAATTCGCTTTGAAGTTTTTTTAGCAGATAAATGGTCTAAAGATATGCATCTCAAAAGTGGATTATTGCAATTGGGATCAAGATCACTGAAGGATTCATAACGAAAATGTATCTTTCCGCCCGCCAATAGTTACGGGCAAAAATTATATAAAAACCGTCACTAAACGAATTTCATATTACCGTTGGGCACTTTTTTATCGGATTCGACTAAAAAACCTGACAATTCGCTTCCTCCAGGAGATACAGATGGAAACTACTCAAACCAGCACCGTTGCTTCGATTGATTCCCGAAGCGGCTGGCGCAAAACGGATACCATGTGGATGCTTGGCCTGTACGGCACAGCAATCGGCGCTGGTGTACTGTTCCTTCCAATCAACGCAGGCGTAGGCGGTCTGATCCCGCTGATCATCATGGCGATCATCGCTTTCCCGATGACCTACTTTGCCCACCGCGGTCTGACCCGTTTCGTCCTGTCCGGTAAAAACCCGGGTGAAGACATCACGGAAGTGGTTGAAGAGCACTTCGGCGTTGGCGCAGGTAAACTGATTACCCTGCTCTACTTCTTCGCGATTTACCCGATTCTGTTGGTGTACAGCGTAGCAATCACCAACACGGTTGAAAGCTTCATGACGCACCAACTGCAGATGACCCCGCCACCGCGCGCCATTCTGTCGCTGATCCTTATCGTGGGCATGATGACTATCGTCCGTTTCGGCGAGCAGATGATCGTGAAAGCGATGAGCGTGCTGGTCTTCCCGTTCGTTGCGGCGCTGATGCTGCTGGCTTGCTACCTGATCCCACAGTGGAACGGTGCAGCGCTGGAAACCCTGTCTCTGAGCAGCGCTTCCGCAACCGGCAACGGCTTGCTGTTGACCCTGTGGCTGGCAATCCCGGTGATGGTCTTCTCCTTCAACCACTCGCCGATCATCTCCTCCTTCGCAGTAGCGAAGCGTGAAGAGTACGGCGATAAAGCAGAGAAGAAATGCTCCAGCATTCTGGCACGTGCGCACATCATGATGGTGCTGACCGTTATGTTCTTCGTCTTCAGCTGCGTACTGAGCCTCTCTCCGGCGGATCTGGCTGCGGCGAAAGAGCAGAACATCTCTATTCTCTCTTACCTGGCGAACCACTTTAACGCACCGCTGATTGCCTGGATGGCGCCAATTATCGCCATTATCGCGATCACTAAATCCTTCCTGGGCCACTACCTGGGCGCACGTGAAGGCTTCAACGGTATGGTGATTAAATCTCTGCGCGGTAAAGGCAAGAGCATTGAAATCAACAAGCTGAACAAAATCACTGCGCTGTTTATGCTGCTGACCACCTGGGCGGTTGCAACCCTGAACCCAAGCATCCTGGGGATGATTGAAACCCTGGGCGGCCCGGTTATCGCGATGATTCTGTTCCTGATGCCGATGTATGCGATTCAGAAAGTGCCTGCGATGCGTAAATACAGCGGCCATATCAGCAACGTATTCGTTGTGATTATGGGCCTGATTGCCATCTCCGCTATCTTCTACTCGCTGTTCGCTTAATTCCTTTCGCGCCGTCCTCGGGCGGCGCACTCTCTCCTCTTCAGACTGAAAGCAACGGACGCATCATGATTAGCGTATTCGATATTTTCAAAATCGGTATTGGTCCCTCCAGCTCTCATACTGTTGGCCCAATGAAAGCCGGTAAACAATTCACGGACGATCTGATTTCACACGGCATTCTCCATGACACCACCCGCGTAGTCGTGGATGTCTACGGCTCCCTCTCCTTAACCGGAAAAGGTCACCATACGGATATCGCCATTATCATGGGGCTGGCGGGTAACCTGCCGGATACCGTCGATATTGATGCGATCCCGAGCTTTATCCAGGACGTGAATACCCATGGTCGTCTGCTGCTGGCGAACGGCGAACATGAGGTTGAGTTCCCGGTTGACCACTGCATGAATTTCCATGCGGATAACCTGTCGCTGCATGAAAATGGCATGCGTATTACCGCGTTAGCTGGCGATAAAGTCCTGCACAGCAAAACCTATTACTCTATCGGCGGCGGTTTTATCGTCGACGAAGAACACTTTGGGCAAAGCAGCAACGACACTGTGGCGGTGCCTTACCCGTACAAATCGGCAGCCGATCTGCAACGCCATTGTCAGGAGAGCGGTCTGTCGCTCTCTGGCCTGATGATGAAAAACGAGCTGGCGCTGCACAGCAAAGAAGAGCTCGAACAGCACTTTGCGAACGTCTGGGAAGTGATGCGTGGCGGGATCGAGCGCGGAATTACGACCGAAGGCGTATTACCGGGTAAGCTGCGCGTTCCACGTCGTGCCGCCGCGCTGCGCCGCATGCTGGTCAGCGCCGATAAGACCACCACAGACCCGATGGCGGTCGTGGACTGGATCAATATGTTCGCGCTGGCCGTGAACGAAGAGAACGCCGCTGGTGGACGTGTGGTAACGGCACCGACCAATGGCGCGTGCGGGATCGTGCCGGCAGTACTGGCTTACTACGACAAATTCATCCGCGAAGTGAACGCTAACTCACTGGCACGCTATATGCTGGTCACCAGCGCGATTGGTTCGCTCTATAAGATGAATGCGTCTATCTCCGGCGCCGAAGTGGGCTGTCAGGGTGAGGTTGGCGTGGCCTGCTCGATGGCTGCAGCAGGTCTGGCTGAGTTGCTTGGCGGTAGCCCGGCGCAAGTCTGTATTGCGGCGGAAATCGGTATGGAACACAACCTTGGCCTTACCTGCGACCCGGTTGCCGGACAGGTACAAGTCCCCTGCATTGAGCGTAACGCGATTGCCTCGGTAAAAGCGGTTAACGCTGCGCGTATGGCCCTGCGCCGCACCAGCGAGCCGCGCGTCTGCCTCGATAAGGTTATCGAAACCATGTTCGAGACCGGTAAAGACATGAACGCCAAATACCGCGAAACCTCCCGCGGCGGCCTGGCGATGAAAATCGTTGCCTGCGACTAACCTTTAGCGCCTCGTTTTTGCGAGGCGCTTTCCCGTTTCACCCACCGCGCGTAGTTTCATCCTGCCGACAGTGATACCCTTTATTCACAAGATGGAAGGAGATTATCTGTGGCTGTTCATTTGCTTATTGTCGACGCGCTTAACCTGATTCGCCGTATCCATGCAGTACAGGGTACGCCCTGTAAGGATACCTGCGTCCACGCGCTGGAGCAGTTAATCCGCCACAGCGAGCCCACGCATGTGGTGGCGGTGTTTGACGACGAAGCGCGCAATACCGGCTGGCGACATCAGCGTTTGCCCGACTACAAAGCCGGACGCGCTCCTATGCCCGACGACCTGCACAGCGAAATGCCAGCCCTGCGTACGGCATTTGAACAGCATGGCGTTCCCTGCTGGGGGGCCCAGGGCAACGAAGCCGACGATCTCGCGGCTACGCTGGCGGTCAAAGTAGCCAGCGCCGGACACCAGGCCACTATCGTCTCTACCGACAAAGGCTACTGCCAGTTGCTCTCCCCCACCATCCGCATTCGTGATTACTTTCAGAAACGCTGGCTGGATGCCCCCTTTATCGCCAGTGAATTTGGCGTGACCCCCGAGCAACTTCCCGACTACTGGGGACTGGCAGGCATTAGCAGTTCAAAGGTGCCCGGCGTGGCCGGTATCGGGCCGAAAAGCGCAGCCCAGCTCTTGAACGACTTTCACTCTCTGGAAGGTATCTATGACCGGCTGGATGAGGTGCCTGAAAAGTGGCGTAAGAAACTGGTGGAGCATAAAGAGATGGCGTTTATCTGTCGGGACGTGGCGAGATTACAGACGGATTTACAGCTCGACGGGAATTTACAGCAGTTGCGGTTAACGCGGTAATTCCCTTCAACCTAGCCCTCGCCCGGGGGAGAGGGAATCAGACCGCGCAGACTTTTCCCCCTCGCCCCTTGGGGATGAGGGGATTTCAGTGCACTATCGCTCGTCGCGGCGTCCACCGACCGCAGCCCACCAGCGACGAACATGTACCGTCACCTCTTCGCGATCGTGATACAACTGACGCGCCTGGATCACCACGTTAATACCGTTAGCATCCATCTGCTCCTGAATATAAGCCAGGTTCTGCGACACCTCTTCGTAGCGCTTCTTCATTGGCAGCTTGAGGTTGAAAATGGTTTCACGACACCAGCCATTTACCAGCCAGGAGGCCATCAGCGCAGCCACTTTCGCCGGTTTTTCCACCATATCGCATACCATCCAGGTGATGTTATTGCGGGTCGGGCGATAGCGGAAGCCATCTTCACGCAGCCAGGTCACCTGCCCGGTATCCATCAGGCTCTGCGCCATCGGGCCGTTATCAACGGAGGCAACCCACATGTTGCGCTTCACCAGCTGATAGGTCCAGCCACCAGGGCAAGCCCCCAGATCCACCGCGTGCATGCCATTAGCCAGGCGTTCGTCCCACTCATCAGCCGGAATAAAGACATGAAACGCCTCTTCCAGCTTCAACGTGGAGCGGCTCGGCGCGTCAGACGGGAACTTCAGGCGCGGGATCCCCATATAGAACGGTGAGTTATTGGTGGTCAGCGAGTAGCCTGCGTAGCAGCAGCCCGGGGCAATGAAAAAGATATGCACAACAGGACGTTTTGGCGTCTCGTAGTTGGTCAGTACGCCTGCTTCACGCAGAGCTGCACGCAGCGGTACGGTGAATTTGCGGCAGAACTTCATCAACTCTTTGCTTTCGTTGGTATCGGCGACTTCAACGCGCAGATCGCCCCCCTTCTCAACGACACCCTGCAGCATACCGACGATAGGCGTAATACGATCTTCAGGCGGGAGATCTTTGAGCAGCTCGCCTGCCACAAACATCTGGCGGGCAAAAATCAGGGAGCTAAACGGCAGCTCGCGCACCAGTTTTTCTGCGTCATCCGGCTGATAGCACTCGAATACCACATAACCCGAGTCCTCTTTGACGCGGGCAAAACCAAATACCTCGCGCTTAGCGGCTTTATCGGTGATTTCCGCAGCGCACTCTTTCTCAAAGCCCGGGCGACAATATAAAACAACTTTATTCATGAACAACGCCCTTGCGTTTCAGACGGATAGAACCAATCAACATTAAAAACCACCCCACCAGGAAGCAGACGCCGCCGACAGGGGTAACAAACGCCCAGAGGCGTAAATGTGACAGCGCCAGGCAGTAAAGGCTGCCGCTGAACAATACGGTACCGAGCGCGAGGAAAACGCTGCTCCAGTAGAACCAGATGCTAATGCGGCGCTGCATGGCAACCGCTAAACCGAATATCGCCAGGGTATGAAACGCCTGATATTCAAGGCCGGTCTGGAGCCAGCCCATCTCGACAGCACCCAACGATTTACTTAATACATGCGCACCGAAGGCGCCCAGCGCAACGAAAATAAAGCCACTTATTGCGGCGAAAATTAGCATGAAACGGCTGGTCATGTTCCTGTCCCAAAGTCATGCGTGCAGGCACGCGAAATCATTTATTGCTCATAACGAAAGCGGAATTTCTCTTGCTCACTGGCCGCTTTCGCCAGTATCCATTGCCGGAAGGCGGCTATTTTACCCAGTTCTGCCTGACTGTCATGACAAACCAGATAAAACGCATTTTTACTGACCAGAACATCATTAAATGGACAGACCAGGCGGCCTGCCTCAATTTCGGACTGCGCCATCACGTTGTTCGCCAACGCCACGCCCTGCCCGTGAATAGCAGCCTGTAACACCATCGCGCTGTGGCTGAAGATGGGCCCCTGCTGCACATTGATATGGTTCAGACCCAACTGACGGGTATAAGTTTGCCAGTCGCGGCGAGAAGCATCATGCAAAAGGGTATGTTTCGCCAGGTCGGCAGGTGTTTTCAGCGCCTTTTCACCCGTTAATAATAGCGGTGAGCAGACCGGCAGCAGATATTCTGCGTATAATTTTTCGACACGCAAGCCCGGCCAGTTACCGCGACCATAAAAAATCGCCACGTCGACATCATCCGCGAGCTTATCTTCCTGGCGGTCCACCGCCTGGATTCGAACGTCGATTCCCGGATAAGCTGAGTTAAAGCTTGTGAGCCTCGGCACCAGCCACTGGATGGCAAAACTGGGCAATAAACTGACCGTCAGGGCCCCTTTTGCACTGCGCGCTTGCAGTTTGCGGGTCGCCTCCGTCAGCTGTGAAAAAATCTCTTTGATATCCTGAAAATAGCTCTGTCCCTCTTCCGTTAATAAGAGAGAACGGTTGCGTCGACGGAACAGCTTAAGCCCCAGAAAGTCCTCAAGAGACTTGATTTGATGACTTACTGCGGCCTGCGTCACAAATAGCTCATCTGCCGCGCGAGTGAAACTCAAATGGCGGGCAGCAGCATCAAAAACACGTAATGCGTTCAGTGGTGGTAATCGCTTTGACATGGCTTTATGGCTTAGATGTTAAAGGCTTTTAACAAACAGGAAACAATAGTTAACCTATTAGTTTTTTTTATCTGAGCCATTATAATTTGTCCGTTGAGGAACTACCAGCAAATACCTATAGTGGCGGCACTTCCTGAGCCGGAACGAAGAGCTTTTTCGGAATGCGTGTTCTGAGGGGCTTTTGGCTTACGGTTGTGATGTTGTGTTGTTGTGTTTGCAATTGGTCTGCGATTCAGACCACGGTAGCAACGCTACCAATTTTTCACTTCCTGTACATTTACCCTGTCTGTCCATAGTGATTAATGTAGCACCGCCTAATTGCGGTGCTTTTTTTTATCTGCTATTCCCTTACTTGTTCAGCTCTACCATCTCTTTTACATCAGAGCGGTTGATCTGCTGCTTATTCCCGTTGGCATCCTTATAGGAAATCATACCGGTATCGTTATCGGTCTGCGGCTTCCCTTCAGACACGATGGAACGACCATCGTTGGTATGCATCACATAGTTGTTACCAGAACAGGCGCTCAGGGCAAAAGTAAACATACAGGCAGAGATGATCGCGGCAGTCTTTTTCATAATTCTTCTCCTTCAGCAATTAATGCTATTCATAGCTCGTTTTATGACAGGCTCAGACACTCACCTAACACTATTCAGCATAACGTGCTTCACGCAGGATGCCAGGATAAACAGACAATTCCGATAGAGATCAACCTCCTTGCTCTGCCGGGAATTTTGCGCGACGATCTAGCGATGACCATGAGGAGTCCCATGAACGCTTTCAGTCCTGCCCACTTTCGCGCCCAGTTTCCGGCGCTGGCTGATGCCGGCGTCTACCTTGATAGCGCCGCTACCGCCCTTAAGCCAACGGCGGTCATCGAAGCCACTAACCAGTTTTACAGCCTGAGCGCGGGCAATGTGCATCGTAGCCAGTTTGCCGAAGCCCAGCGCCTGACCGCGCGCTATGAAGCGGCTCGCGAACAGGTGGCGCGCCTGATCCATGCCGAAAGCGGCAAAAACATTGTCTGGACCCGCGGCACCACCGAAGCGATAAATATGGTGGCCCAGAGCTTTGCTCGCCCGCGTCTGCAGCCGGGTGACGAGATCATTGTCAGTGAAGCTGAGCATCACGCCAATCTTGTCCCGTGGTTGATAGTGGCAGAGCAGACCGGCGCAAAAGTCGTGAAACTGCCGCTGGGTGCCGACCTGCTGCCCGATGTTTCGTGTCTGGAGGCGTTGATTACCCCACAAAGCCGGATCCTCGCTCTCGGGCAGATGTCGAACGTCACGGGGGGCTGCCCCGATCTCGCCCAGGCGATAACCCTGGCTCACGCCCATAATATGGTGGTGATGGTGGACGGCGCTCAGGGAGTGGTGCACTTCCCGGCGGATGTACAGGCGCTGGATATTGATTTCTACGCTTTCTCAGGCCACAAGCTGTATGGTCCTACCGGCATCGGCGTCCTTTACGGAAAGGCTGAATTACTGGAGCAGATGTCGCCCTGGCTGGGCGGCGGAAAAATGATTACTGAAGTCAGTTTTGACGGATTCAAAACACAGCCGGTGCCTTATCGCCTGGAGGCCGGTACGCCGAACGTCGCGGGGGTAATAGGCCTGAGTGCTGCCCTGGAGTGGCTTGCAGACATTGACGTGGCGCAGGCCGAAAGCTGGAGCCGTGGGCTGGCGACGCTGGCTGAAGAGGCATTGAAAACGCGTCCGGGCTTCCGTTCGTTCCGTGTTCAGGACTCCAGCCTGCTGGCCTTTGATTTTGCAGGCGTACATCATAGCGATATGGTTACGCTGCTTGCCCAGTCAGGTATCGCCCTGCGTGCCGGGCAGCACTGCGCCCAGCCGCTGCTGGCAGCACTGGGCGTAAGCGGCACCCTGCGCGCGTCCTTCGCCCCTTACAATACCCAAAGCGATGTCGAGGCGCTGGTCGCCGCCGTGGATCGCGCACTTGCACTACTGGTGGATTAATGACAAGCCCTACCCTGGCCGGACACCCGTTCGGCACCGTCATCACAGAAGAGACGTTAAAAGAGACCTTCGCTCCGCTTAATCAGTGGGAAGATAAATATCGCCAGCTCATCCTGCTTGGCAAACAGCTGCCAGCGCTTTCCGATGAAATCAAAGCACAGGCCAGAGAGATCCCCGGTTGTGAAAACCGCGTCTGGCTGGGTGTCACCCGGGTAGGTGATAAGCTGCATTTTATGGGCGACAGTGAAGGGCGTATTGTGCGGGGACTGCTGGCCGTGCTGCTCACGGCTATCGAAGGCAAAAGCGCAGCGCAGCTGCTGGCCCGCGACCCGCTCACGCTGTTCGATGAGCTGGGGTTACGCGCTCAGCTCAGCGCATCCCGCAGCCAGGGGCTGAATGCGCTGAGTGAAGCGGTGCTGGAGGCAGCGCGTCAGGCCTGACGGTTCGCCTTCGCCATCATCTTCTTCAGGGCGTGAGAGACCGCAACAAAGCCAAAGGAGGCGGTCACCATGGTGGCCGCACCAAAGCCGGAGGCACAATCCATCCGTTTTGGCCCTTCCGCCGTGCTCTTCATTGCGCAGACGGTGCCATCGGCCTGCGGATAAACCAGCGCTTCCGTCGAGAAGACGCAGTCCACCCCCAGTTTACCTTTGCTGTTTTTGACCACGTTGAAATCGCTTTTCAGCCGCTCGCGTAATTTTGCCGCCAGCGGATCCTGAATGGTTTTTGCCAGATCGCTCACCTGAATCTGGGTCGGATCAATTTGCCCGCCAGCTCCCCCCGTGGTAACCAGGGGCACCTTATACCGACGGCAGTAAGCAATCAGCGCCGCTTTCGGGCGCACGCTATCAATAGCATCGATCACATAGCTATAACCGGCACTCATATACTGCGCCACGTTATCCGCTGTCACGAAATCATCGATCACCGTTACCTGGCACTCAGGGTTGATCTGGCGAATACGATCCGCCATGACTTCAGATTTGGCCAGGCCCACGCTGTCGCGCAGGGCATGGATCTGCCGGTTGGTATTGGTGACGCAGACATCATCCATATCAATAAGCGTAATGGCACCGATACCGGTTCGCGCCAGCGCTTCTGCCGCCCAGGAGCCGACGCCGCCAATCCCGACTACGCAAACATGCGCCCCGGCAAAGAGTTGCAGGGCATTTTCACCGTAAAGACGCGCTGTGCCGCCAAAACGCTGGCGCCAGGCGTCGCTGATTACCACAGACATATGACCTCAGATGTAAAAAGGGGTGAGAGTTATCCCTCACCCCGGCCCCCGTCAGAGAGCAGAAAGCATGACGTTAATGTACCACATTTAGCCGCTAAAGACGCTGCCACCCGCGCCCGGCGCCGTTTTCAGCACCCAGACGCGGCCATAGTGGTTATACCAGCCCGCGCGGTGACCCGCATCCGGGCCAATCCCCTGATAGATATCGAAGTGCTGACCCTTAATGGCGCCACCTACGTCGAGAGCGACCATCAGGCGCAGTTCATACTGACCGGAGAACTTACCGTTATTATCCAGCGTCGGTACCTCTGCTAACAGCGTGGTGCCTGGCGGGATCACCGTACGGTCAGAGGCGACGGACGCGCGGCCAATCAGCGGCACCGCGCTTGCCCCTTTCACTGGCGCAAAGTTTTGCGGTTTGAAGAAGACGAAGGAAGGGTTCTGCTCCAGCAGTTCACGGACTTCGCTTTCGCTGTGCTTCTCGCCCCACTCACGGATAGCCTGCATCGACATATCTTCGCGTTTGACTTCACCGCGGTCGATCAGGACTTTGCCGATGCTGCGATAGGCATGGCCGTTTTTACCTGAATAGCTAAAGAAGTTAAGCGGGCTGCCATCACCGAAATCGATATAGCCACTGCCCTGCACATCCATAATGAAGTTATCCATCAGCGAGTTGCTGTAGGCGAGGATATAGTTGTCACTCAGCGCCCCCGCATAGATCTCGGCGCGGGACGGCAGGCGGCCACGCTTCGGTGGCATACGGTAGATAGGATACTGGAACTCACCCTGGCGGGTATGACGCGCTTGCACTACCGGCGTGTAGTAGCCGGTAAACTGGACGTTGCCATAGTTATCGGCCCCTTCCATCTGCCAGGCATCAATACCGTACTGACGCAGCATGCGGGTATCTCCCCCGGCGCGTAACCACTCCTGAATCGCGTTATAGACGGCATTCTGAGAGCCATACAGGCGTGGAGAGGCGGTACGGATCTGGCTTACCTGCTCAGCAAAGTCACCACCGTTAATTGGCGCCCCGACGGCATCGGGCTGGTTCACTAAGGAGAAAGGCTGGGTAAATTTCCCGTCTTTATATTGCTGACCGCGATCGGTCGGTTTGGAGGAGCAGGCCGCAAGAATCGCTACCATTGCGCCCGTCATCAGATACTTCGCCCAACGTCCTTTCATTATATCTCGTCTTTTAGTTGCCCGTTTCTGCGAAATGAAGATAACAAACCGCTACAGTGATTGAAATGCGATTACATGCCCAAGGGCAAATTTTGCGCAAAAAATCGCCTTATTGTATCTAATTCGTTCAATTTACATACTATTAGGGTATTTTTACTTAAAAAGGGTTGCAACAATGAGTCAGCAGAGTATAGTGCGCATCCACGGACGCGGGGTGGAGCAGCCTGGTAGCTCGTCGGGCTCATAACCCGAAGGTCGTCGGTTCAAATCCGGCCCCCGCAACCAATTAAAATTTGATGAAGTACAAGTAGTACGGTGACGCGGGGTGGAGCAGCCTGGTAGCTCGTCGGGCTCATAACCCGAAGGTCGTCGGTTCAAATCCGGCCCCCGCAACCAATCAAAATTTAATAAAAATAGAAGCAGTACGGTGACGCGGGGTGGAGCAGCCTGGTAGCTCGTCGGGCTCATAACCCGAAGGTCGTCGGTTCAAATCCGGCCCCCGCAACCAATACTTCGAAAACATTAAACACCCATCTGGGTGTTTTTTTGTATCTGCGATTTGTGAATCGGCCGGGCGTGAACCCGGCGTGCCTCCACTACCCTCTTCTGGCCAGCGTCGCGCCATCAGAAAAGTAAGCTTTAATCCCGGCCAGAATCGACTCGGCCACTTCCTGCTGGAATTTAGCGGTTTTGAGCTTACGCTCCTCTTGAACGTTACTAATAAAAGCCGTCTCGACCAGAATCGACGGAATATCCGGTGCTTTCAGCACGGCAAAGCCGGCCTGTTCAACGCTGTTTTTATGCAGTTTGTTGATGCCGCCAAGTTTACCCAGCACCGCTTTACCAAATTTAAGGCTGTCGGTGATAGTGAGCGATTGCACCATATCAAACATCGTGTGGTCGACGTAGCGGTCGCCGCTTTTGCTCACGCCGCCAATCAAATCCGAGGCGTTCTGCGTATCGGCGAGATAGCGTGCTGCGGTACTGGTGGCCCCTTTCGTTGAGAGCGCAAAGACGGAAGACCCGCTCGGCTGACGGCTGGTAAAGGCATCCGCATGAATCGAAACAAAGAGATCCGCACGCTGCTTCTGCGCTTTGGCTACGCGCACCTTCAGCGGGATAAAGACATCTTCGTTACGCGTCATATAGGCGCGCATATTGCCTTCCCGATCGATCAATGCCTTCAGGCGACGGGCGATCTGCAGTACCACATCTTTTTCGCGCGTATGGTATTTGCCCACCGCGCCGGAGTCTTCTCCACCATGCCCCGGATCGAGCATGATCACTATCGGGCGATCGCGCCCGGCTTTTCCTGGCTGCGGGCCACTCTGGGCCGGAGGAACCTGCCGGTCAAGATCGCCTTTGTTGTAATCTTCCAGCAGGGCCAGCAGCGGATCCTGAATGTCTGTGGCATTGGCCGGATAAAGATCCATCACCATACGCTCTTTGAAACCCGCGACCGGCGCCAGCGCAAACAGCTGCGGCTTCACGTTTTGTTTCAGTTCAAACACCATGCGCACGGTATGCGGATCAAACTGCCCTACCCGCGCAGACTTGATGTAAGGATCATCGCCGCGGATCTGCGCGCTCATCCCCTTCAGGACGGAGTTAAGATTGACACCTTCAAGATCCACTACAACGCGCTCAGGGTTGCTCAGGGCAAACTGCTTATATTTCATCACCCGGTTCGATTCTACCGTGACGCGGGTATAGGTTGAGGATGGCCAGACGCGTACAGCCACGACCTGCGTGACAGCAGCAAGCCCAACCTGACTCACACTGAGTAACCACATGGCCCCGGCCCCTTGTAACAGACGGCGGCGGCTTAAAGCTGACTTGGATCCCGACATGCTTCTCCCGAGCAAAGAAATCGTATTTATACACAAAACGTCCAAATTGACCGAAAACTTTAACGAATGACGCATAAACTGTCATCTATTAAAGGGTAAACAATCCTTAGTTAATGCCTTGCTTATATAGCTATTTCTTCGTATCAGCCAAAATTTAGGCTTGCGCTCGCGGCCACGATCGAATAAAAATACATTAATTACGAATAAAAATTCATTGAGGGTTGTGCCGTGGTGAAGGAGCGTAGAATCGAACTGGTCCAGGGATTCCGCCATTCTGTTCCCTATATCAACACCCATCGTGGGAAAACCTTTGTCGTGCTGCTCGGCGGCGAAGCCATTGAACACGAAAACTTTTCCAGTATCGTCAACGACATCGGCCTGCTGCACAGTCTGGGTATTCGCCTGGTTGTGGTTTATGGTGCCCGGCCACAGATCGACGCCAATCTGGCCTCTCATCACCACGAACCTATCTACCATAAACATACCCGCGTTACCGATGCCAAAACGCTGGAACTGGTTAAGCAGGCGGCGGGCCTGCTGCAGCTGGATATCACCGCACGTCTCTCAATGAGCCTGAACAATACCCCTCTGCAGGGGGCGCATATCAACGTGGTGAGCGGCAATTTTATTATCGCCCAGCCGCTCGGCGTGGATGACGGGGTGGATTACTGCCATAGCGGCCGTATACGGCGTATCGACGAAGAGGCGATCCATCGTCAGCTGGACGGCGGCGCCATCGTACTGACGGGGCCGGTCGCCGTCTCCGTCACCGGCGAAAGCTTCAACCTCACCTCGGAAGAGATTGCCACGCAACTGGCTATCAAGCTGAAAGCCGAGAAGATGATTGGTTTCTGTTCATCGCAGGGCGTGACCAACGAGCTGGGGGATATTGTCTCTGAGCTGTTCCCTAACGAAGCGCAGGCCCGCGTAGAGTCTCTTGAAGCCCAGGGGGATTACCACTCTGGCACCGTGCGCTTCTTGCGTGGGGCGGTAAAAGCCTGCCGCAGCGGGGTGCGTCGCAGTCATTTGATTAGCTATCAGGAAGATGGCGCGCTGTTGCAGGAGCTCTTCTCGCGCGACGGCATTGGTACGCAGATCGTCATGGAGAGCGCCGAGCAGATACGTCGCGCCACCATCAACGACATCGGCGGAATTCTGGAGCTGATCCGCCCGCTGGAGCAGCAGGGGATTCTGGTGCGTCGTTCCCGCGAACAGCTGGAGATGGAGATCGACAAGTTCACCATTATTCAGCGCGACAACCTGACTATCGCCTGTGCGGCTCTCTATCCCTTCCCGGAAGAGAAGATCGGTGAGATGGCCTGTGTGGCCGTGCACCCGGATTACCGCAGTTCGTCACGCGGTGAAGTGTTGCTGGAGCGTGTTGCCGCCCAGGCGCGGCAAATTGGGCTGAATAAACTCTTCGTCCTCACTACCCGCAGCATTCACTGGTTCCAGGAGCGTGGCTTCACGCCGGTGGATATTGACTCTCTGCCTGAGAGCAAAAAAGAGATGTATAACTATCAGCGCCGTTCCAAAGTGCTGATGGCCGATCTCACCTGAACCCTCCCCTGCGGGAGGGGCAGTTACAGCGCTTCGAAAAGGGTGTTCAGGCCGCTACGCCGCTCGGTTCGCGTGGTGACAGCCTGCGTCAGGACACTCTCATCCGCATACAAGGATAAGCGGCGACGCGCACGGGTAATGGCGGTATAGACCAGCTCACGGGTGACGACGGGCGACATCTGTACCGGCAGGATCAGCGCCGCATGATCGAACTCCGACCCCTGGGATTTATGCACCGTCATGGCCCATGCGGTTTCATTTTCCGGTAAACGGCTTGGCTGAACCGATTTCACGCGGCCATCCGGCATCTGGAACCAGACACGTAACCCCTGCCCGCGATCCAGGGCAATACCGATATCCCCGTTAAATAACCCGAGCGCGCTGTCGTTGCGCGAGATCATAACCGGGCGGCCCTCATACCAACGGGAGAGGGGCTGACGGGTAATCTTGCGTTTTTGCGCCAGTACCTGCTCCAGCTTCTCGTTCAACCCTGCCACACCGAAGGGCCCTTCTCGCAGCGCACACAGCAGCTGGAACTCGCCAAAGGCGGCGATGACTGCCTCCGGGGAGGCTTGCTGCTGAACGGCCTGCAGGAAGCGCTGATACCCTTCCAGAGCATCGTCGAGCATGCTCAGATACTCTTCACCGCTTTGTAGCGCCTTTTTCTCAATATCGCTGAAACGACCATCAAAGACGGTACTTAAGGCCTGGCGATCGCCGCGATTGACCGCCGCCGCCAGCTGACCAATGCCGGAGTCGCTACCAAATCGATAGCTCTTTTGCAGCAGGCACAGGCTGTCGCGCAGCGCCCCTGCCACCTGGCTGGCATTACCTTCGAGCGCGTAGCCCGTCAGGCCAGCAAGCTCCTGCGCGCGCTGGGCAGTGAATCCCGCGCTGGCCCAGGTGCAGATATCACCCAGCACCGCGCCGGCCTCTACCGAAGCCAGCTGATCGCGATCCCCTAAGAAGATCACGCGCGCATGCGCAGGCAGCGCATCGATCAGGCGCGACATCATCGTCAGGTCAATCATGGACGCTTCGTCTACCACCAGCACATCCAGATGCAGTGGATTACCTACGTGGTAACGCAGATTCTGGCTACCCGGCTGCGCCCCCAGCAGGCGATGCAGCGTGCTGGCCTCGCTCGGGAAGAGCTTGCGCTGCGCCTCTGTCAGAGGCAGTTTTTGCACTGCGCCACCCAATGACTCCGTCAGGCGTGCCGCCGCTTTGCCCGTCGGTGCGGCCAGGCGGATACGGCATTTTGTCTTGCCGGCCATCTGAATCAGCGCGGCCAGCAGGCGCGCCACGGTGGTGGTTTTACCGGTACCCGGCCCGCCGGAAATGACCGAGATTCGGCGTGTCAATGCGACTGCCGCGGCCACTTTTTGCCAATTCACGTCGCCCTCGACGCTAAACAGGTCGTTGAGCGTCTTCTGCATCTCTGCTTCATTGTGCGTTAAAGGCTGGTTCGCTTCCGTGAAGAAACGCGCCACGGCCTGCTCGTAACGCCACATCCGGTTCAGATAGAGCCGATCGTCAACCAGGATCAGCGGAGTAGGTTTCGCGCCATCGCTCACCGCCGGAGAGTCCATTAACGCTCCCCGCCAGTCGGGATCATCCCCCAACAGATTAAAGCAGGCCAGCAGCGGGGCTGGCGTTTTCGCGTCGGGCTTCAGGCGCGATAATGGCAGGCAGACATGCCCTTCCCCGGCATCATAACTGAGTAAAGCGGCAGCCAGCATCAACGTCGGGTGGTCGTTATCTGCCACCATCATGGCAAATTGCACATCCAGACGACGCAACAGACGCTGCTCAACCGCCTCAAGTAAGCACTCCTGCATCGTCATTGCGCTACCTCCTCTGTGGTGCCAGCAAACAGGCTATCCATCTGGTTAATCAGGGCTTCGTCAGGACGCGTGCAGAAAATCCCCGATCCCGGCGCGCTGCCGTCGACGCCACGTAAAAACAGATAAATCACGCCGCCAAAATGGCGCTCATAAGTGTAATCCGCAATGCGATGGCGCAAATAGCGGTGTAACGCCAGGGTATAGAGCTGGTACTGCAGATCATAGCGATGCATCTGCATCGCCCGCGCCATCGCCTCCTGGGTGTAAGCATCACGGTTCTCGCCCAGCCAGTTAGATTTGTAATCCAGCAGGTAATAACGGCCGTTATGGCGAAATACCAGGTCGATAAAGCCTTTCAGCATGCCGCGCACCTGACGAAAGTCGAGAGGTGGGCAGCCCTGCGACAGGGGATCATATCGACGAATTAGCGCGTCCAGCGCCGTAGCGGTAAGCGGGCCAGCAATAGGCAGATAAAACTCCATCTCAACCTGTTTCTCTTTCGCCGTTAACTGACTCAGAGAGATGCCTTCATCGTTCAGCGGCGCCTGTAAAATACGGGTAATCCAGGCTGTCAGCACTGGTTGCCAGCGTACGTCGTACCCCCCTTTTTGCAGCACATCCGCTACCCAGGTTTCTGATACCGGCTGGGTAAAGTCGAGTGTTTCAAACAGGCTATGCAGAAAGGTCCCAGGGGACGCACCACGTGGAAACTGGTGCGGCGTCAGCTCCGGCTCCTGCGCGACTTCTCCAACGCCTGCGGCATCGACATCCAGCCGCGGCATCAGATCCTGTGCCAGCGCCTGGCCGTGCTGCTGCAAACCGGAGTAGCTGGTGACCCGCCAGTCATCCGCCAGCGCGCGGGCGATTTGTCGCGCCTGCAGCTCAGGAGATAACGATTCAGGCATTTGCCAGCGGTCGCTGTCTGCCACGCCGGCCGTGTGCAGCGAGATATGTTCATTGCAGAGCGCCTCCAGACACTGGCGCAGCCCGACGGCGTCTTTCGCTTCGCCTTTCTGCACCAGTCGTCCCAGCGCGCTGAGGTGGAAATCGCTCTCGCCGGATTTATCGCCACGACGGCGTGATAGAGGAGCCACCCCCAGGCTGCAGTGCCATACGGAACGGGTGAGCGCCACGTACAGCAAACGTAGATCTTCTGCCAGTCGCTCCGCCTCGGCAAGCTCAATACTGGCATCGGCCTTGCTGAGATCCAGCACCGCTTCGAAGGTTTTGCGATCGTGGTAGAAGGCCTGATCCTGCACCCGATAGTTAGCAATAAAGGGCAGCCAGACCAGCGGGTACTCCAGGCCTTTGGATTTGTGGATAGTCACGATCTGGACGAGGTGTTTGTCGCTTTCCAGGCGCATCTGCTGGCTGGAAGCATTGCTGTTTGGCTCGGCAATATGCTGCGCCAGCCAGCGTACCAGCGCGTGCTCGCTTTCCAGCTGCGAACCCGCCTCCTGTAACAGCTCGCTAATATGCAGGATATCCGTTAAACGCCGCTCGCCGCCGGGAGTCGCCAACATATTCTCGGCAATCTGTCGCTGCGTCATGACATCGCGCAGCATTGCCATCACGCCCCGCTTTTGCCAGCGGTCGCGATAGCGGGTGAACTCTTCTACCGCTGCATCCCAGTGGGTTTCATTATTATTCAGCGTATCGATATCCTGCGCGTTCAGCCCCAGCATGGAGCTGGCGAGCGCACTGCGCAGCACGTTTTCGCGCTCCGGCGCCAGCACCGCCTGCAGCAGCCAGAGCATCTCCTGCGCCTCCAGCGTTTCGAACACGCTGTCGCGGTTGGAGAGATAGACCGAAGGGATACTGAGCAAGGTTAGCGCGTCGCGCACCTGCGCAGCCTCCTGGCGACTGCGCACCAGCACCGTGATATCCGATGCCTGCACCGGTCGGGAATCTTTGCCTGTATGCAGCACGGCTTCATTGCGCAGCCCAGCGCTTAGCCAGTCGCGGATTTGTGCCGCGCAGTGCTGGGCCATAAAGGCCTGGTAGTCTCCTACGCCGCAGCCCTCGCCTTCCATCAGCCAGAAACGCATCGCCGGCTGCGCGTCACCCTGGTATTCGAAACGTAATCCGGCATTTCTTTCAGCCCATTTGACCGGTTGGAAGGGAATGTCTCGGAACATGAAGGCATCGTCCATCTGCGAGAAGAGCCTGTTTACGCTCTCGACCATGCCAGGCGCGGAACGCCAGTTAGTATCCAGCGTATAGTGCGCCGCCACCTCGCCACGTGCTTTCATGTAGGTGAAGATGTCGGCGCCGCGAAAAGCGTAGATCGCCTGCTTAGGGTCACCGATCAGCAGCAGCGCCGTTTCCGCTTGCTGGCGCCAGATGCGGCGAAAGATACGGTACTGTTGCGGGTCGGTATCCTGGAATTCATCGATCATCGCCACCGGGAATCGTTTACGAATCGCGGCCGCCAGCGCTTCGCCGTTTTCACTGTTAAGCGCAGCATCAAGTCGACTCAACATGTCGTCAAAGCCGAGCTCGCCCCGACGGCGTTTTTCGCGCGCTACGGCTTCGCGGATCTCCACCAGCGCACGGGTAATCATTAAATCGTTCAGGGTAAGCGACTCAGCCAGTATCGCATCAATGGCGGCGAACAGCGGATGTTCCGGTACCTGGCCGCCCGCTTTGGTGCGTTCGGTCAGGAATGTCTGAGAGAATTTTTCCAGCGCGTCAGGCAACTGATAGCTACAGGTCTCTTCTTCTGCCCAGGCGTTAATTCTCTCAATGTATTTCGCCTGATTACCCCGGTTAAGCTTGCGCCTGTCGATGCCCGAATTTTCGATGATGGCATCAATCTCACCGACCCCACTGCGCCACTGCTCTTTCATCGCGTCGATTGTCGCGATGATCTTTTCATGGCGAGAGGCCAGGGTTTCATCCGCAGGCGGCGGGGATTTAATCACCGGGGCTTCCCCCTGCAGATAACGATCGATGGAACGCAGGAGCGCTTCCGGCCCTTTCCACAGGTCGTGAACAGCCTGGGCGATATCGCGTGGCAAGGGGTAACAATGGCGACGCCAGAAATCAGCGCAGGCCTGGTAGCGCAGCTCAGATTCATCTTCGATCAGCTGTTGTTCAAAGAGCATGCCCGATTCAAAGGCATTGAGGCTGAGCATCCGCTGACAAAAACCGTGGATAGTAAAGACCGCCGCTTCGTCCATCTGCCGCTCTGCCAGCAGCAACCATTGCGCCGCCTGTTCGGTATCGCCAATCTCTTCGAGCAGGCTGGCATAGAGCGGGTTATCGGTGGCGTTTCGCAGGCAGGCGATGCGTAGTTCGTGGATGTTGGCGCGGATACGGCCACGCAACTCTTCCGTTGCGGCCTCGGTGAAAGTCACCACCAACAACTCTTCCACGCTCAGGGGGCGGCTAAAAGCAGAACTGCCGCCCAGGCCAAGCAGTAGTCGCAGGTACAGGGCGGCAATGGTGAAGGTCTTTCCGGTTCCCGCTGAGGCTTCAATCAACCTTTCGCCCTGGAGTGCTAAACGAAGGGGATTAAGAGACTCAGCGGTATCGGTCATTCTTTCTTGCTCCATGGCAGTGATTGCTGCAGCTCACTTACGCTTTTCCAGACTTTCCAGCCGTCCGGGTGGAGGTATTCGACCTTCCCGTTCTGGCTACCTGACACCTGGGAGAGGATGGCCATCCCTTTAGGATCAGCCACCGCCTGGTGGAAGAAGTCGGCCACTTTTTGCGGCGTGAGCTGCTTAATTTCGGCCACTACTTTATCACGCGAATCGAAGCGCATATTACCCCGATCGAAATCTTTGCTGATTTTTGAGGCCTCTTCGCCCAGGGTTTGTGGCGCCTGGTTGATCTGCGCAATCACTGCTTGCTGGATTTGGGCAAACTCTTCCGGCTTCATGGCGCGAAGCTTCGCCTCTGCCTGCGGGAAGAATGCCTGATAGCGTTGCCACAGATAGGCAGGCTGCTTATCGCTACTTTGCAGCAGGAAGCCGAGCCCCCACTGGCGCCCGACGTTCATCGAGAAGGCAAAGACCGCATAACCCAGCTGTTCTTCAGTACGCAGCTGGTTATAGAACCATGGCTGAACGATCTGTCCCAGCACCGCGCTGTTTGCCGAACTGGCAAACTCGTCGTATCCGGTAGGGACAAAAACGGCCGCCAGCGCAGAGTCAGAGGTGTTGCTCTCTTTATCGAAAATCACGTTCTGCTGTTTTTCGACCAGCACATCCTGATTACGACACCATTCATTACCATGAGCATCCAGCTGGTCACGGACATTTTTCGCCAGCGTTTTCGTCTGCTCTTCCGTCATATTTCCGACCACCAGGAACTCCGGACGGGCATTGGCTTTCAGCGCATCGCGATAGGCCATTACCTCTTTCAGGCTGATAGAGGGCAGCAATGCACGGCGCTCTTCACGCTGGAAGTACGGAATCTGAGACAACATTTGCACCGGCATGATCGCCTGATCAAAGGCTTTGCCTTTTTCCGCCGAATCCATCATCTGGGCATACCATGACTTCGCCTGCTCCAGCTGATCCTCGGTTGGCGTATAGCTGAAATATCCCGCCAGTAGGGCCTGGAAAAGCTGCGGCAGCCGTTGGGTATAGCCGTTGGCATTGAGCATCAGGCCATTGTTGGCATTGGTCGAGAAGCTGATCCCGCCGACGGCGGCCTGGTTGCTGAGCTCGTCCAGCGCGATCCCGGCCAGATAATCATTCAGGGCAAACATCACCTGGTTGCGGGCACTGTTCATGGCCGCAGGATTACGCAGTATCACGCTAACGTCGGCCTTCGGCTCGTTAGCAAAGTACTGGCTTGGGGTATAGACCACCCGCAGGGTTGGCTCATCGACAATCAGTTTGGGTTGAGGATAAGCCCCCTGAGGCTTGATCAGGGTGAAGTCATCAGGAATGTAAGGGTTCAGCTCCGGCAACTTGAGCGCGATGGCCGCCGATTTTTGCTGCCAGTCGGTAAAGGTTTTATCGCTAATTTTATCGACCTGATAAGGCGCATTGACGAAATAGGCTGTCTTGTTGTGCGGTTCATCCGGGCTGATATACCAGATGCGGGCATTCTGCGGCGTCATCATCTCCAGACGGGCTTTCACCGCGGCAGCATCGTATTGATCGGCGATATTGACCGCGTCAAGCGTGTGCTCAACCGGCACGCGGATCATGGTATCGGCCAGCCACTCGACGTAATCCATATCGCGGGTGATAGAGGGGTAACGGAAGTCGAGATCCAGCACGTGAGCCAGTTCGTCAAAGTAGCGCTTATCGACCCCTTTCTCGCGCAGCAGATTGAGGTAGCTGAAAATCGCCGCCACTACCTCGTCGCGATGGGCAAGGCCTTTATCGGTTAAGGTTGCGGAGATGGCGAGCACGCCACTGTTGCCGTTTACTACCGGATCGGAATCAGCGCGGATACCTTCTGCCAGCCCCTGCTTTTGCAGCCAGTCCGACAGCGTGTCGGCGCTGCGGTTGCCGATGAGGTAGTTCACCAGTTCGTCGGTTTTACTGCGGAACTGGGCGGTGTTGTCATCAATACGAAACTCGACGCGCAAGACTTTACGCGGTATCGCCGGTACGTAATGAATGATCACCCCTTTTTGTGCATCGGTCACGACCGGGACGTCAATTTGCGGTTTAGTAATGTTTTTATTCGGCACGCGGCCGTAAGTCTCAGCAGCGATTTTTGCCAGTGCTGGCAAGGGCTTATTACTGTACACCACCGCTTTCATCAGGTTGGCGGAGTAGTATTTATCGCGAAACGCATGCAGGGCATCCAGCACCGGGCTGCCGGGTTTGTCGCTCAGGGTTTCGAGGTTCCCACCAGAAAAACGGGAAGCCGGGTGCGCCGGGTTGATGGTCTCGGCGCTTACCTGGGCCATACGCATCCCGTCACGGGTACGGGCCAGCGTCAGCTCTGCGTTTACGGCGTTGCGTTCGCGATCGGCATACTTTTTATCCAGTAACGGCGAGGCAATCGCATCCGCAAGACGATCTACCGCCCCTTCCAGGGCGTCATTTTCCACTTCAAGGTAGAAGGCGGTGCGATACGGCGCGGTACTGGCGTTGTGGCTGCCACCGTGCATTTTTAAAAATTCGGCGAGACTGTCGGGCTGCGGGTACTTTTTCGAGCCCATCAGGATCATATGTTCAAGATAGTGTGCAAGCCCGGGATGCGCATCGGGATCTTCCAGCGAGCCAACCGGCACCACCAGCGCCGACAGCGACTTTACCGCCTGAGGATCGGAAACCAAAAGCACAACCATCCCGTTATCAAGCCGAATAGCCTGATACTGACGGGTGTCTTTGTCGCTTTTGCGGATCGTTTCCTGAAGGGGTTGCCAACCGGTGTTCGCCTGACTGAAGGGTGCCCAGAGGGCGACAAACAAAACAAACGCTTTCAACATGGTGCTGCCTGGCATTCACTACCTCATCATCACGGACGACATCATTAACGTGTTTCGTGCCGAACGCGCCGGCATCTCTTTATCGTGGTACATCAGTCCGTGACGCGATGGGCATCATAATTCAATGCTTATGACCGCGCAATTTTTATACAGCCGCCAGGACTAATTAAATTTGAACAAAGGTAACAGATAGCGCTGCGCCTCTTCCGTGATAGCGTCAAAGTATTCCGGTTCAAGGGTGCGCCATAAACGCTGATACCAGACATCATCCCCTTCGCCGCGCACCATCATATTGCCCTCGTAGGCCTGCAGGAACTTGCTACGCGCTTTTTGCAATGTGGCCTCATCGGTTAACATGACATTGTTTGTCGCGTCGTAACAGGTTTTTACCCATGCCCCCCCACTTTCTGGCAGCAGAAGTAGCGGTTGGTTCATTCCTTGCAGATAACCGGCAACAAGCTGTTCCAGATAGTGCATAGCCTGTTCCGCCTGAAGCGGCGGGAATCGCCACTCGCCATCCTTGCGCACAAAGAGCCGGCTTTCGCCTTCACCGCCACTGGCACAGTAGACAAGATGTTCCAGCCAAAGTTGCAACCCTTGTGAAACGCTCAACATCGCCGGGCGCCAGCGCAGCAGGCCATCCGGCTGTACATGCTGTAGCCAGCCGGTGAGCGGAATACCGCTGCATTCGAGATCAATCTCCATACTGATACCCGGCTGGCGACATTCAATCACGCGGGAAGCCAGCGTCTGCATCTCCTGACACTGAGTCTCCCAGACGATTTCGCCAAAGGCGCCATAGGGTAGCTGCCCCGCAGCGCGAAAACGACGAAACAGCATGTCGGCATCTTGCTCATCGACCAGCGCATTCAACAGTTGCTGATTAAGCTGATAACGGCTTAGTCCCTCCAGGGTAAAGGGCTCCGCATCGGGGATTTCGCTCTCTTCAGAGCGGAAGTTGACCTGCAGGCGCATCTGGAAAAAAGCGCGCACAGGGTGCGCCCAGAAACGCTGTAACTGCTCGAAGGTAATGGCGGTGATGGGCAGCGCTGGCAGCGGCTGTATAAAGTCGGTATGGGCTTTGCCTTCTCTCTTCGCCGCCGGTAACCATTCGCGGGCATAGCTCTGCTGCTCGCTTTCCACGTAGTTGGCTGGATCAAATGGCATGCGGCTGTGATAGCAGGTGATATGCGCTTTCACCCGCTTCTCGCTCTCATCACAGTTACGTTCTTCATCGCCCGGCAGGTAATGGCTCTGCCCGATATAGTCCACCAACTCCTGCACCAGCACGGAGGGGAAACGTTCGCTGTTATCCTGAATGGAGCGACCGATATAGCTGATGTAAAGTTTTTGCTGAGCTGAGATCAAGGCTTCAAGGAACAGATAGCGGTCATCATCACGACGACTACGGTCGCCACGCTGGGGATTCTGGCTCATTAAATCGAAGCCGAGCGGGGCCAGCGCGCGTGGATAGACACCGTCGTTCATCCCTAACAGGCAGACCACCTTGAACGGAATGGAGCGCATTGGCATCAGAGTACAGATGTTAACCGGCCCGGCGAGGAAGCGCTGGCTGATACGCTCCTGATCCAGACGCTGGGTCAATTCGTCGCGCAGCAGGGAGAGGGGAATCGCTTCGCCATAGTGAGAATTTACCCCCTCTTCGATGATCGCCTGCCACTGCTGCTCAATCAGCGCCATTGCCGCTTCAGTCTCCTGGTCGGGCAGGAAAAAGTCGTTCAACATTTCCCGGGCGACTGGCAGCCACGCTTCCAGCTCCCGGCTCTCCATCAGCCTGCTACGCCAGCGGTTTAGCTGCATCAGCAACGAGGCAAGATGCCCAACCAGTTCGGCAATTAAGCCGCTTGATTCGTCATAAGGCAGAACGTCGTTCCACTCCCCCTGACTGCTCTCCATGGCATAGCCGAGCAGCATACGGGTCAGCCCGAATTGCCAGGTGTGCTGGCCCGTCACAGGCAGTTCAAACGCCTGCACGTTGTCGTCATCCATCCCCCAGCGCACGCCCGATTCGTTTACCCACTGGCGCAGGTAACGTAGCCCCTCTTCATCAATGTCGAAACGGGCAGCCAGCACCGGCACGTCCAGCAGCGCCAGTACGGTTTCAGGCACAAAGCGGCTGTCTGGTAGCGTAAGCAGACTGATAAAGGCCTGCAGGGCCGGATGAGACTGGCGCGCGCGACGGTCAGATACGGCATAGGGAAGATAGCGATCGCCCGTCGCGCTGCCAAACACCGCCTGAATAAAAGGACTGTAGCTATCGATATCGGCTACCATGACCACGATATCGCGTGGAGTGAGCGACGGATCGTCCTCGAGCATCGCCAGCAGTCTGTCATGCAGCACTTCTACTTCTCGCTGCGGACTATGGCAGATATTGATGGTTACGCTGCGATCCTCGGGATCAAGCAGGCGTTTTCTATCGCTGCGGGCAAACTCATCGGCAGTGATTCCCGCGACGGCACTGTTTTCCAGATCCAGAATATCCAGTTGGACGTTATGCAGCAGGCTGTCGGGCGTGATATCTACAAAGGCATCCACATCCCCTTCACCCGTTTCCGTGATCTCCGAAAGCATGTAGATATAGTCGCGTCCCAGCTTGCCCCAGGAGGCCAACAAAGGATTCGCCAGCTCATGGATCCCTTCATCGTTAAAGCGTTGCGCCGCCGTCTCGCTGTCTTTGAACAGCGGGACACTGCGCTCATCGAAAAGACGTCGCCGCTGACGGGTCAGCCTGCGTGCCAGCCAGCGGGCATCCTGAATATCACCCCAGTAGTGACGACAGGGATTGGTAAAGAGAATGTGGATATCAATGTGTTTACCCAGCGCATTAAGCGCCTTCAGGTAGACCGGAGGCAAAGCAGAAATACCGCAAATAAAGACCCTTGAAGGCAGGCCTTCTGGTGCAGAGTCTGCAGACTCCAGCATGGCGATGAAACGCTCATATAAATTGGCACGGTGCCAGCGGGGCTCCCCCAGCGCGTGCGTATGTTCCACCAGTGCCTTCCAGAGCGGGGCCTGCCAGATTTGCGCCTGATCCAGACCATCAATCAGTTCGCCCGCTTCCCAGCGGGTGAGCCATTCCGGGCGATAGACCAGATACTGGTCATAGAGATCCGCCGTCCGCGAGGCCAGCTGGAAGAGTTTTCGCTTATCCGTATCATCGTTGAGATAGTGCCGCAGCATGGCAAACTCATCGCGGGGTAACATATCGGGCAGAAGCGACATTAGCTTCCAGCTCATGCTCTGCTTATTGAACGCGCTCTGTTCTGGAATTTCTGGCAACACGCGGACGAACATATCCCAGATAAAGCTGGCGGGCAGCGGGAAATCAATATTGGCGGCGATACCAAATTTTTGCGACAGGGACATCTGCAGCCATTGGGCCATACCGGTGCTTTGAACCAGGATCATCTCGGGTTCAAAGGGATCGTCGAGCCGTTGCTGTTCGACGATGAACTCCATCAGTGCTTCCAGCACATCCAGGCGGTTTGAGTGGTAGACCCTTAACATAACTGCTCTCAACTATTTGCTGATTGGACAGTGCAGGCGTGTCATCTGCCCCTGTCGACCTTGTGGAGAAATAAGTGTGACCGAGATGCTGACACATCCGGCGTGCGTTGTCTGCCCCCGGTTTATTTGCCAGCCTTCCGGGAGAGCGCTGGCGTGGAGCTGAGACTGGTTCCAGCCATGGCGCCAGAGCTGGCGATAGTGATCGAGCAT
Source organism: Leclercia sp. UBA5958 (assembly GCF_002430365.1). Classification (NCBI taxonomy): domain Bacteria; kingdom Pseudomonadati; phylum Pseudomonadota; class Gammaproteobacteria; order Enterobacterales; family Enterobacteriaceae; genus Leclercia; species Leclercia sp. UBA5958. The sequence goes on along the minus strand of NZ_DJCE01000004.1, from coordinate 409,686 downwards.
GACGAACCGGCTGGCCAGGGCACGATGATAGCCCGCCAGCATCGTGACGACCATGATCATCAGCGCCATTGCCAGTAACACCTCGACAATACTGAATCCACGCTGTCTGCTGATTATTTTGCCTGACACAGTGCGGCCTCCTTTATGGGGCAAAAGTCGCTCCAGCCGTGGCGGGAAAATACGACCTCACCGGAGGTAATGCTCCCTAACCGCCACAGCGTGCTGCCTTCGCTGCCGGCAATCAATAGACGCTCGTCATCCCCAACAGGACGCAGACACGCCCACCACGTCTGGCTGGGATGCTTTTGGCATTGCTGCGCAGCGACAGGCTGCCAGCCAAGGGTGCGCGCCCACTCCATCGCTGACTGCGCCCCGGCCTGCTGCTGTATAGCATGACGTTCAGCATTGACGATGAACAACAGCGTATTCAGTTGCTGGTTGTGCCCGGCCAGCAATAGCGAGCCCAGCATGAGAATCATCAATACCATTGCCAGCGAAGAGATCCCTTTTTGCCGCTTCACAGGTTATACCCCGTCACACTGTGATAGGCCTGGAAAACCCGCCCCTGCCGACCTGCAAACGCGGCAGAAAGTGCCAGGGTAAGCTCCGGGGCAAACCCCGCTCGCTGCATCTTTTCTACTTTAAAATGAACAACCGTGACCCTGTCCGGATCCGTTATCCGCTCCCAGCCTTTACCCCGACAGGATGTGGCCCCGCGCAGCGTCTCCAGTGCCCCGGCATTCAGACGAAATCCCGTTTGCTCCGCCGCCGTTTGTGGGGTGGTTTCCCAGCGGCCATTACTGTTTTCATCCCATTGCACAATGACGCACTCACCCTGCGCGCTAAGCTCTAACGCAGCCCCCTGACAGGTGCCGGCGCAGAAACCCGCGCGCTGCAGATGTTTCCCTATACCCGCTAATCGCAGCCCGATCTCCTCTTCAATTTCCTGCTGCGCGGTTTCCGTTTGCAGCGCCCGCTGCAGCCCCGGCAGGAAACGGACGGCACTGAGCAGCAGCAAGCTGCTGATGGCCATCGCGATCAATACTTCCGTCAGTGAAAAGCCTGTCTGTTTTAGCGGCATGCAAATTCTCCCTTTGCGCTGCACATCCTGATGCGACCCCAGGATGAGACAATCACCAGCCACTCCCCCGCCGGGCTTTGAAGGTAAATGCGCCCGGCCCAGGCCGTATCCCGAAGCCCATAAAAGCCTAGCCCGGGCGTGATCGCTTTGACGCTGATGGCTGGCCAGAGGGGGATTAGCACCCAGGGATCATGCTGCTGGCACGCGACTGCCTGTTCCCTTCGCAGGCACCACTGTTGACCGCGCTGCCCGAGTACCACCCTATGGTCGCGGTTATTACGCCAGGCGTCGTTGCGCAGCATAACCAGATAGTCACGTACCTGACGTGCGGTCTGCCAGAGTTGTTGCTGTTGCTGCCAGCTTCGCCAGCCATACAGCCCCGCCGCGCTTAGCGTCACGACAAGCGAAATAGCCACCAGCGTTTCGATGAGCGTAAAGCCCTTTGCGATTTTCATGTGCGGAGTGTGGCGCAGCGGCGAAGCGCTGGCGACAGGCAAGTCGGCGGTTTACGAGGCGGTTTCCACGCTTTTTTTGACATTGCAGCCCATTGCAAACAGGGCGGAAGCAGGGCCGCAAAGAGAGATTACAGGCAAAAAAAACCGGCGCCCTGGGGCACCGGTTGTGTCAGCATGACCGGGTCAGATCGCGACCGGGGCCTTGATGCCAGGGTGCGGGTCGTAGCCCTCGATTTCGAAGTCATCAAAACGATAATCGAAGATAGAGTCGGGCTTACGCTTGATCACCAGTTTCGGCAGGGCACGCGGCTCACGGGTGAGCTGCAGATGGGTCTGCTCCATATGGTTGCTGTACAGGTGGGTATCTCCGCCCGTCCAGACGAAGTCACCCACTTCCAGATCGCACTGCTGCGCCATCATATGTACCAGCAGCGCATAGCTGGCGATGTTAAACGGCAGGCCGAGAAACACATCGCAAGAGCGCTGGTAGAGCTGGCAAGAGAGCTTACCGTCTGCCACATAGAACTGGAAGAAGGCGTGGCATGGCGCCAGCGCCATCTTATCCAGCTCGCCGACGTTCCAGGCAGAAACGATGATCCGGCGCGAATCCGGGTCATTCTTCAGCTGGTTCATCACGGTGGTGATCTGGTCAATGTGACGGCCATCTGGCGTAGGCCAGGCGCGCCATTGCTTGCCGTATACCGGCCCCAGATCGCCGTTCTCGTCGGCCCATTCGTCCCAGATGGAGACATTGTTTTCATGCAGATACGCAACGTTGGTATCACCCTGCAGGAACCACAGCAGCTCATGGATAATCGAGCGCAAATGGCAACGCTTGGTGGTGACCAGCGGGAAGCCCTCTTGCAGATTGAAGCGCATCTGGTGGCCAAAAATGGAGAGCGTACCGGTGCCGGTGCGGTCGTTTTTCGGCGTGCCCTCATCGAGCACTTTTTGCATCAGGTCAAGATACTGTTTCATGAGACCTCAGGAAAGCTGTTGCTGTGGGCGACGACGATAAGCCCAAATCATCATGATAATACCCGCGACAATCATCGGGATGGAGAGGATCTGCCCCATGCTGATGTACTGCACCCACTCGCCGGTGAACTGCGCATCCGGTTGGCGGAAGAATTCCACGATAATACGGAACGCCCCGTAACCTATCAGGAACAGACCCGATACGGCCCCCATTGGACGCGGTTTGCGGATAAAAATGTTCAGAATGATAAACAGCACTATGCCTTCCAGCGCCATTTCATACAGCTGAGACATGTGTCGCGGCAGAACGCCGTAGGTATCGAAAATCGATTGCCATTCTGGATGCGAGGGCAGCAGCGCCATATCTTCCGCGCGGGAAGCCGGGAAGAGCATGGTGAAGGAGACGTTAGGATCAACACGTCCCCACAGCTCGCCGTTGATAAAGTTACCGAGACGACCTGCACCCAGGCCAAACGGGATCAGCGGCGCGATAAAATCTGACACCTGGAAGAAGTTACGTTTGGTGCGATAAGCGAAGATCACCATCACCAGAATGACGCCAATCAGGCCGCCGTGGAACGACATGCCGCCATCCCAGACGCGGAACAGATAGAGCGGATCGCTGAGGAACACCGGGAAGTTGTAAAACAGCACATAGCCGATACGTCCGCCGAGGAATACCCCGAGGAAGCCGGCATAGAGCAGATTTTCAACTTCGTTTTTGGTCCAGCCACTGCCGGGACGGGAGGCGCGACGGCCTGCCAGCCACATGGCAAAGATGAAACCAACCAGATACATCAGGCCGTACCAGTGAAGCGCAACGGGTCCAATTGAGAAAATGACCGGATCAAATTCCGGAAAATGCAGATAGCCACTATTCATCTGTCACCACAGGATCTTGTTATTCCGCCGAAAAGAGGTGGACAGCGGTAAAAATGCCGCCCGTGTTTATCGGGGGCTCCAGGGTTGCGAATCATAGCACAAGGGAGACGGCGACGCGGTGGTGAAGTTGTAAAAGATATGTATACCCTCTCGTCACCGGGAGGGTATCGCTTTTTAACGCCCGCCGCGGATCAGGCCACCCATCCCACGGCGCTCCATAAAGGCCGCAACCTGATGACGTACCTCTGTCGCCAGTTGGGCTTCGAGACTGCGCTGGGCCAACTGCTGCGCGTCTTCATATTCAATATGGCGTAACAGGTATTTGACGCGCGCCACGGAACGCCCGTTCATGGAGAGGTGGCGAAAGCCCAGGCCGACCAGAATCGCTACGCACATGGAATCACCGGCCATTTCGCCGCAGAGCCGCAGGTCGAGATCCTGCTGTTCTGCTTCCCGGGCAATCATCGCCAGCGCACGCAGCATGGCCGGGTGCAGGCTGTCGTAGATACTCGCCACACGGGTATTGTTACGATCGACCGCCAGCATGTACTGCGTGAGATCGTTGGTGCCCACGGAGATAAAATCGACGCGAGAAGCCAGTTGGGGCAGCATAAACACCATTGAGGGTACTTCAAGCATCACCCCGATACGCGGTTTCGGGATCGCATAGCCGATCATCTCTTCCACTTCGCGCCCGGCACGTTCGATCAGGCGTTTCGCCTCGTCGATCTCGTCGATGCTGGTAACCATTGGCAGCAGAATACTGAGATTGCCGGTCGCGGCGTTGGCTCGTAGCATGGCCCGCACCTGGATCAGGAAGATCTCAGGCTGATCGAGCGTAATCCGGATCCCACGCCAGCCGAGGCAGGGATTCTCTTCGCTGATCGGCATATACGGGAGCTGCTTGTCCGCCCCCACATCAAGGGTACGCAGCGTGACAGGTTTATCATTGAACATCTGCAGCATGCCCTGATATTGCGCGACTTGCTCCTCTTCCGACGGGAAGCCGCTTTGCAACATAAAGGGGATTTCGGTGCGATAAAGTCCAATGCCGTCGATACGGCTACCCAGCTTTTCTTCATGCTCCGGGCTTAAGCCGGCGTTGAGCATGACTTTGATTCGCTCGCCGCTTTTCAGCGCAGCGGGCAGGTTAACATCGTCTTCTGCCAGACGACTCAGCTCATTCTCTTCAACAATAAGCTTTTGATATTCTTGCAGGACTACCGGTTCAGGATCGACCAGCAGTTCTCCGCGATAGCCATCCACCACCAGCGTACGGCGATGCAGTACTGAAGGCTGGATGTCTGCCCCCATAACCGTTGGGATCCCCAGCGCGCGCACCATGATGGCAGCATGCGAGTTAGCTGCCCCGTCGCGCACGACAATCCCGGCGAGGCGATCTTGCGGCAGCTCCGCCAGTGTAGTCGCTGAAAGCTCATCGGCCACCAGCACAAAGCGCGCAGGCCAGGTATTGGGTCCCTGAATGGTGTCGTCAAGATGGAAGAGCAGGCGCTGACCCAGCGTACGCAGATCCCCTGCCCGCTCTTTCAGATAGCCGTCGGTCAGGGCCGCAAACTGCTCGGCAAATTTTTCGATGACCTTTTTGACCGCCCACTCGGCCACCGAGCCATTATCCACCTCAGCAAAAAGCTCCCGACGCAGACGCGCATCTGACAGCAGGTGGGAGTAAAGATCGAAAATGGCGGCCGTCTCTTTCTGCGCACCGGCGGCAAAGCGTTTACTGTAGCGGCGAAACTCACTGGCTGCCTCTTCCAGCGCGCCGGTTAGTCGCTCTCGCTCAAGGGCGGTGTCCAGCGTAGAGGCTTCGTAAACCTGCTCCATTAACGGCAGGGTTGCGTCCATCCAGCCTTCGGCGATGGCGACGCCCGGCGAAGCAGGCAGCGCGCGTATGCGCGTCTGGCGATATTGACCAAACAGCGCCGCGAGCTGGGACTGGGAGAGAATGGCTGCCATTTGCGTGGCCAGCGTAACGAGGAAAGACTCTTCACTTTCGTCGTACTGACGCAGTTCGCGCTGCTGAACGACCAGCACGCCAAGCAGCTGACGACGCTGAATAATGGGAACGCCCAGAAATGCCCGGAAGCGTTCTTCTTTTACGGAGGGGATATATTTAAAGCTGGGGTGTTTCTGCGCATCCGCCAGGTTGATAGGCTCAGCAAGGCGCCCAACCAACCCGACGATACCTTCATCAAATGCAAGCGCGACGGTACGGCCGCGTGGTTTTTTCAAACCTCGCGTGGCCATCAGATAATAACAACGCCGATCATGGTCGGCCAGGTAGACCGAACAGACCTCAGTTTCCATCGCAAGACAGATGTCAGTGACCAGAATATCCAGCGCCTCGTTGAGCCGTGGAGCGCTGGCCACCTTCTCGACTATTTCTCGCAGGCGGGTGAGCATAATGTGCGTAGCTTAACCTCTTTTACGTCGCCAGGCAGGTGCACTTTGCGGCTTAGGAGGGGCCTCCTGAAGCGTCATGACGGCACTTGCGAACTCTTTCATTACCCTGCGGTAAACGTCGCGTTTAAACGACACGACCTGACGGACAGGATACCAGTAGCTAACCCAGCGCCAACCGTCGAACTCCGGCGTGCTACTGCTTTGCATGTTGATATCTGCGTCGCTGCTCACCAGTTGCAGAAGAAACCATTTTTGTTTCTGGCCGATACATACCGGCTTTGTGTCCCAACGCACCAAACGTTTTGGTAATTTGTAACGCAACCAGTTGCGGGTCGAAGCAAGGATACGAACATCCTTCCGGCTTAAGCCAACTTCTTCGTACAGCTCCCGATACATCGCTTGCTCTGGGGTCTCTCCGGGGTTTATCCCACCCTGGGGAAATTGCCAGGAGTGCTGGCCATATCGGCGGGCCCACATCACCTGCCCCTGACGATTACAAATTACGATTCCGACATTCGGGCGGTAGCCATCGTCATCAATCACCGGACTACCTCAAACTAAACTTTATATAGAAATGATTGTTTCACACTCCAGTGAGGCGGTAAACCACTCTCTTACAGCCCTGCGGCCTAATAACATTTGAATAACTCACAAATTTCATCTGAGTTATAAACAGATGACCGAGCCGAAAGACGATTTTATTCACTTTTTCTGTGGATAGAGTTGTGAAGAAGTATGGAATTACCGATGGACAACCCAGATTACTCTTAATGATACGTAAAAAGCCCACTCAAACAAAAGCTTTAAATACAGGGTATTACCCTGTTAATTCACTGCATAACATCGGCTAATGTGATGCAGGTCACAAGCAAGATCATTGTATTGATGAAAGATCCACCAGCGTCGGTTTTATCCACAGATTGTGCCAATAAGTTAGGCACATTTTGTCTGATTTTTCGATTTTGACCATACGTCAAGGCTGTAAATGGAACCAGTAGTCAGGGTTATCACCACTTATCCCATTTTTCTGTGGATAACATGGTGTAAGATCCTGTTCATTGTCAGTGACCAGAATTGAACAACCTTTTCGTGCCAGAAAAATTTCGCCTAAAAAGGTTAAGAAAAGCGTTATAAATCATTGGCCTGTTTTCTTTATACAGAACGGGATAAACTCATTCCCGATCGTGTATAACAACTGCTCATTTTTTAACCAATAGGTTCGTTATGTTTTCCCTCGTACCGTTAAGCTCTCCACCTGACAGCGAAGCACAGTTAATGGCCCAGGCCCAGCGGCTGGCAGGCTATTCTTTGGGAGAGTTGGCGCGGCTTGCAGGTTTACCCATTCCGCAGGATCTGAAGCGTGATAAAGGCTGGATCGGTCTCTTGCTGGAGGTGTGGCTGGGTGCCAGCGCCGGCAGCAAGCCGGAGCAGGATTTTGCGGCGCTCGGGGTAGAGCTCAAAACCATCCCGGTGGATAGTCAGGGTAAACCGCTGGAGACGACCTTTGTCTGTGTGGCACCACTGACGGGGAATACCGGGATCACCTGGGAAACCAGCCACGTGAAGCATAAATTGAACCGCGTCCTGTGGGTGCCGGTTGAAGGGGATCGGGCTATTCCACTGGCAGAACGGCGAATCGGTTCGCCGCTGATCTGGAGCCCTGACGAAGAAGAAGATCGGCAACTGCGGCTGGACTGGGAAGAGTTGATGGATATGATTGTCCTTGGCCAGGTTGAGCGTATCACTGCGCGTCACGGAGAGGTGTTGCAATTGCGTCCTAAAGCCGCCAATAGCAAAGCCCTGACCGAGGCCATTGGTACACATGGCGAGCCCATTTTGACCCTTCCGCGCGGCTTTTACCTGAAAAAGAATTTCACCGGCGCCTTGCTGGCCCGCCATTTTTTGTTGAAAACATAGTTTTTCATGGCCATTTTCGTTATATCGCCCGCAATATGAGTATTTTTAAGATTTTACTGCTTTCGGCTTCGTAACTTCTAAGTTATTACTACACTAAGAAGAGTTTGAGCCAGTTAAAGGGGGTGGATATGAAAAAATGGGCAGTGATCATTTCAGCTGTTGGTTTAGCGTTTGCCGTTTCTGGTTGCAGTAGCGATTACGTCATGGCGACAAAGGACGGTCGGATGATTTTGACTGACGGCAAACCCGAAGTCGACGATGATACCGGTCTGGTGAGCTACCGCGATCAGCAAGGAAATTCGATGCAGATTAACCGCGATGAAGTTTCACAAATTATTGAACGATAAAGATTAAGGTCAGCGCCCGCTGGCCTTTTTGATTTTTCTCTTCCCCTTTTGCTTCCCCTCTGCCATGTTTATATTCCTTTGTCGGGAGGTTCCTGACCCATCTTATAAGTCACTATAAAGGAAGCCGGCTATGCATTATCACCGTATCCCCCATAGCTCACTGGAAATCAGTCAACTGGGGTTGGGCACCATGACATTTGGTGAACAAAATAGCGAAGCCGATGCCCATGCTCAACTCGACTACGCCATCAGCCAGGGGATAAACCTGATTGATGTGGCAGAGATGTACCCGGTGCCGCCGCGCCCCGAGACTCAGGGCTTAACGGAAACCTATGTTGGCAACTGGCTGGCAAAGCATGGCAACCGTGAGAAGCTGGTCCTCGCCTCTAAAGTCAGCGGGCCGTCACGCAACAATGACAGCGGGATCCGCCCGAATCAGATCCTTGATCGCAAGAACATTCGCGAAGCGCTGGATGCCAGCCTGAAGCGTCTGCAGACCGATTACCTTGACCTCTATCAGGTACACTGGCCGCAGCGACCAACTAACTGTTTCGGCAAGCTGGGTTACAGCTGGGCCGACAGCGCGCCGGTGGTGACCCTGCTCGAAACCCTGGAAGCGCTGACCGAGTGCCAGCGCGCCGGAAAGATCCGTTATATCGGTGTCTCTAACGAAACCGCGTTTGGCGTGATGCGCTATCTGCACCTGGCCGATAAGCATGATCTGCCGCGTATCGTCACTATCCAGAACCCCTATAGCCTGCTGAACCGCAGCTATGAAGTGGGTCTGGCGGAAGTGAGCCAGTATGAAGGGGTGGAACTGCTCGCCTACTCGTGTCTGGCCTTTGGCACCCTGACAGGTAAATACCTTAACGGCGCGAAACCTGCCGGAGCGCGTAATACCCTCTTTAGCCGCTTTACCCGCTACAGCGGCGAGCAGTCGCAAAAAGCGGTGGCGGCGTATGTCGATATCGCGAAACGTCACGGTCTGGATCCTGCCCAGATGGCGCTGGCCTTTGTTCGCCGTCAGCCGTTTGTTGCCAGCACTCTGCTGGGCGCAACCTCGCTGGAGCAGTTGAAAACCAACGTTGAAAGCCGGCATCTCGAACTGAGTGAAGAGGTGTTAGCCGAGATTGAAGCGGTGCATCAGGTTTATACCTACCCCGCCCCATAACAAAAGCAAAACGGCAACCCAGAGGTTGCCGTTTTCGTCTCTGCCCTCTCCCTTATGGAGAAGGCATCAGCCCGCACAGGTTTACCGCCGACGCTGCCAAATCCAGAGCGCCGCAATCGCCAGCGCAAATAACGCGCCAAAGCCCACACCGATACCCACCACCGGCACTCCCACCTTCACCGCCAGCGAATAAAGGCCCAGCATCAGCAGCATCGCAATATTTTCGCCCAGGTTCTGTACCGCAATCGCATTCCCCGCCCCTACGGTGTGCTTGCCGCGCTCCTGCAAGAGCGCATTGAGCGGCACCACAAAGAAACCGCCGAACATACCGATCAGCAGTAACAGCGCATAGGCGGGCAACAGCGCGTGTTGTAACGTGAAGAACAACACCGCCACACCGATGAGGATCCCCGCAGGCATACAGCGCGCCACCGTTTGCAGCGTCACCAGTTTGGCTGCCGCGCCAGCGCCCACCACAATCCCTACCGCAACCATCGCATTGAGATAGGTTGGCGTGGCGTTATCCGTGATGCCAAGCGCAACTGGCACCCAAAGAACCAGCAGAAAGCGTAGCGTAACCCCGGCCCCCCAGAACATGCTGGTTCCCAGCAGCGAAAAACGGGTTTCACCGTTATGCCACAGTACGCGCACGGCATTAAAGAAGCTGGCCGTCATTGGCGTAAAGCGCCAGGATTGCCCCGGACGGGCAACCGGCAGATGCGGAATAAAGAGGTTTGCTACCACCGCCCCGGCATAGACAACGGCACACACGCCCAGCGCCGCCAGCACGTGCCAGTCGGCCAGCACGCCTCCCGCCATCGATCCCAGCAGAATCGCGGCAATAGTGGAGGATTCCATTAAGCCGTTGGCTTTCACCAGCTTATCGCCGGTCGTCAGCTCTCCCAGAATGCCGTACTTAGCCGGCGAGTAAGCTGCCGCCCCCACGCCCACCAGCGTATAGCCAATAAAGGGATTAATGCCGAAACAGATGCTGGCTGCGCCTAGCAACTTCAGGCCGTTAGCGAACATCATCACTCTGCCTTTCGGGAAGCTGTCAGCCACCTGCCCGACAAAGGGGGCAAAAACGATGTAAGCACCCACAAACACCATCTGCAGGATCGGCTGACTCCAGTCCGGATAGAACTGCTCTTTTAGCAGCGCCAGCGTGGCAAACAGCAGCGCGTTATCGCCGAATGCAGAGAGGAACTGGGCGGCGGTCACCGCCATCATCCCTTTCGACCACAGGGAAGTGTTAGTGTGTACTGACTCACGCATGTGGTTGTTCCGCCTCTTCAACCATCCCTTTCAGGGTCACAAAATCGGGTTTCCCGCTGCCCAGCACCGGCAATTGTTTCAGGAAACGGATATCACGCGGTACCGCCAGCTCCGGAATGCCGTGCTCGCGAGCATGCTGCAGCAGTTGCTCGCGCCTGAGCTCGCTATCGGTCGTGAAAAGCACCAGCGCCTCACCTTTACTGGCATCGCTTTTTACGACAGTGGCATGAAGTTTATCGGCAGAGACAGAGAGAGCCAGCTGCTCAACCATCTCCAGCGACACCATCTCGCCGGCAATTTTGGCAAAGCGCTTCGCCCGGCCCTGGATTTGCACGTAGCCCTGTTCGTCAAAACGAACAATATCCCCGGTGTCGTACCAACCGGTCTCGACCTCGCCGTTCACGTTCTCTGCTGTCGGCGCTTCCAGTACGCCCGGGTTTTCAACCCGCAGATAACCGTTCATGACGTTCGGCCCTTTTAGCTGCAGCCGACCACCCTCTTCTATGCCCGGCACGGCCATCAGACGTGCATCCATACCCGGCAGAATACGCCCGACGGTGCCCGGCTTCGCGGCCATCGGCACATTAATCGACACGACGGGCGCACACTCGGTAACGCCGTAGCCTTCCAGAATGCGCAGGCCAAATTTATCCTGCCAAAGCTGGCGAGTGCTCTCCTGCAATTTTTCCGCCCCCGCCACCACGTAGCGAATCCGGTGGAAGTCGTACGGATTGGCGAAGCGAGCATAGTTACCCAGGAAGGTCGAGGTACCGAAAATCACCGTGCAGTTACGGTCATAGGTCAGCTCCGGCACAATGCGATAGTGCAACGGGCTCGGATAAAGGAACACTTCCGCACCGGTCAACAGTGGGGTGAAGAGCCCAACGGTCAGACCAAAAGAGTGGAACAGGGGCAGCGCAGACATAAAGCGGTCTTTTGCCGTGAAGTCGGCGATAGTTTTAATCTGCTCTACGTTTGCCAGCAGGCTTTTATGACTGTGCACCACGCCTTTTGGGTTGCCTTCAGAACCGGAGGTGAACAGGATAATCGCCGCATCTTCTGGCTGCTGCTTGACCTGCGCAAGACGCGGGGCCAGCAGGTGCGCAAAGATCCACAGCTTATCGCCGGTTGTGACATCGGCTTTTAAATCTTCCAGGAACACCCAGCGTACCTGCGTCAGCTGTTCCGGCAGATGCCAGAGCTTGCCTTTATCGAGGAACTGGCGTGAGGTAAAGATGGTTTTAATCTGGGCGGCGGTGATGGCACTGGTAAGCCCCTTCACCCCGGAGGTGTAGTTCATCATCGCCGGGATACGCCCGCGTGAGACCGCCCCGAAAATCACCGCGGCGCTGATCCCGGCGTTCGGTAGCATCAGGCCAATTTTTTCGCCCTGCTGGCTGTATTTATCCAGGATGCGGCCCACGAACAGGGTTTTGGTCAGCAGTTTGCGATAGGTATCCGGCGCGAAATTGATGTCTTCAATACAATTCTTCTTCGCCCCATAACGATACTGGGCCGAGAGCAGTGATTCATACAGCGTTTCGCGCGGACGCACCGCCATGCGTGCTTCCATCATGATTTGGTGCAACATCTCACCAGCAATTTTGCGGCGATCGCGGGCGCGGGGCGCTTCAGGCATCGGCAAATGAGTAGGCGGCAGAATATGCAGGCTAATACGCGGGAAAAGGCGCTGTTTCACCAACCCTTTCAGACGGCTGAAATAGGTCAGCTCCGCCCCTTCAATACGCAGCGGTACCACGGTTGCCCCGGATTTAGCCGCCACAAACCCCGCGCCGTCATAAATTTTCATCAGCGAGCCGGTAATAGAGATGCGCCCTTCGGGGAAGATCACCACCGGGCGACCCTGCTCAATCAGACGCACCAGATGTTTGATCATCATCGGTTTGGTGGGGTCGAGCGGCACGAAGTCGATCACTTTGGTGAGCCAGCGCATGTACCACTGTTGGCTAACGGAGGTATAGACGGCAAATACGGGGCGCACCGGCAAAAACAGCGCCAGTAAAATACCATCAATAAATGAGACGTGGTTCGGTGTGATCAGTACGCGCTCGGCGCGAAGCGCCTGAGTATCGCCCGTGAGGCGGATGCGGAAAAGAATACGGAAGAGTGTGCGAAAAAACCCAAAAAGCATTTCAACTCCCTTTGCCCTGACAATGTATGGGATGACTATAAATTGTGGCAGATTACACGAGAAGTGCGGCAGGGGCGACAGCTATATCCGGACAAAAAAAAACCTGCGCATCTGCGCAGGTTGGTGCAAGAGATGAGTACGCAGTACGTACCAAGAATTCTCACCAATCAATACCTCTGGGATCTTGATTGTGGCTGTTGGGCACGGGCTTCGCCAGCGTGAAAACGCAAGCGAATGAGCCTAAGTGCAACCAGGTGTGAATATTTCCGCCGCCTGTTACATATTGAGTTACAAGCAAAAAAAAACCTGCGTAAGAACGCAGGCTGGTGTAACGCGGTTCATCAACTGACGTTGATTCCACCTATCAATACCTCTGGGATCCTGAATGTAGCAAGGGGGGCCGGACGCCAGCCAGCGAACAATCGCAACAGCCTGCGCCAAAGTGTAAGCAAAGATTCATAATCACACGCTCCTGAAACGCCTTGCCGTGTAACGATTACACTGTTTTCGTTGATAACTCCTGCTTTTGTGATCGCCACGATTTTCCCAGGCTTGAATAGACCTCGCTTTTCCGCAACACTGTTAGGTGTGTAAACGCTTACCCAATACTGAAGGTGTTAAATGGCGACAATTAAGGATGTGGCCCGGCTGGCTGGAGTATCTGTCGCCACTGTCTCGCGCGTTATCAATGACTCCCCGAAAGCCAGCGAGGCCTCTCGTCAGGCGGTACTGACGGCGATGGAGTCCCTCAACTATCACCCTAATGCCAATGCCCGCGCCCTTGCTCAGCAGTCTACCGACACCGTCGGTCTGGTGGTGGGCGATGTCTCCGATCCGTTCTTTGGTGCCATGGTGAAAGCCGTGGAACAGGTTGCCTACCAGACCGGTAATTTCCTGCTGATTGGCAACGGCTACCACAGCGAGCAAAAGGAGCGCCAGGCCATTGAACAACTTATTCGCCATCGCTGCGCGGCGCTGGTGGTGCACGCCAAAGTATTGCCCGATGAAGAGCTCATTCATTTGATGAAGCAGATCCCCGGCATGGTGATTATCAACCGCATCATCCCGGGCTATGAGAAGCGCTGCGTGGCGCTGGACGACCGCTACGGCGCCTGGCTCGCTACCCGCCACCTTATTCAACAAGGCCATACGCGCATCGGCTATCTCTGCTCTAACCATCAAATTTCAGACGCTGACGATCGTCTGCAAGGCTATTACGACGCGCTGCGTGAAAACGGCCTGCCCTGCAATGATCGGCTGGTCACGTACGGCGAGCCCGATGAGAGCGGCGGGGAGCAGGCGATGACCGAGCTGCTGGGACGCGGACGTAATTTTAGCGCGGTGGCCTGTTATAACGACTCGATGGCCGCCGGGGCGATGGGGGTGCTGAACGATAATGGCGTTGAGGTGCCGGGCGAGATCTCGCTGATTGGTTTCGACGACATTTTAATATCGCGCTATGTGCGGCCAAGGCTGACCACCGTGCGCTATCCGATTGTTACCATGGCAACCCAGGCTGCAGAGCTGGCCCTTTCCCTTGCTGAGAAACGCCAGCCGCCAGAAATCACCCATGTCTTTAGCCCGACGCTGGTGCGCCGTCACTCCGTTACGCCACCCGCCGAGGCGGTGAGCGAATAACGGTAGAGGTGCACCGTTTTGTCCGGGTACTCCAGCCCATCGCCGATATACTGCCAGCCGTAACGTTCGTAAAAGTCACGGCAGGCAGACCAGAGATGCAGCTCGTGATACCCGGCCTCTGTCGCCCAACGTCTTACATAATCCTGTAGTTGTCCCGCCAGCCCTTGTCCGCGTGCGGCTTCATCCACATACAGCGCTGCCAGCCAGGGGTAAAGATCCTGACGGCTAATCAGATCGCAGCGCCAGAGCCCCACCGTGCCCAGCAGACGCTCGCCGTCGGTGGCGATAAAGGTCAGCGGCAGTGCCCCGGGCGTTTGGCTGTGCTGGACGATACTGGCGAAGAACGCCTGCGGTAATCCCTCACCAAAGGCCTGCCACAACCACTGCGCGACCTGCCCCGCGTGCTGGGGGGCGGCGTACAGAGGCTGAATAGTCATACCAGCTTGCCCTGGAAAAGGGGCACCGATTCAAACAGATAGCCGTCAAAATCCGGTGCGTCTTCGTCAGAAAGCTCCAGCAGGCTCTTTTTGACGTTTTCCAGATGCTGAAACATGGCCTGCCAGGCGCCCATCACGTCGCGGCGACGCAATGCCGCCAGGATCGTCTGCCGATCCCCGAGCCACTTCAGACGATAGGCGCGACTGGCAATATGCACATTAAATTGTTGCCACAGTGGACTGCTGTCCATGTGGTGCCAGACGCTTTCGACCGTTGCCAGCAGCATCTGGTTTTGCGTGGCGCCCGCCAGCACCAGGTGGAACATCTTATTGTTGTCCTGGCTATTATCGTTAGCCGCAATCGCCCGCTGCTCCTGCTCAATGATCCGCCGCAGGTTGTCGATATCGGCGCGGGTGGCCATTTTAGCGGCGAAAGCGGCGATATTGCTTTCGAGTAACTGCCGGGCCTGCAGGATTTCAAACGGGCCGACGTCGCTATTGAGGAAACGCTCTTCTTCGTTTTCGTGCTCTTCCGGTATGCGCATCACATACACGCCAGACCCCTGGCGAATATCCACCGTCCCCTGTAGTTCAAGCATCAGCAGCGCTTCACGGACGATGGTACGGCTCACCCCATAGGTTTCCGCGATATTACGCTCCGGCGGCAGGCGCGATCCCACGGGATAGTGCCCCTGGATGATCTGCAGGCGCAGATCCTCGCCAATCTCCTGGTACTGCTTCTTTTCCGCCGGGACGACAGCCTTATCCACGTTATCACCTGTACTCTTTGTTAATGCGTCGGCCGGGCATCCTCCCGGCCAGTTTGTGCGCTATGTTACCAGAACTGGCACGCTCTTCGCCTACTTCCATTCTTCGTCGAGAGTGAGCGCCAGCACACGCTCATCACGTAGCTGTCGGAACCAACTCGCCGACTTCTTGGGCCGCCGGGCGCGCTGATTATCGAGATCGATCTCAATCAGACCGTAGCGGTTTTTAAAGGCATTCATTGGCGAGACATTATCGGTAAACGCCCACAGCATGTAGCCGTGACAGTTCGCTCCCTCTTCCCGCGCCAGTAGCGTGTAATAAAGATGTTCGCTGATGAACGTGATCCGGTAATCATCTTCTATGACTCCGTCACGGTTGCGGAACTGACTCTCGTTCTCGACCCCCATCCCGCTTTCGGCAACGAACCACGGGATGTTGCGATAGTCGTTTTTGATGCGCATTGCCATGTCATAAATAATGCGCGGATAAATCTCCCAGCCGCGGGATTTATTCATGCGCCGCCCCGGCAGCTCAAAAGGCTCGTAATAATAGGCCGGATGGAAAGGTGTCTCAGGATGCCAGGCCCTGGAGGGCGCCTTAACCCGGTGCGGGTAGTAAAGGTTGATGCCCAGCTCATCGACGGTGTTATCCGCAATTAGCGCCAGCTCCTGCTCATTGTATTCCCACTGCACATCGTGCTGTGCCAGTAGGGAGAACAGCGCCTGCGGGTAACGCCCGTGAACCAGCGGATCGAGAAAGACCCGGTTGTAGAAGAGATCGTAAATTTCTGCCGCCCGCACGTCATGCGCTGCGCGTGAGCGCGGATAGGTCACCTCCGGGTTGAGTATGCAGCCCACGCTTCCGCTGTAGCCTTTTTCGCGAAACAGTTTCACCACCTTTGCCGTCGCCAGCACTTTGTGATGGTTCCACTGCATCCAGGTGCCGGTGTTCTGCTCGTAGGGCCAGCGCAGCGCATCCAGATAGACGCGGGTCTGTACAACGATCGGCTCGTTAAAGGTGAACCAACGCTTCACGACCTTGTGATAACGGGCGAAGACCTGCTCTGCATAACGGGTGAAGAGCTCCACCACATGCTTCGATCCCCAGCCGCCGTAGGTCTCCAGCAGGGTGCCAGGCAGTTCGTAATGTTCGAGGCAGATCATCGGCTCAATGCCCTGGCGATGCATCTCGGCGAACAGTTCATCGTACCAGGCGGCGTAGGTCTCATCGACCACGGCGTTTTCATAGTCGATTAAAAAGCGCGACCAGTTGATGGACGTGCGGTAATGGGTCAGTCCCGCCTGTTTCATCAGCGCCACGTCTTCCCTGAAGCGGTTGATGAAGTCGGTGGCCACCGCCGGGCCATAGCCGTTATGCCAGACGTGGCGATCATTTTTGTACCAGAGGTCAATCCAGGAGTCTTGTCCCTCTCGCTTGCCGCTCCAGCCTTCAGTCTGCCAGGCGGAGGCCGCCGCCCCCAGGATAAAATCCTGAGGGATGCTAATGCGTTTTATGCTCATGAAATCCTCATGCGTTATGGGTCGCCTGCTGGTTCTGGGCCTGCTGTGCGGCAATCTCTGCGCGGCGGGAGGCGATTTTCACAAAGGGCAGATAAATAAGTATCGCGGTCACAATGCAGATCAGCTGGGTGATCACCGCCCCCATCGAGCCCGCCGTGGAGAGCCAGGCGTTAATCAGCGGCGGCGTCGTCCAGGGCACCATCACCACGGCTTTGCCGGCAAAACCGGTTACGGTGGCGAAATAGCCGATAGAGCCCGTCACCAGTGGGGTGATGATGAACGGGATCGCCAGAATCGGGTTGAGCATGATTGGCATACCGAAGATCACCGGTTCGTTGATATTGAAAATGCCCGGGCCAATCGAGAGCTTGGCGATCTCTTTCATCTCTTTACGTTTGGTGGCGATCATCACCGCGATCAGCAGCCCGATCGTCAGGCCGGAGCCGCCGATGCTCATATAGACATCCCAGAACGGCATGGTAATGATATTGGGTACCTCTTTGCCCTGCTCAAACGCGCTCATGTTAACCGTGATAGCCCCCAGCAGAAGCGGCTCGCGGATCGGTTTGATCATCTGGTTGCCATGAATGCCGATCACCCAGAACAGCTGGGCCACAAACATCAGCAGCAGAATGCCCGGCAGGCTTTGCACCACGCGTTCAAGCGGCTGTTGCACCACCTGATAAACCGCATCGTACAGATACATACCGGTCAACTGATGGAAGACAAAGCCGAAAGTGGCAATAGAGGTGGTGGTGATGATCGCCGGGATCAGCGCAGAAAAAGAGGCAGAAACGTTAGGCGGTACGGTGTCGGGCATTTTGATCTTCAGCCCGGGACGGGTCTCCAGCCAGCAATAGATCTCTACCGACAGAATCGCGATAAACATGCCGAGGAACAGGCTGCGGGTGTCAGAGAATTGGCGCAGCAGTACATCTTTCACCACGTGCATTTCACCATCCACCAGCATCTCTACCGTCGTTGGCGTAACGCAAATAAAGCAGATGACCGCCAGCAGCCCTGGAAAGAGCGATTTAATGCCGTTGATCCGCCCCAGTTCGACACCGATCAGGAACACAGCGCCGATATTCAGGAAGTTAAGGGTGGCGTAGTTAAGCGCACTGGTGATGGGCTTTAGCGCCGCCAGGAACGAGAGCGACTGAAAGCTGGCCAGGCCGTTTTTCGGATCCAGCACCATATTGGAGATCAGCACCGAAAACGCCCCAACGATGATGACCGGCATTAAGGTGATGAAAGCGGATTTTATCGCCATGATGTAGCGATAACTGTTGAACTTGGTGGCGAAACTGCCCAGAGAATCGATCAGTTTTTCCTGTAAGGCCATAGGGGTAATACCTCAGTAAAAGGGCTTTTATTGAATAAGGTGTACAGCCGGATACTATTGGCATACCAAAAATAGCTTTCAGCGTCATATTGTTCTGTGACTTGGCTCGCAACGCGGTAAGAGGTATCCCAGATTGTGATTTAGATACACTTTGGTATACCACTTATCGCCCGCGATGCCGCGGGTGGCAAAAAGCGTGATCATGATGGGGGTTTTGCCCTACCCGCCCGGCTTAAGCGCCGGAACGTCTGTGATAAACTGCTTTTATAACGGGAAAGCAGGAATAACGAATGGCAACAATGCTGGATGTCTCACTGCGTGCGGGCGTATCAAAAGCCACTGTATCGCGCGTGCTGAACGGCACAGGTCAGGTCAAAGAGAGTACGCGGCAGCAAGTGTTTAAAGCGATGGAAGAGCTGGGTTATCGCCCTAATTTTCTTGCCCGCTCGCTGGCTAACCGTACCAGCAACAGTATTGGCCTGGTGGTTTCCACCTTTGACGGATTCTATTTTGGCCGCCTGTTGCAACAAGCCTCGCGTCAGACAGAAACGCATGGCAAGCAGCTGATTGTTACCGATGGCCACGACACGCCCGAGCGGGAGCAGGAAGCCGTGCAGATGCTGGCGGATCGTCAGTGCGACGCCATCGTCCTTTATACCCGGTATATGAGCGAAAAAGCCATTATGGCGCTGATCAACAGCGTGAAGATGCCGCTTATTGTCATCAACCGTGACGTCAGCCAGGCCCGCGATCGCTGCGTCTTCTTCGAGCAGCAGGATGCGGCGTATAAAGCCGTGGATTATCTGATTCGCCAGGGGCATCGGGAGATCGCCTGTATGACGGTACCGATCCATACGCCGACCGGGAAAGCGCGTCTGATGGGGTATCGTAAAGCGCTGGAAGAACATGGCATTGCGTGGGAGGAGAGCCGGGTGAAATATGGCGACGCCGGGATGACGCGGGGCTATGAACTCTGCCGCGAACTGCTTACCGAAAACGTGAAGTTTACCGCCCTGTTTGCCTGTAACGACGATATGGCGCTGGGTTCATCAAAAGCGCTGCACCAGGCGGGGCTGCGTATTCCTCAGGATGTCTCTCTGTTCGGCTTTGATGACGCCCCCTGCGCGAAATGGCTGGAGCCCGCCCTGTCGACCGTCTATCTGCCGATCGACAATATGATCACCACGGCTATCGATCAGGCGATCCGGCTGGCGAATGACCAGCCGATCGAGGCGATCCCGCCCTTTACCGGCACGCTCGTCATCCGGGACTCCGTCGCGCCAGGGCCGGAGTATGATCAGAAGAGTTCCAGCGCCAGCAATTCCTGAATCGTCTGACGGCGGCGGATCAGGCGTGCCGCGCCGTTATCAAACAGCACTTCCGGCAGTAGCGGGCGGCTGTTGTAGTTAGAAGACATCGACGCACCGTAGGCCCCCGTATCATGCAGTACCAGATAATCTCCCGGTACCACGGCGGGCAGCGAACGGGTTTCGACCTTGCCGCCTTCCAGCTGGGTAAAGACATCACCGGATTCACACAGCGGCCCGGCAACCACGGTTTCTACCTGCTCTGCCTGGGTTAAATCGCGCCCGTCGCCGGCCAGCGCGGTAATGTGATGATAGCTGCCGTACATTGCCGGGCGCATCAGATCGTTGAATCCTGCGTCGATCAGTACGAAGTGGCGGCTACCCATTGTCTTGACGCTACGCACCTGTGCCACCAATACGCCGGACTCAGCCACCAGGAAACGCCCTGGTTCGATCTCCAGCTTTACCGGATGGCCGAGGTGAGCGGCAATTTTGTCACGTGCGGCGCTCCACAGGCCGTAATAGTGATCGGTATCGATCGCCTCTTCCCCTTCACGATACGGAATAGAGAGGCCGCCGCCCGCGGAGATCGCTTCCAGATCCTGCCCGAAATCCATGACCTGACGCACCATGGCACCGCATACCTGCTCCAGATGGCCGTAATCGACGCCAGAACCAATGTGCATGTGAATGCCCACCAGCTTCAGGTTGTACTGTTGCAATACCTCCAGCGCCGCCGGCAGATCGCTATACCAGATGCCGTGTTTACTGTTCTCGCCGCCGGTATTCGTTTTCTGACTGTGACCATGGCCAAAGCCGGGGTTAACGCGCAGCCAGACGCGATGGCCAGGCGAAACCTCGCCTAACTGGGCAAGCATATCTACCGAGCCCGCGTTAACCGGGATCTGCAGTTCATGCACGCGGGCCAGGGTTTCGCTGTCGATCAGATCGGCAGTAAACACAATGGCATCGCCATCGGCTTGCGGATCATAACCCGCCGCCAGGGCACGTTCGATCTCCCCCAGCGATACGGAGTCGACTTTGACACCCTGCTCGCGCATCAGGCGCAGGATATGGATGTTTGAGCACGCTTTCTGAGCGAAACGCACCACATCAAACTGATGCAGCGCGGCGATTTTTTCGCGAACGATCTGTGCGTCGTAAACCCAGACCGGGCAGCCAAACTCCGCAGGCAGGCGCAGCAGATTCTCGGCGTTGAGGGCTATGTCTGTGTTGTGTAACGAGCGTGGCATGGTCTTCTCCGGTACAGGTTTTTTATGATTACGCCACAGTGTGAACCGAATAAAAAATATCGTTTTATCGTCAGTCTATGCAAAAATGATATGGATAACTTTTTGCCACAGGTCACCGTTATGCCCGCCGTTAACCTACGCCATATCGAAATCTTCCACGCCGTGATGACCGCCGGTAACCTGACCGAGGCCGCACGTCTGCTCCACACCTCGCAGCCCACGGTCAGCCGCGAGCTGGCGCGCTTTGAAAAGGTAATTGGGTTGACGCTCTTTGAGCGAAGCCGAGGGCGTCTGCATCCTACGGTGCAAGGGCTGCGGCTCTTTGAAGAGGTCCAGCGATCCTGGTACGGGCTGGACAGGATTGTCAGCGCCGCCGAAAGCCTGCGTGAATTCCGCCAGGGAGAGTTGTCGATCGCCTGTCTGCCGGTTTTTTCCCAGTCCTTTTTACCGACGCTGTTACAGCCCTTTCTGACGCGCTATCCCGACGTCAATCTCACTATCGTGCCGCAAGAATCCCCGCTACTTGAGGAGTGGCTTTCCGCCCAGCGACACGATTTGGGGCTGACGGAAACCTTGCTCACCCCTGCCGGAACAGAACGTACTGAACTGCTGTCGCTGGATGAGGTGTGCGTGCTGCCCGCAGGGCATCCGCTCAGTCAGAAGAGCGTGCTCACCCCCGCCGATTTTCAGGGTGAGAACTACATTAGCTTGTCGCGCACCGACAGCTATCGCCAGCTGCTGGATTCGCTCTTTAGCGAACATCAGATTAAACGCCGGATGGTGGTGGAAACCCACAGCGCAGCATCGATTTGCGCCATGGTGCGCGCAGGGGTAGGAATTTCGGTAGTCAATCCGCTCACGGCGCTGGAGTATGCGGCGAGCGGAGTGGTTATCCGCCCGTTTAGCCTCTCGGTGCCGTTCACGGTGAGTTTGATCCGCCCGCTGCACCGCCCGGCCTCCGCCCTGGTGGAGGCATTCAGTGGCTGGTTACAGCAGGGGGCAAAACAGTTTACGGCCGATCTTCTCAGGACAACATAAATTCCACCGCATCTGCCGCGTGGATCGCCGCCGTATCGAAGACCGGAATGGGGCTGTGCTCAGCAGGCACCAGCAGGCCAATCTCGGTGCAGCCGAAGATCACCCCTTCCGCCCCCTGCGCCGCCAGTTTCTCGATCACGCTCAGATAATAGTCGCGCGAGGCATCACTAAAGGTGCCGAGGCAGAGCTCTGCAAAGATGATCTCATTGATGCGCGCGCGGTCTGCTTCATCGGGGATCAGCGTTTCAATGGCAAACTGCGACGTCAGACGGCCCCGGTAAAAGTCCTGCTCCATGGTATAGCGGGTGCCCAGCAATGCCACGCGCGACATGCCGGATGTCGTAATCGCCCGCCCGGTCGCATCGGCAATATGCAGAAATGGCAGCGGGCAACGCGCTTCAATATGCGACGCAACTTTGTGCATGGTATTAGTACAGAGCAGAATGGCTTCGGCCCCCGCCTGCTGCAGGCCCAGCGCCGCGCTGGCCAGCATCTCTCCGGCTTTATCCCAGTCGCCGCTTGACTGACAGGCTTCGATCTCATGAAAGTCCACGCTATGCAGCAGCAGACTTGCAGAGTGCAGACCACCCAGGCGCTGCTTTACGCCCTCATTGATTAAACGATAATAGGGAATGGTTGATTCCCAACTCATTCCGCCCAACAGACCGATCGTTTTCATTCTGCTCCCCTTTCTGGTTTTCCTCAGTGAAGCAAACTTGTGATCGAGTTTCCAGTTCCTTGGTTCAATGTTTTCTTTTTATACGGGCTGAGATAAGTTAATTGAAACAACGTTTCACTCTATATCAGGATACAACCATGTTTATTTTTCATAAAGAGACCCGCCTGGACGATTTGGGCAACGGCGTGACGCGCCGCATTCTGGCTCACGACGGCAAAATGATGGCAGTAGAGGTGAATTTTGAGGAGGGGGCAATTGGCCCGATGCACAACCATCCGCACGAGCAGCTGACCTATGTGCTGTCTGGCGAGTTTGAGTTCACTATCGGTGATGAAAAACATATCGTGACCGCTGGCGATACGCTCTATAAAGAACCGCATGTGATGCACGGCTGCGTCTGCCTGAAGCCCGGTACGCTGCTGGATACCTTCACGCCGGTGCGCGAAGACTTTCTGAAGTAAATAAGAGGGCGCGGTTAAGCGCCCTTTTCTTTCCTGGCCTTTATGCCGCTACCGGCTCGGGCAGTGGAATACGGGAACTTAATGCCTGGTTCAACAGTACGCTACCGCAAGCGAATAGCCCACCCAGTAATCCCGCCAGCAGTACAATGAGCGCTTTACCCGGGCCGTCTTTATTCACCGGCATAGAAGGGGAAAGCTGATATTTAAACGGCTCTACGTTCACATCTTCGATAGAAAGGTTTTCGAGCTGTTGCAGATAGTATTGACGGTTCTGGAAGTCCGCATTGAGTTCAGCCACGTCCTTGATGTTTTTTTCAATCTGCAGTTTCTGCGCGATACCGTCAGCGCCTAACGCCACTGAGTAGTCAGGATCATCCTTCACCGCTTGCCCGTTACTGTAGACCGGCTTTTTGATGCCCGCCGCGTTAGCAACCTCCAGCGAGTAATGCAGGCGCTGAAGATTGGTGTTGTGAATATTGGTCAGGCGCACCCTATCAAGCTGCAGCTGCTCTTTTACCACTTTGGTTTTCAGCGCGATCTGGTTGCGTATGTTCTGCATTGTCTCCTGCTCGACGATGCGAGAAACGTAGTTGATATAGCCTTCCAGCACGGTCTGTGCATCGGCTGCTGTTGGCGCGGTAAAGCTCAACGTCCACGAAATATAGGGCGCTTTATCCGCATCTTTTGCGGAGGTGTTATCGGCTGCTTTCATTCTGTCAGCGATGCTGACCACCGCGCGATGCAGCGTCAGGGGATCCACCTCTGTGCCTTTCAACTGCCCCACTACATAGGGTGAACTCGCCATGTACTCTTCGAGAAGGGACTGCGACTGGAATTTTTTAATGAACAGTTTGAACACTTCCGGTCGGTCCACCTTAACGTCAACATCAAGGACTTGTAACGCAACCATCATCTGGCGCAGCGGGTTCCACTGTGTCTGTTCTGCCGGGGTGATAACGGCTTTACTGGTCCATTTCTGCGGGAGTAAAAACGCGATTGCCAGGCCGGCCAACGCAAACGCGAAGGTAATTGCCACAATGCGCTTTTTGGCTGCAAAAAGGGTCTGTAACAACTCCAGAAGGTCTATTTCTCGGGTATTGACTGCCGGGGAGGCATAACGAGGGAAATCGAGGTCCGTGTGTTTGTTGGTATCCATAGATGACATAACCGTTTTTCTTTTAAAGGTGCAGTGCATTTCTGCCTGGCAAATTACGGGGATCCCGATGATACAAGAACCTAAGAATAATCTGAACGCCTGAATGGTATATCTGTCGATGGGCTATCAAATTTAGTAGCCCATCCAACAAAAGGATTGCTGCTATAAAACCTCTCCGTTATGCCCCACCCTCCTCTTCCTTTTGGCGAGTGCAATTTTTTGAAATGACGCAAAAATGCCAGCCCCATCACCTTATTGAAACAGCGTTTCGACATCGATCACATTTCCATCATTAACCGAATGACGCGGAAATAAATAGCAATAAAATAAAATAAAACGATGTTTTAGTATTCAAGAAAGACAGTTCGTAAGTTTTGAAAACCAGACACTTCAGTGCGAGGTGCATTCTGAAAATACCCTATTAATCAGCATGTAATGGGTGACTAACCTTCGCATCGCCCTAAAAATTTTCCCTCATGCTAAGGAACACAGGCGTGAGAAGTCTTTACAAATGCAGATTCCGTTTTTTAAACCATTGATCGCCAGGTAGGTATGTATGAATGAAAACAAGCTGCTGGGGTTAGCATGGATATCGCCCTACATAATTGGGTTGATACTCTTTACTGCTTTCCCATTTGTTTCATCTTTCTTCCTCAGTTTTACTGATTACGATTTGATGAGCCCGCCGGTATTTAACGGCATTGAGAACTATCGCTACATGTTTACCGAAGACACCCTCTTCTGGAAATCCATGGGCGTGACCTTCGCGTATGTATTTTTAACCATCCCGTTAAAGCTGGCCTTTGCCCTTGGCATCGCTTTTGTCCTGAACTTTAAATTACGCGGCATTGGATTCTTCCGAACCGCTTACTATATTCCGTCGATCCTGGGCAGCTCCGTCGCGATTGCCGTTCTGTGGCGCGCCCTGTTTGCCATCGATGGGCTGTTAAATAGCTTTATCGGCGTATTTGGCCTCGATCCGGTCAACTGGCTTGGTGAGCCGTCGCTGGCGCTGATGTCCGTCACCCTGCTGCGCGTATGGCAGTTCGGCTCCGCGATGGTCATCTTCCTTGCCGCTCTGCAAAACGTGCCGCAATCCCAGTACGAAGCGGCAATGATCGACGGCGCATCTAAGTGGCAGATGTTCATGAAAGTGACCGTACCGCTGATTACCCCGGTGATCTTCTTTAACTTCATTATGCAGACGACCCAGGCGTTCCAGGAATTTACCGGGCCGTATGTCATCACCGGCGGTGGGCCGACTTACTCGACCTATCTGTTCTCGCTCTACATCTACGACACCGCATTCAAATACTTTGACATGGGTTATGGCGCCGCACTGGCCTGGGTCCTGTTCCTGGTCGTTGCTGTCTTCGCCGCTATCGCCTTTAAGTCTTCGAAATACTGGGTGTTCTACTCCGCCGATAAGGGAGGCAAAAATGGCTGATATTCAACAACTCTCCACGGCGAGAAGCATCGCAGAACGCGAGGTGGCCCGTACGCTGCGTCGTGAAAAAATTAGCGCCAGCATTCGCTATGTGATCCTGCTGTTTGTTGGCCTGCTGATGCTCTACCCACTGGTGTGGATGTTCTCGGCGTCGTTCAAACCGAACCACGAGATCTTTACCACCCTGAGCCTGTGGCCTGCCCATGCCACCTGGGATGGTTTTGTGAATGGCTGGAAAACCGGCACCGAGTACAACTTCGGTCATTACATGCTGAACACCTTTAAGTATGTGATCCCCAAAGTGATCCTGACCATTATCTCCTCCACCATCGTGGCGTACGGCTTTGCCCGCTTCGAGATCCCCTGGAAGAAGTTCTGGTTCGCGACGCTGATCACCACCATGTTGCTGCCAAGCACCGTGCTGCTGATCCCGCAGTACCTGATGTTCCGTGAAATGGGCATGCTGAACAGCTATATGCCGCTGTACCTGCCGCTGGCCTTCGCCACGCAAGGGTTCTTCGTCTTCATGCTGATCCAGTTCCTGCGCGGCGTGCCGCGAGACATGGAAGAGGCGGCGCAGATTGACGGCTGTAACTCTATTCAGGTGCTGTGGTACGTGGTGGTACCTATCCTGAAGCCGGCCATCATCTCCGTGGCACTGTTCCAGTTCATGTGGTCCATGAACGACTTTATCGGGCCGCTGATCTATGTCTACAGCGTGGATAAATACCCGATTGCACTGGCTCTGAAAATGTCCATCGACGTCACCGAAGGGGCGCCGTGGAACGAAATTCTGGCAATGGCGAGCATCTCCATTCTGCCATCCATCATTGTCTTCTTCCTGGCACAGCGCTACTTCGTACAGGGCGTAACCAGCAGCGGAATTAAAGGTTAAGAGGGAAATATCATGGCTGAAGTTATCTTCAACAAACTGGAAAAGGTTTACTCCAACGGCTTCAAAGCGGTACATGCTATCGACCTGAAAATCGCTGAAGGTGAGTTCATGGTGATCGTCGGCCCTTCCGGCTGCGCGAAGTCCACCACGCTGCGTATGCTGGCCGGTCTGGAGACCATTAGCGGCGGCGAAGTGCGCATCGGCGACAAGATCGTCAATAACCTGGCGCCAAAAGAGCGCGGGATTGCGATGGTGTTCCAGAACTACGCCCTTTACCCGCATATGACCGTGCGCGAAAACCTGGCCTTTGGCCTGAAGCTGAGCAAACTGCCAAAAACGCAAATTGAGGCGCAGGTGAATGAAGCGGCCAAAATCCTTGAACTGGAAGAGTTGCTGGATCGCCTGCCGCGCCAGCTCTCCGGGGGCCAGGCCCAGCGTGTGGCGGTAGGCCGTGCGATTGTGAAAAAGCCGGACGTGTTCCTGTTTGACGAACCGCTCTCCAACCTGGATGCCAAACTGCGTGCCTCAATGCGTATTCGTATTTCGGATCTGCACAAGCAGCTGAAGGCCTCCGGCAAACCGGCGACCACCGTCTACGTAACGCACGATCAGACCGAAGCGATGACCATGGGCGACCGCATCTGCGTGATGAAACTGGGTCATATCATGCAGGTAGATACCCCGGACAACCTCTACCACAAGCCGAAAAACATGTTCGTGGCCGGTTTTATCGGCTCGCCGGAAATGAACATCCGCGCCAGCAAACTGGTGCACCAGGACGGCCAGCTCGCCCTGACCATCGGCGACCAGACCATGCCGCTAAGCGCTGAACTGAAAGAGAAAGTCGAGAGCCACGTTGGCCAGGACATTTTCTACGGGATTCGCCCGGACTTTGTCTCGCTCTCTGATGAGCCCTTCCTTCAGGGCGGCTGCTGCGGCGAGATGGTTCGCGCCGAAAACATGGGGCACGAATTCTTTGTTTACCTGAAAGTCGCCGACTATGAACTGACAGCCCGCATTCCTTCCGACGAAGCTAAGCCCATGATTGAAAAGGGGCTTCATCGTAAGGTGTATTTTAAGTTCGACATGAATAAGTGTCATATCTTTGACGCGAAATCTGAACAGAACATCTCTCTCTGACTGGAGTTATAAAAATGAAAAAAGTGCTTTTAAGCGCAGCAATCTCCGCTACCCTGGGTCTGACTGCTTTGCCATCGATGGCGCAGGATGTTGATTTACGTATGTCCTGGTGGGGCGGTAATGGCCGCCATCAGGTGACGCTGAAGGCGATTGAAGAGTTCCACAAACAGAATCCGGACATCAACGTTAAAGCCGAATACACGGGGTGGGACGGACACCTCTCCCGTCTGACGACGCAAATCGCAGGCGGCACCGAGCCGGACGTGATGCAGACCAACTGGAACTGGCTGCCGATCTTCTCTAAGACCGGTGAGGGCTTCTACGATCTGAACAAAATGAAAGATGTGATCGACCTGGCGCAGTTCGATCCTAAAGAGCTGCAGTCCACCACGGTAAACGGCAAGCTGAACGGGATCCCTATCTCCGTGACCGCGCGCGTCTTCTATTTCAACGATGAAACCTGGAAAAAAGCCGGTGTCACCTACCCAAAAACCTGGGATGAGCTGATGGCGGCGGGTAAAACCTTCGAAAGCAAACTGGGCAAACAGTATTACCCGGTTGTACTGGAGCACCAGGACACCCTGGCGCTGCTGAACTCTTATATGACTCAGAAGTACAACATCCCGGCGGTTGATGAAAAGGCGAAAAAATTCTCCTACAGCAAAGAGCAGTGGGTGGAGTTTTTCCAGACCTACAAAAAGCTGGTTGATAGCCACGTGATGCCAGACACCAAATACTATGCCTCATTTGGTAAGAGCAACATGTATGAGATGAAGCCGTGGATCCAGGGTGAATGGGGCGGGACCTATATGTGGAACTCCACCATCACCAAGTATTCCGACAACCTGAAGCCACCGGCAAAACTGGAGCTTGGTAGCTACCCAATGCTGCCGGGCGCAACGGACGCGGGTCTGTTCTTTAAACCGGCACAGATGCTCTCCATCGGCAAATCGACGAAGAACCCGGAAGCGGCCGCTAAGTTGATTAACTTCCTACTCAACAGCAAAGAGGGTGTCCATACTCTGGGCCTGGAACGTGGCGTACCGCTGAGTAAAGCGGCAGTGCAGTACCTGACGGAAGACGGCACCATCAAAGAGAACGATCCTTCCGTAGCGGGTCTGCGCCTGGCGCAGTCACTGCCTGCCAAACTCTCTGTATCGCCATACTTTGACGATCCGCAGATCGTGGCGCAGTTCGGCACCTCTCTGCAATACCTCGATTACGGCCAGAAAACCGTGGAAGAGACTGCCGCTGACTTCCAGCGTCAGGCTGAACGTATTCTGAAGCGCGCCATGCGCTAACAAGGACTTACTTTGAATACCCTGACGCCTATGCGTTGGGGTATTTTTTTATGGAGAAAACACCATGAAAGGCAAAATCATCCCGCTGAGTTTTCAGACGCGTCAGGACAGTGAGACCGGACACGAGGTCATACGGATGACGCCCCCGCATATTATTTGCCACCGTAATTACTTCTATCAAAAGTGCTTCACCCGCGATAGCAGCAAACTGCTCTTTGGCGGCGCCTTTGAAGGGCACTGGAATTACTATCTGTTGGATATCCCCGGTCAGCAAGCCATGCAGCTCACCGAGGGGCCTGGAGATAACACCTTTGGCGGCTTTTTATCGGCTGACGATAAATCGCTCTGGTATGTCAAAGAGACCCGCGAACTCCGGCGCGTCGACCTGGAGAGCCTTGAAGAGTACGTGGTGTACGAGGTCGATGACGACTGGGTCGCCTACGGCACCTGGGTGGCCAACAGCGACTGCACGAAGCTGGTCGGGATTGAAATTAAAAAGAGCGACTGGCAACCCCTCACCGACTGGAGCAAGTTTCGGGCATTTTACTTCACTCAGCCGGAGTGCCGCTTAATCAATATCGATTTACGCACCGGCGAAAGGACAGTGATTTTGCAGGAGAAGCGCTGGCTTGGGCATCCCATTTATCGTCCGTTTGACGACAATACCATCGCTTTTTGCCATGAGGGCCCGCGCGATGCTATCGATGCGCGTATGTGGCTGATCAACCCCGACGGTCGCAACCTGCGCAAAGTGCGCCAGCACGCCGCAGGAGAGAGTTTTACCCATGAATTCTGGGTGCCGGACGGATCCGCTCTCTATTATGTGGCGCACAAAGAGCATGCAGCCCAGCGCTATCTGTGCAGTGCCGATCCTGCCACCTTAGAGAACCGCGAACTGATGGCCATTCCCCCCTGCTCTCATCTGATGAGCAACGACGATGGCTCGCTGATCGTCGGCGACGGCTCGCCGCACAACACGGGCGATATCAACCTGAACGATCCTTTTATCTGGGTATTCGATATTAAGAAGGGAACACAAAAAGCCATTTGCCAACATAACAGCAGCTGGAAAGTGCTGGACGGCGACCGTCAGGTGACGCATCCCCACCCCTCGTTCTCGCCGGATAATAAGTGGGTGTTGTACACCTCAGATACGGAAGGAATGCCTGCGCTCTATCTGTGTGCGGTTTAACTTGCTTGCCCCTCTCTATGCGAAAAAGAGGGGCAAACTGAACAGACATTACACGCCGATGTCGCGCAGTTTCTCTCCTGACATCAGTTTGCGTTCGATATGTTCCAGCGTCACCCCTTTGGTTTCAGGAATAAGCCAGAAGGTGATGCCAATAAAGGCCACGTTTAATGCCGTGTAGAGCCAGAACGTTCCCGCCGCACCAATGGCATCCAGCAATGTCAGGAAGGTTGCCCCGATGATCATGTTGGAGACCCAGTTAGTGGTGGTAGAGCAGGTGATGCCAAAGTCACGGCATTTCAGTGGCTGAATTTCAGAACATAAGATCCATACCACCGGCGCGGCGCTCATGGCATAGCCTGCAATACACATCATGGTCATGCCCACCGAAAGCCAGGAGAGCCCGCTCGATGCGGTACCGTTATCGAACTGCATCAGGCAGTAGCCGAGGATCAGCGTACCTATTGCCATCACGCTAAAGCCAATCTTCAGCGCCGGCTTACGCCCGGCTTTATCGACGGTGAACACGGCGATAAAGGTGGCAAACATAAAGGTCAGCCCGACCACCAGGGTAGCAATCATCTGCTGTTCTGTGGTAGTGAATCCGGCCATTTTGAAGATACGCGGGGCGTAATACATGATGATATTCATGCCGGTAAACTGCTGCATTGCCTGCAATAGCATGCCGAGGAATACCGCGCGGCGAACGTTGCGGTTAACCTTAAACAGCGACCAGCCGCCCTGCTTCAGCTTCAGACTTTCGCGGATCTCATTCAGCTCTTCGCGCGCTTTTTCAGAGGTGTCTCGCAGCATGCGTAGCACCTCTTCTGCCTCCACGTGGCGCCCTTTCTGCGCCAGCCAACGCGGGCTGTTCGGCAGGAAAATCACTAATACGATCAGCAGCAGCGCCGGTAACGCCAGCACCCCTAACATGGCGCGCCAGTTACCGCTGTAGCTAAAATAGGTATCCGACAGGAATGCCAGCACGATGCCCAGCGTCACCATCAGCTGATACATACTGATCATTTTCCCGCGCACGTTTTCACTCGCCATTTCCGAGAGGTAGAGCGGCGCCGTATAAGATGCAATCCCCACCGCCACGCCCAGCAGCACGCGGGCGAGCAACAGCACTTCAACCTGTGTGGCAAAGGCAGAGCCAACGGACCCGGCA
This sequence comes from Leclercia sp. UBA5958, assembly GCF_002430365.1. Taxonomy (NCBI): domain Bacteria; kingdom Pseudomonadati; phylum Pseudomonadota; class Gammaproteobacteria; order Enterobacterales; family Enterobacteriaceae; genus Leclercia; species Leclercia sp. UBA5958. The sequence goes on along the minus strand of NZ_DJCE01000004.1, from coordinate 378,262 downwards.
ACAAACAGAATTGCCCCCACCATCAGGCTGTATTTACGCCCCAGACGGAATGAGAGCCAGCCATTAAATAACGCACCTATCGCTGCGCCCAGCATCATGCTGCTCACTACCCACTCCTGCAGGCGGCTGCTGAGGGTGAAATGCTCGGTAATAAACGGCAACGCACCGGCGATCACGCCAATATCGAGCCCGAACAGCAGGCCTGCCACGGCAGCCGCAATCGAGACAAACTGATTCATGCGCCGGGTGTCGCGCAGCGCAGCCGGCATAAGGGTAGAGTCATTTATCGATGTCATAATTTCCTGCCAGAACCGAAAAATCGTTAACTGAAATTACGAGATAAGGGGAATAAGTGTCAGGCGGGAATGGGTGAAGTTATGGACTAATTAGCTATGGCATGGCGTTATGTGATGGACATTACAATTTCAAATGATTATGAAAAATCTTAATTTCCCGTTAATTAGCTAATAAATAAACAATAAATGTGTGACGCCTGTCGTGCCTGTTTTTTGAGTATGGATTAATTATCTTTCTTGATATGGATAATCAACATTACAGGCAAAAAAAACCTCCGCCCATGGGCAGAGGTTTTTTATAACGTGACGCGAAAATTAACGTGCCAGCCAGCCACCATCAACCGCAATGGTATAGCCGTTGATATAGTCAGATGCACCGGAGGCCAGGAATACCACCGGCCCCATCAGATCCGATGGCAGACCCCAGCGGCCTGCCGGAATACGCTCAAGAATGGCAGCACTGCGCTCTTCGTCAGCACGCAGCTGCTGGGTATTGTTGGTTGCCATGTAACCTGGCGCGATGGCGTTCACGTTAATGTTGTGCTGCGCCCATTCGTTGGCCAGCAGTCGGGTCACGCCCATTACGCCACTTTTCGATGCGGTGTAAGAAGGCACACGGATACCACCCTGGAAGGAGAGCATAGAGGCGATATTGATAATCTTGCCGCCGTTGCCCTGAGCGATAAAGTGCTTCGCCGCCGCCTGAGACATGAAGAACACACTCTTGATGTTCAGGTTCATCACGTCATCCCAGTCCTGCTCGCTGAAGTTAATCGCGTCTTCACGGCGAATCAGACCCGCGTTGTTTACCAGAATGTCGATTTTACCGAACTCAGCAACGGCGCGATCCAGCAGCTCAGGAATAGCGTCGATTTTACGCAAATCGGCAGTCAGGCTCAGGAAGCGACGACCCAGCGCAGTAACGCGCTCAATGGTTTCTGTCGGCTCAACGATGTTAATACCAACGATGTCGCAGCCCGCTTCTGCCAGACCTAACGCCATACCCTGGCCCAGCCCCGTGTCACAACCCGAAACAACGGCCACTTTACCTTGCAGAGAAAATGAATCCAGAATCATGTTTTTTCCTTAATCGTTCAGCGCCTGTCATAACAGGCAGAGTTATGCATAACTGCCCGCAGTTAGCGCAAATCTTTAACAGCGACGTGGTCCATGTCATCAAAGACCTGGTTCTCACCCACCATACCCCAGATAAAGGTGTATGCACGGGTACCAACGCCTGAGTGAATGGACCAGCTTGGCGAGATAACGGCCTGCTCGTTGTGCATCACGATATGGCGCGTCTCTTGCGGCTGTCCCATCATGTGGAATACGCAGGCGTCGTCTTCCATGTTGAAGTAGAAGTAAACTTCCATGCGGCGCTCATGGGTATGGCACGGCATGGTGTTCCAGAGGTTGCCCGGCTCAAGCTCGGTCAGCCCCATGCTGAGCTGGCAGGTTTCCAGCACATCGGGAACGAAATATTTATTGATGGTGCGACGGTTGCTGGTGAGGTTATCCCCCAGCGTGACCGGAGCGACGTCTGCCGGGGTCACTTTTTTGGTGGGATAGGTGGTATGCGCAGGGGCGCAGTTGTAGTAGAACTTCGCGGGTTTGCTGTTATCTACGCTGGCGAAGACCACCTCTTTGGCACCCTTGCCTACATACAGCGCGTCGCGATGACCAATTTCGTAGCACTGGCCATCTACGGTGATGGTACCTGGCCCACCAATGTTGATCACGCCCAGTTCGCGACGCTCGAGGAAGTAGCTTACGCCCAGCTGTTTGCCCACTTCGCCGCCCACGGAGACGGTTTTTGCCACCGGCATAATGCCGCCAACAATGATGCGGTCAATGTGGCTGTACACCATGGTGTACTCATCCGCGACAAACACTTTCTCAACTAAAAACTCATTACGCAGCCCCTGGGTATCCAGCGTTTTTGCGTGCGCACTGTGGATGCTTTGTCTGACTTCCACATTAACCTCCAACGTATTCTGGCTAGTTAGCCTGGATAATTAACAAAACGATGTTCCGTTTTCATGATGAGCACATATTATCTTCTGTGAAATGGGTTTTCAATTGTATTCGAAACGTTGTTTCACTTTTTCTGCATGTTAATCTCAGAAGTGTAGTTTCGATCACGATTGTCAGGCTAGCGGCCCTACAGCGCTGTTTAAGGTGGTTTTTAAATCACTTTAAAAACATGAAGATAGAATAGATAAGGGTTCTTACCAGGTTATTCAGCACAAAAATTATTATCAGCAATAACATGAAACTGAATGATACAAATGTCTCCATATTGTCCAGAAGTGCGCCACCAGTCACACACATTGAAACGATGTTTTGATAATTTAATACCCAGTTTTTAAACCATTATCTTCAGGGCCTTTGCCCTGCCGTCGACATCAAGGAGCGCATCATGGCAAAAGGTATGCGGGTCAAGCTGAACTATGACGTCAGCCGCGATCCGGATACAGGCGTGGAAGTCACCCGCCTGACCCCCCCGGAAGTAACGTGCCACCGTAACTACTTCTATCAAAAATGCTTTTTCAATGATGGCAGCCATCTGCTGTTTGCCGGAGAGTTTGACGGCCACTGGAACTACTACCTGCTGGATATCAACAAAGCCGAGGCCGTACAGCTGACCGAAGGGGCCGGTGATAACACCTTTGGCGGCTTCTTGTCACCCGACGATACTTCGCTCTACTACGTGAAGAACGATCGTACCCTGCGGGAAGTGAATCTGCGCACGCTCGACGAGCGTGAAATTTATCGCGTGAGCGATGACTGGGTCGGATACGGCACCTGGGTGGCGAACAGCGATTGCACGAAACTGGTTGGCATTGAAATCGCCAAAAGCGACTGGACGCCGCTCAATGACTGGAAGATCTTCCACGACTTTTTCCACAAAGGCCCACACTGCCGTCTGCTGCGCGTGGATCTGCAAACCGGCGAAAGCCGCGTCATCCATGAAGAGAAAAACTGGCTCGGTCACCCTATCTATCGTCCGTTCGATGACAACACCGTTGCGTTCTGCCACGAAGGTCCGCACGACCTGGTCGATGCCCGCATGTGGCTGGTCAACGAAGACGGAAGTCATGTGCGTAAAGTGAAGGAGCACGCTGAAGGCGAAAGCTGCACCCACGAGTTCTGGGTGCCAAACGGTTCTGCCCTGATTTATGTCTCTTATCTGAAGGGCGAACAGGGCCGCACGATTTATCGCTTCAATCCGGATACCGGCATTAATGAAACCGTGATGCAGATGCCCGCCTGTTCTCACCTGATGAGTAACTTTGATGGCACGCTGCTGGTAGGCGACGGCTCTGGTACGCCGGTGGATGTGAAAGACACCAGCGGCTATACCATCGATAACGATCCTTATCTGTATGCGTTCGACGTGGCGAAGAAAGGTTATTTCCGCATCGCGCGTCACGATACCTCCTGGGCCACGGTAGCAAATAGCCGCCAGGTGACCCATCCGCACCCCTCCTTTACGCCGGATGACAGTGCGGTCCTGTTTAGTTCCGATAAAGACGGTAAACCCGCTCTTTATATCGCGAAACTTCCTGAGCAACCTGAAATGTTGCAATATTAATTGAGTTAGTGTTTCTGTAACTGGCCTTGCCCTCCTTCGCGGAGGGCTTTTTTTATTTCTACAGCCACCCGCAAGATATTTCAGCCACAAAAAAGCCGGCGCATGAGCCGGCTTTTCTTTCCCTGATGCTGTCTGGTTAGAATGAATATGCCACACCTAAACGGAAACGGGTTTGACGTTCATCCGTTGTTTTAACACCGACGTTACCCACTTCAGCGTATGGCGCCCAGTTTTTATCCCACTTATATGCCAGCTTCACGTTATATTCTTGAGAATAATCTTTATTGTTATTGCGAATGGTGCCTTCAGAGCTTTTCGCATAAACATAATTGAGCTCGGTGCGCCAGTCGCCCATTACCCAACCGATCCACGCATCACCACGATTGACTTTATCGTCTTCACGGTCTGGCGTAGAAGGATAACGGTTATATTCATAACGGTAACGTGCGGCCATGTAGAATCCGCTATCAAAGCTATATTGCGCATGCAGATAAGGTTTATAGACGGTATTACTCTCTTTGCTTTCCAGCGTCAGGCCCGGCGTTATCGCAATATTCTTGTTTGCTTTCCAGCGCCAGCTAATTTGCTCTTCGTGGCCATTGCCCACGATATCTGCAAAAGGCTGATCGGCTTTATCACCACCTGATTTCCATTTCGCTTCAACAGAGAAACCAAAACCATTATCAAAACGATGTGATACGGACACGCGGTCTGCGTTAGTTCCTGTATCGATATACTCATGACGCAAATCTACGGTAACAGCCTGAGCCGCGAAAGACGCACCAATGAGAGAAGCAAGGACCAGAGATTTTTTAAACATGGGACACCCTCAATTAAAATGATGTTTCGTTTTTATGGAATTGAATTTTATTTTTTAAATAACGATATTTTAGTGATCCTGATCGTAATTATTTGTTTCATTTTTTTTGGCAACGATGGACGTGACAACCATCAACAAAAGAAGATGATTAAGGGGAAATTTAATGGTAAGGATCACAAAAGGAGGGTATTAACGCACGGGATTAATGACACTTAAATTATTAGAAAATTGAGAATTGACTTATGCGGATAAAAATAAGATTCATTTCACAAAAAAAGCCCCCAAAATTGGGGGCTGTGTAGCAGGAGATATTACTGCGCTGGGGTTATCTTTCGATGGCGAGCGCCACACCCTGGCCGCCGCCGATACATAATGTGGCCAGCCCTTTACGGGCATTGCGCTTCGCCATCTCATGAACCAGCGACACTAAAATACGACAGCCTGAAGCGCCAATAGGGTGACCGAGGGCAATTGCCCCGCCGTTAACGTTGACCCGGAGAGGATCCCACTCCAGCATCTTACCCACCGACAGCGCCTGCGCGGCAAAGGCCTCATTGACTTCAATCAGATCCACGTCGCTGAGTTGCCAGCCTGCACGCTCCAGACAGCGGCGGGTGGCATAGACCGGCGCAATCCCCATCAGGGCAGGATCGACCCCCACGCTGGCAAAGGCTTTTATACGCGCCAGCACCGGCAAATTCAGCTCTTCCGCTTTACTCTCACTCATCATCATCACCGCTGCAGCACCGTCATTGATTGACGACGCATTGCCGGCGGTCACGGAACCGAGCATTTCAAAGGCCGGAGCCAGCATAGCCAGCCCTTCGGCGCTGGCATCCACACGCGGTTGTTCATCGGTATCGACGATAAAGGGTTCGCCGCCAGCGCGGGTTGCGGCAACCGGTACAATCTCATCGCGAAAACGCCCGGAATCAATAGCCGCGCGGGCCTTTTGCTGAGAGCTGAGCGCATAGGCATCCTGTAACTCACGCGTGATGCCATATTCCCGCGCCAGGTTCTCTGCGGTCACGCCCATATGGTAATCGTTGAAGGCATCCCACAGGCCATCGTGCACCAGGCTATCGATAAGCTGACTGTTGCCGAGCTGCGCACCGGTGCGGCTGTCGGTCAGAACATGCGGGGCACGGCTCATGTTCTCCTGACCGCCCGCAATGACCACGTCGGCTTCGCCGCACTGGATCGCCTGCGTGGCCAGGTGCAGTGCCTTCAGGCCCGAACCGCATACGTCGTTAATGGTGATCGCCGAGACGGTATTCGGGAGTCCCCCTTTTAACGCCGCCTGCCGCGCGGGATTTTGCCCGGCTCCTGCGGTCAATACCTGACCGAGGATCACTTCATCAATTTCATGGGCAGCAACGCCGCTACGTGCCACCAGCGCGTTAACCACCACGCTACCCAGCTCAACCGCAGAGTGACGCGCCAACGCTCCCTGAAAACAGCCAATAGCTGTACGCAATGCACCCACAATGACGACGTCTTTCATCTCAACCTCTGCGCAAAATGACACCGGCAATAGTAGAGGATTGTTATCAACTATTAATGTAATTGTTTAAAAATAGTGAGTTTTATCACAAAGGATTTGTGGCTTAACGCCGCAGGACATTAAGAAGAGTAATCATTATCAAGGTAATTATAAGAGAACGTATTTGCATTATCTCAGCAGAAAGATAAGTTAGAAATTGCAAACACGCGTTCACACTGGAGTAACAAATGGTCGACTGTATCATTCCAGAAATAAAAGAATCAGAAGACGAAATTATTGCCATCCGCCGTTATTTACATGCCAACCCAGAATTAAGCCTCGAAGAGTTTAATACCAGTAATCTGGTTGCCCGCCAGCTAGCATCGTGGGGCTACCAGGTTACCCGTGATATCGGTAAAACCGGCGTTGTGGGTTCGCTCAGCAAAGGCCAGGGCAGTAAAACTATCGGCCTGCGGGCCGATATGGATGCGCTGCCGATTTTTGAAACCACCGACCTCCCCTGGGCCAGTACCGTACCCGGCAAAATGCACGCCTGCGGTCACGACGGACACACCGCCATTTTACTGGCGACGGCAAAATACCTCGCCTCAGACGCCTGTCAGTTTAACGGCACAGTGCACCTTATTTTCCAGCCGGCCGAAGAGGCAATTGGCGGGGCGGATTTAATGATTAAGGATGGGTTGTTTGACCGCTTCCCCTGCGACCGAATTTTTGCCCTGCACAATATGCCCTGGCTGCCGACCGGTAAATTCGGCTTCTATGAAGGCAACTTTATGGCCTCTGCCGATACCGTCAAAATTACCCTTAACGGCTACGGTGGACATGGCGCGCACCCTGAGCGTAGCGTCGATCCCATTCTGACGGGCGCCGCGTTGGTGATGGCGTTGCAAAGCATTGTTTCGCGAAACGTACCGCCGGGAGAAACCGCCGTCGTTACCGTAGGGACCTTCAACGCGGGTATTGCTTCCAACGTGATCCCGGATAGTGCCCAGATGGAACTGACAGTACGTTCCATGAAACCGGAGATCCGTGAGCTACTGATTCGCCGTATTAAAGAGATTGCCGATCTCACCGCCCGTAGCTATGGCGCCCGCTGTGAAATCGAGATTTATGACTCCTACCCGGTATTAATTAATGATGCCGAACAGACTGCTTTTGCCCGCCAGCTGGCCATCGAGTTTTTTGGTCAGGATGCAGTGCTGGATAGCGTATCGCCTTCTAACGGCAGCGAAGACTTCGCTTTTATGTTGCAGGAACGCCCTGGCAGCTATTTCTTACTCGGCAACGGCGAGAAAGGGGAGAAAGGCGGCTGCATGGTGCATAACCCGGGCTACGACTTTAATGACGAAATCATCACCACGGGTGCCTCTTTCTTTGCCCGTTTAGTGGAAAACTATTGCCGTTAAGAGAGTACATAAAAATGAAAAAATATTTATTACCGCTGCTGGCATTGATGGCTGCCTCATCCGTGTTCGCGGGTGAGACCCGGGAGCTCCGCTTTGGCGTAGATCCGACCTTCGCCCCTTTTGAGTCGAAAAATCCTCAGGGCGACGTGGTTGGGTTTGATATCGATCTGGGTAATGCGATTTGCGCAAAGTTACAGGCGAAATGCGTCTGGGTAGAAAATAATTTCGACGGGATTATTCCCTCCCTGAAGGCGCGTAAATTCGATGCCATTTTATCGGGGATGTATATCACCGAGAAACGCAAAGAGCAGATTGCCTTCAGCGACAAGATATACAGCGGACCCGCTTTCCTGGTCGCCCGTAAAAATAGCCTGCCCGACAACAGTCTGGACCAGCTGAAAGGTAAAACCATTGGCGTTGAGCAGGGTTCCGCCCAGGAGACTTACGCCAACCAGAAGTGGCGCGGTGAGGGAGTTAACGTGGTGGCGTATCAGGGGGCCGACCAGGTTATCCGCGATCTCGAATCCGGGCGAATTGACGGGGCTGTCCTCTCGGGCGTTATGGCTGAGTACAGTTTTCTGAGCAAACCCCAGGGCAAGGCATTTGGTTTTGTTGGCGGCGCGCTTCAGGACGATGCCCTGTTTGGCGCCGGGGCGGCCATTGGTCTACGTAAAGAGGACGATAAGTTGCGCCAGGAGCTGAACGGGGCGATTGCCGCGATCCTGGCGGATGGTACCTACAAAAAGCTCGCCGACCGCTATTTCAGTTTTGATATCTATACCGGTAAGTAATGTTTTCCCGCTCGTCACAAACGAATGGGCGGGCCTTTTCTGCCGGACGATGTCCCGGGATCGGCCTTCTCCTGTAAGTAATGCCGCAGCCAGTTCCCCGCCATTCCCGGCGGGGAACGTTTATTCCATACCACATCAATGGCCACCGATCGCGGCCATCCTGCGACATTGAGCTGCACCAGGGTTTTTGCCGGCGCGAACTCCTCTACCAGCGCGCAGGGTAATTCGCACCAGCCGAAGCCCTGTACCGCCATGCTGAGCAACATCAGATAGTTAGGTGCAGACCAGACCGGTCCCTGAGCCAGCGCTGGCTGGCGCTCCAGATAGGTGTTCAGGCGCAGCTCTCGCCAGCCGTGCAGTTCATCGGCATTGATGCGCGTCTGCGCCGCCAGAGGGTGGCCGGCAGAGGTATATATCGCCATGTGCGTCTGCATGGGCAGGCGGGTGGCACCAATATCGGTAGGATAGTGCTCACGCGCCTCGGTCAGGCCAATCTGCGCCCGCTCTTTTTGCAGCAGATCGATCACGTCCTCTTCTTCCCCAATCAGACATTCGAATTCGGTGTGCGGAAAGCGCTCGTCAAAACGGTAGAGCATCTCTTCAAGCACATCCGGGTGCAGGGTGTCAGAAAGTACAAAGGTCAGCCGGGGTTCAGTTTCATCGCTGAGCGAGACCGCCAGTTCATCGAGACGAGCGCTGGCGGCCAGGATCGACTGGACATAGCCCAGCACCTGCCTTCCCTGAGCAGTCAACACCGGCTGTCGTGCACTGCGATCAAACAGTGTAAAACCGAGATCGTCCTCCAGGTGGGCGATGGCCGTGCTGATAGTGGACTGACTTTTTCGTAGACGGCGGGCCGCAGCGGAGAAGGATCCCGCCGCCACCGTCTCGACAAACGCCGTTAATGCTTCAGGAGAGTAGCGCATGGTGTATCTACTTTATCGATGGAATCCAACTTTTATATATCAGTTTAAACGATAAAAATAGCGACATTATTTTGCCCATACAGGCACGCTAACGAGGTATCAGGTTATGCAGCACAACGATGTTCAACGCAGAAAACTGCCGGAACGCATCTTTCACGCCGTCTGTTTTGAGGGGATTGCCACGGCGATCCTCGCGCCGACAACCGCCTGGCTGATGCAGCGCCCGGTGCTGGAGATGGGAGGATTAACCCTGCTTCTCGCCACCACCGCGATGATCTGGAACATCATTTATAACGCCGGGTTCGACGCACTGTGGCCCCGGCATAAGGTGCCGCGCACGACCAAAGTGCGCGCCCTGCACGCGCTCGGTTTTGAAGTCGGATTTATATTTATCGGCGTCGGTATCGTATCGATGGTGCTGGGCGTGAGTCTGCTTCAGGCGTTTATGTTAGAGATAGGGTTCTTCATTTTCTTCCTGCCCTACACCATGTTCTATAACTGGGCATACGACACGCTACGCGATCGTATTATCCGCCGCCGCGAGCTGCGACGCGCCGCAGCAAACTAACGTCCCCACCGGCCGGAAATGCTTTCCGGCCCCGCTTACCTAACGTCAACTGCGCCGTCTCCCCATAATTATGGTAAATTAGTCTCCTTTTTGTTGTTTTTATAGTTGATACGTTTTTCTAATGTCGAAAATTTGGTCTAAAGAAGAGACCCTCTGGAGCTTTGCCCTGTATGGCACTGCCGTGGGCGCAGGAACCCTGTTCTTGCCTATCCAGCTCGGGTCCGCAGGCGCTATCGTCCTGTTTATCACCGCTCTTGTGGCCTGGCCACTCACTTACTGGCCTCATAAAGCACTGTGCCAGTTCATCCTCTCCTCAAAGACAAAAGGCAATGAAGGGATCACCGGTGCGGTAACGCACTACTACGGAAAGACGATCGGCAATCTGATCACCACGCTCTATTTCGTGGCTTTCTTTGTGGTCGTGCTGATCTATGCCGTGGCGATCACCAATTCGCTTACTGAACAGCTGGCAAAACGCATGACGGTAGACCTTACCGTGCGGGTGCTGGTGAGCCTTGGCGTGGTACTGGCCCTTAACCTCATCTTCCTGATGGGACGTCATATCACTCTGCGGGTAATGGGTTTTCTGGTCTTCCCGCTGATCGCCTATTTTCTGCTGGTCTCGATTTATTTGACCGGCAGCTGGCAACCCACCCTGCTCACCAACCAGATGAGCTTCGATAAACAGACGCTGCATCAGGTGTGGATATCGATCCCGGTCATGGTATTTGCCTTTAGCCACACGCCGATCATTTCAACCTTTGCCGTTGACCGTCGGGAAAAGTATGGCGATGCCGCCATGGGACACTGTACCCGCATCATGAAGGTGGCCTATTTGATCATCTGCCTGAGCGTGCTGTTCTTTGTCTTTAGTTGTCTGCTGTCGATTCCGCCGGCCTATATCGTGGCCGCCAAAGAGCAAGGCGTGACCATTCTCTCTGCGCTGTCGATGATGCCTTCATCGCCGTCCTGGCTGGGTATTTCCGGGATTGTGGTCGCCATTGTGGCGATGTCGAAATCCTTCCTTGGCACCTATTTTGGCGTGATCGAGGGGGCGACGGAGATAGTGAAATCGTCGTTGAACCAGGTGGGGGTCAAGAAAAGCCGGGCCTTTAACCGCGCGCTCTCTATTATGATCGTGTCGTTGATTACGTTCGTGGTGTGCTGCATTAATCCGAACGCCATTTCGATGATTTATGCCATTAGCGGGCCGCTCATCGCCATGATTTTGTTCATCATGCCGACGTTATCAACCTACCTGATCCCGTCCCTGAAACCCTACCGCTCGGTGGGCAATCTGCTGACGCTGATTGTCGGCGTGATGTGCGTATCGGTGATGTTTATCGCCTAAATCGCCATGCCATAGACGTGCAGCACGCTGGTCTGGTCCGGCGTGCTGAACACGTCGTCGCGCAGATGGCGCATGCCCTGCGCTTCATAAAACCGCCTTGCCCTTTCGTTGCCCTGCAATACCTCAAGACAAAAGTAGCGACTGCCGCTGGCTTTCGCGCGGGTTAACACCTCTGTAAAGAGTAATTGTCCAAAGCCATGACCGGTGGCGGCCTGGGTGAAATAGAGTTTATTCAGCAGCGTACCCGGCTCCGCGGGCTGCTGTTGCCGGGTGTATTTTGCAAAACCGATGGGCTTATCGGTGATGGCCAGCAGCCAGCGCACATCAGGGTCGTTCAGGCTGGCCGTAAGGGTCGAGACAGAATACTCCTCCTCCAGCCATGCCAGCATCGCCTGTTGCGAATGCCAGTAGTGGGCAAAGTGGCTAAGGTAGGTTGTTTTGCCTAATGCGGATAGCACGGCGATATCCTCAACCGTGGCTTCTTTGATCTGTAAATCCATGCTTCCCCCTGATATCCCTGAAAGAGTACCGGGGGGCATAGCACTGAGGCAACTATCAGATTTTGCAGGATAAGGTCTGTGAATGCGACATCAGGCGCGGATACTGTCGTACTCGCGATTATTATCAAATTCATGCTTAGCAAACGGACAGAGAGGAATGATTTTGCGATTCTCTGCACGCATTTTTTCGACTACTTTCGCCACCAGCTGTTTGCCCACCCCTTGCCCCTTCAGACTCGGATCGACATCCGTATGTTCAATGATGCTCAGGTGCTCGCCCGTAGGCACAAAGACGATTTCCGCGACCTGGTTACCTGCGGCATCATTGACATAAAACTTGTTGTGGCCTTCCTGAATTTCCATAATTTCTCGCTTATTTATGACGGTATTTAAGGGCGCCGCTCGGGCAGGTGTCGATGACGCGCACCACGGTATCTACATCCACTTCATCAGGGATGATCCAGGGTTTACGTTTAAGATTGAAGAGCTTTGCACTTCCACGCACGCAGTTGCCTGCATGCTGGCAGATACCGGTATTAAAATAGACATCAATTTTTTCACCGGTATAGGCGCGATACCCCGCTTCCAGGAGTTCGTTATCCATGACATTGCCTCTGTAATTATTATTGATTCGGCAGTAAGAATAGCGCTACGGCTCATTGAGAAGCAAAATGAAAAAGGGTGCCTCAGGCAGTTCAGATAGAAGAGTGGCGTTTTAAAAAGAGAGTGGAAGAAGATGCGCTTTTTTTCGTTTAAAGCTGTGATTGTTCAGGCTGACAGAGCGTTAAGCGGCTGATTATTTGTCGGGTGATGCAGGAATAAAGAGATTTTTTAAGAAAAGAGAAAGCTGGAGCGGGCGAAGGGAATCGAACCCTCGTATAGAGCTTGGGAAGCTCTCGTTCTACCATTGAACTACGCCCGCTTTGAGGTGCGTAAAGCATTATAGGCTTTACGCACACGCTGACAAGCCTGCTAACAGCTAAGTGGCGATTAAATAACCATTTAGCACTTCGGTTTTCCGCCCGGGGCGGGCAGATAGCGCTGGGGATCGATAGCCGTGGCGCGATAGCGGATCTGGAAATGCAGCGCCACCGAATTGGTCCCGGTACTGCCCATGGTGGCGATCTTCTGTCCGGCCTTCACGTTTTGCCCGTTATTCACCAGCATGGAATCATTATGCGCATAGGCGGTAATGTAATCCTCACCATGTTTAATCATAATCAGGTTGCCATAGCCACGTAGCTGATTACCCACGTAGACCACTTTGCCGGCACCCGAGGCATAAACCGGTGAACCGCGCGTGCCTGCGATATCTATTCCTTTGTTTCCCCCTTCTGCGGTGGAATAGGGAACAATCACTTTTCCACTGGCAGGCCAGACCCAGCAGCGCTGCCCAACCGGTGGCCAGGAAGAGGTCGGCACCGCATAGGACGGCGTGACGGCAGTTTTTCTGCTGCTCTTGCCAGACGATTTTTTCGAACCCGCGCTGCTGCCGTTCACGTTCAGCTTCTGCCCGATTTCGATGGTATACGGCGGAGAGATATTATTCAGACGCGCCAGCTCCTTCACGCTGGTGCCCGTCATCCGCGATATGCGATAAAGGGTATCGCCGCGTTTAACGGTATAAACCGCACCGGAATAACTGCCCCCCGAAGATTTACTGCCCGAACATCCCACCAGCAAAAGTGTGAGCGTCAGGCAAGTAAGCGCGAAGAGGTTTTTTCTCGTCAGGCTTCCTGCAAACAAAACAGTTCCTTATTCAACGTGAATGGCCGCCATATGATAGCAGCCCCCTTCCCGATGCCCAATCTTTTCACGGCAGCTGAACTCGTCTGCGGCCAGACGAGGTAACGGTATACTGGCGGATAGTGCCCGATGCGCTGTTATCTCCCCGCGGCAGGCAATAAAAAAGCCCCGACGCGGTAAACGTCGGGGCTTGTTTGTGTCTCTGTCAGGCTTACTTCACCGGACGCATCGCCGGGAAGAGGATCACGTCACGGATGGTGTGGCTGTTAGTAAACAGCATTACCATACGGTCGATACCAATGCCCAGGCCCGCCGTTGGTGGCAGACCGTGCTCCAGCGCGGTCACGTAGTCTTCGTCAAAGAACATCGCTTCGTCGTCGCCGGCGTCTTTCGCGTTAACCTGATCCTGGAAACGCTGCGCCTGATCTTCGGCATCGTTCAGCTCGCTAAAGCCGTTACCGATTTCGCGGCCACCGATAAAGAATTCGAAGCGGTCAGTGATTTCCGGGTTCTCGTCATTACGACGCGCCAGCGGAGAAACTTCAGCCGGGTATTCAGTGATGAAGGTCGGCTGAATCAGGTGCGCTTCCGCCACTTCTTCGAAGATCTCGGTCACGATACGACCCAGACCCCAGCTCTTCTCCACCTTGATACCGATGCTCTCGGCAATGGCTTTCGCCGAGTCGAAGTTATCCAGATCGGCCATATTGGTTTCAGGACGGTATTTCTGAATCGCTTCGCGCATGGTCAGTTTTTCGAACGGCTTACCGAAGTCAAAGACCTCTTCACCGTAAGGCACTTCCGTGGTGCCCAGAATATCCTGCGCCAGGGTACGGAACAGGGATTCGGTCAGCTCGATCAGATCTTTGTAATCTGCGTACGCCATATAGAGTTCCATCATGGTGAACTCTGGGTTATGACGCACGGAGATGCCTTCGTTACGGAAGTTACGGTTGATTTCGAACACGCGGTCGAAACCACCCACCACCAGTCGCTTCAGATACAGTTCCGGCGCGATACGCAGGTACATGTCGAGGTCGAGGGCATTGTGATGGGTGATGAACGGACGCGCAGAGGCGCCGCCAGGGATCACCTGCATCATCGGGGTTTCCACTTCCATAAAGTCGCGATTCACCATGAACTGGCGAATACCGGCCATGATCTGAGAGCGAATTTTGAAGGTCTTGCGGGATTCATCGTTAGAGATGAGGTCCAGATAGCGCTGACGATAACGCGCTTCCTGATCCTGCAGGCCGTGGAATTTGTCCGGCAGCGGGCGCAGGGCTTTGGTCAGCAGACGCAGCTCGGTGCAGTGAATAGAGAGCTCGCCGGTCTTGGTTTTGAACAACTTGCCTTTCGCGCCCAGAATATCGCCCAGGTCCCACTTCTTGAACTGCTCGTTGTAAATGCCTTCCGGCAGGTCATCACGAGAAACGTACAGCTGAATACGGCCGCCCACGTCCTGCAGCGTCACAAAGGAGGCTTTACCCATAATACGGCGGGTCATCATGCGGCCAGCAACGGCCACTTCGATGTTCAGCGCTTCCAGCTCTTCGTTCTCTTTACCATCAAAGTCAGCGTGCAGTTGGTCTGAGGTATGGTCACGACGAAAATCGTTCGGGAACGGCACGCCCTGCTCACGCAGCGCAGCCAGCTTCTCACGGCGGGTTTTCAGTTCATTGTTAAGATCGACGACCGCGTCAGCGCCCTGTGCTTGTTGTTCAGACATGTTGGTTCCTCATAACCCTGCTTTCAAACTTGCTTCGATAAATTGGTCCAGGCTGCCATCCAGCACCGCCTGCGTGTTACGGGTTTCAACACCGGTACGCAGATCTTTAATGCGGGAGTCATCAAGGACATAAGAACGAATCTGGCTGCCCCAGCCGATGTCAGATTTGTTATCTTCCATCGCCTGCTTCTCAGCATTTTTCTTTTGCATCTCCAGCTCATAAAGCTTCGCTTTCATCTGCTTCATGGCCTGGTCTTTGTTCTTATGCTGGGAACGGTCATTCTGGCACTGCGTCACCAGCCCGGTTGGGATGTGGGTAATACGCACCGCAGATTCTGTACGGTTAACGTGCTGACCACCCGCGCCGGATGCGCGATAAACGTCGATACGCAGATCCGCCGGGTTGATGTCAATATCAATATCTTCGTCAACTTCCGGGTAAACAAACGCGGAACTGAAGGAGGTATGGCGACGGCCGCCGGAGTCGAACGGGCTCTTACGCACCAGACGGTGCACGCCGGTTTCAGTACGCAGCCAGCCGTAAGCGTAATCGCCGATGATCTTGATAGTCACGGATTTCAGACCCGCCACTTCGCCTTCAGACTCTTCGATGATTTCAGTTTTGAAACCACGCGCTTCCGCCCAGCGCAGGTACATACGGGTCAGCATGCTGGCCCAGTCCTGTGCTTCGGTACCGCCGGAGCCCGCCTGGATATCCAGGTAACAATCTGCGCTGTCGTATTCGCCAGAGAACATACGACGGAATTCGAGCTGTGCCAGCTTCTCTTCCAGAACGTCGAGCTCGGCTACGGCTTCGTTAAAGGTTTCTTCGTCGTCGGCTTCAACAGCCAGCTCCAGCAGCCCGGAAACATCTTCCAGACCCTGAGACATTTGGTCGAGGGTATCAACAATGGCTTCGAGGGAGGAACGCTCTTTACCCAGCGCCTGTGCGCGTTCAGGTTCGTTCCAGACGTCCGGCTGTTCCAGCTCGGCGTTTACTTCTTCGAGACGCTCTTTCTTGGCATCGTAGTCAAAGATACCCCCTAAGAACGTCAGAGCGCTCCGTGAGGTCCTGAATGCGGTTTTTTACCGGGTTAATTTCAAACATGGTCTGTTTTCTTTTCTGGACTAGTCAAAATGCGGTGATAAGAGCGGGATTGTACCCAATCCACGCCCTTTTTTATAGCGATTACTGCCGTTAAATTGGCCAGATATTGTCGATGATGATCTGCAGGGAGCGGTTGCCACGAAACTCGTTAATATCGAGTTTATAAGCCAACTCCACTTCACGCACGCCGTTGTCCGGCCAGATAGAGGTATCAACATTAAAGGCGATGCCATCCAGCAGCGGACCGCCGCCAACAGGCTCGACCATAACTTTCAGGTGGCGTTCGCCGACAATGCGCTGCTGCAGCAGGCGGAAGCGGCCATCGAACAGCGGTTCCGGGAACATCTGCCCCCAGGGCCCTGCATCGCGCAGCATTTGTGCCGTTTCCATGGTCATTTCGGCTGCCGGAAGTTCTCCGTCCGAGACCACCTCGCCCTGCAGTAACGCGGGATCCAGCCACTCGGTCACCAGCGCGCCAAACAGCTGCTGGAATTCCTCAAACTTTGCCTCTTCCAGCGACAGGCCCGCCGCCATCGCGTGGCCGCCGAACTTAATCATCAGGTCCGGATGAAGCGTGTGGAGTCGCTCCAGAGCATCGCGCATATGCAGCCCCTGAATGGAGCGGCCGGAACCCTTCAGCGTGCCATCCCCCGCGGGGGCAAAGGCAATGACAGGACGATGAAAACGCTCTTTGATACGCGACGCCAGAATGCCGACGACACCCTGGTGCCATTCCGGGTGATACATCGCCAGCCCGCCCGGCAGCGTCTCGCTGCTGCGCTCCAGTTTCTCGCACAGAGTCAGCGCTTCGGCCTGCATCCCCTGCTCAATCTCTTTGCGGGTCTGGTTCAGCGCATCCAGTTCATTGGCCAGCATGCGCGCTTCGCCGATGTTATCGCACAGCAGCAGCGCCACGCCGACGGACATATCATCCAGACGCCCCGCCGCATTCAGCCGCGGCCCCAGGGCAAAGCCCAGATCGCTGGCAGCCAGCTTTAACGGATCGCGCCCGGAGATCTCCAGCAGCGCTTTAATACCCGGCCGGCATTTGCCCGCACGGATGCGGCCTAACCCCTGCCAGGTGAGAATACGGTTGTTAGTATCCAGCGGTACCACGTCTGCCACGGTACCCAGCGCCACCAGATCGAGATATTCAGCGAGGTTAGGTACGGCGATGCCGCGAGATTCAAACCAGCCTTTATCACGCAGCAAGGCACGCAGGGCCAGCATCAGATAAAACGCCACCCCGACACCCGCCAGCGATTTAGACGGGAAGGCGCAGTCGCGCAGGTTTGGGTTGATGAGCGCTTCTGCCGCCGGGAGCGTATCGCCGGGGAGGTGATGATCGGTGACCAGCACCGGGATCCCAAGTTCATGCGCGCGATCCACGCCGCTATGAGAGGAGATCCCATTATCCACGGTCATGATCATTTGCGCGCCGCGCGCGTGGGCTTGATCCACCACTTCCGGGCTCAGGCCGTAACCATCTTCAAAACGGTTCGGCACCAGGTAGGCCACATTGTCGCAGCCCATCGCCCGCAGGCTCAAGACGCTCAGCGCCGTACTGGTAGCGCCATCGGCGTCAAAATCGCCCACCACCATAATGCGGGTGCCTTCACGAAACGCGTTGTAGAGCATTTCAACGGCTTTATCGATACCGCTCAGTTGCTGCCAGGGAAGTATCCCTTTTACGCTGCGTTCCAGATCGTCAGGTTTTTTTACGCCACGGCTGGCGTACAACCGACGCAACAGGGGCGGCAGATCCGCAGGCAGATCTGCATTTTCATCCACTTCACGTCGGCGGAGCTGTATCGTTGATTTCACGCGAATTATTTACCGCCAAACTGTTTCTGGTGTGCATCAAGGAAAGCTTTCATCTCTTTCGGCCCCTGATAACCCGGCACTACATAGCCGTTATTCAGCACAATGGCCGGGGTGCCGGTCACACCGAACTGAACGCCCAGCGCATAGTGATTCGCGATGTCGATATCGCAAGAAGCCGGCTGAATGCCTTTGCCGCTCATGGCGTCATCAAAGGCTTTGTTGCGATCTTTCGCACACCAGATGGCTTTCATATCCTGTTCTGGCTGGCTCTGGACGCCCGCGCGCGGGAAGGCCAGATAACGCACGGTGATCCCCAGCGCGTTGTAGTCTTTCATCTCTTCATGCAGCTTGTGGCAGTAGCCGCAGGTGATGTCGGTGAAGACGGTGATAACATGTTTTTCCTGCGGCGCTTTGTAGATGATCATCTCTTTTTCCAGCGCATTCAGGTTTTTCATCAGCATCTGGTTGGTGATATTCACCGGCTGCGCGCCGCTCACATCGTACAGCGGCCCCTGAAGGAAATGTTTGCCATCTTCGGTGACGTACAGCACGCCGCCGCTGGTCATGACGGTTTTCATTCCGGCAATGGGCGCAGGCTGAATGTCGCTGCTGGTGACGCCAAGCTTAGCCAGCGACTGTTTAATCGCTGCATCATCCGCATGCGCCAAACCCGATAACGAAGCTGCCAGCAGAGTGAACAGCGCTAATGACTTTTTCATAATCCTTCCTTAAACAATTCGGCACTCACGCGCGTGGGTGGTGCTGTTGATGTAGCTGCCGCAAGCGTTCCGTGGCGACGTGCGTATAGATTTGCGTCGTGGAAAGATCGCTATGACCAAGCAACATCTGCACCACGCGCAAATCGGCCCCGTGGTTTAACAAATGCGTTGCAAAGGCGTGACGCAGAACGTGCGGTGACAGTTTTTCACTGTCGATGCCTGCCAGTGTGGCGTAATGTTTGATGCGATGCCAGAAGGTTTGCCGCGTCATTTGCTGGGCGCGCTGGCTAGGAAACAGCACATCGTTAGAGACACCGTTCAGCAGCCAGGGGCGACCGTGCTCAAGCCAGTTTTCCAGCCAGTACACCGCCTCTTCGCCCAGCGGAACCAGTCGCTCTTTATTCCCTTTACCGATTACCCGCACCACACCCTGACGCAGGCTGATATCGCTCATCGTCAGCCCGACCAGCTCAGAGACGCGCAGACCTGTCGCATACAACACTTCAAGCATCGCTTTATCGCGTAACTCCAGCGGCTGGTCAACAACGGGTGCCTGTAATAATCGCTCAACTTGCGCTTCGCTCAGATCTTTGGGCAGGCGTTGGGGCAGCTTAGGCGACGCCAGCGAGGCGCTGGGATCGTCCGGGCGAATTTTCTCGCGATAAAGATATTGAAACAGCCGACGCACAGCGCTGAGCAGCCGCGCAGAGCTGGTGGCTTTGTATCCCCCCTCAACGCGCTCGGCAAGCAGGGCCTGCAAATCGTCGCTTTGCGCAGTCGCCAGTTCGCGATCGTGATGATGCAGCCACGCCGCCAGCATCGTCAAATCGCGCCGATAAGCACTGAGAGTATTTTCAGCCAGATTCTTCTCAAGCCAGAGCGCGTCGAGAAATTGTTCGATGAGTGCGAGATCCTTTTCCACTTCCGCCCCTTTAGTTCTGCTGTCGGTGCATTATGCCTGAAGGCGTATCGTTTCTGGTACACTAGTTCGCAACGTCAAAGCAAGTATTGAGACATTTTAGCGATGAATATTGGTCTGTTTTATGGTTCCAGCACCTGCTATACCGAAATGGCTGCTGAGAAAATTCGCGACATTATCGGCCCTGAGCTGGTCACCCTCCATAACCTCAAAGACGATGCGCCGACCCTGATGGAGCAGTACGACGTGCTGATCCTCGGCATTCCAACCTGGGACTTTGGCGAACTGCAGGAGGACTGGGAAACGGTGTGGGATCAGCTGGACTCACTGAATCTGGACGGCAAAATTATTGCGATGTACGGCATGGGCGACCAGCTGGGTTACGGCGAATGGTTCCTGGATGCGCTGGGCATGCTGCACGATAAACTCGCGCCAAAAGGGGTGACCTTTATCGGCTACTGGCCGACGGAAGGCTACGAGTTTACCAGTCAGAAACCTATCACCGCAGAAGGGCAGCTGTTTGTCGGTCTGGCCCTTGATGAAACCAACCAGTACGACCTAAGCGAAGAGCGGCTGCAAAACTGGTGCGAGCAGATCCTCGGCGAAATGGCAGAGCAGTTTAGCTAAATCGCTACCGTCCTTGCGTCGGCTGTTGCTGAGCAATCATCCGACGCAGGTCTCGCCACTCGCCTTCATCCATGCTATCCGCCGATACCCATAAATGGTGGCAGCGCTGCTCTTCGCTTGCACGCAGACGCAGCATCATGCCGGCGTTAATCATCCACGGCGAGCCGACGATCTCCCACTCTTTCCCCTGCCAGCGCAGGCGAGAATCCATAAACAGTTTAATTTCACCCTGACGGGCGTTGATCCGCCGCTGGCTTCGAACGCTGTCAAAGACCACTAACGAGAGAAGTAGCAGCCAGAGCGGGGTATAGCTCAGCGGCCATGGCATTAACAGAATGGCGGCCGCAACCAACCCGTGGAGTAAAAGAGACATCCACTGTGAGCGCCACGAGACGCGTAAATCAGATTGCCACAGGACCACGTTCCCGATTCCGTGTTTGAATTAAAAGCACCATCCGTTGCAGCTCGCTGTCGGCTGGTTCGCCATGATTCATCAGCCAGTTGAATAAATCTGGATCATCACACTCCAGCAGGCGGATAAACAGCTGTTTATCTTCATCGCTCAGGCTGTCGTATTCATGTTCGAAGAACGGCATGATGGAGATGTCGAGTTCACGCATACCGCGACGGCATGCCCAGTGAATGCGGGCTTTATTATTAATATCCATGTCATTTTTCCTGCATAACGTTGGGTTCAGACACTGCTCCACGCCAGAGTTTTCCCTGCGTGAGGCAAAATCTAGTGTAACGTGTTTTCTGTCGATTCTTTACTGGAATATTACGCATAGGAAGAGGCTGCGCAGAAAACAGAGGCAAAACTGAAGCGGCTCGCACGCTCTTGCGTAACCTTTCGCAGAACGCGTTGAAGGCACGAATAGCCTGTTGAAACCGCTTGCATTGACTACAGTCTCTTTTACCATTAGGCATCAATAAAGCGTTAAGCAAATCAGGACATCACTATGGCATTTACCCCTTTCTCTCCGCGCCAGCCTGTCGCCTCTGCGCGTCTGCCGCTGACGCTGATCACCCTCGATGACTGGGCGCTGGTTTCCGTTACCGGCCCGGATAGCGAAAAATATCTGCAGGGCCAGGTAACTGCGGATGTGGGTCAACTGACGGAGCACCAGCATCTGCTTGCGGCTCACTGCGATGCAAAAGGTAAAATGTGGAGTAACCTGCGCCTGTTCCGTCGCGGCGAGGGCTTTGCTTTTATCGAGCGCCGCAACCTGCGCGATGCTCAGCTGACTGAGCTAAAAAAATACGCGGTCTTCTCCAAAGTTACTTTTTCGCCGGACGACGAGGTCGTGCTGCTGGGCGTGGCCGGTTTTCAGGCGCGTGCTGCCCTGACGAATCAGTTTGCAGAGCTGCCGGATGCCAGCAAACCGCTGACCACCGATGGCGTTACGTCTATTTTGTGGTTTGAACATCCCGCTGAACGCTTCCTGCTGGTCACCGACGTCGCCACGGCCGAGCGCCTGACCGAAGCGCTGCGCGGCGAAGCGCAGCTGAACGGCAGCCAGCAGTGGCTGGCATTGAACATTGAAGCCGGTGTGCCCGTCATCGATAGCGCCAACAGTGGGCAATTTATTCCGCAGGCCACGAATTTGCAGGCGCTGGGCGGCATCAGTTTCAAAAAAGGGTGCTATACCGGCCAGGAGATGGTGGCGCGGGCGAAGTTCCGTGGCGCGAATAAACGTGCGCTCTGGTATCTGGCGGGCACCGCCAGCCGCGTTCCGGAAGCCGGCGAAGACCTTGAAATGAAGATGGGTGATAACTGGCGTCGTACCGGTACGGTTCTGGCCGCCGTTCAGCTTGATGATGGCCGCCTGCTGGTGCAGGTCGTGATGAATAACGATATGGAGCCTGACAGCGTGTTCCGTGTACGTGATGACGCCAACACATTAAGCATCGAGCCGCTGCCTTACTCTCTGGAAGAGTAATAGCCCTGACAGACGACGAGTAAAAAAAAACGGTAACCCGAAGGTTACCGTTTTTTGTTATGAGAGCGCGCGCGCCGCACCGCGGTTACACCTGCCCCACATATAAATAAATCGCCAGGAAGTGACAGACACTTCCCCCCAGCACGAAGCCGTGCCAGATAGCGTGGTTGTAAGGGATGCGTTTGCAGACGTAGAAAATAACCCCTAGCGAATAGATTACGCCCCCTACCGCAAGCAAGGTCACGCCGCCTGCCGACAGTTTCACCGCCAGCTGATAGACCACAATCAGCGACAGCCAGCCCATGGTCAGATAGGTGACCAGTGATAGAACTTTGAAGCGGTGAGCGATGGTCAGTTTAAACAGGATGCCCAGCAGCGCCAGACTCCAGATAACAATCATTAACCCACGCGCAAGCGGAGAACCCAGCCCCACCAGCAGGAAAGGTGTATAGGTGCCGGCAATCAACAGATAGATGGCGCAGTGGTCGAATTTCTTCAGCCAGATCTTGGCTCGCTGGTGTGGAATAGCGTGATAAAGCGTGGAGGCCAGGAACAGCAAAATCATGCTCCCGCCGTATAAACTGTAGCTGGTAATAGCCATCGCACTGGCGTTAGCATCCACCGCCTGCACCAGCAGCAACACCAGACCGACAATACCAAAGACGAGGCCGATGCCGTGGCTGATGCTGTTGGCTATCTCCTCAGCCAGTGAATATCCCTGTGCGAGTAATGGTTTATTAACCATAGAGGTCTCCAGGAGAACATAAAAAAATAACGTATCGCCAGACTATGCTAACTGAGAATGATTCCAGTGAACACCTGTTAGCTAAAATAAAGTCTGATTTTCAGATAAGTTATATTTATCATATTGTTACATATAAACCTCACCGCACAGCTGTTCACTCTACTTTAAAGACATTCAAATTCAATGAGATAAAACTGCGTCTGCCCGGGATAGATGTCGGTGATGACCTGCTTTAGCTCAGACAAGGTCATGTTTTCTTGTCGAGCATGTTGTTCATCAAGCGTATCCAGCGTCACGGTCGCGGTGCCGGTCACCTTGATGGTGCAGAAATAGCCATCATCTTCATAGCGGCCAACGCGCAAAATATCACCTGTTTTAAAATGCGACTCGCTTTTATCGCGAAGGGTAATGGTCTTACGCCCGGCCAGAATGTCATCCTGAAAGCGTTGAAAAAAAGTGATGTCATTTGGCTGCATGGTATGATTCCTTAACGATGACGTCTGCGATGAGAGTTTTGCCACAGTGAGTATGTTCACCCACGCCGCGATTGCCAGTCTCAATAATCTGGAGATGATGGTCTACAACTTTGTCATCAAAAACCGCGACAAAGTCATGTATATGACCATTCGCGAGCTGGCAGATGCCGCGGGCGTGTCCACGACCACCGTGCTGCGTTTTTGCCGCAAGCTTAACTGTGAAGGTTATTCTGAATTTCGGGTACGCTTTAAACTCTATTTAGAGCAGAACGAACCTCAACAAGCTAATTTTGGCGCCAGCGAAATTATCAGCTTCTTTAAAGGTGTCAATAACGAAGAGTTTGATGCCCTGCTTGACGAGGCTGTAGATATTATTTTATCTTCGGAACGAATTATATTTGTCGGCGCGGGCACCTCTGGCTCCCTGGCAAAATATGGCGCACGCTTTTTCTCAAATATCGGAAAATTCAGCAACCATATCGACGATCCTTATTTCCCCGTCACTAACGATATGGCTAAAAACGCTCTGGCTATTGTCCTCTCTGTCTCGGGCGAAACCGAAGAGATACTGCGCTTCGCCAGCCAGTTCAGCCTGCATCACTGCAAGGTACTCTCCATTACCAGTCACGAGCACTCTCGCCTGGCGAAGCTGGCCGACTTTAATCTCTCCTGGCATGTGCCTCAAACGCGCATCGGCGGCGTCTACGATATTACCACTCAGATCCCGGTGATTTATATTCTGGAATCTTTAGGCCGTAAACTGGCGAAGAAACTGACAGAATAAAACATCCTGTTTTTTTGATGTAACAAATCACATTTAGCGCGAATTGTTATATCGTGACTTTTAATTCCCCTTTGTTAGACTCGAAAACAGAACGTAATTAACGAGATTAGCAAAGATGAAAAAACTCACCTTACCAAAAGACTTTTTATGGGGCGGCGCGGTTGCGGCGCATCAGGTCGAAGGCGGCTGGAACAAAGGCGGCAAAGGGCCGAGCATTTGTGACGTGCTGACTGGCGGTGCCCATGGCGTACCGCGTGAAATCACCCAGCAAGTGGTGCCGGGGAAATACTATCCGAACCATGAGGCGGTCGACTTTTACGGCCACTATAAAGAAGACATTAAGCTGTTTGCCGAAATGGGCTTCAAATGTTTCCGCACCTCCATCGCCTGGACCCGTATCTTCCCGAAAGGGGATGAAACCCAGCCAAACGAAGAAGGGCTGAAGTTCTACGATGAGATGTTCGATGAGATGCTGAAGTACAACATCGAGCCGGTGATCACCCTCTCCCACTTCGAAATGCCGCTGCATCTGGTGCAGGAATACGGCGGCTGGACCAACCGTAAAGTGGTCGATTTCTTTGTGCGCTTCTCTAAAGTGGTCTTCGAGCGCTACAAAAATAAGGTCAAGTACTGGATGACCTTTAACGAAATCAATAACCAGCGTAACTGGCGTGCGCCGCTGTTTGGCTACTGCTGCTCCGGCGTGGTCTATACCGAGCATGCTAATCCGGAAGAGACCATGTACCAGGTGCTGCATCACCAGTTCGTGGCCAGCGCCCTGGCGGTGAAGGCCGCGCGTCGCATTAACCCGGAGATGAAAGTCGGCTGCATGCTGGCGATGGTGGCGCTCTATCCGTTCTCCTGCAAGCCAGAAGACGTGATGTATGCCCAGGAATCCATGCGTGAGCGTTATGTCTTTACCGATGTTCAGCTGCGCGGCTACTACCCGTCTTACGTGCTGAACGAGTGGGAACGCCGCGGCTTCTCTATCAATATGGAAGCGGGCGACGAGCAGATCCTGCGCGAAGGCACCTGCGACTATTTAGGCTTTAGCTACTACATGACCAACGCCGTGAAGGCAGAGGGCGGTACCGGCGATGCAATTTCCGGCTTCGAAGGTAGCGTGCCGAACCCGCACGTCAAAGCCTCTGACTGGGGGTGGCAGATTGATCCGGTGGGCCTGCGCTACGCGCTCTGCGAGCTGTATGAACGCTATCAGAAACCGCTGTTCATCGTGGAAAACGGGTTCGGCGCCTACGATAAAGTGGAAGAGGACGGCAGCATCAACGATGACTACCGCATCGACTATCTGCGCGCCCACGTCGAAGAGATGATAAAAGCCGTCACCTACGATGGTGTAGATCTGATGGGCTATACCCCCTGGGGCTGCATCGACTGTGTGTCGTTCACCACGGGTCAATACAGCAAGCGTTACGGCTTTATCTATGTGAACAAGCACGACGACGGTACGGGCGACATGTCGCGCTCCCGTAAGAAGAGCTTTGAGTGGTATAAAACCGTCATCGCCAGTAACGGCGAAACGCTTTAAGCCCCACGGGCACATGGCCTCTCCCCTGTGGGGAGAGGTTCTATTTCCCGCCCGCTAATTCAAGAAAACTGCCCGTCACGTACGACGCCTTCTCGCTCAGCAGCCAGACAATCGCCTGTGCCACCTCTTCCGGCTGCCCACCGCGCTGCATCGGCAACATCGACTTCACCCGATCGACACGCCCCGGCTCACCGCCAGAAGCATGAATATCGGTGTAAATCAGCCCCGGACGGACGCAGTTCACGCGGATTCCCTGCGCTGCCACTTCCAGCGCTAAGCCGGTGGTCAGCGAATCCACGGCCCCTTTCGACGCGGCATAATCCACATACTCGCCCGGTGCGCCAAGGCGAGAGGCGGCAGAAGAGACGTTAACAATCGCCCCGCCTTTACCCCCGTGGTTGTGCGCCATGCGTTTGACCGCCTCACGGCAGCAGAGGAAATAGCCGGTGACGTTGGTCGCCAGCACCCGATTAATGCGCTCGGCAGAGAGATTCTCAATCGTGCTCTGTTCAAACAGAATGCCGGCATTATTGACCAGGGCGGTGAGCGGTTCTCCTTCACGATCGAGACTTTCAAACATTGCCAGCACCTGCGCTTCATCGCTGATATCGGCGCGCAATGCAAACGCCCTGCCGCCTGCGTCCTGTATGGCATTAATGACCTGCGTGGCGGCGTGGATGTTGTGATGGTAGTTAACCGCCACGGTATAACCTTCACGGGCCAGCTGCAGCGCGGTAGCTTTGCCAATCCCCCGGCTGGCGCCGGTAACCAGTGCGATTGCCATTGTTCACTCCTTAAAAAAAAACCGGGTAGCGCATGCGCTTACCCGGTTTGTTAATCAGTGGGGGATTACTGGTATTCGCTCATCGGCACGCAAGAGCAGAACAGATTCCGGTCGCCGTAGACATCGTCCAGACGTTTAACCGTCGGCCAGTATTTGTTTGCCACACCCGCCGGGAAGACCGCCAGTTCGCGGGTGTAACCGTGGTTCCACTCCGCCACCAGTTCGTTCTGGGTATGCGGGGCATTTACCAGTGGGTTATCGGTAAGCGTCCACTCACCCGATTTCACGCGGTCAATCTCACTGCGGATCGCCAGCATCGCATCGATAAAGCGGTCCAGCTCGACTTTGCTTTCAGACTCGGTTGGCTCAACCATCAGGGTTCCGGCAACCGGGAAGGACATGGTTGGCGCATGGAAGCCGTAGTCGATCAGACGTTTAGCAATATCCAGTTCGCTGATGCCGGTCTCTTCTTTCAGCGGACGGATATCCAGAATGCACTCGTGTGCTACGCGGCCATCACGGCCCGTGTAGAGCACCGGATAGGCATCTTTCAGACGCGTCGCAATGTAGTTCGCGTTGAGGATGGCGACCTGGCTTGCCTGCTTCAGCCCTTCGGCACCCATCATGCGGATATACATCCAGCTGATTGGCAGGATAGAAGCGCTGCCAAACGGTGCCGCAGAGACCGCGCCCTGACGGGTCAGCATGCCTTCGATCTGCACCACGCTATGGCCCGGAACAAACGGCGCCAGGTGCGCTTTCACGCCAATCGGCCCCATACCTGGTCCGCCGCCACCGTGTGGGATGCAGAAGGTTTTATGCAGGTTCAGGTGGGAGACGTCCGCGCCGATAAAGCCAGGGGTCGTGATACCCACCTGGGCATTCATGTTTGCGCCATCCAGGTAAACCTGGCCGCCATACTGGTGCACGATTTCGCAGACTTCGCGGATAGTCTCTTCGTACACACCGTGAGTGGACGGGTAAGTGACCATGATGCAGGAGAGCTTGTCACCGGTCTGCTCGGCTTTCGCCCGCAGATCCGCAAGATCGATGTTGCCGTTCTTATCGCAAGCGACCACCACCACTTCCATACCCGCCATCTGAGCAGAGGCTGGGTTGGTGCCGTGCGCGGAGCTTGGGATCAGGCAGATATCGCGATGCCCTTCGTTGCGGCTTTCATGATAGTGGCGAATCGCCAGCAGGCCCGCGTATTCACCCTGCGCGCCGGAGTTCGGCTGCATGCAGAGCGCGTCGTAGCCGGTCAGCTTCACCAGCCAGTCAGAGAGCTGGTTGATCATCTGATGGTAACCTTCCGCCTGATCTGCGGGGCAGAACGGGTGCAGCTCGGCGAATTCCGGCCAGGTGATCGGGATCATCTCGGCCGCGGCGTTGAGCTTCATGGTGCATGACCCCAGCGGGATCATCGCCTGGTTCAGCGCCAGATCTTTGCGCTCCAGAGAGTGCATATAACGCATCATCTCCGTTTCGCTGTGGTAACGGTTAAAGACCGGATGGGTCAGGATGTCGTCGTTACGCAGCATGCTTTCCTGGATGGAGCGGCTATCGTGCGCCACCTCTTTATCCAGCGTGTCGATGTTCAGGCCATGGTCTGCACCCAGCAGGACATCGAACAGCGCCGCAACATCGTCGCGGGTCGTGGTTTCGTTCAGCGTAATACCCACCGCGTTCAGGATGTCGCTGCGCAGGTTAATCTCTGCGGCCTCGGCGCGCGCCAGCACGGCGGCCTTGTCGGCAACCTCAACACACAGGGTGTCGAAGAAGTGGGCGTGACGCAGCTTTTGCCCTTTTTGCTGCAGACCCGCCGCCAGGATATCGGCGAAGCGATGAATGCGGGAAGCAATGCGCTTCAGGCCAGCCGGGCCATGGAAGACGGCATACAGGCTGGCGATGTTGGCTAGCAGTACCTGAGAGGTACAGATGTTGGAGTTCGCTTTCTCGCGGCGGATATGCTGCTCGCGCGTCTGCATCGCCATGCGCAGCGCGGTATTACCGGCCGCATCTTTAGAGACGCCGATAATACGGCCCGGCATGGAGCGTTTGAATTCATCTTTTGCGGCAAAGAAGGCCGCGTGCGGGCCACCGTAGCCCATCGGAACGCCAAAGCGCTGGGCAGAGCCGAAGACGATGTCCGCCCCCTGTTTACCCGGCGCCGTGAGCAGTACCAGCGACATAAAATCGGCCGCTACGCTGACCACGATTTTACGGGCTTTCAGCTCGGCAATAAGATCGCTGTAATCGTGGACTTCACCGGTGGTGCCCACCTGCTGCAACAGCACGCCAAAGACATCCTGATGATCCTTCACCTTTTCGGCATCATCCACAATGACGTCAAACCCGAAGGTTTCCGCACGGGTACGTACTACGTCCAGGGTTTGCGGATGGATATCGGCCGCGACGAAGAAGCGGTTTGCGCCCTTCAGTTTGCTGACGCGTTTTGCCATTGCCATGGCTTCGGCAGCGGCGGTGGCTTCATCCAGCAGTGAGGCAGAAGCAATATCCAGCCCCGTGAGATCCAGCGTCACCTGCTGGAAGTTCAGCAGCGCTTCCAGACGGCCCTGAGAGACTTCCGGCTGATACGGCGTATAGGCGGTATACCAGCCCGGATTTTCCAGCATATTGCGCAGAATAACCGGCGGCAACTGTACCGGGGTGTAGCCCATGCCAATGTAAGACTTAAAGCGCTTGTTAAGGCCGGCAATCGCCTTCAGCTCCGCCAGCGCGGCAAATTCCGTCGTGGCATCGCCTACCTGCGGCGGTGTGGCAAGCTGGATGTCTTTTGGCACGATCTGGCCGATCAGGGCGTTTAATGAATCTGCGCCAACCGTGTTCAGCATCTCCTGCTGTTGCTGAGCATCCGGCCCGATGTGACGTTCAATAAAGGCGCCACGATTTTCAAGCTGGCTTAAAGTCTGTGTCATGAGCGATGGTTCCTGAAACGTGCAGTGAATGTGTATTCTCCCTCTCCCTGAGGGAGAGGGCTGGGGTGAGGGTGTCGTCTGTTCCCCTCACCCTACCCTCTCCCCAAAGGGAAGAGGGAAAAGGCTTACTCGTCTTCTAACAGTGCTTCGTACGCGGTGGCATCCAGCAGCGCGGCAACTTCCGCTTCATCGCTGGCTTTGATTTTAAAGATCCAGCCGCCCGCGTAAGGTTCGCTGTTTACCAGCTCCGGGGAGTCGCTCAGCGCGTCATTCACGGCAACGATTTCGCCGCCAACCGGCGCGTAGATGTCAGAAGCGGCTTTCACAGACTCCGCCACCGCACAGTCATCGCCTGCGCTAACGGTCGCGCCCACTTCCGGCAGGTCAACAAAGACCATGTCACCCAGCAGCTCTTGCGCATGCTCGGTGATGCCTACCGTGTAAGTGCCGTCCGCCTCTTTGCGCAGCCACTCGTGTTCTTTGCTGTATTTCAGTTCTGCTGGCACATTGCTCATTGAAGTTCTCCTGATAAAAATAATTAGACGACCGGCTTACCGGCGCGAACAAAAATCGGTTTAGTGACGGCAACCGGCATCTCGCGATTGCGGATCTGTACAACGGCAGTTTCGCCAATGCCCGCCGGTACGCGTGCCAGCGCAATGCTGTAGCCCAGGGTCGGCGAGAAGGTGCCGCTGGTGATCACCCCTTCGCGATGATTGCCATCGGCATCGGTGAAGCGCACCGGCAGTTCACCGCGCAGCACGCCTTTGTCTTTCATGACCAGGCCAACCAGCTGTTCGGTGCCCTTCTCACGCTGCATCTCCAGCGCTTCGCGACCGATAAAGTCACGGTCAGCCGGTTCCCAGGCAATGGTCCAGCCCATATTCGCAGCCAGCGGAGAGACGCCTTCGTCCATCTCCTGGCCATATAAATTCATACCGGCTTCCAGACGCAGCGTATCGCGCGCCCCCAGGCCTGCCGGTTTCACGCCAGCTTCTACCAGCGCACGCCAGAAATCTGCGGCTTTCTCGTTAGGCATGGCAATTTCATAGCCCGCCTCGCCGGTGTATCCGGTGGTGGCAATGAACAGGTCACCTGCCTGCACGCCAAAGAACGGCTTCATGCCTTCGGTGGCGTTACGCTGCTCATCGCTAAACAGCGTCGCGGCTTTCGCCTGGGCATTCGGCCCCTGAACGGCAATCAGCGACAGATCGTCACGGACGGTAATGTCGATGGCGTAAGGTTCGGCGTGTTGGGTAATCCAGGAGAGGTCTTTTTCGCGGGTGGCGGAGTTTACAACGAGGCGGAAGAAATCTTCAGTGAAGTAATAGACGATGAGGTCATCAATCACGCCGCCGGAGGCATTGAGCATGCCGGTATAGAGCGCTTTTCCCGGCGTCTTCAGTTTGGCGACGTCGTTGGCCAGCAGATAACGTAAAAACTCCCGGGTGCGGCTGCCGTGCAGATCGACAATGGTCATGTGGGAAACGTCGAACATGCCGGCATCGGTGCGCACGGCGTGGTGCTCATCAATTTGTGAGCCGTAGTGCAGCGGCATCATCCAGCCATGGAAATCCACCATGCGCGCGCCACATAACGTGTGCTGTTCGTACAAAGGAGTCTGTTGAGCCATCTTTTCCTCGTTGAATAAGCAGGGCTATCTTTGCGTTTCATGCGGTTTTATCCCCACGAAACCCGGCATCGGCACCACTCCTGGATGTCGACGCAAACGTTCTCTTTGACCTGAACTTACCACCGAAAACGGCGGCAAACCATAAGCGAAAATGGGCCATCACATTAGCTTATGACCAAAAAGGTGCCGAAAGCCTACAGAGTTATTCACTAGAATTATGCGATACAGGCCGCACAAATCCAGCATCACACCCGCCGCATTCTGTTAAAAATGATATTTAATCTGGAAAAACGGGATGATTTTCCGCAACATAAAAATCACCACATTAGTTTTATTAATGCGAAAAAGCGGGTGAAATTAGATTATTTCAAACGAGGAGAAACACCCGGCCAGCAGGCCGGGAAAGGAAAGTGTGACGGGGGTCTTATTTAGCGCAGCCAGTCCGGCAGGTCGTTCAGACCCATTGCCTGGCGTAAAAGTTGGGGTTTCACGCCCGGAAGGGTATCGGCCAGCTTCAGGCCCAAGTCGCGCAGCAATTTTTTGGCCGGGTTAGCACCGGCAAAGAGTTCGCGAAAACCCTGCATCCCTGCCAGCATCATGGCGGCGCTATGTTTGCGGCTACGCTCATAGCGGCGCAGATAGAGATGCTGGCCAATGTCTTTACCCTGCTGATGCAGACGACGCAATTCAGCAACCAGCTCCGCGGCATCCATAAAGCCGAGATTGACCCCCTGCCCGGCCAGCGGATGAATGGTGTGGGCAGCATCCCCCACCAGCGCCAGACGATGCGCGGCAAACTGGCGGGCATAACGCCCCGTCAGCGGGAAGACAACACGTTCGCTTTCGACGCTGCAGAGCCCCAGGCGGTTATCAAACGCCACGCAAAGGGCCTGGTTAAAGGCCTCTGGTGTAGCATCGCGCATGGCCTGTGCCGCATCGGGAGAGAGCGACCAGACGATGGAACAGAGATGGGGATCGCTGAGCGGTAAAAAGGCCAGAATGCCGTCATTGTGGAAAATCTGCCGCGCCACGGCCTGATGCGGCTCAGCGGTGCGGATCGTCGCTACCAGCGCATGGTGATGGTAGTCCCACCAGGTCAGGGGGATATCGGCTTTGTTACGCAGCCAGGAGTTGGCGCCATCGGCTCCCACCATCAGGCGTGCCGTGAGCATGTCGCCGCTTTGCAGGGTGAGAAACGCCTCATTTTCTCCCCAGGCTACCTGCTGGATTTGCGCCGGCGCCAGTAGCGTGACATCGCTGCACTGTTCAGCTTTTTGCCACAGCGCCTGATGAATCACTGCATTTTCAACAATGTGGCCGAGATGGCTATAGCCCAGGCTCTCGTCATCAAAGGCAATGTGACCGAAGCTGTCTTTCTCCCACACTTCCATACCGTGATAGCAACTGGCGCGGCGCGCAACGATATCAGACCAGACGCCAAGGCGGGTAAGCAGCTTTTCGCTGGCGGCATTGATGGCCGACACGCGCAATTCGGGTGCCGCATCGGCGGCTATGGGCTGAGGCGGCTGCTGTTCGAGTACCGCCACGCGCAGGCCGCTACCCTGTAAGCCACAGGCTAACGCCAGCCCAACCATCCCACCACCGACAATGGCAACATCAACATTCTGCACTTGTTAACTCCTTAGCGAGCGACCCAACCGAGAGTCCTCTGCGCCAGCACGTCGCGTGCCGGAATGAATAATTCCATCGCCATCAGCCCTAAGTTGCGCCCCGCAACCAGCGGGGCCCAGCGGTTAGCGAACAGATGCACCAGCCCATCGGTAACGCCGATGGTCGCCTCTTTATCGCGCTGACGACGGTGTTGATATTGGCATAACAGGGGATACGCCCCGCAATCTTCTTGTCCGAAAAATGCCTGCGCCAGCGTTTCGGCGAGGGTCATCACGTCGCGCAGCCCCAGATTAAAGCCCTGCCCGGCAATCGGGTGCAGGGTCTGGGCGGCGTTACCCACCAGTGCTACGCGATGGGAAATAGCCTGACTGGCGGTGGTGAGCGCCAGCGGATAATGTGCGCGCTGCCCAACATGGGTAATGCGCCCTAACCGCCAGCCGAAAGCCTGTTGTAATTCGTTGCGAAAACGTTCGTCAGACCAGCCTTTGATCTCGTCCGCTTTCTCCAGCGGATGGCTCCAGACCAGCGAACTGCGCCCCTCAGACATGGGCAGCATCGCCAGAGGGCCGTATTCGGTGAAACGTTCAAAGGCACGGCCCTGATGCGCCACGGCAGTGGCAACGTTGGCGATAACCGCCAACTGGTGATAAGGCTGCTGCTGCCACTGGATACCACACTGCTGGCCCAGCGCTGAACGCGAGCCATCGGCGGCCACCAGCAACTCACCCGTGAGAGAGCTGCCATCATCAAGCGTCACGCTGACCTGATCGTCACTACGCGTGAAATGGGTAACACGTGCCGGACAATGCAGCGTCACGCCCGGCGCCTCTTTTAACAGACGGAAAAGCCGCAACCCCACATCATGGAGCTCGACTACCTGTCCAAGGGCATCGATACGATAATCCTGCGCTTCAAGGGTGACGAACCCGGCGTGGCCGCGATCGCTCACGTGCACGGTTTTGATCGCCGTCGCGCAGTCGGCAATCGCCTGCCAGATACCGATGCGGGCAAGGTGCTGACAGGTACCCTGCGCGATAGCGATAGCACGGGCATCGAAACCCGGATGGTCGTTACGCTGTGGTGCGACGGCTTCAATAAGATGGACGGGTAATTGCCCCCGGGTAAGCCGGGAGATCGCCAGCGCCAGCGTCGCGCCGGTCATGCCGCCGCCTACGATGATGACGCTCATGCGCGCGCCGCCGCCATCAACGCTTCGATATCGTCGGCTTTTTTCACCACCGTCGCCGTCAGGTTTTCATTACCGGTTTCGGTAATCACAATATCGTCTTCAATACGAATACCGATGCCGCGATATTGCGCCGGGACATCGGCATCCGGGGCAATGTACAGACCCGGCTCAACGGTGAGCACCATTCCCGGCTCCAGCACGCGGGAGCGGTCCGGGCCATAGAAGCCGACATCGTGGACATCCAGCCCCAGCCAGTGGCTAAGTCCGTGCATAAAGAAGGCGCGATGTGCGTTCTCTGCAATGAGCTGCTCCACGTCACCTTTGAGGATTTCGAGATTGACCAGCCCGGTGACCATAATACGCACCACTTCACCGGTCACCTCCTGAATGGTGGTGCCAGGGCGGAAGAGGATCAGCGCCGTCTCCAGCGAATCGAGGACAATATCGTAAATCGCACGCTGGGCAGGGGTGAACTTACCGTTAACCGGGAAGGTACGGGTAATGTCTCCCGCATAGCCTTTATACTCACACCCTGCATCGATCAGCACCAGATCCCCATCGCGAAGTTCGGATTCGTTTTCAGTGTAATGCAGAATGCAGCCGTTTTCGCCGCCGCCAACGATAGTGTTGTAAGAGGGGAAACGCGCGCCGTGGCGGGTAAACTCGTGCAGAATTTCCCCCTCCAGCTGATATTCAAACATCCCGGGGCGGCAGCGTTCCATGGCGCGGGTATGCGCCAGGGCGCTGATCTCACCGGCGCGACGCATTACCTCCAGCTCCTCGGGCGATTTAAACAGGCGCATCTCATGCACGACAGGGCGCCAGTCAGTCACAGACGCTGGTGCCTTCAGGTTCTGCCGTGAGCCTTTGCGCAGCGTATCGAGCGCAGTAAATACAATCTCATCGGCATACGCATACTCGCCCTGGGCGTGGTAGACCTCGTCCAGACCATTGAGCAACTGCGCGAGCTGTTCATTGATCTCACTGAAGGCCAGCGCACGGTCTACGCCCAGTTTTTCTGGTGCTGCCTCCTGCCCCAGCCGACGGCCAAACCAGATCTCGGCCGTCAGGTCGCGTACCCGGTTAAACAACACGCTGTGGTTATGGGTGTCATCGCTCTTAATCAGCACCAGCACGGCTTCGGGCTCGTTAAAGCCAGTGAAGTACCAAAAATCGCTGCTCTGGCGATAGGGGTACTCGCTATCGTTGCTGCGTGTGGCTTCCGGTGCGGCGAAAATAAGCGCGGCGCTGCCTGGCTTCATGGTCGCCAACAGCGCCTGACGGCGGCGAAGATACTCTTGCTGAGTCATGACACCCTCCAGTGGTTGTTCTTAATGTAAGGTTGGCTTCTTAACTTCCGGTGCTGTCGGTTTCACGCGCGTAAATGCGTCATGGCACAGCAGCGATGCTACGCGTACATACTCAATGATCTCTTCGAGAGACATCTCCAGCTCTTCCTGGTCTTCGTCTTCGTCATAGCCTAACTGGGCGATATTACGCAGATCATCGATGGCTTCACCCGCCTCACCGGTCACTTTATCCAGCTTCGGCTGCGTTACCCCCAGGCCAAGCAGGTAGTGGTTAACCCAACCGGCCAGCGCGTCGGCGCGCTCAAAGACGCTGACCTCATCGCCTTCAGGCAGATAAAGCTGAAAAAGGAAGCCGTCATCTTCCAGTGAATCGCTGGTCGCGGCGTGCATTTTTCGCAGGGCCTCGGCCAGCTCGTGGCCAAAAGCCAGCCCTTCGTTAGTCAGGTCGTGAACCAGCGGCAGCCATGAGCTGTCGTTGTTTCCGCCACACAGCATCCCGCTGATCAGACCGTGCATTTCAGCCGGGGTGAGCCCCACGCCCTGCTGGTTCAGTAACTGGCCAAATTCGTTGTAGCCAGGCATTTCGTTCTGTATAGACATGCGCATTCGTCATCATTGGGAGGAATATTCATGATATGCTACCACTTTGGACCCTGGTGACACCAGAAAAGGGCTTGTATCTCCGCACCAGGGTAGCTATAGTGTCGCCCCTTCGCAGGCCCCGGGCCGGATGTGAAGGTAGCGCAGTCAAACAGCAGGAAGGTGGCATGTCTGCACAACCCGTCGATATCCAAATTTTTGGCCGCTCGCTGCGAGTGAATTGCCCGCCTGAACAAAGGGATGCTCTGAATCAGGCTGCGGATGATCTGAATCAGCGGTTGCAAGATCTAAAAGAACGCACTAGAGTCACCAATACTGAGCAACTGGTTTTTATTGCCGCGTTGAACATCAGTTATGAACTGACTCAGGAAAAAGCGAAGACCCGCGATTACGCGGCGAGCATGGAACAACGTATTAAAATGCTCCAGCAGACCATTGAACAGGCGTTACTTGATCAGGGCCGCATTACCGAAAGAACGGGGCAAAACTTTGAATAACGCTTCACAGTTGACTATGGTAGAGTGACTGTGAAGAAAAAATTTCTCTGAGATGTTTGCATGTGGGCCAGTCCCCTGAGCCGATATTTCATACCACAAGAATGTGGCGCTCCATGGTCGGTGAGCATGCTCGGTTCGTCCGAGAAGCCTTAAGACTATGACGACACATTCACCTTGAACCAAGGGTTCAAGGGTTACAGCCCGCGGCGGCATCTCGGAGATTCCCTCTCTTCCTACTACCTCTTCATTACCCATGACGCAACTTCCTGAAGTCTCTTCATCCCGACAAGCCATTCGTCAAGCTATTCGCCAGCGCCGTCGCGCATTATCCGCCGAACAGCAAACCCTTTTTGCCCAACAAGCCGCCGCCCGCATGATGGCCTGGCCACCCGTATTGATGGCCCATACCGTGGCACTGTTTTTGTCGTTTGATGGCGAACTGGATACCCGACCGCTTATCGATGCGCTGTGGCGCGCCGGCAAGAAGGTCTATTTGCCCGTATTGCACCCCTTCAGCCCAGGCCATTTACTCTTCCTGCACTACCATCCCCACAGCGAGCTGGTGGTGAATCGTCTGAAAATCACCGAGCCAAAACTGGATGTTCGTGACGTGCTGCCTCTGAGCGAACTGGATGTATTGATTACGCCTCTGGTCGCCTTTGATGAGCACGGCCAACGGCTGGGGATGGGGGGCGGTTTTTACGATCGTACCCTGCAAAACTGGCAGCAATATGGCCTGCAGCCTGTGGGTTATGCTCATGATTGTCAGAGAGTGGAAGCGCTGCCGGTTGAGAAATGGGATATTCCGCTGCCTGCGGTGGTTACCCCGTCTAGGGTGTGGGAGTGGTAGAGATGTCGGGTAAGCGCGAACGCTACCCGACAAACTTGCAGGATTAGTACAGCAGACGGGCGCGAATGGTGCCCGGAATCGCCTTCATGCTCTGCAGCGCTTTCTCCGCCACATCTTCATCTGCTTCAATATCGATAACCACGTAGCCCATCTGGGCGTTAGTTTGCAGATACTGAGCCGCGATGTTCACGCCCTGCTCGGCGAAGATCTGGTTGATGGCGGTAAGCACGCCTGGTCGGTTTTCATGGATGTGCAGCAGACGACGGCCACCGTGAAGCGGCAGAGACACTTCCGGGAAGTTCACGGCAGAGAGCGTCGAACCGTTATCGGAGTATTTGCTCAGCTTGCCCGCCACTTCCAGACCGATATTCTCCTGCGCTTCCTGCGTTGAGCCACCAATGTGCGGCGTCAGGATCACGTTGTCGAATTCGCACAGCGGAGAGGTAAAGGGATCGCTGTTGGTTGCCGGTTCAGTCGGGAAGACGTCGATGGCGGCACCCGCCAGGTGTTTACGCTTCAGGGCATCGCACAGAGCCGGGATATCGACCACGGTACCGCGTGCGGCGTTGATCAGCAGTGAACCGGGCTTCATCAGCGCCAGCTCTTCCGCACCCATCATGTTTTTGGTGGAGGCATTTTCTGGCACGTGCAGGCTCACCACGTCGCTCATATTCAGCAGGTCGGAGAGATGCTGAACCTGAGTCGCGTTGCCCAGCGGCAATTTGCTCTCGATATCGTAAAAGAAGACGTTCATCCCCAGAGATTCCGCCAGAATACCGAGCTGAGTACCGATATGGCCGTAGCCGATGATGCCCAGTTTCTTACCGCGCGCTTCGAAAGAGCCGGACGCCAGTTTGTTCCAGATACCGCGGTGTGCTTTGGCATTCGCTTCCGGAATACCACGCAGCAGCAACAGCAGTTCGCCAATAACCAGCTCGGCAACAGAACGGGTGTTTGAGAACGGTGCGTTAAACACCGGAATACCGCGTTTCGCCGCAGCGCCGAGATCAACCTGGTTAGTGCCAATACAGAAGCAGCCGATAGCAACCAGCTTCTCAGCGGCGGAGATAACGTCTTCGGTCAGTTGGGTACGGGATCGCAGGCCAATGAAGTGTGCATCACGGATCGACTCTTTCAGCTGTTCAGTGTCCAGCGCACCTTTATGAAACTCAATGTTGGTGTAACCCGCCGCACGAAGGCTATCCAGTGCTTTTTGATGCACCCCTTCGACCAGCAGAAATTTAATTTTGTCTTTCTCCAGTGATACCTTTGCCATTTACCCGACCCTGTCTGATTGTCTGAACTGATGTTGTGCTGGATTTAAATCCGCTCCAGCCAACATATCAAAAAAAACTATTGCAGCAATATGAACGTTTGCGTCGGCTCTCTGAAGAAAAGTCATCCAGAGCAAAATGGCAGAGGAAAATGCTGGAGATGATAATGAAAGCGGCAGGATTGTCAGACGAGACCGAAAAACGTGATACAAGTCACCGAATTTGGCTTTTGCAAAATATTTAGCGGGGGGGCAACGCCCCCCACCAGATCATTTTGTGATGGTTTTGACGCCATCTGCGGTACCGATCAGCGCGACATCCGCGCCGCGATTGGCAAATAATCCTACCGTGACGACGCCCGGAAGCGCGTTGATCGCGTTTTCCATTGCGATAGCATCCAGAATTTCCAGACCGTGAACATCCAGAATCACGTTGCCGTTATCCGTAACCACGCCCTGACGGTATTCCGGACGACCACCCAGCTTCACCAGTTCGCGCGCCACAGCGCTGCGCGCCATCGGGATCACCTCAACCGGCAGGGGAAATGCACCCAGAATATCCACCTGCTTGGAGGCATCAGCAATACAAATAAACTTGTCAGCTACGGAGGCGATAATCTTCTCACGCGTTAGCGCCGCGCCGCCGCCTTTGATCATCTGCATATGACCATTGATCTCATCTGCACCATCGACATAGATCCCCAGACGATCCACTTCGTTGAGATCAAAAACGGTGATGCCCAGGCTTTTCAGTTTTTCGGTCGAGGCGTCAGAGCTAGAAACCGCGCCCTCGATCTGACCTTTCATCGTCCCCAGCGCATCAATAAAGTGTGCTGCGGTCGACCCCGTACCCACGCCAACAATGGTGCCCGGCTGCACATACTGGAGAGCGGCCCATCCTACTGCTTTTTTCAGTTCATCCTGTGTCATGATCTCATGCCTGTGGTGTCAATGCGTGACGCGCATTATAGAGCAAACACCTTGCCGGTGTGATCGGCGCGGTCACCAATTTCGTCTGTATCAAACATAAATTTATGTCATAGTGCGACGTAATGAATTTCCTGGGAGCCAGCCAAAGCAATGAAACGTCCGGACTACAGAACACTTCAGGCGCTTGATGCCGTTATTCGTGAACGCGGTTTTGAACGCGCGGCGCAAAAGCTGTGCATTACGCAATCCGCCGTATCACAACGTATCAAACAGCTGGAGAACATGTTCGGGCAGCCGCTGCTGGTTCGTACCGTACCACCGCGCCCAACCGAACAGGGGCAGAAGCTGCTGGCGTTGTTGCGTCAGGTTGAGCTGCTTGAAGAGGAGTGGCTGGGCGACGAGCAGACCGGCTCTACCCCACTGCTGCTGTCACTGGCGGTAAACGCCGACAGTCTGGCGACCTGGCTGCTGCCCGCGCTGGCGCCGGTCTTATCCGATTCGCCCATTCGTCTGAACCTGCAGGTTGAAGATGAAACCCGCACCCAGGAGCGTCTGCGTCGCGGGGAAGTGGTAGGCGCAGTCAGTATCCAGCCTCAGGCGCTGCCAAGCTGCCTGGTAGACCAGCTGGGGGCGCTGGATTACCTGTTCGTCGGGTCAAAAGCTTTTGCCGACCGCTATTTCCCGAACGGCGTGACCCGTGCCGCGCTGCTTAAAGCCCCTGCCGTGGCGTTCGACCATCTGGATGATATGCACCAGGCATTTTTACAACAGAACTTCGACCTGCCGCCAGGCAGCGTGCCGTGCCATATTGTTAACTCGTCAGAGGCCTTTGTGCAGCTGGCGCGTCAGGGCACCACCTGCTGTATGATTCCACACTTGCAGATTGAGAAAGAGCTGAACAGCGGCGAGCTTATCGACCTGACGCCAGGTCTCTATCAGCGCCGGATGTTGTACTGGCACCGTTTTGCGCCGGAAAGCCGCATGATGCGCAACGTGACGGATGCGCTGCTGGCCCACGGGCATAAGGTATTAAGACAGGATTAAACGTGAAAACCCTCTCCGGCTGGAGAGGGTTTAAGTGAAGCGTAAATCGTTACTGCGCTTTAGCCGCCGTATCCTGCTGCTGGCCCTGCGCAGGCTCAAGCTGGAACACCACATCAACCTGATCATCAAACTGAATCGTTGGCTGCTCGTAGGTTTCCTGTGCGGAGACCGGTGCTGAATCGGCCTTCATCATACGAACCATCGGGCTCGGCTGGTAGTTAGAGACGTGGTATCGAACGCTGTACACTGGCCCCAGCTTACTGTTGAAACCGGAAGCCAGCTGCTGAGCCTGACGCACGGCATCATCAATCGCCGCTTTACGTGCTTCGTCTTTGTATTTTTCAGGTTGCGCAACGCCCAGTGAGACGGAGCGAATCTCGTTCAGCCCCGCTTTCAGAGCGCCATCCAGTAGAGAGTTAAGTTTATCGAGCTGACGCACGGTCACTTCCACCGTACGCACGGCACGGTAGCCTTTCAGAATGCTTTTACCGTTCTGGTAATCGTAATCTGGCTGGGTACGCAAGTTGGCTGAGTTGATATCCTTTTTACCTACGCCGTTCTGCTCAATGAAAGAGAGATATTGCGCAACACGGTCGTCAGCCTGCTTCTTGGCTGTCGCGGCGTCTTTTGCCGCCACGTTCACTTCAATGGCCAGGGTGGCGATATCCGGTACCGCATCCACGCTTGCCGTACCTGAGGTAACAATATGCGGGCTGTCAGGCAATTCGCTGGCCTGAACAGATACGGCGGCAAAACCCATTAATGCCGCCAGGGCGATTGCATTCAACTTCACTTTCATTCCTCCATGCTGCGAAAGAGTGCCCATGTAGCAGGGCGCATGCCAGCAAGCTTAGCGGCTGCTGGCCTATTGTCCATAAGACAACGCTTAGTTGAATAGTTCACGGACGTGATAAATACCCTCTTTCGCCAACTGGAAGGCGATAAACCACATCACCAGCCCCACCAGGATGTTGATAATGCGCTGGGCTTTGGCGGTGCGCAGTCGCGGAGCCAGCCAGGCGGCGAGCAGCGCCAGACCGAAGAACCACAGGAATGAGGCGCTAATTGTCCCCAGCGCAAACCAGCGCTTCGGCTCTACGTCGAGCTGCCCCCCCAGACTGCCCAGTACGACAAAGGTATCAAGATAAACGTGCGGATTAAGCCAGGTGACGGCCAGCATAGTGACAATCAACTTCCAGCGTCCCTGCTTCATTACTTCGGCGGTCGCCAGTTCCAGATTACTGCTCATCGCGGTTTTCAGGGCGCCAAAGCCATACCAGAGTAAAAACGCCACCCCGCCCCAGGTCACCAGCGCCATCAGCCACGGTGACTGCATTAACAGGGCGCTGCCGCCAAAGATCCCCGCACAAATGAGCAGCAGATCGCTCACGGCACATAGCAGCGCAATCATCAGGTGATACTGGCGACGTATCCCCTGATTCATCACAAAGGCATTTTGTGGGCCGAGGGGAAGTATCATGGCCGCGCCTAGTGCAAGACCTTGAAAATAATAGGATAACATTCTTAATGTCTCATGCTGTTGTCTTAAGTGCAGACTATACTGCCAGAGCTTCATTAGTTGAAATTGATATTATTAATTGTTAATTAAAATAATTAATGGCAGTAGTGATTATTGTATAACAGAATCAATTCCGTTTATTTAACTCACCAGGGATTGGTATGAAACCTCATCGTAGATTGTTTTGTCTGTCGTTAGTTCTCACTGCCCTTTTCATGTCCTGCGCTGTTGGCCACGCGCAAACTGTGTTGCGCTACACCGATCACGAACCCTATGGCAACATGCGAACACGAGCCCTCAACGAGATTTTTTTCCATGCAGTTGAGCGTGAATCTCAGGGAAAGGTAAAAATAGAAGCTCACTGGGGAGGTGAGATATCCACCAGCTACAATGCGCTTACCACCGTTGCCGAAGGCAAAATAGCGGATATGGGTATTGTGGTTCCGGAGTATTCACCCGCCCAACTCCCTCTGCATCAGATTTTCAAAAGCTTCCCTGTTGGGCCGGATACGGGCGCAGCTCAGGTCGCCTTTTTTAAACACATATTTTTGCAGAATCCACAGTTCAGCCGCGAGCTGAACAACAACAACCTGATCAATCTGCAATTTTTCCTGGGCTATCCAGCCGGATTTTTCAGCACGGTACCGTCGCTACGGTTCGATGCGCTGGAGGGAACCCGCTGGCGCACAGCCAGCTTTTGGCACCAGGCGTGGCTCAGGAACGCGGGAGGAACGCCAATCTCAATGCCCTGGAACAACAACATTAGCGGGGCGTTGCGCAGCGGGCAGCTTGATGGTCTTCTGGTAAATCTTGATAGCGCCTGGGACATTCAGGCCCAGCGCGCAGCGCCGTGGGTAAGTTACTCTCCCGCGATGTGGCTGGGACATGTTTATCTATTAGCGATTAATAAAGAGGTGTGGGCGGCGCTGGATGCAAAAGATCAGGCTGCCATTCAACGGGCGGCGGCATCAACGGAAAAGCAACTGGGCACGCTACTCGACAAGAGTGTTCGTTCCCTGGGTAAGCGGATGGCAAAAGAGGGGGCTCACCTTCACATCCTGAGCCGTGCAGAGCTCGCGCGTTGGCAGGAAGCCACGAATTATCAACAGGTACAGGCAGAATGGATTCAGATTCAAGAAGAGAAAGGCAATAAAGATGCCGCTCTGATAATGCGTGCCGTGGGATTAGCGCTTAAGGATGCCTTGCAAAAATAGCCTTTAAACGACGCCCCCGCGATGCGTGGGCGTCATTAGACAGGTGTCAGTTACTCACTCGCGTTCTCTTTCACTCGCTTAAAGTTAACGTCCATCTGCGGATACGGGAAGCTAATACCGTTGGCATCGAAATCACGTTTGATGCGCTCCAGTACGTCCCAGTAAACGCTCTGCAGATCGCTGCTGTTACTCCAGACACGAACCACAAAGTTAATTGATGAGGCACCCAGCTCGTTGAGACGCACCGTCTTTTCACGATCGTTCAGAATACGATCGTCGGAGTCGATGATGTTGGTGAGCAGCTGTTTCACTTTATCAATATCAGAATCATACGCGACACCAATAATAAACTCGTTACGACGTACCGGTTCGCGTGAGAAGTTGATGATGTTATTAGCGATGATTTTACCGTTCGGGATGACCACGATACGGCCATCTACGGTACGCATAGTGGTAGAGAAGATCTGCACCTGCAATACCGTACCTGCCACCCCACCCAGATCAACGTACTCGCCGGAGCGGAACGGGCGGAAGGTTACCAGCAGCACGCCAGCCGCCAGGTTCGACAGGGAGCCCTGCAACGCCAGGCCAATCGCCAGACCGGCGGCACCCAATACGGCGATAACCGATGCCGTTTGCACCCCCACGCGGCCAAGCGCGGCGATCAGCGTAAAGGCAATAATACCGTAACGAACCAGCGCGGAG
Organism: Leclercia sp. UBA5958; assembly: GCF_002430365.1. Lineage (NCBI taxonomy): Bacteria > Pseudomonadati > Pseudomonadota > Gammaproteobacteria > Enterobacterales > Enterobacteriaceae > Leclercia > Leclercia sp. UBA5958. The sequence goes on along the minus strand of NZ_DJCE01000004.1, from coordinate 334,220 downwards.
AGAAAGTCCGCAACCGTGGCATCAATGTGACGCGCGCGCATTACGCGGTTAACCGCATTCGAAATGATTCGTGCGACAATCATCCCGATGATGATGATCGCAATCGCCGCAACGATGTTTACCGCATAACTCAGCAGTAGCGCCTGGTTACGCACCAGCCAGGAGCCAGCGTTATTGATGCTATCTACAACACCGAGATCTTCCATTTATCTATCCTTATGCTCATTCAACGTCAGAACCCTCCCACAGAGGGACAGGCAAGTGAGTAAAGGGTAAACAAAAAGCCAGGGTTTTGCCAAACAGATCACAAAATCAGGGTTTACAGCTTATTGAAAAAGCATAAAAAAAGGCCCGCACAGGCGGGCCTTTCTGAGGCTGTTAGCAGCGCAAATTACAGAACGTCAACCGCGTTCAGCTCTTTGAAGGCCTGCTCCAGACGCGTCACCATGGATGACTGGGCAGCACGCAGCCATACGCGCGGATCGTAGTATTTCTTGTTCGGCTGGTCTTCGCCTTTCGGGTTACCCAGCTGACCTTGCAGATACGCTTCGTTGGTTTTGTAGTATTGCAGGATACCGTCCCAGGTTGCCCATTGGGTATCGGTATCGATGTTCATTTTGATCACGCCGTAGCTGACGGAATCTTTGATTTCCTGAGCAGAAGAACCGGAACCGCCGTGGAAGACGAAGTTCAGGCTGTTGTGCGGCAGGTTGTGTTTCTTAGAAACGTATTCCTGAGAATCACGCAGGATGGTCGGGGTCAGAACCACGTTACCTGGTTTGTAAACGCCGTGCACGTTACCGAAGGACGCTGCGATAGTGAAGCGTGGGCTGATTTTGCTCAGCTCGGTGTAAGCGTAATCAACATCTTCTGGCTGAGTGTACAGGGCAGAAGCGTCCATGTGACTGTTGTCCACGCCGTCTTCTTCACCACCGGTGCAACCCAGTTCGATTTCCAGAGTCATGTCCATTTTGGCCATACGCGCCAGATATTTGGAGCAGATCTCGATGTTCTCTTCCAGAGACTCTTCAGACAGGTCAATCATGTGAGAAGAGAACAGTGGCTTGCCGGTAGCTGCGTAGTGTTTTTCACCCGCATCCAGCAGACCATCGATCCACGGCAGCAGTTTCTTCGCGCAGTGGTCAGTGTGCAGGATGACTGGAACACCGTAATGTTCAGCCATCTGGTGTACATGGTGTGCACCAGAGATAGCACCCAGGATAGCCGCGCCCTGAGGAACGTCAGTTTTCACGCCTTTACCTGCGATGAACGCAGCACCACCGTTGGAGAACTGAACGATAACCGGTGCTTTAACTTTCGCAGCGGCTTCCAGTACGGCGTTGATGGAGTCGGTACCCACGCAGTTAACAGCAGGCAGAGCAAAGTTGTTTTCTTTAGCTACCTGGAACACTTTCTGAACGTCATCACCGGTGATTACGCCAGGTTTTACGAAATCAAAAATTTTAGACATGTTGCGAGTCCTGTATCTTCGGCCTTGGAAAGGGATGCGTGCTTTAAAGCGCGCTAATAATTGGGCAGGTTACCCTGCCCTTAAATGGCTTACTTCTTCGCGCGCTCTTCGAGCATTGCTACTGCCGGCAGAACTTTGCCTTCCACGAATTCGAGGAATGCGCCGCCGCCAGTGGAGATGTAGGAGATTTTGTCGGAAATACCGAACAGGTCGATTGCCGCCAGGGTGTCACCACCGCCTGCGATGGAGAACGCTTCGCTGTCAGCAATCGCGTTAGCCACGGTTTCTGTACCTTTACGGAAGTTCGGGAATTCGAACACGCCAACCGGGCCATTCCACAGAATGGTTTTGGCGTTTTTCAGGATCTCTGCCAGACGCTGTGCAGAGACGTCGCCGAGGTCCAGAATCTGCTCTTCATCTTTAATATCAGAGACAGATTTCAGGGTCGCGGTCGCGGTTTCAGAGAACTCGGTCGCCACGCGAACGTCGGTTGGAACCGGGATATCGCAGGTAGTCAGCAGGCGTTTCGCTTCATCAACCAGATCGGCTTCGTACAGGGATTTACCCACGTTGTGGCCCTGGGCCGCGACGAAGGTGTTTGCAATACCACCGCCAACGATCAGCTGGTCCGCGATTTTGGACAGAGAGTCCAGAACGGTCAGTTTGGTAGACACTTTAGAACCGCCGACGATAGCAACCATCGGACGTGCTGGTTCTTTCAGGGCTTTACCCAGTGCTTCCAGTTCGTCAGCCAGCAGTGGGCCTGCACAGGCGACATCAGCGAATTTACCGATACCGTGGGTAGAGGCTTGCGCGCGGTGAGCGGTACCAAAAGCATCCATAACGAATACGTCACAGAGTGCAGCATATTTTTTGGACAGCGCTTCGTCGTCTTTCTTCTCGCCTTTGTTAAAGCGAACGTTTTCCAGCACTACCAGCTCGCCTTCAGCCACTTCAACGCCATCCAGGTAATCTTTTACCAGGCGCACCGGGCTGGACAGTTTGTCTTTCAGGTAATTAACAACCGGCAGCAGAGAAAACTCTTCATTGTACTCGCCTTCGGTCGGACGACCCAGGTGGGAAGTTACCATCACTTTAGCGCCTTGTTTCAGGGCCAGTTCGATGGTCGGCAGAGAAGCACGGATACGCGCGTCACTGGTCACTTTGCCGTCTTTAACCGGTACGTTCAGATCTGCACGGATGAAAACGCGTTTACCAGCCAGATCCAGATCGGTCATCTTAATTACAGACATGGTGAATCCTCTCGTTGATTCTTAAAGTTTTGCAGGCGCTTTACGCGCCTTACCTGAAACCTTTAGCGGCCATTGCTAACGTGGTGTCGAGCATCCGGTTAGCAAAGCCCCATTCGTTGTCGCACCAGACCAGCGTTTTGATTAAGTGCGCTCCACTGACCCGCGTTTGGGTGCCATCGACAATGGCACTGTGCGGATCGTGGTTGAAATCAATTGAGACCAACGGTAATTCCGTATAGTCAACTATACCATGAAATGCTTGCTGTGCCGCTTTTTGCAGCAACAGGTTGACTTCACAGGCTTTTACCGGTTTTTTCACGGTAACGCTGAGGTCAATTGCCGTCACGTTGATGGTCGGTACGCGCACGGCAATGGCTTCAAAACGGTCGTTAAACTGCGGGAAAATGCGCGAAATACCGGCGGCCAGTTTGGTATCTACCGGGATAATCGACTGGCTCGCAGCACGCGTGCGTCGCAGGTCAGGATGATAGGCATCAATAACCTGCTGATCGTGCATGGCAGAGTGGATTGTGGTGACGGTACCCGACTCGATGCCATACGCATCATCTAACAGTTTAATGACCGGAATAATGCAGTTGGTGGTGCAGGAAGCATTGGAGACAAGGCGGTGTTCAGCTTGCAGTTCATGGTGATTCACACCAAAGACCACAGTAGCATCGAGATCGTTGCCGCCAGGATGAGAGAAAAGAACCTTTTTCGCGCCCGCCGCAAGATGCGCTTCGCCATGCTCGCGGCTGCCGTATACGCCGGTGCAGTCGAGCACCACATCTATGCCCAGCTCGCGCCAGGGCAGCGCATCAAGGCTGCGTTCATGCAGAACCCGAATGGCATCGTCACCGACAAAAAGCTGCTCTCTTTCCTGACGAACGTCCCAGGCAAAGCGCCCATGGCTGGTGTCATATTTCAACAAATGCGCCATGCCAGCAGCATCGGCCAGTTCATTGATTGCCACCACGGTGATTTCCGCACGGCGCCCGGATTCATATAAAGCACGAACCACGTTGCGTCCGATGCGACCGAAGCCATTAATCGCTATGCGTACGGTCATAAGTCTCCTGCAAGGCTATCCTTGATTCGAGGTGGCTGACAGAGTAATGCAGCGACGCTCAGAGGGGAATGCTTGCCTGTCACAAACTGCAACTGATTGGTCATTTGTCGAACACATAATCGACTGAAACGCTTCAGCCAGAATAAGCGAAACGTGGAATAAAAGGAACGTTCCAGCGGAGTGATTCGCCATTTATCTGACTTGCGTCACATTTTCTCCGTTAAAAGCGCGTCCAATTATTCCAGTCAGGCAAACCTGTATTCCCCTCCTGCCGTCATCTGCAATACCACATCAGCCTGGCGACTCTGGCTAAGCACACGATCGACGTTTGGCCCATCTGTGCGCAGATAAAATGCCTGCGCCTCGTCTGGTGATAACCCCCCTGCTATCTTGCGCTGCACCAGCCGTTCACGCAGCGCCGATGGCGGGGCTGTGATAAATACCGATAAATCACAAAATACTTCCAGCGCTTTCCATTTCTCGTCATCGAGCAGGAGCCAGTTGCCTTCAACGATCGCAATACTCGCCGTTACCGTAATAGCCGCTTCGACAGGATCGTGTTTTTGTCTGTCATACTGCGGCCAGTGTGCGATTGGCTCGCGAAGCTGAGCCAAATTTGCGGCAAGTTTATCAACGTTAAAGGTCTCCGGAGCGCCTTTAAACGTGCGTAAATGGTTGGCGTCCAGCCAGGCGTTGTAGTGATGGAAACCGTCCATCGGCAGCGTCTGGATGCTGGGCAGGTCGGGAGCTTGCCGGGAGAGGTACTCCCAGAACGTTGTGAGCGTCGATTTACCTGTGCTCTGAACCATAAAAAAACCAGGCGACTTTTGGTCTGCCTGGCTTTGCGATTTCAGCCCCGGGCGTATAACGCGCCGGGGAAAATATCAATTACAGCAACGCTTTCGCTTTCGCGACTACGTTCTCAACGGTGAAGCCGAACTCTTCGAACAGCTGCTCCGCTGGTGCAGACTCACCGAAGGTGGTCATACCAACGATAGCGCCGTTCAGGCCCACGTATTTGAACCAGTAGTCTGCGATACCGGCTTCCACCGCCACGCGAGCGGAAACCGCTTTAGGCAGTACGGATTCACGGTATGCCGCATCCTGCTTGTCGAACGCATCAGTAGACGGCATGGACACCACGCGCGCCTTCACGCCTTCGGCAGTCAGTTTTTCCCATGCCGCTACGGCCAGCTCAACTTCAGAACCGGTAGCGATGAAGATCAACTCAGGCTGGCCTGCGCAATCTTTCAGTACGTAACCACCACGCGCGATGTTAGCCAGCTGCTCAGGAGTACGCTCCTGCTGTGCCAGGTTCTGACGGGAGAGGATCAGCGCGGTCGGGCCGTCCTGACGCTCAACGCCGTATTTCCACGCTACCGCGGATTCAACCTGGTCACATGGACGCCAGGTAGACATGTTCGGGGTCACGCGCAGGGAAGCTACCTGCTCAACCGGCTGGTGAGTTGGGCCATCTTCGCCCAGACCGATAGAGTCGTGGGTGTAGACCATCACCTGACGCTGTTTCATCAGCGCAGCCATACGCACGGCGTTACGCGCGTACTCAACGAACATCAGGAAGGTTGAGGTGTACGGCAGGAAACCACCGTGCAGGGAGATACCGTTAGCAATCGCGGTCATGCCGAATTCGCGCACGCCGTAATGAATGTAGTTACCGGCAGTGTCTTCGTTGATTGGCTTAGAGCCGGACCAGATAGTCAGGTTAGACGGTGCCAGGTCAGCGGAGCCGCCCAGGAATTCTGGAAGCCAGGGACCGAACGCTTCAATCGCATTCTGAGACGCTTTACGGCTCGCGATTTTAGACGGATTAGCCTGCAGTTTAGCGATGAATTCGTTGGCTTTCGCATCGAAATCAGATGGCATTTCGCCTTTCATACGACGGGTGAATTCAGCGGCTTCCTGTGGGAAAGCTTTCGCATAGGCAGCGAATTTCTCGTTCCATGCGGACTCTTTCGCCTGACCCATTTCTTTCGCATCCCACTGTGCATAGATCTCAGACGGGATTTCGAAGGCAGGATGTTTCCAGCCCAGCGCTTCACGGGTCAGCGCAATTTCTGCGTCGCCCAGCGGCGCGCCGTGGGAGTCATGGGTGCCAGCTTTATTCGGGGAACCGAAACCAATGATGGTTTTGCACATCAGCAGGGATGGTTTATCCGTCACCGCACGTGCTTCTTCTACTGCGCGTTTAATCGAGTCAGCATCGTGGCCATCAACGCCACGCACCACGTGCCAGCCGTAGGCTTCGAAACGGGCTGCGGTATCGTCAGTGAACCAGCCTTCAACGTGACCATCGATAGAGATGCCGTTGTCATCGTAGAACGCAACCAGTTTGCCCAGCTTCAGGGTACCGGCCAGGGAGCACACTTCGTGAGAAATGCCTTCCATCATGCAGCCGTCACCCAGGAATGCGTAGGTGAAGTGGTCAACGATGTCATGGCCCGGACGGTTAAACTGCGCTGCCAGCGTTTTTTCGGCAATCGCCATACCGACTGCGTTAGCAATACCCTGACCCAGCGGGCCGGTGGTGGTTTCTACGCCAGCGGTGTAACCCACTTCCGGGTGACCTGGAGTTTTAGAATGCAGCTGACGGAAGTTTTTCAGCTCTTCGATTGGCAGATCATAGCCAGTGAGATGCAGCAGGCTATAGATCAGCATTGAGCCGTGGCCGTTGGACAGCACGAAGCGGTCGCGGTCAGCCCATGCTGGGTTCTGCGGGTTATGGTTCAGGAAATCACGCCACAGGACTTCGGCAATATCAGCCATGCCCATTGGGGCACCCGGGTGGCCAGATTTGGCTTTTTGTACTGCGTCCATGCTCAGCGCACGGATAGCATTTGCAAGCTCTTTACGTGAAGACATTTTGACTCCAGATCGGACTGTTAAAGGCCATACCCTTGACGACAGCGCGTTTTGGGCTACGCCGGAAAAAAGTGCCAACAATGTAACCCAAGCGACAAAGCATGTACATGGACCATTCTTTTGCCTGTTAAGAAATCTCTGGAACACGCTCGCATGTTGCGCAATCTTCTCGCCCGGCGTGATTTATATTCTTTATACTGAGTGAAACTCCGGCTTCGCTGCCCTGGAGTACTTTCAGAATTTATCGAATTCAACGAGTACGGAAGCAACATAATGAAAATGCGTGCAATAGTGCTGGCTCTGGGTACCACTCTGCTTTTGAGTGGCTGTCAGAACATGAACTCCAACGGTCTGATGAGCTCCGGTGCCGAAGCCTTTCAGGCCTACAGCCTGAGCGATGCTCAGGTTAAAGCCCTCAGTGATGAAGCCTGTAAAGAGATGGATGGCAAAGCCACCGTCGCGCCGGCTAATAGCACCTACTCGCAGCGTCTGACCAAGATTGCTTCCGCACTGGGCGATAACATCAACGGCCAGCCGGTAAACTACAAGGTATACATGGCGAAAGACGTGAACGCCTTCGCGATGGCGAATGGCTGTATCCGCGTCTACAGCGGGCTGATGGATATGATGACCGATAACGAAGTCGAAGCGGTGATCGGCCATGAAATGGGTCACGTGGCGCTCGGTCACGTGAAGAGAGGCATGCAGGTTGCGCTGGGCACCAACGCCGTGCGCGTGGCCGCCGCTTCTGCAGGCGGCATCGTCGGTAGCCTGTCTCAGTCACAGCTGGGCGATCTGGGCGAAAAACTGGTGAACTCTCAGTTCTCACAGCGTCAGGAGTCGGAGGCCGATGACTACTCCTACGATCTGTTGCGCAAACGCGGCATCAACCCATCCGGTTTAGCCACCAGCTTCGAAAAACTGGCCAAACTGGAAGAGGGTCGTGCAAGTTCTATGTTTGACGATCACCCGGCCTCCGCAGAACGTGCACAGCATGTACGCGACAGAATGGCGGCTGACGGCATCAAATAAAACAAAAAGGAGGCGATATCGCCTCCTTTTTATTTCGCACCAATTGCCAATATTACCGCACAGATTGTTAATATCCCCAGATAGCAATCAAAGCGGGTTATTCGATATTTCAGCTTGTCTCAGTGAAATATATTAAGAGCAAATGACTCTGCCATTTTTATCGCTGCCTGTATCCCTTCTGTCGAAATATAAAATAGTCTACCCCCTGCACCGGAGAACCACGCGGACAGTGGCCCGGCGCGTTACAGCGCGTCACATAACCATTGCAATCATTTATCTTTCAGGTAACTATCAAATACGCAGCAACGCAATTTGATATTATTTAGAAAGAGAAGTTCCTTCCGTGAAAAAAGAATTATCGTTAATCGCATTAGGTTTATTTTCGGCCCTTCCCGCCGTTGCAAGCCAGCAATCTGACAGCCAGGGTTTTATTGACGACAGCCATCTGGACCTGTTTTTCCGTAACGCATACATCAGCCGCGACTACCATCAAAGCCAGAAGGACAAGGCCGAATGGGGTCAGGGGATCGTTGCGACTTTTGAATCCGGTTATACCGAAGGGCTGGTAGGCTTTGGCGTCGATGGCATTGCGCAGTACGGCGTGCGTCTCGACGGTGGCCGCGGCAAGAGCGGCGCGGGTGGTATCGACTTCTTCAGGCAGGAAGATGATGGCCGCGCGAAGTCCGAACTGGCAAAATTTGGCGCGACTGCCAAAATGCGCATCTCCAATACCGTGCTGAGCTACGGCAACCAGCGTCCTGCGTTACCGATTGTCACCTCCGACAGCTCGCGCCTGCTGTTCGAAAGCTATACCGGCGCGCTGTTAACCTCTAAAGAGATCGACGGTCTGGAAGTTAACGCGGGTTACTTTACCGACGAGCAGCGTAAGAGTGACGATCGCCACGATAGCGGTCTGAAGAGCCTTACCTTCGGCGGTGCAAGCTATCAGTTTAACGATCAGTTCAGCGGCGCGCTGTACGCCTCTCACAATGAAGAGGTGATGAACAAGCAGTACCTGGGTCTGAACTTCAAACAGCCGTTCAGCACTGGCCAACAGCTGGTACTCGACTTTAACGGCTATAACTCTCGTCTGGATCAGGGCTATGCCAACGACCTCAACACGGGTCGCAGCAATAGCATCTGGAGCCTGGCGGCCAGCTATATCTGGGACATTCATACCTTTAAGGTGGCATACCAGCAGAGCAGCGGCAGCACCGGTTATCACTATGGTAGCTATCGCGATCGCGACGGCGTGGGCGACGGCGGCAACACCATCTGGCTGGCGAACTCCTACTGGTCTGATTTTAATGGTGAAGACGAACGCTCGTGGCAGGCCTCTTACGGTCTGGACTTCGCAGGCCTCGGCTTACCGGGTCTGAGCTGGACCACGGCCTACGTGCGTGGCGATAACATCAAAACGTCTGAAACCAGCAACGGTAAAGAGCACGAGTGGTTCAACCAGGTGCAATACCAGGTACAGGATGGCCCCGCAAAAGATCTGAAGCTGAAACTGCGCTATTCCGTCCTGCGCGTCTCCAGCAACGCCAGCGACTATAACGTCGGCGGCAACGAGCTTCGCGCTTACGTGGAATATCCGTTTAACGTGTTTTAAGTTTGTCCCCCCTCACCCTAACCCTCTCCCAAAGGGAGAGGGAACGCGATCACCCTCTCCCTTTGGGAGAGGGCCGGGGTGAGGGGAATCAACCCGCACCTCAGCTAACGTTGCTATATCCTCTAATCAATACAGCGACTTCTGCGGCGGCCCGGCAAACTTCAGCGCGCCAATCTGCCCCATGCGCACCTCTACCACCGACGGCCCCGGCATTGACAGCGCCTCCGTCATCACCGCGTCAAAATCCTCGGCCCGCTCCACGCTCCACGCCTGCAGGCCAATCGCCTGCGCCAGCAGGGTAAAGTCCGGCGTATGCAGTTCGTTGTAGTACTGACGCCCACCGAAATACTTATCCTGGATCCCGCGCATTACGCCATAGCCGCCGTCGTTCATGATCAGCAGCGTCACGTTCGCTTTCTCCTGGGCAAGCGTTGCCAGTTCACCCAGATTAAGGCTCAGGCCGCCGTCGCCCACCAGCCCCACCACCTTGCGTTGCGGGTTGGCAATCGCGGTGCCGATCGCCATCGGCAGCCCCATGCCAATCGCCCCCGCCAGAGAGTGAATGTTCATCAGCGGGCCGTTAGCGCGGAACAGACGGCTGCCCCACAGGCTGCCGGAAACGGTGATATCCCGCACCAGCAGGCCGTCGTTCGGCAGGGCGTTGTCGATAGCATCGTTCAGCCTGGCATAGGCGCCGCACTGCTCGCGCAGCCCCTGCTCTGCTGTTGCCACCGCCTGCTGAACCTGCCCATCCCACTGGGCATTGCCCCATTCGCGCCCCTGCGCTTTGTTCGCCAGCGCCGTCAGCAGCGCAGAACAGTCGTCGACCAGGGTGTTATCCATTAGATAGTTACGGCTCGCCGCCGCCGGATCGATATCAATCTGCACGCGGGGATGCGGCAGCTCGAGCGTCCACGAGCGGGTTTCGTTACTGCGCAGGCGCGAGCCTGCCACCAGCGTAAAGTCGCACCGGGCAATCAGCGCCTCGACTGACGGTGAATTGTGGAACGCCCGCAGGCTGGCGCGATGGCTGTCCGGCAGCACGCCGCGCGCGTGGGTGCTGGAGATCACAGTGACGCCCGCATCCGCCAGCTTATGCACGGCCTCAGCGCTTCCCAGCGCCCCCCCGCCCAGCCACAGCAGAGGCTGTTTCGCCTGCTTAAGCTGCGCCCAGAGCGCCTCGACCACAGCCTTATCAACGGTGTCCGGCGCGGTGGATTTTACCGGTGCCGTCACCAGCGAGGCCGGGATCTTCGCCCCCTGGATATCAATCGGAATTTCCACCGAAACCGGCCCGCACGGCGGCGTCTGTGCCTCCTGAATCGCCTTATGGAGAATAGCGACCGCCTGGTGAGCATTGCTGATGCGCCAGGCCCGTTTCGAGCTGGCCTTCAGGAAGGTCAGTTGATCGCGGGTTTCGTGAATAAACCCGGTGTCGGCATCCAGCCAGGCTTTTTCGACCTGGCCGGTCAGGTGCAGCAGCGGCGTACAGGCGTTCATGGCTTCTACCAGCGCCCCCACCGCGTTGCCCGCCCCTGCGCCGGTGCTGGTCAGCGCCACGCCAAGGCCGGAAAAGCGTCCGTGGGCGTCGGCCATGGTGACGGAACCCGCCTCGCCGCGCGCGGGCACAAAGCGGATGTTGCCCCGCTGCCCCACCGCATCCGCGATCGGCAGGTTGTGAATAGAGATGACGCCGTAGATGGCCTCAACCTGATACTGCTCCAGCGTTCTGGCGATGGCGTCGCCGACGGTTATCATTTCGCTCATTGCTCACCCTTTCTCAGTCGCACCAGTGGTTGACGCTGTTACCCGTCGCCAGATAAATGCTCTTTTGCTGCATCCAGCCTTTCAGCCCCTGAATGCCCTTTTCGCGGCCCAGACCGCTCTCTTTAAAGCCCCCAAACGGGGTCGAAATCGCAAACACTTTGTAGGTGTTGATCCACACGGTGCCCGCTTCCAGTTGCTCGCTCAGGCGCAGGGCGCGTCCGGTATCGCGCGTCCAGATGCCCGCCGCCAGGCCGTACACCGAGTCATTGGCCTCGCGGATCAGCCCTGCCTCGTCACTGAACGGCATCGCCACCAGCACCGGGCCAAAGATCTCCTCCTGACAGGCGCGGGCGGAGTTGCTCAGCCCCTCAATAATCGTTGGCTGGAAGAAGCTGCCGCTGGCAAGTGCCGGATCGGCCGGGATCTCCCCGCCGCACAGGACGCGGCCCCCTTCGCGTTGCGCCAGCTCTACGTAGGCCTGCACGCTCTCGCGATGTTTGTCGTTGATCAGCGGGCCGATATGCGTACCGTCGGCAAACGGATGGCCGACGCGCAGGCCGCGCGTGAGTTCCAGCAGCCGCGCCATCAGCGGAGCGTAAATGCTCTCGTGGATAAACAGCCGTGAACCGGCAATGCACGCCTGCCCCGCCGAGCTGAAAATGCCGTAGCAGATCCCGCGCGCGGCCTGCTCGACGTCCGCATCGTCCAGCACAATGGTCGGGGATTTTCCGCCCAGCTCCAGCGACGCCGGGATCAGTTTTTCCGCCGCCACGTGCGCTAAATGCCGCCCCGTGGTCGTGCCGCCGGTAAAGGAAATTTTCCGCACGCGAGGATGGCGCGCCAGCGCGTCGCCAATCACCGAACCTTTGCCCGGCAGCACGCTCAGCAGCCCGGCGGGCAGCCCGGCCTGTTCAAAAATACGCGCTAGCTCCAGCGCCATCAGCGGCGTGGCCTCGGCAGGTTTGAGGATCACCGCATTTCCGGCGGCAATGGCCGGGGCGACCTTCTGCATTTCGCTGGCAATCGGTGAATTCCACGGCGTGATGGCCGCCACCACGCCGAGCGGCTCGTAGCGGCTCAGCGTCAGGAGATCGGGCTGGCGCGGGGTAGGCAGCTCGCCTTCCAGCAGTTCGCAGGCGGCGGCGAAATAGCGCGCCGTGCCCGCCGCACTCATCACCAGGCCACGCGCTTCCGCCAGCGGCTTGCCGTTATCGCGGCTCTGCATCTGCGCCAGTTCATCGACGCGGGATTCAATCAGATCGGCCACCTTGTGCAGGATCTTCGCCCGCATATGCGGCAGGCGGTTGCTCCAGTCCGGATCGCGCCACGCGCGTTCGCCTGCCTCGATGGCCTCCTCCAGATCGTCCAGGCTTGCGGCGTTGAGCGTCGCGTTGATTGAGCCATCCGCCGGGAACTGGCTCTGCATCAGGTTGCCGCCGCCGTGGCGCCAGTGGCCACCGATAAAAATCTTCAGATCGTCCATCGTGACTCCTTAGCTCAGGGCCAGCTCGCGGCAGGCGCGCACCGCGCTCAGTGCCGCCAGGGTCGAGGTTTTGGGATTGCTGGCAAGCGGCAGGCCGCTCAGCTCCAGATGAAACTCACCAAACAGCCCTTCGACGTGCAGCGTATGGGTGTTGCGCGTCGTCGCCGGGTCGACCATCAGCTGCACGCGGGTGTCATCCATTCCGACGCCGCCGAGCGCCACGGTCGCCGCCACGTTAGCGTTAGCCGGGAACAGCCGCGCCGCCTCGCGGGCGCTGCCCTCAAAGAACACCTGCGCCTGCGACACAGCGTTAAGATCGATAAGCTGCTCGGCGTAGCTGCAGCGCCAGCTGGCCGGGCTTTTGCGCGACCGATAAGTCACACGCTCCAGGCCGCCCTCTTTGGCGGCGGAGAGCCCGTCGATGCCCGCCACCGCGCCGGAGAGCAGCGTGAGTTTTCCGCCCGCGCTAAGCAGACGCTGTTCCAGCGCGCTGTCCGCCAGCGCGCCGGTGGATATCACAGCCAGATGCCAGCCGCGATGCAGTATCTCTTCGCCGTACTGCGCCACTGCCTGTTGGCTGGCGCACTCCAGCACCAGATCGGGCGCTTCAGCGCAGTCTGCAGGCGAGGCCAGCGCCGCCACCGCACCGCCGAACTGCGCGCGAATGGCCTCGTGGTGGGCCTCGCGCGCCACGATCCAGCCGATGCTGACGCCATCAGGCAGGCGCTCAATCACCGCCTGCGCCATCGCGCCAAAGCCAATTAACATGATTTTTTTCATGATGCGTCCTTACAGGTGACGGCAGAAGCCGCCGGAAACGTCCAGCGCGGCACCGGTGGTAAACGAGGCCAGCGGCGAGGCGAGGAACAGCAGCGCCTGTGCGGGCTCCTGCGGCTTGCCGAGGCGCGCCATCGGTATGCCCCGCTTGCGCGCAATATCCGCCGTCCATTCCGGCCAGCTCTGGCTTTTATCCGTCCGGTTTTCAAAGCGGCGCTGCCACTGGCCGGACTCCACCATGCCGAGCAAAATGGAGTTGACGCGAATACCTTTGCCCACCAGCTCTTTAGAGAGCGTCAGCGTCATATTCAGCAGCGCGGCGCGGGCGGCGGAGGTGGCGATCATGTGCTCCTCCGGCTGCAACGCCAGCAGGGAGTTGACGCAGGTAATCGAGGCGATATCGGACTGCTCCAGCAGAGGCTGAAACGCCTGCACCGGGTTGATTACCCCAAACAGTTTCAGTTCGGCTTCGTGCAGCCACGCCTCGCGCGGGGTGTCGTTGAAGTGCGCCACGTAGCCCTGCCCGGCGTTGTTAATCAACATATCCGCCGCGCCAAAGCGCGCCTGAACCGCCTGCGCGAAAGCCTGCACCTCATCGGCGTTGAGCACGTCGCAGCGGTAAGCGAAGATCTCTCCGTCGGGGTAGTCGTTTTGCAGCGCCGCGTGCGCACTGGCGAGCCGGTCCGGATCGCGGCCGCAGAAGGCCACTTTTGCCCCCTCGCCCAGCAGCAGGCGCAGCGTTCCAAAGCCAATGCCGGACGATCCGCCGGTGACTACCGCTACGCGACCATCAATGTGTGCATTCATCGCCTATCTCCTGGTGAATACGTAAAAGCTGTTGGTTAAAAAACGCCGCGTTATCGAGGTAGCTGGCGTGCCCGGCCTGAGGAATTGTGGTAAACGGCATGCCGTAGCGCAGCGCCAGCCCCTGCACCTGCTCGGGTTGGGTGATGGCATCCTGCTCGCCGCACCAGGCTTCAAAGGTGCCCGAATAGCGCGTCAGCCAGCCGTGGATATCGTCGTGGGCCAGCATCCACGCGGCGGCGAGATAGCCTTCCGGGCGCAGGGCGCGCATGCCCGCCGCAACGGTCGCGATATCCTCCGCGCGCGCGCCGGGGCGCAGTAGCTTCGCCGCACGGGTCTGGGCGAGAATGTCGCCGCCCAGCGCGATCTGCTGCTCGCGGTTGCGCCACACCTGCTCGCGCTGCTCCGGCGCGGCCTGGCCGTAGCCCTGCGCCGCGTCCGCCAGCACCAGATGCAGCACGCGTTGCGGAAACTTCGCGGCAAAGGCGCTGGCAACCAGCGCCCCCAGCGAGTGCCCGACCAACACCGCCTGCCAGACGCCCGCGCGATCAAGCATCGCTGCCAGCGCGTCGGCGTAATCGCCCGCGTTCGCGCGTTCGGTCGAGAGCATCGGGCTTTCGCCATAACCGGGCATGTCCCACGCCAGCACGCGAAAACCGCTCAGCGCCATCTGCTTATGCCAGGAGGCTGCGCCGGAGCTGATACCGTGCAGCAGCATCAGCGGAGTGCCGCTTCCCTGTTCGTGAAAGCCCGTCATACCGCCCCCTTACCCGCGCTTCACTTTAGAGAGGGGATGATCGGCCGGATAGGTTGGGATTTCCGGCTTGTTGGTTCCCAGCATTACGCACATCAGCGCCTCTTCTTCGCCGTGGTTAAACAGCCCGCGGTAGATGCCTGGCGGAACGGAGATCAGGTCGCGCTCGCGCAGCACGGTTTCGGTGTAGTTGTCGCCGTCCTGAATCATCAGGGTGATCTGCCCTTTGAGCATGAAGAAGACCTCTTCCACGTCGTCGTGCAGGTGCAGCGGCCCTTCACACTTCGACGGCAGTACCATGGTGGAGAAGGTGAAGTGGTCGGCCTGAACGGTATTGGTGTCGTTCGCCACGCCGGTTGCGCCGGTGCCGATATAGCGCATCTGCGCGCGGCGGTATTTCGGGTCATAGTCGGCCTGGAACTTCAGGGCGTTCCAGTCGTATTTGCGGCCTTCAAAGCGCGCAATGCGCGACTCGACCCACTCTTCCATGGTCAGATGGTCAGGCTTAATGCCCGGTTTTGCAGTTACGGTTGAATCAGTCATGACACTCTCCTCAGTAACGTCTCAGCAGCGGCAGTAACAGGACGCAGCCCACCGCCGCCATCACCGCCAGAAAAATCAGCCCGGAATCCATGCTGTGGGTGAAGGCGATAAGCGCCCCCATCACCGCGGGCGACAACGCCCCCGCAAAGTTTCCCAGCCCGTTGAAAATGCCGCCCGCCGTCGCGCTCACCCGGGGATGGGTAGCCTTCGCCAGCAGGGCGAAAATGTTCGGCGCACCCGTGCCCCACATAAAGGTGCTAAAGCTTATCGCCGCGATAACCGTCAGGGGCGTATCAAGGTGCATCACCGCCGTCAGCCCGACAGCTGCTCCCGCCATGGAGATAAAACAGGCCGCCGCCCGCTTATCGACGCGGTCCGAAAGCCAGGCACCAATCACTTCGCCCGCCAGCATGGCGATAAACGGCATCGACGACAGCCCGCCCGCGTGCTCCAGATGAATGCCCTTGCCCTTGATCAGGTAGCCCGGCAGCCAGCCGTTGATCCCCCACAGATAGGTGAGAAAGGCGACGTTAAAGACGCAGATTACCCAGAAGTGCGGGCTGACAAACAGCTCGCGCCGCGCCGCACGCCGCTCGTCCCGTGATGCCTGCGTGGTTGTTGGTTTCACGTCGAGGCGAATACCGCGCAGGCCTATGCGCACAAAGATCAGCACCGGCACGGTGAGCATCGCCATGACAAAGAAGGTGCTTTGCCAGCCGAAAGTGTTGAGCAGCCAGAGGGAGAGCGGGAAACCAATTGCCGCGCCCACCGGCGTACCGAGCAGCCACAGCATGGTGGCGCGCGCCTGCAGATGCTGCGGGAAGTTATGGCGCACGATGGCGAACGCCAGCGGGAACAGCGGCCCTTCGGCGATGCCCAGTAGAATGCGCAGAACAATCATCACCGTGTAGTTATGGGTGAAGCCCATCGCCACCATCAGTACGCACCACACCGCCATCATCCCGGTGAGCAGGCGCAGCGGCGGGATTTTGTCCCCCAGCCCGCTGAGCAGAACCGATGAAAAGCCGTAGCTCAGCAGAAATGCGCTCATCAGGATGCCGAGGCGCGTAGTGTCAAAATCGATCCCCATCGCCTGCTGGAAATGGCTATCGGAAAACAGTGCCGCGATACTGATTTTGTCGAAAAACGCCAGCAGCACGCAGGCCAGCAGCGACAGCGGGATAGCCCAGCGTACGGCTTTTTCAGGCGTACGGGTTCCCTCGCCGCTCGCCTCTGCGGGCGCGGCGTTGGTCTCGAATGTGGTCATGTCTCCCCCTACGGGTGCGGGTTAGCTATCGCAGTGACATCAGTGAAAAGGCCGGGTCGCTCAGCGGCACGTCCGATAAGTCTCGTCCCGCCGCCATCCAGCGCTTCGCCAGCTTGACGGTACGCGCGTCGTTAAAGGCCACCAGCTGCGTCAACCGGCCGCCATCGTCCAGCGAGAAGAACAGCGCGTTATCACGAACGACGGTTTTGCCGCCAGGCTGCGGAATGCCGAGGATCTGAATGTTGTGCTGATATTGATCCGACCACAGCCACGGTGCGTCGTCGTAGCCCGGCGCGTCGGGGTTAAGCATTGCTTTCGCCGTCGCCACCGCCTGATTCTGGGCGAAGGCCCACGACTGGATGCACAGCCCGTAGTGGTGATGCTGCGCGACATCGCCCGCGGCAAAGATGGCCGGATCCGACGTGCGCCCCTGCGCGTCCACCACGATCCCACGGTCGGTCTTCAGCCCGGCGTCGCGGGCCAGCTCAAGGTTCAGATCGACGCCGATCCCCACCACCACCGCATCGAAGATTTCGCGTTTGCCGTCGCAGTGGATCACCGGCAGACCGTTGTGATCGTCAAGCTCCAGCGCGCCGCAGCCGGTGCGGATATCCACGCCCTGCTCGCGGTGGATCTTCTCCAGCTGTCGGGAGACCTCGCCGCTCACCGAGCGCATGCACAGGGCAGGCTGCTGCTCGAACAGCGTAACCGCCACGCCACTTTTGCGCGCCGAGGCGGCAATCTCCAGGCCGATCCAGCCGCCGCCGACAATCGCCAGGGTGTTGCTTTGCGCCATACGCTTCTTCAGGCGCTGCGCGTCCTGCCAGTGGCGCAGGGTATAGACCTGCGGATGTTTTCCCCACGCCTCGCCCGGCAGACGCGCCCGCCCACCGGTCGCAATCAAAAGAATGTTGTAACTAAGAAGCTCACCGTTGCTTAAATGCACCCTTTTCGCGGCGCGATCGATCTGCGTGGCGCGCAAGGGGCGGTACCAGGTCAGATTCAGCGCCTGCTGGGCCTCTTCAGCAAACAGGCGCGGCAGCGCGGCATCGGCGTCCAGCAACGCGGCTTTCGAAAGCGGCGGGCGCTCATAAAAATCCCACTCCTCTTCCGCCACCACGCAAATCTCGCCGTCAAAGCCGTCGTCACGCAGGGTTTTCGCCGCCCAGCCGCCCGCCTGGCCGCCGCCGATAATGACAATGCGCGAGGTCATACCGCCTCCGGCTTTTTCTGCTGGCGGCGCGTGTCATGGTCAATCCCGCCCTCTACTGCCCATTCGGTGAAGGAGATCAGGGAGTGTTCCAGCTCGCGCGGCTGCCAGTTTTCGGTCAGGTAGTCGTCGTTGGTGTAGTACTCAAACGCGCCGCCGGTCGGGCTGTTGACGTACCAGAAGTAGGCGGACGACACCGGATGGCGGCCCGGCCCGATGAAGGTACTCCAGTCGTTTTTATTCATCGCAATGCCGCCGCCAATCACTTCGTGAATGTCGCGCACGGTAAAGGCGACGTGGTTCAGGCCGCGCTTGCGATTCGGCAACTGGAGCAGGAAAAGATTGTGATGGCCACCACGCGGGCCACAGCGCAGGAACACGGCGCGGTTGATGTAGCGGTCGGAAACCTGGAAGCCAAGCACCTCGCGGTAGAACTTTTCTACTGCCGCCAGCTCCTCGACGAAGAAGACCACGTGACCGACGTTGATCGGCTGAGCGCGGTCGTACACCGGGCTTGGCGTGTCGATGCGGCGGGCGTCTCCCCACTGGTTAATCGGCTCGACGTTCAGCTCAACCGGCACCTGCTGGCTCACCTGTACGCGCAGGGTCATACCGTTCGGATCAAGACACTCCAGCGCGTCCCCCACCTGGCGAAAGCCGGGCTGCTGCGCCAGCTTCGGGCGCAACGCATCCAGCTCGTCCTGGGTCGCCACCGCCCAGGTCATGCGGCGCAGGGTGTTGCCCGCTTCAAACGCCGGCGGCAGGTCGGAGCTGTCAATTGGGTTGAGCTCAACGCGCGCGCCGCTCAGGGTGGTAAAACGCTTGCCGCTGGCATCGCCCGTCAGGCCAAAATCACGCATAAATTTGGCGCAGTGCGTCAGGTTATCAACGCCAAATTCCAGCTTTTCAATTCCGGTTACACTCATCGTTCGTTGCCTCATCTGGCCCAAATTGGGCGTAAAACATGCCCGACGCAGCAAAGCGCCTGACGTTAACTCACTGATTTAACTGGCCTGTGACAAATATCCTAAGAAGCCAGAGATTTTATCCGCCGCCAGACGGACCTCGTTTTGCAGGCGCTCGCGGTCGGTCCGGGGGATCTCCTCCGACGGCACCAGAATGCTGACCACCGCCGCCACCCGTCCGCTGCGGTCATACACCGGATAGACGATGGAGGAGATGCCGTGGCGGAAGAAAGATTCGCCAATGACAAACCCGCGGGCTTTGTCCTGCTGCACCATCTGCCACAGCGCTTCGCGGTCGTGAAGCTGCCCCGGCGTGTTGCCCGGCAGGCGCTCATGCGGGAACAGGTGTTCAAAGTCAGCGCGCGAAATATCGGTCAGCAGCATGCGGCCAAGCGAGGTGCAGTGCACCGGCAGGCGGGTGCCAATACTTACCTGGTTGATGCGCGAACCGGCTGCGCTGACGCGGGCGACGTAAATAATGTCGCGCCCGTCGCGGATCGCCAGATGGCTGCTGCACTGGCTGACGTCGCGCAACTGTTCAATAACCGGCTGGCCGACCTGCGCCACGTCCAGCGAGGCGATGTACTCAAAGCCCAGACGCAGCACGTTCATGCCGAGCGAGAAAGTATTGGTGCGCGCGTTGCGCTCCAGAAAGCCCATGTATTCCAGCGTCTGCACCACGCGATAGGCGGTGGCTTTTGGCATATCCACCAGCCGGTGCAGCTCGGCAAAGGTCAGATCGCGGTGCTGCTCGCCGAAGGCCAACAGCAGCTGGAGACCGCGCTCCAGCCCCGGCACGAGATACTTCACTTCACGATCGTTTTCCATATTCACCAGGCCTCAGTTAAAGACAAAACCGCCGTTGACCGGAATCAGCTGCCCGGTAATGAACCGCGACAGATCGCTTAACAGCCAGACCACGCTGCCCGTCACATCTTCCGGCTGCTGCGCGCCGGTTAACGCGCGGCCATTTTCGTAGAGCTGATGACGTTCGGCGGGCACATATTCTGTCGCCTCGACGCGGGTTAATCCCGGCGCGATGGCATTGATGCGGATACGTTTTTCACCCAGCTCACGGGCCATCGAGCGGGTCATGGCAATCACCGCGCCCTTGCTGGCGACATAGGCCATCAGGCGCGGCGCGCCCCACAGCGCGGTGTCGGAAGCGACGTTCACAATCCCGGCCCCCTCGCGCAGCAGCGGCACGGCGGCGCGCGTCACCAGCCAGGTGCCCTTGACGTTAATGCTCATCACCCGATCCCAGAGATCCGGATCGTAATCGAGCATGTTTTTGCCCCCCACGCCGGTCGCCATGGCCGCGTTATTCACCAGCCCGTCAATCTGGCCCTGCTCGCCGATGGCGCTGAATACCTGCTCAATGGCGTGCGGATCGGCCAGATCGATAATGTGGGATTCGATCGCATAGCCCTGCTCACGCAGCCCGTGCGCGCTTTCGGCCAGCTCGCCCTTCAGGATGTCACACATCACCACCGCCGCCCCCTGCTCTGCGCAGGCTTTGGCAAAGTGATAGCCCAGCCCGCGCGCGGCGCCGGTCACGACGATGCGCTTCCCGTTCAGCAGGCCGTTCATCAGGCAGCTCCCTGCTGTTCTTCACGCATCGCCAGCTGCTCTTTCGCCGCCTTTTGCATCATGCGGCGCAGGCGGGAGAGACCGACGTCGTGCTGGTACAGATATTCATGGTCGCGGGCGTTTGGGGCGAGGCTTTCGAGTACCACGCGGTCCTGCTCGAGGACTTCCCAGTGCAGTTTCTCCAGGCGGTTGCGGTACATGAAGCGCCACATGTCACGCTGCCAGCCCTGCACCCGGCGGATACGCCAGAAGAAGACGCGGCAGTTGTCGTTATCTTCCGGCACCACCATGCCGACGATAAAGAAGTGGCCGCCCGGCCCGAAACGCTTCTTATAAGGAATGGAGAGGCGCATCCAGCAGGTGCCGCTGTTGCCCAGCTCCACCCAGTCGAAGTTGATGCCGCTCTGCCCTTTTTTCTCAAAGATGAAGCCGGTTTTGGTCGGCTGCAGCACCATCTCCGCCTTGCGGTCCCCTTCCGCCATCGAGTGCGACGACGAGTGCAGATAGGTGCCGTGCATCGGGTCCATCACGTTTTCCAGCGCGTACTGGTAGTTGCATTTCCACCCGGCGGTGCAGAGGAAGTTGCTGAAATTGTCGGTGTCGGCGAGTTCATCCGGGAAGCTCAGTTCATCCGGCTGCTGGTCAGCGGTAACGCCAAACCACAGGAAGATGGCCCCGTGCGCCTCCTGCACGTTGTAGCTGCGCACGCACTGCTGGCCGACCAGCGGGCATTTATCCACCGCGGGTACATCTTTCACCTCGCCGTTACCCGCCACTTCCACGCCGTGATACCAGCAGGCGATGCGGTCGCCGAGATTCCAGCCCATCGACAGCCGCGCGCCGCGGTGTGGACAGCGATCTTCGAGCGCCTGCACCTGGCCGTCTTTGTTACGCCAGACCACAATCTGCTCGCCGAGACGGGTAATGCCCACCGGGGCAGACTGCACTTCCCAGCTCGCCAGAACCGGATACCAGAGGCCGCGCAGACCTTTATCAAGATAGTGTTGTACGGGAGTCGTCATCGCGTTGTCCTCAGTAGCCGTTAACCTGTAAGAATGCCTGGAAGCTGTTCTCGCTCCAGGGCTCGCCCTGCTGGTCGTGCAGGCGTGCGGCGTTCAGACCGTTCACCAGTTCCGGCAGGGTTTCCGCCCCCTGCTCAAACAATTCTTCCAGGGTGGCGATAAGGTGCAGCTCCCAGTTTTCCGGCTCGCGGCTGCGGGTCTGCCAGATAAGATTCCGGTATTCGCCCGGCTTGTGGATCGCACCGTTACCGCCCTCTGCCGGAGGGGTAAACTGGCGGCTTTCCGGCAGCGCCGGGTTAAAATTCAGGGTCTCGCTCATGCCACGGTCTCCTCGACAAAGGTAATCTGGATTTGGTTTTCAAAGACCCGAACCGGGTAGCGGTTGAGGTTGCGACCGCCAGGGCCATGCAGGCACTGGCCGGTTTTGACGTCAAAAACCGCCTCATGCAGCGGGC
Organism: Leclercia sp. UBA5958; assembly: GCF_002430365.1. NCBI lineage: Bacteria > Pseudomonadati > Pseudomonadota > Gammaproteobacteria > Enterobacterales > Enterobacteriaceae > Leclercia > Leclercia sp. UBA5958. The sequence goes on along the minus strand of NZ_DJCE01000004.1, from coordinate 312,266 downwards.
ACTCTACTTTGCCGTCTTCCACAAAACCCTGGCTTAGCAGCGCGTAGGCGTGCGGACATACGTCTTCCAGCGCGTAATATTCACCGTCAATTAAATAAACGCCGATCTCTTTACCCTCGACGTTGCCGCTAAAAGGGAAATCTTCCTGTACTTGTTCTGCGTCACATACGCCTATCCAGCTCATCGCGATCCTCCAGGCTTTTGTTTCATATATGAAACTCTGTTTCTTATTTAATACGGTCAATATAAAAGCGATGAATCTTTCGTCAAGCGACAATGTGACGAATTTGTTAACCAAAAGACAATTAATTAACTAAGTGTGCAAAGGATCACGAAAAAATGCAGCGATATGAAATTTTCATTATTTAGGCGTGAGGAAATACGTTTTAGTAATGGACGTAAATATTCACCAAAAGATATTGACTAATTTTATCATTCGTCATTAGAAATAAATAAAAGGGGTGTGCGCGGAGTTTCACCTGTGAAACTTATTTTAATTTTATTGTTTATAAACAACGAGTTTCACTGGTGAACCATTTTACTTGCGTGACAATCACATTTATAAAAAATCAATCAATAAGGCGAGCATGATGACGGCAAGATGGCAAGGTACGATAGCACTGTTATTGCTAATTATTATTTCGTATGTCGACCGGGTTAATATTTCGGTGATGATTTTAAACCCGGAGTTCGCCGAACACTTTCAGTTAAATGAAAACAGAATGTTACAGGGAATGCTAATGACATGCTTTCTGCTGGGCTATGGTTTTTCCGCGTTACTCTTAACGCCGGTTATTGAAAGCAAACTCCATTATCGCCAGGGGTTGTTAATGAGCATTGCCATCTGGGCAGCGGTGTGTGCCATTTCACCGCTGCTCGGCTCGCTGATGGGAATGCTCATCGCGCGGGTGATTTTAGGCGTTGCCGAAGGGCCGCTCTTTTCGCTGAAAACCCGCTTTATCAGCGATAACTTCTGCGCAGAGGAGATCGGCAAACCCAACGCTGTCACCGCGCTGGGCGTTTCGCTGGGGCTGGCGGTGGGCTTTCCGCTGATTACCTGGCTGATGGCGCACCTCGGCTGGGCCGGATCGTTTTATGCCCTGGCAGCGATCAACCTGGTGCTGGGCGGCGGTGCGATCTGGCATTTTCTGCCCGCGCCGCGCGAGGTGACGACCATCCAAAAACCGGGTTTTATGCAGACCTTTACCCTCGCCTGGCATACGCCACTGCTCGGCCTGATCCTGCTGGTTGAAATCGCCACGCTGAGCTATCTCTGGGGTAGCAGCGCATGGCTCCCCGCCTGGCTGCGCGATGAGCATCACTTCTCGCTGCACGCGACCGGGCTGCTTGCCGCGGTCCCCTTCCTGTTAAGCCTTGGCTCTAAGTTTCTCGGCGGCGTACTGCTCGACAAAATGCGCCCGGAGCAGGCCCCGGTGCTGTTTGTGGTGGGCGGCTTACTAACGGCGTTGTCCGTCATCGCGCTGATGCTGAGCCACCAGCCGCTGTGGCTTGCGCTGTTTATGCTCTCTGCAAATATCTTCTGGGGGCTTCAGGGGGCGGCCATTCCTGCGGTGATCCAGCATCACGCGGCGCGAGAAGCGGTCGGCAGCGCGTACGGCATTATTAATGGCATCGGCAATCTCTGCGCCGCCTTTATTCCGCTGCTGATGGGGATGGTGATGAAATCGATGGGATCGGTGAGCTCTGGCTTTTCGGTGCTGGTGGTTTCGCAGGCGATCACCCTGCTGGCGGGGGGCGTGTTGCTGCTGCGCATGCGTCGCGCAGCAGCACTCAGCGCGTAAAGGTTATTCGCCCTTTTTCGCCGCCTGGATGTAGAGCATTTCCAGCGCCAGGGTCGCCGCAGCCAGGGCGGTGATCTCGGACTGATCGTAAGCCGGCGCGACTTCCACCACGTCCATGCCCACGATGTTCAGATCTTTCAGGCCGCGCACCAGCTTGATGGCGCGGTCAGAGGTCAGCCCGCCGATGACAGGCGTACCGGTACCCGGTGCAAACGCCGGATCCAGACAGTCGATATCAAAGGTCAGGTACACCGGCATATCGCCAACGATCTGCTTCACCTGGGCGATGATGTCGTCCACGCCGCGATCGTTCACCTGGCAGGCATCCAGCACGGTGAAACCGTTGTCTTTATCGAACTCGGTGCGGATACCGATCTGCACGGAATGGTTCGGGTCAATCAACCCTTCTTTCGGCGCGGTGAAGAACATGGTGCCGTGGTCAAATTCACAGCCGTTTGCGTATGTGTCGGTATGCGCATCGAAGTGCACCAGCGCCATTTTACCGAAGTGTTTAGCGTGGGCGCGCAGCAGCGGCAGGGTCACGAAGTGGTCGCCGCCGAAGGAGAGCATGCGCTTACCGGCAGCCAGCAGCTTCTCGGCGTGGGCCTGCAGCTTTTCGCTCATCTCACGCGCGTCGCCGAAGGCATACACCAGATCGCCGCAGTCCACGACGTTCAGGCGCTCACGCATGTCGAAGTTCCACGGGAAACGGTGATGTTCCCAGGCAAGGTTGGTGGAGACCTGACGGATCGCCGCCGGGCCGTGACGGCCACCCGCGCGACCAGAGGTCGCCATATCAAATGGCACCCCGGTGATCACCCACTCCGCGTCACTGTCGTACGGCTGGAAGTTCATCGGAAGGCGTAAAAAACCAAACGCGTTAGATACCAGAGAGTTATCGTACTGATGACCTAAGGTGCTCATGTCCTGACCTCATTTAACGTCGATGTTTAAAAAAGATGAAAAAAAATCCCCTCCGCGTCGTTAAACCCGACGAGGAAGGGATTGATTCGTAAATCGCATATTGGGGCGAATTATCGCCGGTAATACATACGGGTTCAAGTGAGTATAGCATCCTGCCGGAGGGCGCCTTCGCCTTATCGGGCCTACATTCCCGGGCCCGATAAACGGGCATCACACGCCCAGCGGTCTGTTACCCTCTCCCACAGGGAGAGGGAGGTTCACTTACTCGTCTTCCAGATACGTATAGCCGTACAGACCCGCTTCAAACTCTTCCAGGAACTGCTGCTGGAGCTGATCGTCCAGACCGGTGTTCTTCACCTGATCGCGGAACTGGGTCAGCAGTTTTTTCGGATCCAGCTGGACATACTCCAGCATATCGGCCACGGTATCGCCCTCGTCAGAGAGCTCTACTTCTACATTGCCATCCGGGAAGACAAAGACATCCACCGCCTCGGTATCCCCGAACAGGTTGTGCATGTTACCGAGGATCTCCTGATACGCCCCGACCATAAAGAAGCCCAGCATTGGCGGGTTCTCCGGATCGTACTCCGGCATTGGCATAGTAGTGGCGATCCCGTCACCGTCGATGTAGTGATCGATGGCACCGTCTGAGTCACAGGTGATATCCAGCAGCACCGCACGGCGCTCAGGTACCTGATCCAGCCCTTCCAGCGGCAGGACCGGGAACAGCTGGTCAATACCCCATGCGTCCGGCATCGACTGGAACAGTGAGAAGTTGACGTACATTTTGTCCGCCATCCGCTCCTGCAGTTCGTCGATAATCGGGCGATGCGCACGGTTGCTCGGATCGAGCTGTTTCTGCACTTCGTGGCACATGTTCAGATAAAGCTGCTCTGCCCAGGCACGCTCTTGCAGGCTGTACGCCCCGGACGAATAGCCGATATGAATATCATGCAGGTCCATCTGGCTATCGTGCAGCCATTCACGCAGCGAACGACGCGTGCCCGGCTCGTGCATCTCTTGCCAGGTTTCCCACATGCTCTGCAGCGCACGCGAGGCATCTTCCGCCGGCGCGGTCGCTTCAGTGTATTCGTTGCGCTCAACGCCGATAATGTTCGAGACCAGCACCGTATGGTGTGCGGTAACGGCCCGACCCGATTCGGTGATCACGGTCGGGTGCGGCAGACCGTGTTCATCACACGCATCGCCAATCGCCCAGATGATGTTGTTAGCGTATTCATTCAGGCCATAGTTCACCGAGCAATCCGACTGGGAGCGCGTACCTTCGTAGTCCACACCCAGGCCGCCGCCCACGTCAAAGCACTGAATGTTCACGCCCAGCTTATGTAGCTCAACGTAGAAACGGGCCGACTCGCGCACGCCGGTGGCGATGTCGCGGATGTTAGCCATCTGCGAACCGAGATGGAAATGCAGCAGCTGAATACTGTCCAGACGACCATGCTCACGCATGATCTCTACCAGCTGCAGCACCTGGTTTGCCGCCAGGCCAAATTTGGATTTCTCGCCGCCGGAGGACTGCCATTTGCCGGAGCCCTGAGACGCCAGACGGGCACGCACGCCAAGACGCGGTACCACGTTAAGGCGCTCGGCCTCTTCCAGCACGATAGCGATTTCGGACATCTTCTCAATGACCAGATAGACCTTATGGCCCATCTTCTCGCCAATCAGCGCCAGACGGATGTATTCGCGGTCTTTATAGCCGTTACAGACGATCACCGAGCGGGTCATGCCCGCATGCGCCAGTACCGCCATCAGCTCGGCTTTAGAGCCGGCTTCCAGCCCCAGCGGTTCGCCGGAGTGGATAAGGGATTCAATAACGCGGCGATGCTGGTTAACCTTGATCGGATAAACCAGGAAATAGTCGCCGTTGTAACCGTAGGATTCGCGGGCGCGTTTAAACGCGGCGTTAATGGAACGCAGACGGTGTTGCAGGATCTGCGGGAAGCAGAACAGAGCAGGCAGACGCTGTCCCTGCGCTTCACGTGCTTTCACCAGTTGGGCGAGATCGACGCGCGCTTCCGGTACGTCAGGATCCGGGCAGACGCTGATGTGACCCAGTTCGTTGACGTCGTAGTAGTTGTTACCCCACCACGTAATATTGTATGTGCGCAGCATCTTGCTGGCTTCCTGGGAGCTCATCGCAACCTCCTGCATAGAACGTAGTACACCCTGTTCGCCTGCTGACGAAGGCGAAAATGAAGACATGTCGTCAGACATTGCGAACCTCAACTCTTACTAAAAAGTGTAAAACAGTTGACTACTATCGCAGCGTTAAACTGCGATAACAACCCATTAACCGACCAGTTTTCCAGCACAGAATGCTGGAAGCCGGGCCGTGCGACCGGTTTCTTGTTCATATCATTGTAAAACACGTAACCGAACTAAGTATGACAAGGTTCGGCGAAACCACGAGAAAACTCTTGTATTAACAAGAGCGCCCTTGTTCAGACTTCACAAAGCGTAACCGGCCCTGGAATCCTGAGAAGCGCCGAGATGGGTATAACATCGGCAGGTTTGCAGAATAGATTTGTAGAGAACGGGGAGTGCACTCCGGCCAGAAAGGCGGGACTGACAAGGCAGAAAACGACGGTTCATTATCTTGAATCACCTCCACGGGCGCCCCGAAAGACAGACCCACAAGCCAAAGCGAAAAGTTCACTGCTTAACCCGGCTGGAAGTGGCATCCCGATGAGATCATCGAGCGCTATTATGTCGAAGCCGTGCGCGGCGTTTTATACCGAGAAGATGGGTAAAAAGCAAAATATAAATATGCGCATTGCCAGTGGTGTCCGGAAAAATTTCCAGTCGGGTTTTCAACGTAGTGGGAGCTATCTCAAAAAAAGCTGGAAATGGGGCGAAGAAGTGACCTAAAATAGCCGTCCAGATGTTAATCCATCCATACTGATTAACACTCAGACTGCCAGTGTCACTACCTGCACGTTCTGGCGGAAAACTCCGCTATAACGACCTCACACGACAGTTTGAGCTAACTAAATTCTCCTTAGGTGAAATAAAACATGGCAAAACACCTGTTTACGTCCGAGTCTGTATCAGAAGGACATCCTGATAAAATTGCTGACCAAATCTCCGATGCGGTGCTGGATGCGATCCTGGAACAGGATCCAAAAGCCCGCGTTGCCTGTGAAACCTATGTCAAAACCGGCATGGTTCTGGTTGGCGGTGAAATCACCACCAGCGCATGGGTTGATATCGAAGAGATCACCCGTAACACGGTGCGTGAAATCGGCTATGTGCATTCTGATATGGGCTTTGATGCCAACTCCTGCGCCGTACTGAGCGCGATTGGCAAACAGTCTCCTGACATCAACCAGGGCGTTGACCGTGCTGACCCGCTGGAACAGGGCGCGGGCGACCAGGGCCTGATGTTCGGCTATGCGACCAACGAAACCGACGTGCTGATGCCAGCACCTGTGACTTACGCCCACCGTCTGGTGCAGCGTCAGGCTGAAGTGCGTAAAAACGGCACCCTGCCGTGGCTGCGCCCGGATGCGAAAAGCCAGGTAACTTTCCAGTACGATGACGGCAAAATTGTTGGCATCGATGCGGTTGTTCTTTCTACCCAGCACGCGGAAGATATTGATCAGAAATCCCTGCAAGAAGCGGTGATGGAAGAGATCATCAAGCCCGTTCTGCCGACCGAATGGCTGAACTCCGCGACCAAATTCTTCATCAACCCGACTGGCCGTTTCGTTATCGGTGGCCCAATGGGTGACTGTGGCCTGACCGGTCGTAAAATTATCGTTGATACCTACGGCGGCATGGCTCGTCACGGCGGCGGCGCGTTCTCCGGTAAAGACCCGTCTAAAGTTGACCGTTCCGCAGCGTACGCGGCACGTTATGTGGCGAAAAACATCGTTGCCGCTGGTCTGGCTGACCGCTGTGAGATTCAGGTTTCCTACGCAATCGGCGTGGCTGAACCGACTTCCATCATGGTGGAAACCTTCGGTACCGAAAAAGTGCCTTCCGAACAGCTGACTCTGCTGGTGCGCGAGTTCTTCGACCTGCGTCCATACGGCCTGATTCAGATGCTGGATCTGCTGCACCCAATCTATAAAGAGACCGCAGCATACGGTCACTTTGGTCGCGAACATTTCCCATGGGAAAAAACCGACAAAGCAGCCCTGCTGCGTGACGCAGCCGGTCTGAAATAAACGACCGACCTCTCTTCAAGGCCAGCCTCGCGCTGGCCTTTTTTTATCGTCCTGCCCTGGCTTTATGACGTTTTCAACACGACATGAAACCGTTTACACCACCTGTCATCGGCAGCGCTTTCAGAATATTCTCTTTGCATGAATCCCTTTCTTCTGCTGTTACATCCCCTTTAGGTTAAGTCTGAAACTGGCGCAAATACGATGCGCATCAACTATTTTAACTCTATATTTTCAAAGTCTTAATTTACTTTACGATCGCGATCCGGTGTAACCGATTACACCAATGTGACCTGTATCACATAACTTCACGATCTAATAACCTACCCTTTACATCGATAAAATTGATAACCCAACTGGAGGGCATAATGCCTGACAATAAAAAACAGGGGCGTACGTCCAACAAAGCCATGACGTTTTTCGTCTGCTTCCTTGCAGCCCTGGCAGGATTGCTATTTGGCCTGGATATCGGCGTCATTGCCGGTGCATTACCCTTCATCACCGATGAATTCAAAATTAGCGCCCACACCCAGGAGTGGGTAGTGAGCTCAATGATGTTTGGCGCCGCTGTGGGCGCCGTCGGCAGCGGCTGGCTCTCTTTCAAACTCGGGCGTAAAAAGAGCCTGATGATTGGGGCGATCCTCTTCGTGGCCGGTTCACTCTTTTCAGCCGCCGCACCCAATGTGGAAGTGCTGATCCTCTCCCGCGTATTACTGGGTCTGGCGGTAGGGGTAGCCTCTTATACCGCCCCGCTCTACCTCTCTGAAATTGCGCCGGAAAAAATCCGTGGCAGCATGATCTCTATGTATCAGCTGATGATTACCATCGGTATCCTCGGCGCCTATCTGTCCGATACCGCGTTCAGCTACAGCGGCGCATGGCGCTGGATGCTGGGCGTCATTATCATCCCGGCGATTCTGCTGTTGATCGGGGTCTTCTTCCTACCGGATAGCCCGCGCTGGTTCGCCGCAAAACGCCGCTTCCACGATGCGGAACGGGTGCTGTTACGTCTGCGTGACACCAGCGCCGAAGCCAAAAATGAACTGGAAGAGATCCGCGAAAGTCTGAAGGTAAAACAGTCCGGCTGGGCGCTGTTTAAAGAGAACAGCAACTTCCGTCGTGCAGTCTTCCTGGGGGTATTGCTCCAGGTCATGCAGCAGTTCACCGGTATGAACGTCATCATGTATTACGCGCCAAAAATCTTTGAACTGGCGGGTTATACCAACACCACCGAGCAGATGTGGGGAACGGTGATCGTCGGGCTGACTAACGTGCTGGCGACCTTTATCGCCATCGGCCTGGTTGACCGCTGGGGCCGTAAACCGACCCTGACGCTGGGCTTCCTGGTCATGGCGGTAGGTATGGGCGTGCTGGGTACCATGATGCACATGGGTATCAACTCACCGACCGCGCAGTACTTTGCCGTAGCGATGCTGCTGATGTTTATCGTTGGCTTCGCAATGAGCGCCGGTCCGCTGATTTGGGTACTGTGCTCTGAAATCCAGCCGCTGAAAGGCCGCGACTTCGGTATCACCTGTTCCACCGCCACCAACTGGATTGCGAACATGATCGTCGGCGCAACTTTCCTGACCATGCTCAATACTCTGGGCAATGCCAATACCTTCTGGGTTTATGGCGGTCTGAACGTGCTGTTCATTGTATTGACCCTGTGGCTGGTGCCTGAGACCAAACACGTCTCGCTAGAACACATCGAACGTAACCTGATGAAAGGACGTAAGCTTCGCGAAATCGGCGCTCACGACTAATCTTCAAACGGGGAGGATGGCTATTGCGCCTCCCCGCCTCCCGCTTTATGCTCTGCCCCTATGAAAACACCCCGTCTTCCCATCGCCATCCAGCAAGCCGTTATGCGCAGCCTGCGGGAAAAACTCGCCCAGGCCAACCTGAAGCTGGGGCGCAGTTATCCCGAACCGAAGCTGGTTTATCAGCAGCGTGGCACCTCGGCTGGCACCGCATGGCTTGAGCCATACGAGATCCGCCTTAATCCGGTGCTTATGATGGAAAATCAGCAAGCCTTTATCGATGAAGTGGTGCCGCATGAACTGGCCCATCTGCTGGTCTGGAAACATTTTGGTCGCGTTGCCCCGCACGGTAAAGAGTGGAAATGGATGATGGAGAGCGTCCTCGGCGTCCCGGCGCGCCGTACCCACCAGTTCGAGCTGGATTCTGTACGTCGTAATACTTTCCCCTATCGCTGCGCGTGCCAGCAGCATCAGCTGACCGTACGCCGCCATAACCGGGTGGTGCGCGGTGAAGCGACTTACCGCTGCGTAAAGTGTGGCGAGGCACTAACCGCAGAATAGACTGCGAACATTCAGGAACATTCCTGATCTGACTGATTGCATACAAGAACAACATTCGCTACGTTGCGGGCTCGTTTTACTACGGAGTTCACGATGTACCGTAAATGCTCTCTCGCGGTTGCCCTTCTGGCTGCCGCGGTCTCTGGTCACGCGCTGGCCGAAGGTATTCACAGTTTCTCTCAGGCCAAAACCGCCGGCGTGAAGATTAACGCCGATGTGCCCGGTGATTTTTACTGTGGCTGTAAAATTAACTGGCAGGGCAAAAAAGGGGTTGTCGACCTTGAGTCCTGTGGCTACAAGGTTCGCAAAAACGAGAACCGCGCCAGCCGTATTGAGTGGGAGCACGTAGTCCCGGCATGGCAATTTGGCCACCAACGGCAGTGCTGGCAGGACGGCGGACGCAAAAACTGCGCTAAAGACCCCGTCTATCGCCAGATAGAGAGTGATATGCACAACCTGCAGCCCGCGGTAGGCGAAGTTAACGGCGATCGCGGCAACTTTATGTACAGTCAGTGGAACGGCGGTGAAGGTCAATATGGCCAGTGCGCCATGAAGGTCGATTTCAAAGAGAAAGTCGCCGAGCCGCCAGCCCGGGCACGGGGCAGCATTGCCCGGACCTATTTCTATATGCGTGACCGCTACAACCTCACTCTTTCTCGCCTGCAAACCCAGCTGTTCAACGCCTGGAACAAGCTTTACCCGGTCTCCCCGTGGGAGTGCCAGCGCGACGAACGCATTGCAAAAGTTCAGGGGAATCACAACCCTTACGTGCAGCGCGCTTGCCAGGCGCAAAAGAGCTAACCTACACTAGCGGCAACTGATTTAGACAGACACGCCTTCAGGCCAGGGCCTGGAGGCGTGTCTGCATCACCGTATGACACATGGAATTTCTGACTATGCGCACTCCTCGCATCTATCACCCGGACCTGATTACCGCTGGCAGCGAAATTGCCCTCTCTGACGATGCGGCGAACCACGTCGGCCGCGTATTACGCATGGGCGCAGGCCAGGCGATTCAGCTTTTCGATGGCTCGAATCAGGTTTTTGAGGCGGAAATTACCCGCGCGGATAAAAAAAGCGTGCTGGTGCGCGTTGTGCGCGGCGAAATGGATGATCGTGAATCTCCGCTGCATATTCACCTGGGCCAGGTGATGTCGCGTGGCGAAAAAATGGAATTCACTATCCAGAAATCGATCGAACTGGGTGTAAGCCTCATTACGCCACTTTTTTCTGAGCGTTGCGGCGTTAAACTGGATGCTGAACGGCTGAACAAGAAGCTTCAGCAGTGGCAAAAAATCGCGATTGCCGCCTGTGAACAGTGTGGTCGCAACCGCGTCCCGGAGATCCGCCCGGCGATGGATCTCGAAGCCTGGTGCGCTGAAGAGGAGCAAGGGCTTAAGCTCAACCTGCATCCGCGCGCCAGCGCCAGCATCAATACCCTGCCGCTACCGGTTGAGCGCGTACGGTTGCTGATTGGCCCGGAAGGCGGGCTGTCAGCGGATGAAATCGCCATGACCGCGCGCTATCAGTTTACTGATATTCTGTTGGGGCCACGCGTTCTGCGTACTGAGACGACTGCACTCACTGCCATAACCGCACTTCAGGTGCGATTTGGCGATCTGGGTTGAAGCATTAACGGAGAAGAAGAATGATCAAGCTCGGCATCGTGATGGATCCCATCACCAGCATCAACATCAAGAAAGACTCCAGCTTTGCCATGCTGCTGGAAGCGCAGCGTCGCGGCTACCAGCTCCACTATATGGAGATGAGCGATCTTTATCTGATTAACGGCGAAGCCCGTGCGCGCACCCGCATTGTTAACGTCGAGCAGAATTACGACAAATGGTACGAATTTGGCTCCGAGCAGGATCTGCCTCTGGCCGAACTCGACGTGATCCTGATGCGTAAAGATCCGCCCTTCGATACTGAATTTATCTACTGCACCTATATCCTTGAGCGTGCTGAAGAGAAAGGGACGTTGATCGTCAACAAGCCTCAGAGCCTACGCGACTGTAATGAGAAGCTCTACACCGCCTGGTTCTCAGACCTGACGCCAGAAACCCTGGTGACCCGTAACAAAGCACAGCTGAAAGCCTTCTGGCAGAAACACGGCGACATCATCATGAAACCTCTGGACGGGATGGGCGGTGCGTCTATTTTCCGCGTCAAAGAGGGCGACCCGAACATCGGCGTGATTGCCGAAACCCTGACCGAACTGGGCACCCGTTACTGTATGGCGCAGAACTATCTGCCCGCCATTGTGGACGGTGATAAGCGCGTGCTGGTTGTTGATGGCGAACCGGTTCCTTACTGCCTGGCGCGTATTCCGCAGGGTGGCGAAACTCGCGGTAATCTGGCGGCAGGTGGTCGCGGTGAGCCCCGTCCGCTGAGCGAAAGCGACTGGGAAATTGCCCGTCGCGTTGGCCCGCTGCTGAAAGCTAAAGGGTTGATATTTGTGGGTCTCGACATTATTGGCGATCGTCTGACGGAAGTGAATGTGACCAGCCCTACCTGTATTCGTGAAATCGAAGCGGCGTTCCCGGTTTCTATTACCGGCATGCTGATGGATGCGATTGAAACGCGTCTGAAGGGATAATTTCGTTCGAAATACTGTTAGTGACAGCGCCCCTCTTTGTACGCATACTGGGCGCTGTCGCTTTTTAAACCAGGAAACAGAACCTCTGACAATGAATTTACAGCATCACTTTCTTATTGCCATGCCTGCTCTCCAGGATCCGATTTTCCGTCGTTCCGTAGTCTATATCTGCGAATACAGTGATGACGGCGCAATGGGGATCATCATCAATAAACCGCTGGAAAATCTTAATGTTGAAGGCATTCTGGATAAGCTGAAAATTGCCCAGGATGAGCGCGTGCCGGAAATCCGCCTCGACAAACCGGTGATGCTGGGGGGGCCGCTGGCAGAAGATCGCGGATTCATCCTGCATACCCCGCCGGGCTTCTCTTCCAGCATTCGCATCTCTGACAACACCGTCATCACCACCTCCCGCGATGTTCTCGAGACGCTGGGTACCCTGAATCAGCCAGCCGATGTGCTGGTTGCGCTCGGCTATGCGTCCTGGGAAAAGGGCCAGCTGGAACAGGAGATTCTGGATAACGCATGGCTTACGGCACCGGCGGATCTGAACATTCTCTTCAAAACCCCTATCGCCGACCGTTGGCGTGATGCTGCGAAGCTGATTGGCATTGATATCCAGACCATGCCTGGCGTCGCGGGGCATGCCTGATGAGCGGTACCCTGCTGGCGTTTGATTTTGGCACCAAAAGTATCGGCGTAGCCATTGGCCAACGCATTACCGGCACGGCGCGCCCGCTGACGGCTCTTAAAGCGCAGGACGGTACGCCCGACTGGAGCCTCATTGAGCGGTTGCTAAAAGAGTGGCAACCCGATGAGGTCATTGTGGGCCTGCCGCTGAATATGGACGGGACTGAACAACCGCTTACTGCCCGGGCGCGTAAGTTTGCCAATAAAATCCATGGCCGGTTTGGCGTGGCGGTGAAACTGCATGATGAGCGGCTGAGCACGGTGGAAGCCCGCTCCGGCCTCTTTGAACAGGGGGGATTTCGCGCGCTGAATAAAGGCAGTGTAGATTCAGCCTCTGCGGTAATTATTCTCGAAAGCTACTTCGAACAGGGTTTCTGACCCCCTCTCCTCTGATGCCCGGCATGCCGGGCAAATGCGCGCAATATCTCGATCGCCATCACACTTCAGCCGGCCCTTTTTTGCTTTCTGATTAATGTTTCTATAAAAGAAACATTAAGGTGATTTTTGCAGCAACTGCTGGTTAAGCGTATCCAGTTGCTCGAGGCGAGTCTGAATGGTCTGTTCATCAGGGTTCCACATCCCGGCAAAGGCCAGTGCAGCCTGATGTTCGCCGACGGGCCGGGCCATGGAGACTTCGCCATCGTCATGGTGCCACACAACCTGCCCCTGTTCGCGTTGCTGAGCCACATGCGGTGCCAGGTTCTGCCACTGTTCCGGGGTAAAACGCGCCATCAAGGCCTCGTCGCTCTCGGCAGCCAGCAGTGACATGCCGATGACCGAACGCCAGGCAGGGAGCATATGAAAGCCGGCCAGCGCCTGCGTCGCCTGACTGCCGGGAACGGAGTGCCAGATATAGATGACCTGGTCTTCCCACAATACTCCCAACGCCACCACGATATCGCGCGGGGCATGGCGTTCCAGCGCCGGTAGCGCACGGGAGAAGAGCTCTGAGCCACGTATCGCCTGCGCCGCCAGTGCGTGGATCCCAGGTCCCGGCAGATAGCGACGCTGTTCATCCTGCATGGTGAGGCCAATAGAAGCCATGGTCATCAGCAGACGGTTTACGCGGGTGGTGTTAATGCCCATCAGACGCGCCAGCTCCCGGCAGCCAATAGCGCGACCACTGGAGACCAGATACTGCAGACAGCGAATGCCCTCAATAAGGCTTTGGTTCGGTTGTGATGACATAGCCACGTTCATTTTGTGTCGAAAAGTGAGTCGATTCTACCGCCAGTTCAGAAGGATACAAGGTAATGAATATCTATCCCCAACGCGAGGCCAGAACCTTTCCTGGCACCTCTCTGGAAGCTGACCTGCTGGTGGCAGGTGGTGGCCTGGCCGGGCTGTGCGCGGCCCTGGCGGCAGCCCGGGAGGGGCTCAGGGTCGTACTCATTCAGGACCGCCCCGTATTAGGGGGCAACGCCTCCAGCGAAGTACGCCTGTGGGCAAACGGCGCCACCTCGCACATGGGCAACAATAATCGCTGGGCGCGTGAAGGCGGCATCATGGGTGAGATCATGGAGGAGAACCTCTGGCGAAACAAAGAGGGGAACCCGGTGATGTTTGACCTGGTACTGCTCGATCTCGCTAAAAGTCAGCCGGGTCTGACCCTGCTGCTTAATACCGCCGTATATGAGATCACTCAAGAGCAGGCTCGCCTGACCGCCGTCAAAGCCTTCAATGCCATTAATGAAACCTTTTATACCGTAACGGCAAGCCAGTTTTGCGATGCCACCGGGGATGGCGTCCTGGGCTTTCTTGCGGGGGCTGAGTATCGCGAAGGGGCCGAGTCGCCCGATGAACTGGGGGAGAAAATGGCCCCAGGGGAGCATTTTGGACACAAGCTCGGGCACTCGATCTATTTTTACACTAAGCGCACCGCTGAGCCGGTAAATTTTGTCCCCCCCTCCTTTGCGCTTGATGACATCACCGCCATCCCTCGTTATAAGCGACTGACCTCGACCCTCAACGGCTGCGATCTGTGGTGGCTTGAGTGGGGAGGCCGCCTCGACACCGTTCATGAGAGCGAGACCATCAAATGGGAGCTGTGGAAAATCGTCTGGGGGGTCTGGAACTATATTAAAAATTCGGGCGAATTCCCCGATGCGGACAACCTGACTATCGAGTGGGTGGGCGCGATCCCCGGCAAGCGCGAGAGCCGCCGGTTTATGGGCGATCATCTGCTCTGCCAGCAGGACATTATTGAACAGCGCGACCATTACGACGCGGTGGCGTACGGCGGCTGGTCTATCGACCTGCACCCTGCGGACGGGGTGTACAGTACACACGATGGTTGCCGACAGTTCCACAGTAAAGGGACGTACACCATTCCCTTTCGCTCGCTCTACAGCCGCTCTCTGGACAACATGTTTTTGACCGGCAGGTTGATCTCTGCGTCGCATGTTGCCTTTGGCAGCGCAAGGGTGATGTGCACCTGCGGCCTGCTTGGAGAGGTGGTGGGCCGCGCAGCGGCGCTCTGTCATCGTCATCAGCTGACGCCGCAGGCGCTTGCGCAGCCGGGCCGCATTGGTGAACTGCAGCAGCGGTTGCAGACTACGGGCTGTTACATCCCGCGCCAGTGGCTGGAAGACCCGGCCAAAGGCGCCACTGTCACCACCAGCAGCGAGTATCTCCTCCGCGCGCTGGTGCCAAATGGCCAGTGGCACTCCCTGGCGGCGCGCATGGCAATACTGTTGCCCGTTCGCCGTGGTGACATCTTGCCTGCCATGACCTTTGCGCTGCGCACCCGCAGACCGCAGCCGCTCACCGTTACCCTGCTGGGGAGCGAAAAGAGCGGTAATTTTACGCCAGAATGTAGCTACGCCGGGGTGACGCTGGATATCGGACAAGAGGGCGATTACACCTGCAACTTCGACTGGCAGAGTGACCGGGATCAGTACGTTTTTGTCGCCTTCAGCGCCAGCGAAGAGGTGGAGATAGCGCTGACGGATACGCATTTGCCTGGGCTGATGACCGTCTTTAATAGTCTGAACGCCCGGGTAGCGAAACATACTCGCCAGCTGGCGGATGGCGATTATGGCGTGGATGAGTTTGACTTCTGGCTGCCGCGCCGTCATCCGCAACAGATCTTCCCGGCCATCCGTTTGGATACGCCGCTGGAGTGCTACAGCAAGCAAAACCTGCTGAATGGCCGCCTGCGCCCGGAACAGCAAGCCAACGCCTGGTCTCCCGCGGCTGATGACCCTGCACCGCAGGCGGTATGGCAATGGGCCTATCCGCAGGAGATTACCCACCTGACGCTGGTGCAGGATAACGATTTTGACAACGCAATGGAGAGCGTGCAGATGGGCCATCACCGGGCCATTACGCCGCACTGCATTACCCATTATCGCCTGTGGGGAGATAACGTCCTGCTCGCTGAAGTAACAGATAATCATCACTCCGTCTGTGAGCACCGTTTTGCGCACCCGCTCAGGGTGCAAGAGATCAAACTGGAGATCCTTGCCACCGCAGGCGCACTTCCGGCGGTCTATTCCCTGAACGTTCGTTAAACCCGGCCCTGGGCGCGGCGCTCGGCCAGGCTCTGGTCAAAGTTCTGCATCCCCATCTGCTGCCCGGTCTGAATCACGCCGGGCAACTGGTACGTTTTGCCCTCGCGGATCAGGTTCGCCGCCGCGGGGGTATTGACCAACAGCTCATACAGCGCCACTCGCCCGCCCTGGTTATCGTTAACCAGCTTTTGCGCCAGTACCGCACGCAAACTGCCTGCCAACTGGTTACGCACCGGATCTTTCTCCTGCGCGGGAAAGGTATCGACCAGCCGTTCAATGGCCTGCGATGCGCCGCGCGTATGGAGCGTCGCCAATACCAGATGCCCGGTCTCGGCGGCGGTGAGCGCCAGACGAATGGTTTCGCTGTCGCGTAGTTCCCCCAGCAAAATCACATCGGGATCTTCACGCAATGCGCCACGTAATGCCTCGGCGAAGGTGCGGCTGTGTAAGCCTATTTCGCGCTGCTGCACCAGACAGCGCTTGCTCTGGTGGATAAATTCCACCGGATCTTCCAGCGTCAGAATGTGCCCGTCGCTGTGGCAGTTAAGATAATCAACCATGGCGGCCAGCGTGGTCGATTTTCCGCTACCCGTTGCCCCGGTCACCAGTATCAGGCCGTTATCGTTCGCCAGCAGCTCCGGCATTGTACGCGGCGTACCCAGCGCGCGTAGCTGCGGACAACAGTGCGGCAGCAGCCTCAGCGCAAGGGAGCAGCCCTGCGTGTGGGCAAAGGCACTGGCGCGCAGGCGATGCGCCTCCCCTACCGTGATGGCAAAATCGACCTGCCCGCGGGCAATCAACTCGCCCTGCAGCTCTTCGCTGAGCCAGCCATTCAGCAGCGCGGCGACATCCGGCGGGGGAAAAGGGGCTGGCTCAATCTTTCCACGGCGTCGCCAGCGCGGTGGAGCATTACTACACAGGTGTAGATCCGAGACATTATGCTTTACACTAAGGGCCACAATTTCTTCCATATCCACACGAATCTCCTCGGAAAATGAACGACATTGCGCATAACCTGGCACAGGTCCGGGATAAAATCTCAGCCGCAGCAACGCGTTGCGGCCGTGTTTCAGAAGAAGTTACGTTGCTTGCAGTCAGCAAAACCAAACCTGCGAGCGCCATCGCAGAAGCGATTGACGCAGGCCAGCGCGCATTCGGCGAAAACTATGTTCAGGAAGGGGTAGAAAAAATCCGCCATTTCCATGACGCGGGCAGAAGCGATCTGCAATGGCACTTTATTGGGCCGTTGCAGTCGAACAAAAGCCGCCTTGTCGCCGAACATTTCGACTGGTGCCATACGGTCGATCGTCTGCGCATAGCCACGCGGCTTAGCGAGCAGCGTCCAGCCGAAATGTCTCCACTTAACGTGCTGATTCAAATCAATATTAGTGATGAGAATAGCAAGTCAGGAATCGCGCTTTCAGAACTCGATGCACTGGCAGAGGCCGTGGCGCAGTTGCCCGGACTCCAGCTGCGTGGATTGATGGCGATCCCGGCGCCGGAAGCGGATTACGACAGGCAATTTGCCGTGGCACAGCAAATGGCTGTAGCATTTGAGGCGCTCAAAGCGGGCTACCCAACCGTCGACACGCTTTCACTGGGCATGACGGACGATATGGACGCCGCCATTGCGGCAGGCAGTACCATGGTGCGCATCGGCACAGCCATTTTCGGTGCGCGCGACTACACCCAATAATAAGGAAACCTGAGGAACGCCATGAAGACGTTGACTTTCCTGCTCTCGACGGTCATTGAACTCTATACGATGGTGCTTTTGCTGCGCGTATGGATGCAGTGGGCGCGTTGTGATTTCTACAACCCCTTTTCACAATTTGTCGTTAAAATCACCCAGCCGATCATTGGGCCGCTACGCCGTGTTATCCCTCCGATGGGGCCGATTGATAGCGCATCGCTGCTAGTGGCACTGGTGCTCTGCTTTATCAAAGCCATCGTGCTGTTTATGGTGGTCAGCTTCCAGCCTATCATCTGGATTGCCGCCGTACTGATCCTGTTGAAGACCATCGGCCTGCTCATCTTCTGGGTACTGCTGCTGATGGCGATCATGAGTTGGGTAAGCCAGGGCCGTAGCCCGGTAGAGTTTGCCCTGATCCAGCTGGCTGACCCTTTACTTCGCCCGATCCGTAACCTGCTGCCGTCGATGGGCGGGATCGACTTTTCCCCGATGATCCTTGTACTGCTGCTGTACGTGGCCAACATGGGGATCGCCGAGCTGTTACAGGCGACGGGCAACATGCTGCTGCCGGGGCTGTGGATGGCGCTATGAGTGCCGTAAGCACCTGCGCTGACGGGCTGGTTTTACGGCTGTATATTCAGCCGAAAGCCAGCCGCGACAGCATTGTTGGGCTGCATGGCGACGAGCTCAAGGTCGCCATCACCGCCCCGCCGGTTGATGGCCAGGCCAATGCGCATCTGACCAAATATCTGGCTAAACAGTTTCGCGTCGCCAAAAGCCAGGTCATCATTGAAAAAGGTGAACTGGGGCGGCATAAACAGGTAAAAATCCTCAACCCGCAAAATATCCCGACGGAAGTCGCGGCGCTGACAGAACAGGACTAAACCATGCAGAAAGTTGTTCTCGCTACCGGTAACGCCGGTAAAGTGCGCGAGCTGGCCTCGCTTTTAAATGATTTTGGGCTGGACGTGGTCGCTCAGACCGAGCTTGGCGTGGATTCCGCCGAGGAGACGGGTCTGACCTTTATCGAAAACGCCATTCTGAAAGCGCGCCATGCCGCTCAGATTACCGGCCTGCCGGCCATTGCTGACGACTCCGGCCTGGCCGTAGATTATCTTGGCGGCGCGCCGGGGATCTACTCCGCGCGCTATTCTGGTGAAGATGCCACCGACCAGCAAAACCTGGAAAAGCTGCTTGTTGCCCTGAAGGATGTGCCTGACGACCAGCGCACCGCGCAGTTCCACTGCGTGCTGGTTTATCTGCGCCATGCCGAAGACCCCACGCCTGTTGTCTGTCACGGCAGCTGGCCGGGCGTAATTACCCGTGAGGCGGCAGGCAACGGCGGCTTTGGCTACGACCCGATTTTCTTTGTCCCATCTGAGGGCAAAACCGCTGCGGAACTGACCCGCGAAGAGAAAAGCGCGATTTCCCACCGCGGACGCGCCCTGAAACAGTTACTGGAAGCATTACGTAATGGCTAATTTGCCACCTTTGAGTCTTTATATTCACATCCCGTGGTGCGTGCAGAAATGCCCGTACTGCGATTTCAACTCGCACGCGCTGAAGGGCGAAGTGCCGCACGATGATTACGTTGCGCATCTGCTGGCCGACCTGGACGCCGATGTACCTTACGCACAGGGACGTGAAGTTAAGACCATTTTTATTGGTGGCGGTACGCCGAGCCTGCTTTCAGGCCCGGCGATGCAAACGCTGCTGGATGGCGTGCGTGCGCGCCTGAACCTGGCAGCGGATGCTGAAATTACGATGGAAGCCAACCCCGGCACCGTTGAGGCCGACCGTTTTGTCGAGTATCAGCGTGCAGGGGTGAACCGTATCTCCATCGGCGTGCAGAGCTTTAGCGAGCCGAAATTAAAGCGCCTGGGGCGTATTCACGGCCCGGACGAGGCAAAGCGCGCTGCGCATCTGGCAACGGGGCTTGGCCTTCGCAGTTTTAACCTTGATTTGATGCACGGACTGCCGGACCAGTCGCTCGACGAAGCGCTGGATGACCTGCGTCAGGCGATCGAACTTAATCCCCCGCATCTCTCCTGGTATCAGCTGACCATTGAGCCAAACACGCTGTTTGGCTCTCGCCCGCCGGTACTGCCGGATGACGACGCGCTGTGGGATATCTTCGAGCAAGGCCATCAGCTGTTGACCGCTGCGGGCTATCAGCAGTACGAAACCTCCGCCTATGCGAAGCCGGGCTACCAGTGCCAGCACAACCTGAACTACTGGCGCTTTGGCGATTATCTGGGGATAGGCTGCGGCGCGCACGGCAAAGTGACCTTCCCGGAAGGGCGCATCCTGCGTACAGCTAAAATGCGCCATCCGCGCGGGTACATGGAAGGCCGCTATCTGGAACGTCAGCACGACGTCGAGGCAGCGGATAAGCCGTTTGAGTTCTTTATGAACCGTTTCCGCCTGCTGGAAGCCGCACCGCGCGCGGAGTTCTCGCGCTATACCGGGCTGGCGGAGTCGGTGATCCGCCCGCAGATCGACGAGGCGCTGGCGCAAGGGTATCTCACCGAATGTGATGAATACTGGCAGATCACCGAGCACGGCAAACTGTTCTTAAACTCCCTTCTCGAGCTGTTCCTCGCCGAAGATTCCTGAAGACGGCTTCCGGATTTTGCATCCCGTTCTGCCAGCTGAAGAAAAGGCTGGCAGAGTGTGGGGATGGATAAATTAAAAATTTACGCAAAACAGCTCAGGCGTGAGCTGACAATGGAAGAGAGGCACCTCTGGTATCTCTTGCGTGGTCGCCGTTTCTCACGTTACAAGTTTCGCCGACAACATCCCGTGGGTCACTACATTCTTGATTTTGCCTGCTGCGAAGCGCGACTGGCGGTTGAACTGGATGGCGGGCAACATGATGAAAAACAGGACTACGATGAGCAAAGGTCGTTGTGGTTAAACCAAAAGGGGTGGTACGTCATTCGATTCTGGAACAACGAACTCTGGAATAATGAAGAGGCGGTATTAGAAAAAATCCTTGAGACACTGCAAACGCTGCTACCCTCACCCCGACCCTCTCCCTGAAAGGGAGAGGGGGCAAACCATCGCCTCGCCTACGAGGTGAGGGAGCAAACCATCACCTCGCCTACGAGATGAGGGAGCAAACTATCCCCTCGCCCCTTTGGGGAGAGGGTTAGGGTGAGGGGTAAAGAAACTTACTTCAGCGTCCCTACCAGCGCCTTCCTGCTCTCTTCCAGCGACACCACGCGTTTACAGACATCTTTGCCGAAGGCCTGGAAATCCGCTTCCTGATTCTTCCACTCATTCTGAATCGAAGTCTGTAATCCGCCCAGGCTACCCAGCACGCCCTGCAGCGGGTTTCCGCCGCCTTTCAGCACGGCTTTTGCGCCCATCTCGTTGATGCTGTCCTGCAAAATACCGCCCATCGCCTGGTTCACCAGCTGCTGGCCGTCGGCACGCACCTGGTCGATAGCTTTGTAGTGGAAGGTCAGGCCGTCGGGACGGCGTTCAATGATGCGGTTCATCTGCTCTTTCAACTGGGCATCCAGTTTGGTCAGGCGGGTACGCATGTTGCTGCTCTCCCCCACCTCTTTGGCGATGATCTTATCCAGCGCCACGCGGCCCTTTTCTACGCGGGTACGGGCGCCGTCGTCGATCCACGGCAGCGCAGAGCGCAGATCGGCCTGATAATCTTTCGCCTGCTCACGCTGGGCTGCGCTCAGGCTCGCTTGTTTGCCATTAAACATGACGCTGCCATCCGGGGTAATGACCAGATTGCCGTTCTCGCCTTTCACCTGCACGGTTTGCGGGCTCAGGATTACATCGTCACGCGGCGTCACTTCACATTTATATTCCGCATGCGCCGTTAAGGCGGTTGCCATCAGTGCCGCTGCCAGCAGCGTTTTGCGCATCATAAAAACTCCCTCAGACAAAATGGGCCAGCAAATGCTGGCCCCTTATGTTTAATTAGTCCCACCAGACGTCGAAAAGTTCGCTGATGCGTACCTCTTCGTATTTATGGTCTTCTAACCATTTACGGACGATAGCCTGATGTTCTTCCGTGCAACGGCCGATCTCTTGTTTGCAGATCAGACCTTCCCACGCCAGGTAGCCACTGCCATCAAAGGCCAGCTGGTTAGGTTCGATAACCTCTTCGATAAACGCATCAACGTCTTTATCGATCTGTTCTACGCTGGTGCCTTCCGGAAAACGCCATGCAACGGAAAAACCTACTTCCTGGAATTCGTCGATGTGCATTTTCTTACGCAGACGACGGCTACGGTTCTTTGCCATTATTTCACCCTCTCGAACATTAAGTCCCATACGCCGTGACCAAGACGATGGCCACGCTGTTCAAATTTGGTTACCGGCCGGGAGTCCGGACGCGGCACGTAGTCGTTACTTTGCGACTGGTTTTTATACCCGTCGAGACCCGACATGACTTCCAGCATATGTTCTGCATAGGCTTCCCAGTCGGTCGCCATATGGAAAACGCCACCCAGTTTAAGCTTACTCTTCACTAACTCAGCAAAGGGTGCCTGCACAATGCGACGTTTATTATGACGCGCCTTGTGCCATGGGTCAGGGAAAAAGAGCTGAACCATGTTAAGTGAGTTGTCAGGGATCATTTTGTGCAGCACTTCTACCGCATCGTGGCACATCACACGCAGGTTTTCGACACCCTCTTCATGGGCCGTAGCCAGACATGCGCCCACGCCCGGGGAGTGCACTTCAATACCGAGGAAATTTTGTTCCGGGCGCGCTTTCGCCATCGTGACCAGCGAAGCGCCCATGCCAAAACCAATTTCCAGGGTGATGGGCGCGTCGCGGCCAAACAGTTCGACAAAATCGACAGGCTGCTCGCTGAACTCAACGCCCATCACCGGCCAGTAGTTGTCCAGCGCATGTTGCTGACCTTTGGTCAGGCGCCCCTGACGGCGGACGAAGCTGCGAATACGGCGCAGCGGGCGGCCGTTTTCATCAAATTCCGGTGAAATGACGTCGTTTTTCATAAAAGAGTAGTCTGCTTGTGAGTATGTTCGGGAAACGGGCATTATCCAAAGTTAAGGCATCTATGCAAGCATGGGAAAGATCCGGTTTACAGCCGATTGCCGCTGTGCTGCAATTCGCCCCCCTGATATCGCGAATCGAAGACCATGCAAGCCTCTCAATTTTCAGCCCAGGTGCTGGACTGGTACGACAAATACGGGCGTAAAACCCTGCCCTGGCAAGTTGAAAAAACGCCCTACAAAGTATGGCTCTCTGAGGTGATGTTGCAACAAACGCAGGTCGCCACCGTGATCCCCTATTTTGAGCGCTTTATGGCGCGTTTCCCAACGGTAACCGATCTGGCGAATGCCCCCCTTGATGAAGTGCTGCATTTGTGGACCGGGCTTGGCTATTACGCCCGGGCGCGTAATCTGCACAAAGCCGCTCAGCAGGTTGCCACGCTCCATAAGGGTAAGTTCCCGGAAACCTTTGACGAGGTTGCGGCGCTGCCCGGTGTCGGGCGTTCCACCGCCGGGGCGGTACTCTCCCTGTCGCTGGGCAAACATTTTCCAATACTGGACGGCAACGTTAAGCGGGTGCTCGCTCGCTGCTACGCCGTTGACGGCTGGCCCGGAAAAAAAGAGGTCGAAAAGCGTCTGTGGGCGTTAAGCGACGCGGTGACGCCGGCCAAAGGGGTTGAGCAGTTTAATCAGGCAATGATGGATTTAGGAGCGATGGTCTGCACCCGCTCCAGACCAAAGTGCGAGCTTTGCCCGGTCAATAACCTCTGCGTAGCCTATGCCAACCATTCATGGGCTAACTACCCCGGCAAAAAACCTAAGCAAACGCTGCCAGAGCGCACCGGCTATTTTCTGCTGCTGCAGCATGATGAGAACGTCTTCCTGGCCCAGCGTCCGCCGAGCGGGCTGTGGGGTGGATTGTTCTGTTTCCCGCAGTTTGCCGACGAAGCCGGGCTACGCGCCTGGCTGGCGGATCGGCAGATTAATGCCGATAATCTTCGGCAGTTAACCGCGTTTCGCCACACCTTTAGCCATTTCCACCTGGATATTGTGCCAATGTGGCTTCCTGTGTCCTCATTCACCGCGTGCATGGATGAGGGAACCGGTCTCTGGTATAACTTAGCGCAGCCACCGTCAGTGGGACTGGCGGCACCTGTAGAGCGCTTGTTACAGCAATTACGTGTTGGGGCATTAGCGTAGCCCCGGCACGACAAAGAGGAATGATTATGGCCAGAACAATTTTTTGCACCTTCCTGCAACGTGACGCAGAGGGTCAAGACTTCCAGCTTTATCCAGGCGAGTTGGGTAAGCGCATCTATAACGAGATCTCCAAAGAAGCCTGGGCGCAGTGGCAGCATAAGCAGACCATGATCATTAACGAGCAGAAGCTCAATATGATGAACGCTGAACATCGTAAATTACTGGAGCAGGAGATGATCAACTTCCTGTTCGAAGGTAAGGATGTTCACATCGAAGGCTATACGCCGCCGGAAAAATAATGAAGGGCCAGATGGCCCTTTTCACTGCTCACAACACGCACTCCCGGAATGATGAAAAAATTTTTAGCGCTAGCCCTTGTTGCGCCGTTGCTTGTTTCTTGTTCCTCGAAAAATAAAGGCGATAGCTATAACGAAGCCTGGATAAAAGACACTAACGGTTTTGACATTCTGATGGGGCAGTTTGCCCATAACATTGAAAATATTTGGGGATTTAACGAGGTCCTGATTGCCGGACCAAAAGATTACGTTAAATATACCGACGCGTATCAGACCCGTAGCCACATCAACTTTGATGACGGTACGATCACGATTGAAACCATTGCAGGCACTGAACCTGCGGCACGCCTGCGTCAGGCCATCATCAAAACCTTGTTGATGGGTGACGATCCGGGCACTATCGATCTC
The DNA here is from genome assembly GCF_002430365.1 of Leclercia sp. UBA5958. Classification (NCBI taxonomy): domain Bacteria; kingdom Pseudomonadati; phylum Pseudomonadota; class Gammaproteobacteria; order Enterobacterales; family Enterobacteriaceae; genus Leclercia; species Leclercia sp. UBA5958. The sequence goes on along the minus strand of NZ_DJCE01000004.1, from coordinate 287,643 downwards.
TATTCTGATGCCGACGACATCACCATCTCTAAAGAGCCGTTCCTGTACGGCCAGGTAGTGGACCAGACCGGCCAGCCGATTCGCTGGGAAGGTCGCGCCTCGAACTTCGCCGATTATCTGTTACAAACGCGCATGAAGAGCCGCACCAACGGCCTGAAAATCATCTACAGCGTCACCATCAATCTGGTACCGAACCACCTCGATAAACGTGCCCATAAGTACATCGGTATGGTGCGTCAGGCATCGCGTAAGTATGGCGTCGATGAGTCGCTGATCCTTGCGATTATGCAGACTGAATCCTCGTTTAACCCTTATGCCGTCAGCCGTTCCGACGCGCTGGGTCTGATGCAGGTTGTGCAGCACAGCGCCGGGAAAGACGTGTTCCGTTCACAGGGGAAATCCGGTACGCCGAGCCGTAGCTATCTGTTCGATCCTGCCAGTAACATTGATACCGGCACCGCCTACCTGGCGATGCTGAACAATGTCTACCTGAGCGGCATTGATAACCCTACGTCGCGTCGTTATGCGGTGATCACCGCCTACAACGGCGGTGCGGGCAGCGTGCTGCGCGTTTTCTCCGGCGATAAGCTGCAGGCGGCGAATATCATCAACAGCATGGCGCCAGGCGATGTCTATCAGACCCTGACCACCCGCCATCCATCCGGTGAATCCCGTCGCTATCTCTACAAAGTGAATACGGCGCAGAAAAACTATCGTCGTCGTTAGTCCACACTTCCTCCTCACCCTGCCCCATCTCCCTGCGGCAGGGTGAGGTGAACGCCACAACGCCCTCCTGGCCATACGAAAATGTTATTTGCATCACAATCCAAACTGCAAATTAATGAGGATTGCATTTTTTTGCGGGAGGTAACAAAACATCAGGCCGTCCACTGATAGAATTGCACCAAATAGCCCCCCTGAATGTTTACACACTAACAATTAGCCCGCTCACTTGTGAGGAAAGCAACATGAACCTTAAGCTGCAGCTTAAAATTTTGTCATTTCTGCAGTTCTGCCTGTGGGGGAGCTGGCTAACCACGCTCGGCTCCTACATGTTTGTCACGCTGAAATTTGATGGCGCATCCATCGGGGCGGTATACAGCTCGCTCGGTATCGCGGCGGTGTTTATGCCGACGTTGCTGGGGATTGTGGCGGATAAGTGGATCAGTGCGAAGTGGTTGTACGCACTCTGTCACCTTGTAGGCGCAGCAACGCTATTTATGGCGGCCGGGGTGACCACGCCTGGGGCGATGTTTGCGGTCATTCTGCTTAACTCGCTGGCCTATATGCCAACGCTTGGGCTGATCAACTCTATCTCCTACTATCGCCTGAAAACGGCAGGTATGGATATCGTGACCGACTTCCCGCCAATCCGTATCTGGGGCACCATCGGCTTTATCATGGCGATGTGGGCGGTGAGCTTCTCTGGGTTCGAACTGAGCCATATGCAGCTCTATATCGGCGCGGCGCTCTCCGTACTGCTGGTGCTGTTCACCCTGACGCTGCCCCATATCCCGGTTTCCAACCAGCAGAAAAACCAGAGCTGGAGCAGCATGCTCGGTCTGGATGCGTTTGCGCTGTTCAAAAATAAACGCATGGCGATCTTCTTTATCTTCTCGATGCTGCTGGGCGCTGAACTGCAAATCACCAACATGTTCGGCAATACGTTCCTGCACAGCTTTGATAACGATCCGCTCTTCTCGGGTAGCTTTATCGTTGAACACGCGTCGGTAATGATGTCGATTTCGCAGATCTCCGAGACGCTGTTTATCCTGACTATCCCGTTCTTCCTGAGCCGCTATGGCATCAAGAACGTGATGCTGATCAGTATCGCCGCGTGGATGCTGCGCTTTGGTCTGTTCGCTTACGGTGACCCGTCTGCCTTCGGCACCGTGCTGCTGGTGCTGTCGATGATTGTCTACGGCTGCGCCTTCGACTTCTTCAACATCTCGGGTTCCGTGTTTGTCGAGAAAGAGGTTCGCCCTGAAATTCGCGCCAGTGCGCAGGGGATGTTCCTGATGATGACCAACGGCTTCGGCTGTATTCTCGGTGGGATTGTGAGCGGTAAGGTTGTGGAGATGTATACCACTAACGGCATTACCGACTGGCAGCCGGTATGGCTAATCTTCGCCGGTTACTCCGTGGTGCTGTTCTTTGCCTTCATGGCTCTGTTCAAATACAAACATGTTCGTACTGCGGATGGCGTTCAGCCCATCGCACACTCATAAGATGTTGCCCCTCTCCCACGGGAGAGGGGCTGTGCATCACTTCAGCACATAGCCGTACAACCGCTTAATTCCGTCCGCATCCTTTTCGCTATAGACCCCCTGTAGCTCCGGCGAGAAGCCGGGCAGAAGATTAACCCCCTCTTCCAGCGCCAGGAAGTAACGCTGTACCGCCCCGCCCCACACTTCGCCAGGCACAACGCACAGCACGCCCGGTGGATAAGGCAACGCCCCTTCAGCAGCGATATGCCCTTCCGCTTCGCTAATACGCACCAGCTCCACGTCGCCGCGGATAAACGCCTGGTTAGCATCCTGCGGGTTCATCGCCACCTGCGGCAGGCTCTCCTGTCGGAACATCGCTTTTTGCAAATCTTTCACATCAAAGCTGACGTACAGATCGTGCATCTCCTGGCATAGCTGACGCAGGGTGTAGTCGCGGTAGCGCACCGGATACTTCTGCCAGATGGTGGGCAGCACGTCCGCCAGCGGCGTATCGTCTTCAATGTGCTGTTCGAACTGGCCGAGCATCGCCACCAGCTGCGCCATCTTGTCTGCGCTCTCCGCCGGGGTGAGCAGGAAGAGGATTGAGTTGAGGTCGCATTTCTCCGGCACAATCCCGTTTTCACGCAGATAGTGCGCCAGAATAGTCGCCGGAATACCGAAGTCGGTGTACTCCCCGGTTTGCGCGTCGATGCCGGGGGTGGTCAGCAGTAGCTTGCAGGGATCGACAAAATATTGCTCACTGGCGTAGCCCTCAAAGCCATGCCATTTTGCTCCCGGCTCAAAGCTAAAGAAGCGCAGTTCACTGGCAATCGCGTGGGTGGGATGGTCCTGCCAGGGTCGCCCGCCTACCTCCGGCGGAATAAACGGACGTATCATTTTGCAGTTAGCGATAATCGCTTTACGCGCTTCAATACCCAGCGCGACGCACTCCGCCCAGAGACGGCGTCCGCTCTCCCCTTCGTGCATCTTGGCGTTCACATCCAGCGCGGCAAACAGCGGATAGAACGGGCTGGTAGAGGCATGCAGCATAAAGGCATTATTCAGGCGCTTATGCGGGCAGAAGCGTGCCTGGCCGCGAATGTGGTTATCTTTTTTATGGATTTGCGAGGTTTGCGAGAACCCGGCCTGCTGTTTGTGCACCGACTGGGTGACAAAAATACCTGGATCGTTCTCGTTCAGTTCCAGTAACAGCGGTGAGCTGTCGGCCATCATCGGGATAAACTGCTCATAACCGACCCATGCCGAGTCAAACAGGATGTAGTCGCAGAGGTGACCAATTTTGTCGATGACCTGACGAGCATTGTAGATGGTGCCATCGTAGGTGCCGAGCTGGATCACCGCCAGGCGGAACGGACGTGCATCGTTCGCCTTCGCGGGTGCCACCTCGCGAATCAATTTACGCAGATAGTCATCGTTAAAGCAGTGTTCATCAATCCCGCCGATAAAGCCAAACGGGTTTCGCGCCGCCTCCAGATAGACCGGCGTCGCACCGGCCTGAATCAGCGCTCCATGATGGTTTGATTTATGGTTGTTGCGGTCAAACAGCACCAGGTCGCCACGGGTGAGCAGCGCATTGGTCACCACTTTGTTAGCGGCAGAGGTGCCGTTCAGCACGAAGTAGGTTTTGTCGGCGTTAAAGACCTTTGCCGCGAATTTCTGCGCATGCTTGGCCGAGCCTTCGTGGATCAGCAGATCGCCCAGTTTGACGTCGGCGTTGCACATATCGGCGCGAAAGAGATTCTCGCCAAAAAAGTCGAAGAACTGACGCCCGGCCGGGTGCTTTTTAAAGAAGGCACCGTGCTGATGGCCAGGGCAGGCAAAGGTGCTGTTCTCCATGGCAACGTACTGGGTCAGGGTATCGAAAAATGGCGGCAGCAGCGTCTCTTCGTAGTGGCAGGCGGCGTTTTCGAGCTCCAGCCACTCCTGCGCTTTACCCGCGATGACGGCGGCAACCCCGGCAGGCGCATCCAGCGGCTCTTGCGAGAACATAAAGACAGGTAGCTGGAACCCCGTGCGTTTCAGTAAGGCCAGGATACCGCTGTGACTATCAGCGAGGGTAATGACGACTGCCGCCACATCCGTAAAATCGGTGTTATCCAGCGTCACCACTTCCCGGTGCGTGGACAAGGCGGAAACCAGCTCGCGGCTGACGGCAATTTTCATTGTTTTCATAAGCGCAAATACCCGTTAAAGGCGAGAAAAAGCCCCGGACAGGGTGACAACCCTGCCCAACGAATGTGTCTGACCGGAGTTCAGCTCCGACCGCCAGACATCAGTAAAAGCAGAACATGTCTGATTTTACTGCTGTCCTGCAGCGAGCGTGCGATACCCTCACCGCATGGTGAGGATAGAGGAGAAAGCGGAGATACGGCCAGCCATTCGCAAAGCGACATACAGCATATTCATAGGCGGCCCCGTATCCTGAAGGAGAAAATTCGCGCAATAATGTCACCTTTCGCCAGGGGGCGCAAGGAAGAATCCTTATGCAGAAAAGCGGCTAAGAATTGGCGATTACTCTCTGAAAAGAGTAATAATAATGCAATATCAATGAGTAATTAACAGGAGTCCATTTTGGTTATCGGCCCCTTTATCAATGCAAGTGCCGTGCTGCTGGGCGGCGTGCTTGGCGCGGTTTTAAGCCAGCGTTTACCTGAGCGTATTCGCTCCTCCATGCCGTCGATTTTTGGTCTGGCCTCGCTGGGTATCGGCATTCTGCTGGTCATCAAGTGCGCCAACCTGCCGGTGATGGTGCTGGCGACCCTGCTCGGTGCGTTGATCGGCGAATTTTGCTATCTGGAAAAAGGTATTAACGGTGCCGTCGGCAAAGCCAAAAATCTGATCTCGCGCGGCAAGAACGCCGCCGGCGCGCACGATTCATTTATTCAGAGCTATGTGGCAATCATTATTCTCTTCTGCGCCAGCGGCACCGGTATTTTTGGCTCGATGCAGGAGGGGATGACCGGCGACCCGAGCATTCTTATCGCTAAGGCGTTTCTCGATTTCTTCACCGCCACCATCTTTGCCACCACGCTGGGTATCGCCGTGGCGGCGATTAGCGTGCCGATGTTGCTGATTCAGCTTGCTCTGGCGACCTGTGCCACGCTCATATTGCCGCTCACCACCCCGGCGATGATGGCCGATTTTACTGCCGTGGGCGGCCTGCTGCTGCTGGCAACCGGGTTGCGGATTTGCGGCATTAAGATGTTCGCCGTGGTGAATATGCTTCCCGCGTTGATCATCGCCATGCCGCTCTCGGCCCTGTGGACGGCCTTTTTTGCCTGAGTTCGCAGCAATCTGGCGAGAGAGTGTGCAGTCTGTAGCGAAAACAACAAATTTCGTTGACGCGAATGGGCGGATCGGGTTTAATGCGGCCCGTTGCCCGGATAGCTCAGTCGGTAGAGCAGGGGATTGAAAATCCCCGTGTCCTTGGTTCGATTCCGAGTCCGGGCACCACTATTCAGAAGAACCCGCCTATGGCGGGTTTTTTGCTTTCTGAAGCCGGACTCTCCATCGAACTTCGTTCGATTATTCGCCGCAGCACTTAAATCATTCAGCCTGCAAATCTAAAAAATAAACAATAACCTTTTATAATATTATTTATAGAAATGGCTCAGATTAATTATGAAACATATTAATCAGGACTACAAAAAAAATAAATATATTGCCGAGATGAATCTCAGCCGAATAAATTCCTAATCCACCCCTTTAAGGGAATAATAGCTTTCCGTTTATGAAAATCACTTCAGGTCAGGCTCAGGGCAAGGTAATATTATTTTTGCGAAAAAGCAGAACAGCAAATTCAGTTTGTATCACCAGGAAATTTCAGCGTGATCATTTCTATTTGCCTCAGGAATTTTCATTAAATTAAATATGGATTTTGTAAATGAATAAAAATATTCAAGCCGCTATTATTGCCGTAGCGACGGTGATGAGCGTCCCGGCTATGGCCGCAGGGAATACGGCTCAGGTTGTGATTGACGGCATTGTCATCGATGACACTGAATCCTGTAATATTACTCCGGGCGGCGCCATAACCAGCAATACCGTCAGGCTCGACGATATTAGAGCGAATGAACTTGAAAAACTGGCAGTCAACGCCCCTTCAATGACATTTGCGAAGGACGTGTTCTATACCATTCAGGACTGCAAAACCGGAGGACGTAATTTTACGGGGAATCTGACGGTAAGTATGTCAGGTAACTTCAATGCTGCGATGGATAATGTCCTGGTCAACGAAATTACCACTAACCCAGCCCGCAATGCGGCAATCACCCTCGTCAATTATGACAATAGCCGCATCAAACTTGACGGCTCAAGCACTAAAACGGTCGCGTTTACGCCGGGCGCTCCTACCCTGGTACGCTACAAAGCAACTTACGTGAAAACGGCAAACGGCGTCACTGCAGGTGATATTAAAGGCACCTCCGTCTTCACGATCTCCTACTAAAAGCCAACAAAGCCTGCCGCTGGCAGGCTTTGCTAAATACCCATCGGGTTTTATCGGTAAAGCATTCAGCCCAATGCGCGCTATTTCTCTGCCGCCTGCTCTCTTCCCACCAGCACCGTCGTGATGACAAACGACAGCACCAGCGCAATAGCCACACCCGATAGCGCAAACATAAAGTACGGGCCAATATAGGCGGGTAAACTAAAGATGCTCGACAGAATGTAGCCATACAGGCGCACTCCGAAGAAGGCGATAAACGCCGATGCCAGCGAGCTGGCTACCGTAGCCGCGATAAAGGCTTTTTTGTAGCGGGTCAGTACGCCAAATAGCGCCGGCTCGGTGATCCCCAACAGGGCCGAAATCGCGGCTGACAGCGTGACCGTTTTCTCCTGACGATCGCGGCTCAGGCGCCAGATTGCAAAGGTCGCACCGGCAATCGCCATGTTAGCCATAAACATCATTGGCATCAGCATGTCGTAGCCGCGGTCGCTGAAGTTTTGTAACGCGATGGGCGTCATGGCGTGGTGCATGCCGGTAAGAATGGCCACCGGACGTATCGCACCGACGATTAACCCGGCAAAGCTCGCCGACACGCCGAACAGCCCTTCAATAAAGTAGGCCAGCCCTTTACCCAGCCAGATCCCGATGGGGCCAATCACCACCAGCGCGGCCAGCGCGCCAATAAACAGCGTCAGCGTGGGCGTAAATACGGTTTTCAGCACATCCGGCATGATGCTATCCACCCAGCGATGGATATAGCTCAGCGCCAGCACCGAGAAGATGACCGGAATAACGCTTGAGGCGTAGTTAAACACCGATACCGGAATAGCATTAAGCAGCCAGAGCGCGCTTACCGCCCCTTCCTGATGCGCCGCCAGCGCTTTAGCCGCCTCAATCAGCGAAGGATACATCAGGCAGGCCGCAACGGCTGCCGCCAGGTATTCATTCGTTTTAAAGATCCTGGCCGCCGACACCGCCAGGAAGAAGGGCAGGAAGTAAAAGACGCCGCTGGCGATCAGATCGATAACCATCACGGTATCGCTCTTCGCAGAAACCACCTTCAGCGCAATGAGACCCGCCAGCAGCCCTTTGATCATCCCTGCGCCGGCAATGGCAGGTACGATGGGGCCAAATACGCCGGAAACGGTATCCATAAACATCGAGACCAGGCTCTTGCGCCCTTTTGTCTCCGCTGGTGCGCTGTCGGTGCTCTGTCCCAGCACCTTCAGCATTTGTTCATACCAGCTATTCACCTTTGGCCCGATAATGACCTGAAACTGGTCGCTCTGGAGCTGAGCCCCCAGCACGCCCGGGAGATTTTTAATGGCGGCCTGATCCACTTTATTGTCGTCGATTAAATCGAAGCGTAATCGCGTCATGCAGTGCCAGACTTTATTTATATTCCCCTGGCCACCGACCAGACGAATAATATTGTTGATGGCTTCTTGCGTCCCCATAAAGACTCCTGCCGGTGTTGTTGTTTTAATGTTGTCCAGAAGCATAATTAAACCCACCTTACAAAACAAACCAATAAAAGTTGACTAGCCTCACAGTTACTTACAAACAGAGGCCAAAAAACCACGCTTTAGCAAAATTGGTACGGTTTTTAATTCATTTATTCGCAAATAACTGACCAAAATAAATAATAAAAAAAACGGTTTACCTGCCAACATTTTTAGGGCGATGATAAACCTATCACCTATTCCCAAAGTCGCCGCAAAGGAGTTCTTCGTGACGCCTGTGATTATTAAAGATATTGCCTGCTTTATTACCCGTCCGGACAGACATAACCTGGTGACCGTGCGCGTTACCACTGAACAGGGGGTAATCGGGCACGGCTGCGCCACTTTCCAGCAGCGTCCGCTGGCGGTCAAAACGCTGGTCGATGAATATCTAAAGCCGCTGCTGATAGGCCGCGATGCCAGTAACATCGAAGACCTGTGGCAGATGATGAACGTGAACGCCTACTGGCGTAACGGCCCGGCAATGAACAACGCCATTTCTGGCGTGGACATGGCCCTGTGGGATATCAAAGGCCAGCTGGCGGGTATGCCGCTTTACCAGCTGCTGGGCGGCAAATCTCGCGATGCGATCCCCGCTTACAGTCATGCCAGCGGCGAGACGCTGGGTGCGCTGTTCGCCTCTGTGGATACGCTACTGGCGCAGGGCTATCGTCATATTCGCTGCCAGTTAGGGTTTTATGGCGGCACGCCGTCAGCCCTGCACGCGCCTGATAACCCTACCCCCGGGGCCTGGTTCGATCAACACGAGTACATGGCTAACACCGTGGAGATGTTCCGCGCCCTGCGGGAAAAATATGGCTGGAAGATCCAGTTCTTGCACGATGTACATGAGCGCCTCTTCCCTCAGCAGGCCGTTCAACTGGCGAAACAGCTGGAGCCTTATCAGCCTTACTTTATCGAAGATATTCTCCCGCCGCAGCAGAGCGGATGGCTGGAGCAGGTTCGCCAACAAAGCTGCGTCCCGCTGGCGATGGGCGAGCTCTTTAATAACCCGGCGGAATGGCATGACCTGATTGTGAATCGCCGTATCGACTTCATCCGCTGCCATGTTTCGCAAATTGGCGGCATCACCCCGGCTATCAAACTGGCGCATCTCTGTCAGGCCTTCGGGGTACGCCTGGCGTGGCATGGCCCCGGCGACATGACGCCCATCGGCGTGGCGGTGAATACCCATCTGAACATTCACCTGCACAATGCCGCTATTCAGGAGTTCATCCCGCGTTCGGACACCACCGATCGGGTGTTCCCGGGGGCGCCAGAGGCGAAAGAGGGCTTTATCTATCCCCCTGTCGCGCCAGGCATTGGCGTAGGGTTCAATGAGGAGCTGGCGCGGGCGCATCCGGTGGTCTATCGCCCACACGAATGGACGCAAAGTCGTTTGCCCGATGGCGCGATTCACACGCCCTGATTTTGCCGCCAGGCTAAGTTATCGCGGTTCCACGGGGTGACGTAGGTACAGGTATAGTTGATATCAATGATATCGCTGACTTCAAAGACGCGCCCTCCCTCCAGTATCCCACGGTTATTGATATGCATTGCCGGGCTGCCTTTTTTGCAGCCCAGCATGACGGCCTGTTCACGGCTGACGCTCACGGCGCGATAGGTCGTGAGCATGTGCGAGATAGTTAAACCTTTACTCACCACATACTGCTGGATAGAACGCTCGATCGCCTGTTGATTGAGGTCGGGAAAGTCCGCGACAGGCATACTGGAAACCTCCAGCTGTACCGGCTGATCGTCGACATAACGCAGACGGCAAAAGTGCCAGATGAAGCTCTCTTCCGCGATGCCAAAGATCTGTTGCGCCGCCCGGTCAGGCCGCCGCTTATGCAGGCTGAGCATCCGGTAGCGCATCTGATCAAAGCGCTTTTCGGTGATCGAGTTGTAGATCAGTGGGTTGTTACGCGCATGCTCGTTGATCCAGATCCCCGAGCCCTGCACAATGCGCACCACGCCAATGCTCACCAGTTTTTCCAGCGCCTGACGAATCGTAAAGCGCGACACGCCATACTCTTCGGCCAGTTGCCGCTCAGGGGGCAGTTTACGCGGCCCAGGCGTGCTCTCCTGATAAATCTTGCTCAGAAGATCCTGGGTAACAAACTCACTTTTTTTCATGGCTCGGCCCTGCCTATTTTCAACCGTTGCGGCGAGCGATGAGTTTATCATTTTGCGCCTGGTTATTTTATAACGCTTCACTTAACACGCAGGAACCCCCTTCGCCAGCAGCGCTGGCCAGACGGATGCCCAGTCAGATCCATGCGCCATACCTGCTACGCGCACAACCCGAACACAATCGCCGCCCACCGCCTGCTGAAAACGCGCGGCGACGGCAGGTGGAACGGTCGTATCCTCTTCACCGCTGAAGTGGGTTTGCGGCACGTGGCGCAGGGTCGCGGCTGCATCCATCGCGCTAAGCGCGTGCGGCATGGGGCTGACCTTGTGCTGCCTATTCACAAAGGCCACATCCAGGTTGCCTGCTACGGTGCGCAGAGTCCGCACATCGCGACGTCGCTCAGCCAGCAGCGCGGCAATATTTCCGCCGCCGGAGTAGCCAATCACATCGAGTTGCACGCCCGGGTAGCGCTGCACGACCTGGTCGAGCGCCTCGTTCATGGCATCAATCACCGCGGGAGAAAAACGATCGTTTGTCCACATGTTTACCTGGCACTGGCGCGGCAGAGGCGAAGATAAAAACTGACAGGGCCGGGCGAGATAGAGCACATTGGCCGCTGTATCGCTGGCGGCCAGTTTCAGGCCAACCGGATTATGCGGGGTGGGGTTATTTGATGGCTGGGTACGACTTCTCCAGGCAAAGCCGTCCCCTTCAATGTACACCCGCAATAAATTAACCGGAGGGGTAATTCGGCTCCAGCTAACCAGGGTAAATTGATTAGCCTGCAAATCAGTGCTGATCAGACCAGAACGGGCAGCCATTTTATTTGCCGCCTGATTAAGATCCCCTGAAACACACCCTGTTAATAAAAAAGATAAATGAATCAATAGCACCAGAAAGAATATATTTTGTTTTTGCTGCATTTAATTCCAATCCCTAAGTTAAATTAAAAGGCACATAAAAAAGAGGCCTTTGTTTCAATAACAAATAATTAAGCAGCGCTTATTGTTTTTGGCAACAAAATGTATATTCTCCACACCAATGATATCGGATTAATCCGAAGATTAGACCAGCTGCATCTTACAATGTTTGCAACTTTATGATGGTACACCATGGAAAAAAAACGCCTTAGCCAGCTGATCTCTCTGCTGCTGGCCTCCGCGGCTGCGCAGGGTTTGATGACTACGCACGCCTTTGCTGTTGCCTCAAGCGATCTCGTTATCACGACCTCTGCTGATAGCGTCATTATTGATGACCCACTGACCGGTAACCCCACCACGGCGTTAGCGGTGAACTCGGGTATTACTGTTGGAACCCTTATTAATAACAGCCATATTCAGGATATGGCTGACAATAATTCTTATAGCAATCTTAATATTGCCCAAATTGATGGTAATGTCGGTACACTGATTAACAATGGCACCCTTGCCAGCGTCAATCGCTATCACTATGGCAGTATTCTTGAAGTCAGTTCTGCCGGTGTAGTTTCAAACTTCATCAACCATGGCAAAATTGAATTTTCATCCGACAGCTATAGCCTTAATTATTACGATACTGGCGCGATTGATAATGCCGGCAATATCGGCACGCTGACTAACGCAGTTGATGGCACAATTAACGGGCCACGCGGTATCAGTAACCTGGGGCGAATTGATAATTTAAATAACGCCGGGGTCATCGCAACCGAATCGGGAAATATGCCAGGATTTGGCAACAATGGCGCTATTTACAACAGCGGCTCCATCGGTACGCTGCATAACACCGGAAGTCTGATCGCCACTGAGGATATGATGGGTGACAGCTCAGGGGTTTATAACCATGGCACCATCACCACGCTGATTAACGATAATACCATTGAGGCCAGTAACAGCGGCATTCACAACTACGGTATCATCAATACCCTCGAGAATAATGGCACGATCCACGGCAGCATTGGTATCTTTGACAGTACCTCCGGCACTACCTCAATCAAGAGTATCGTTAATAACGGCGAGATCGTTGGTAGTTACTCAGGTATTTACCTGATTAATTTCAATACCACGCCGGATGCCATGACCATTGTGAATAACGGCGTGATAAGCGGCCAGACCTACGCGCTCTATATTTACAGCGACATCAATAATGGCAATGCCAGCGCTGACGTGACGCTGACTAACACCAATATGGTGAAGGGCATTATTGAATCCCGTAGCCCTGTCGCGCTGAAAATTAACGGCGGCGATCACTCCGTGGGCGTGCTGACCGGCCTTGATGGGCTCAACACTGTCGGCACCATTACCACCACCAAATCCGATCTCATCTTTGGTACCGGTTCCCTGTTGCTGAATGACAACGTGTTGACCAACAACAGCACCGTGGTGAACGACGCGGCCTCGCTGCAGGTGAATAACGCCATCAGCATCACCGGCGATTACCATCAAAAAGCCGCTGCGACGCTGATTTCCGGGATCTCCGATCTGGCGACCCAGGACCTCGACCTGCTGAGCGACAGTGGCTACGGCCGCCTGAACGTTAGCGGCAACGCCGTCATCGACGCGGGTTCCAGCGTTAACCTACTGCGTACCGGCAGCACCTACAAATTCGCTGAAGGTCAGCGCTATGTGGTGATTAACGCGCAGGGCGCGGACACGCAATACAACGCCAGCGCGTTGAAATATAAAGCCGTCGGTTATAACGGCAAGGTTTACGGTTCAGTGTATGAGGTTGATGCCAATAAAGCCCTGGTGCTGACCGTGGGCCCACAGAACAGTGAACCGGATGTGGTGACGAACCCAACCAAACCTGAGCCGACAACGCCGACGCAGCCGACGCCAACTCAACCGACTACGCCGACAAAGCCGACCCCAACTCTGCCGACAACGCCGACGAAGCCGACTCCGACTCAGCCGACGCCGACGCAGCCCACTCAGCCAACTCAGCCGGCGCAACCTGAGCCGACTCTGCCGACGCAACCGACTCAGCCATCACAACCTGAGCCGACAGAACCTGCACAGCCAGGTAAACACAGCTGGGCTACCACGCCAACCGCAACCGCGGCGCTGGGCGGTCTGAGCAACTACTCTGGCATCGCTTCCCCGCAGCTGCTTGAACTGTATAACGCCTCTTTAGCGATCGATGGCACTGCAGAAGCCAACCGCGTGGGCGAGAAGCTTTCTCCGGGTCAGAATATCAACACCAGCACCGCAGCAGGGGTAGCAACCTCTACCGCGCAGGCCGTGGTTGGCGCACACATTGATGCCGTACGCAATCCACAGGCCTCCGGCACCACGGGCGTGGCGACCGGCGACGACTATAGCGCGAACTGGATCGTCTGGGGTCAGCCGTTTGGCGGTTATGCCCGTCAGGACAGCACCCGCGATATCAGCGGTTACTCCGCCAAATTCGGCGGTCTGATCCTCGGCGCCGACCGCGCGCTGGGCGACGACTGGCGTCTGGGTGCGGCGGTGAACTACAGCAACACCTCTGTTCACGGTAAAGACAACCTGAGTGGTAACACCTCTACCGCCGATAACTACGGTGTGATTGCTTACGCAGGTTATACCGGCGAACCCTGGTACCTGAACCTCTCCGCAGGGCTGAACCGTCAGAACTACAGCTCCGTTCGTCGCGCTGAGTTCACCGGTTTCTCCGGCTCCGCTCAGGGTAAATTTAACGGCTCTTCCGTCACCCTGCAGACCGAGTTCGGTTACCCGATCACCCTGCCGGCAGACGTGGTCGTCACGCCGCTCGCCAGCCTGACTTACGGTTATCAGCATGTTGATGGCTATACCGAGACAGGCGGAAACGGCATGGCGCTGGACGTGGGCAGCACCCACTCTGAATCGGTGGTGAGTGATATCGGTGCCCGCATCGAAAAAACCTTCGACACCGGTCTGGGTAAGCTGACGCCATTCGCACAGGTTTCCTGGATCCACCAGTATGACAACCGTCAAATGAGCAGCCGTGCAACCTACGCCGCAGATACCATTGGTGAAACCAGCTTCATCACCAAAAGCGCGGCCCCGGTCGAAGATATGGCCGGTCTGGCGGTTGGTAGCACGCTGTATGACGCAAACGAGCTGAGCATTGATGCCCGTTACGATCTGCAGGCCGGTGACCGTTACCAGGCGCATACCTTCAGTCTGCGTTTACGTAAGATGTTCTGATAACCACAGCTGAAAAACGGGGCCACTACGGGCCCCGTTTTTTTATCCCTTTGCCAGCCATTGAATTTTTACCCCTGCAGGTCGATAGTAGTCATTTTTCAATAAGTAGAATGCTATGACTGCAACCACGCTCTCCCCGGCATTAAAAGGCGGCGCGTTGATCCTGCTGCTTGTCCTGATCTACACCGGTGTCTATACCGGCGACCGTATCACCTGGCTGATGGAAGTCACGCCGGTGGTGATCGTTGTGCCTCTACTGCTGGCAACCCATCAGCGCTATCCCTTAACCCCGCTGCTCTACATTCTGATTTTCTTCCACGCCCTCATTTTGATGGTCGGCGGGATGTACACCTATGCCAAAGTGCCCATCGGTTTTGAGGTGCAGGCGCTGTTTGACCTCAGCCGCAACCCCTACGACAAACTGGGTCACTTCTTCCAGGGGCTGGTGCCGGCCCTGGCCGCGCGGGAGATCTTGCTGCGCGGTCATTACGTTCAGGGGCGCAAAATGACCGCGTTTCTGGTCTGCTGCATTGCGCTGGCCATTAGCGCCACCTATGAGCTGATCGAGTGGTGGGCGGCGCTGGCGATGGGACAAGGCGCGGATGATTTCCTCGGGACCCAGGGCGATCCCTGGGATACCCAGTCGGATATGTTCTGCGCCCTGCTCGGCGCGCTCACCACCGTCCTGCTGCTCGGGCGCACTCATCAGCGACAGCTAATGAGGACGGTTAAGCCTTAAGGTCAATGCCGCTGTGCGCCAGCACGCCCATCTGGCTATACATGGCGCAGGCGGCGCTGACGATCGACATGCCCAGCGCGGCGCCGCTCCCCTCGCCAAGCCGGAGGTCGAGCCAGAGATAGGGCTGTAAACCAAGATGTTCCAGCGCACGCTGCGATCCCTTCTCTGCCGAGAAATGGGAAGGGATGCAGTAGTGTTTCACCGCCGGCGCGATCTGGCAGGCCGCGATTGCCGAAGCGTAAGAGAGAAATCCGTCGAGCACC
This sequence comes from Leclercia sp. UBA5958, assembly GCF_002430365.1. NCBI lineage: Bacteria > Pseudomonadati > Pseudomonadota > Gammaproteobacteria > Enterobacterales > Enterobacteriaceae > Leclercia > Leclercia sp. UBA5958. The sequence goes on along the minus strand of NZ_DJCE01000004.1, from coordinate 272,185 downwards.
ACCGGCAGTCCGCAGGCCCCGGCCCCCAGGATAACCCCGGTCATCCCCACAAGATCATACCCCCCTACCTTCGCCAGCACGTCCAGCGCATCGGTGGCATCCGGCTGATTAACGCGGATGGCCTGCCTGACAATCGCCTCCTTGTGCTGCAGCCGCTCGGGGGGCAGGTTTGCACCATGCCCCACCACCTCATGCGGATCGCAGCCGCACAGGACGCTGATCATCGCCGAGGCGGGGGTGGTGTTCGCCATCCCCAGCTCACCGGTACCCAACACCGCGATCCCCGCTGCGGCCCGCTGTTTTACCAGCTCAGCGCTCGCCAGCAGGATCTGTTCCGCCTGCTCGCGACGCATTGCCGGGCCGACGGCGATGTTATCGCTGCCCCGCGCCACTTTCAGGCTGAGCATCCCGTCAATGGGGTCGCCGTTAATGCCCACATCCACCGGCAGCACTGTCGTCTGGTTGCTTTTCGCCAGCACGCAGACGCCAGAGGAGCCATTGAGCATATTCTGCGCCTGAAGACGGGTGACCGCTTGCGGAGCCAGCGCCACCCCCTCCTGATAGACACCGTGGTCGGCGCACATCACGATAATCTCTTTGGCCAGATCGCCCAGCGGCGGCAGCCCCCGCATACCCGCCAGTTGAATAGCCAGCGCCTCCAGCCTGCCAAGGCTATTCAGCGGCTTCACCAGACCATCAATGTGCTGCGCGGCCTGCGCCATTTTCTCTGCGTCCAGCGGGGCGATCGCCGCCACCAGCGCTTCTATGCTCTGCATGGGTGTTATTCTCACTGTTCTGAACGGAAGGGACTTTGATGATTAAAGTGGCGTAAGATCATAAACCCACCGCGATTTTCCACCATCGTCCAGCTGCCCTGCTGAAACGGAAAGTGCCACATCGCCTCTGCCGGCATACGTAGCCAGTGGGCCAGCATCAGGCTTAATACTCCCTGATGAGCGACGACCAGGCTGTCGCCGTCTTCCTGTTGTTGCGCCAGCTCGTCGGCAACGCTTTTTACCCGCCCGGCAAATTCGGCAAAGGGCTCACCGCCGCCGGGGGTGACGTTCTGCCAGTCATCCACCCAGCGCTGCCACGCCTGGGGTTCCTCTTCGGCAATGCTGCTGTGGTGGCGCATCTCCCAGCTACCGAAGTGCATCTCGTTGAGCCGGGGATCGCTGTTAGTGATAATGCCGTTGGGCACCACCAGCCGGGCGGTTTGCTGCGCGCGCTGAAGCTGGCTGCAGTGAATTTGCCCGAAGGTGAGCGTCGCCAGACACTCCCCCACTCGCCGCCCCTGCTCAATGCCTTTATCGGTTAATGGCAGGTCGGTGCTGCCGTAAAAGAGGCCGCTCTCATTGGCTGCGGTTTGCCCGTGACGTACCAGAACCAGGCGCATGGTTTAGCTCCACATCAGGGCCAGCAGAAACAGCGTCTCGCCGGTTTCTGCCAGCGCGCCAAGAGTATCGCCGGTCTGGCCGCCTAAACGGGTACGCAAATAGCGCACCAGGCACGCCATCAGCCCCCAGGTGACCAGCATCGCCACCACGCCGTGGAGTCCGGTCAGTGCCACCACGATAAGCGCGCCGATGAGCAGCGTTATCGCCGCTTCGTGAAACAGAATGCCGCCAATATACAGCGTACCCAGCCCCTCGCCTTCCCGGGCATAGCGCTGACCATACATCCCCAGCACCAGCCCTGCCCGTGAGACAACCGGCGTGCAGACCAGCAGCGCGAAGAGCTCCGCAGGGGGGCGAGAGGATAAGCCCGTCACCGCCATCACCTTGAGCAGAATGCAGAAGATCAGCGCCAGCCCGCCAAAGGTGCCGAGGCGGCTGTCCTTCATGATCGCCAGCATCCGCTCCCGGCTACGGGCAGAGAAGATCCCGTCGCAGGTATCGGCCAGCCCGTCGAGATGGAAGCCGCCCGTCAGCAGGGCCATCGCCAGCGCCCAGACGGCGGCCCCCAGGTAAATGCCGCCGCCCGTCTGGCTCACCAGCAACGCGGCCAGCGCGGCCACCACGCCGACAAACAGCCCCACCAGCGGGAAATAGGGCACGCCGCGCCCGAGCTGGCGAAACTCGACGCCATCGGCCCACTTATCCGGCACCGGGAAACGGGTCATTAGCCGCAGCGTGGCCCAGAGTAAATTCAGCTTCATTTAATTTTGACTCCAATCCCTGAGACCATCAGCCATACGTCGTCTGCGGCCCGGGCCAGCTTCTGGTTGGCCCGCCCGGCGATATCGACAAAGTGACGCGCGAGGCGATTTTCCGGGGTGATGCTCATCCCCAGCTCATTGGTAACAATAAATACCGGTGCCGCAGTGTGCTGGCAGGCGGCAATCAGCGCGTCCACCTGCTCCTGCAGCCAGATCTCCAGCGGCGCGAAATCGAGCGTATCCGGGTCGGCACCGCCGGAGGCCTCGTACAACAAGTTAGCGAGCCAGGTGGTGATGCACTCCAGCACCACCCCTTCTCCCGGCTGCACCTGTTCGCGTAGCACCCGATCGAGCGCACGGTATCCCTCCCAGGTGCGCCAGTGCGCGGGGCGCTGCGCCTGATGCTGCGCAATGCGGCGAGCCATCTCCTCGTCCGTCACGACGGAGGTCGCGATATAGAGCACCTGCTGACACTGTCCGGCAACCAGCTTTTCAACCTGCGCGCTTTTGCCGCTGCGCGCCCCGCCCGTAACTAAAATCATGCCATCGGCTCCTGATGCTCGCGCATAATCCGGTAAATGCTCTGTAGATCGAGATGCTGGCGCATGCTCGCCGCCAGCTTGTCAAACTGCTGCGCTTTATAGGCCGCGTAGTCTGGCAAGGTTTCCAGGGGGGCGAGTCCTTTTCGCACCCGCAGGCTGTCCACCAGGGTACGGGTAAAGATGTCGTTGTCGAACAGACCGTGCAGATAGGTACCCCAGACCAGACCATCGTCGCTCACCGCGCCGTCGGCGACGGGCTGACCATTTTTTTGCAGGTACAGGGCCGGCTGCGCGCCGGTAGCCAGGGTGGTTTGTCCCATATGGATTTCGTAGCCGCGCAGCGTCAAGCCTGAAGCGCTGGCCAGCCAGCCGGGAAGTTCAGCCAGTCTGGCATCGACCAGGGTAGTGGTTTTAAGTGGGGCGAAACGGGTGACGGTCTCCAGCAACCCCAGCCCTGGCAGCGTACCGAGGCCGGACTCCACCTCATCTATCAGGGTGTTGCCTAGCATCTGATATCCGCCGCAGATCCCCAGTAGCGGCACGCCGTTCCGGTGTTGCACCCGCAGCGCCTGCGCCATCGCGCTCTCCCGCAGCCAGGTGAGATCCTGCAATGTACTTTTGCTACCCGGCAGGATAATCAGATCTGCGCCTGCAAGCTGGTGCGGATCGCGGACATAGCGCACCCGCACGTCCGGCTGCGCGGAAAGGGCATTAAAGTCGGTGAAATTGGACATGTAGGGCAGTTGCACCACGGCGATATCGACGCTGCGCTGCCCCTGCTGCATGGCGCGGCGTTGTAACACCACGCTATCTTCCTCTTCCAGATCAAGCTCCAGCCAGGGCAGCACGCCCAGAACCGGCACGCCGGTGAGCGCCTCAATCTGACGCAGCCCAGGAGTCAGCAGCGACACATCGCCGCGAAATTTATTGATGATGACCCCTTTCACCCGCCAGCGCTCATGCTCCTGCAACAGGGCCAGGGTGCCGTAGATCGCCGCAAAGACGCCGCCGCGATCGATATCGGCCACGAGGATCACCGGACAGCGGGCAATCTCGGCCATGCCCATATTGACGATATCCCGGTCGCGCAGGTTGATCTCTGCCGGGCTGCCCGCCCCTTCCAGCACCAGCCGGTCGTACTCCTGCGCCAGGCTCTGGTACACCGCGGCAATCTGCTCGCGAAGCCGGGGTTTGAAATCGTGGTAGCGAACGGCATCCATATCGCGCAGCACCTCGCCCATCAGCACTACCTGCGCCTGGCAGTCAGAGGTGGGTTTCAGCAAAATGGGGTTCATACGCACATCCGGGGGGATCCCCGCCGCTTCAGCCTGCATGATCTGCGCCCGCCCCATCTCTTTACCGTCAGGGGTGATGCCGGAGTTGAGCGCCATGTTTTGTGATTTAAAGGGGGCGGTGCGCCAGCCATCCTGATGGAGGATCCGGCACAGCCCGGCCACCAGCACGCTTTTTCCCACGTCCGAGGCGGTGCCCTGCAGCATGATTGCCTGCGTCATTACTTCTCCTGAATACCTTCACTGAGAGGTATTCAGCTTATCACTACATGCCTCCAGCCCAACACTATCGTTGCGCTGACAATGGTGAGGATGGCGGCAATATGCAGCAGAAAATCCATCGGGTGTATCTCAACGGGGTGGCATAAGGTGAGCAGCGTCAGCGCCATGCTGGCGACCCCGGCCCCGGCGGTCGCCAGGGTGCGCAGAGGATAGAGCGACCGGGTGCGGCGCAGATACGCAATGACAATCACCACCATCGGGGCGCTGACCGTGAGCATAAAGGCATAGCAGTTCACTTCACCGCTGTGATGCCCGGCAGGAGGCGATGAATTGAGGCTGAACAGCGCCCCTATGGCCCATAGCAGCAGGGGCAGCGCAAACCAGCGCCAGCTCAGCGGCTTGCGCCCGGCAATACTCAGGGTGAAAGCATTCGCAATCGCCATCCCCCCTACCAGGAAAGCGAGAGAGAGTTGCACCACCGCCAGCCAGGCTCCCGCTGCAGACCAGTCGGTGGCGGCACGGTTGACCAGTAGGCTGCTTAATCCTGCGCAGGGGAGCGCCAGCAGCATCCAGGTGAGCACCCGCAGATTGCGGGCCTGCGGGCGCGTCACGGGCGTCGCCTCGCGGCTCAATTGTTTAATTAAGAGATCATGATCGGCCATGGTTCGCTCCCATCCGGCGAAGATTGGTTAAGGCTCTGTGCAGGAGAGATTTGACCGCCGAAATAGTCAGGTTATGCCGTGCGGCGGCCTCGGCGAGGCTCATCTCCTGCAGGTGGATATGCTCCACAATCTGGCGCTGTCGCGCCGGAAGCTGGTCTAAAATCAACGCCAGCTCCTCTTCGGTTTCTTGTTGCCCGATATTCCCGGTCCAGGCCCCTTCCGCCAGCGGCTCATCGTCGCTTTCCCGCCGCTGTCGTCGTCCGCGCTGGCGTAACGCATCCACGGCACGCGCCTGCGCGATCGCCATCAACCAGGGTAAAAAGGGGCAAGCCGGATCGTAGGTATGACGCACCCGATGCACGGTGAGCAGCACCTCCTGAATCACATCATCGATCAGCACAGGATCGGCAATCTGCTTACGGACCAGCGCCCGAATCACCGGCACCAGGGCCCGGAGCAGCAGGGAATAGGCGTGGCGATCCCCGGCCTGCGCACGCGCCATCAGCCCGGGCCAGGTCTCGCGCGGAGCCAGATTGCTATCCATCATTCGCCATGCGAATTACCTCACGCTTTTTTACCGGCCGCCCGATCGAGGGCGTTCACCACAATCGACGGGGTTAGCACCTGCGGCAGCACCTTAGGTTCGCTACCGTCGGCCGGATAGACCACGTACAGCGGCAGCCCGCCCTGCCCGAAGGCCGTCATGGCATCGTCGATATCGGCGTTAAATTTGGTGGAGTCCGCCACCATATAAATAGTGCCAGTGCGCGACAGCGCCTGCTTCACCGCCGCGGTAGAGAGCGAGGTGCGATCGTTCACCTGACAGGTGATGCACCACGAGGCGGTAAAGTTCACAAAGATAGCTTTGCCGTGGCCGCGCATCTCTGCCACCGTTTGCGGCGACCACTTCACCGGCGCGACCTGGCTCGCAACGGCCGGTTCTGCCGTAACGGACTGCGTCTGCATGATGCCCGGCAGGGGCGTAATCGCCGCCACGAAGAGCACCACCGTCACCGCCAGCAGCACTTTATACGAACGGCCGGCGAAACGTCTGTGCTGGGCCATACCATACAGCCACGCGGTGAAGCTCACCACCACGGCACAAGCCAGCATTGCCGCCAGTGCGGTGGTTCCCGCCTGTTGCGCTAATACCCACACCAGCCAGGCAAAGGCGCCAAACATCGGAAACGCCAGCCCGCGCTTGAGGATATCCATCCAGGCGCCCGGTCTGGGCAGGCGAGCGGCGATCGCCGGGAAGAGCGAAATCAGGGTAAAGGGGGCGGCGAACCCCAGCGCCAGCGAAAGGAAGATAACCAGCGAAACCGCCGGCGGCTGCACCAGCGCATACCCTACTGCACCCGCCATAAAGGGGGCTGAGCATGGCGTAGCGACCACAATCGCCAACGCGCCGGTTAACGCCGAACGGGTAAATGCCCCGCGCCCGCCTGAGATTTCCCCCGCCCGCTGCAGGAATAATCCCACCTCAAACACCCCCAGCAGGTTCAGCGCCGCGCCGAGGATAATCAGCGCCAGCGCGGTAATGACCAGTGGAGATTGCAGCTGAAAGCCCCAACCCACGGCGGTACCGCCAGCGCGCAACGCCAGCAACACGGCGGCCAGCGCCAGCATGGTAAAAATCACGCCCAGTAAAAAACCGAGCCCTTCGGTGCGGGCGCTGGCCCGGTCTCCCTGATGTCGCAACAGCCCCAGCGCCTTCAGCGAAATCACCGGAAAAACGCACGGCATAAAATTGAGGATAATGCCGCCGGCGAAGGCGGCCAGAATGGCGGTTAACATAGCGGGCCCCGAAACTGAATTATGAATGTGTGTTCGCGTATTGCTTCACGGCATCCATGGACTTCTGGATATGCTGGTCAGGGTTACGGTCGGTATAGCTCATCAGAATTTTACCGTCGGGGGCGATGACGTAGGAGGTGCGGTCAGAGACCGTTTTACCGTTCATCTGCATCAGCGTTTTGTACTCGCCCGCCACTTTCGCGCCGGGATCGGCGGCCACGGCAAATTTATCACGGCACTCCAGCTTCGAGAACTCATCCACCTGATCGACATTCCCGGCGGTGACCCCAACCACGGTCGCCCCCAGCTTTTTAAAATCATCGCTCGCTTCGGCGAAAGCATGTGCCTCCAGGGTGCAGCCTTTGGTAAAGGCTGCCGGGAAGAAGTAGAGCACCACCGGGCCTTTCTGTAATGCCTGCTGAAGCGAGAAGGTGAGCGGCTTGCCCCCCAGCGCCCCTTTCAGGCTGAAATTGGGCGCGTTATCCCCCACCTCGAGCGCCGCGTTGGCATTCAGGGTGAAGAGGGAAAAGGTCAGTACCGCAGCAGCAGAGAGGGTGTTAAACAGTTTCATGGTCAGCTCCATCAGGAAAAAACGTACTTTATGAATCATAGTTCGCACGTTAAGGCCCGAAGGTTTCGCTCGCCGATAAAAAAAATCCGCAAGGGTCGCTTGCGGAGGGGAAGGCAGCATCAGGATGGGTGGAGGCTACCGATCTTTTTCCACCATTAACGGTTCGATATCGCTCTCTTTCTTAATCACCAGCGAAGTATCACCGCGCAGGCAGGTACCGCCGTAATTGCCGCCGACGGTAAAGGTACAGACCTGGATATACTTCTCGTCCACCTTCGGCAAACACCACAGCTGCTGGTAAATATTTTTGCGATCGACAAACTTGCCGCTCGATTTATCCAGTAGCTCCTCCTGCGGGCTGATGAGATCGATATTGCTGCCGCAGCGCCCGGCGATAGGCTTCACGGCATACCCGGTCTGGCTAAGTAGTGCGTTGACCTCAAAATCGGTATCCAGCAGGTAGCGATGGTGAGGGAAGAGCTGCCACAGCACCGGCAAAATGGCTTTGTTGCCGGGGATCACCGTCCATAAGGGTTCAAAGACCAACACTTCCGGGCGCAGCAACACATCGATTAAGCGCACCTCGTTTTGCGGGTGGCCGGTACGGATAGGAACCGCCGCGTACTCGGTTTCACTGACTTCGCGGATCTGCTCGATGGCCGTCTCCCACGCCCAGGTTTTCCAGACGCAGTTAACCAGCCGCCCTTCATCATCAATTAATTGGCCCGCCGCATCCCAGCTTAACGCCCCCAGCCCATGCAGGATTTTGGTTTCAAACCCGGCCTGAAGCAGCGAACGCTGAATAAAGAGCGCGTGGTAATCCTCCTCCACATCGTTGTCCTGCATGATGTGCACAAAGGGGCGCGCCTGGCTGTGCTTCCAGGCGCCGGACAGCTCTTCCAGTAACCCTTCCGCCGGGTTATGTCCGCCGCCGCGATAGCCGTTTTTCACCCACTCTTCCAGGATCAGGCCACCTTCGGTGTGGCACGAGGCGGAGTCGGCGTTGTACTCATAGACCTTGATGCCGCGCTCATCCATGCAGAAATCCATGCGGCCGGTAATCATATGGTGACGACGCCACTGCCAGGAGAGACGCAGGCGCGGCCAGAGAATTTTCGGAATGTCGAAAAGCGCCAGTAAGTTGTCATCTTTCAGCACCTTGTCGGTGGCATGCAGATACATCAGGTGCAGCTCGTTGGTCGCTTTGATCAACTCCTGCTCGGCGCTTTCGGTGATGGTGAAATAGTGGCAGGGATCGTGATTGATAAAATGGCCGTTGGCACGCACGTAGGCCTGCTGCAGCGCATCGTTCTCATTGAGCCATTTGCCATCAAACTGGCGGTTGTTTTTCAGCCGCGCGCCGCGAATATTTAGCAGTTCGCCGTTGACTTCAGGCTGCGGAAGGCTGTGTTCGGTGTCGCTGGTCTGGATCATCCAGCCCAGAATTTCGGTGTCGCTGAAGGTGTCATGGAGCCGGTAGCAGCCGTTCTCCACGCTCATTCTGAGTTCGCGCGTCCACTGCTGTCCCAGCGGCAGCGGAGAGTGAATGACATTCTGCTCCGCAATGCGCACCTTATCACCCAGCCGTTGCGTGATGACGGCCACGTGGCCGGTTTCGTGGAACTCACCGCCCTTTTGCCAGATAAGCAAAGCCCCCGCCTCCGGCGCGCGCTGCGATCCGTTAGCAAAGGCCTGCAGAGGCAGGATATCGTCATTCACCACCTGACGAACAAAGCGTAAAGAAAAGATCTCCCACGCCATGCGCACGTCGGTAAAGACAAAGCCGTAATTCAGGAACAGGAAGCGGCGGGCAAACTCAACGCACTGCCACTTGTGCCCCATATATTCATTGCCGGTATAGCTGCGAAAATCGGCATCTTCCGGATAATTTCGCGGATCGAGAGAGCTGTAATTCGAGGAGTAGATCGCCACGCCTCCCGGCGCATAGCCTAATAATGTCCCGAATGGCGCATCACTGCTTAACGTTCCTTTACGCATGTTTCCAACCTAATAAAGGCAGGCGGCAATTTTTTAGGGGGTTGTCGTCGTCTGCACGTTGTAATTAACCTGACAGAGGTGGATTTATCATACACCCGCGTGGCAAATTATTCGCCGCAGCAATAACGAAAAACAGACAACACAGGAGTCAATATGAGCGTACAGGCGCAGCCGCTGGAGTGGGGTCACGGCCCACGCATCTTTGAAGTGTTCCTGGAACCGACCTGCCCGTTTTCGGTCAAGGCCTTTAATAAATTAAACGCCCTGCTGGAACAGGCTGGCGAGGATAAGATCACCGTCAAAATCCGTTTACAGTCGCAGCCCTGGCATCTCTTTTCCGGCGTGATTGTGCGCTGCATTCTGGCGGCGTCGACGCTGCCCGAGGGGAAAGCGGCGGCACACAAGGTGATGCAGGCGGTGGCCGATCGCCGGGAAGAGTTTGAATTTACCGACCACTGTAGCGGACCGAATATGCAGGCTACACCTGAGGAGATTATCGCACGCATCGAGCGTTACAGCGGAGTGCAGCTTGCCGACGCCTTTGCGCGCCCGGAACTGCAAACGGAAATTAAGTGGCACTGTAAATATGCACGTCAGAATGGGACCCATGTCTCCCCAACCTTTATGGTCGATGGTCTCGTGCAGCCCGATTTGGGCAGCGGCGACGAGGTTGCGGTATGGGTGAAGCGACTGCTGGGATAAACGCCACCCGCTCTCGCCCGAGCGAGAGAGAGTGGCTCCTGTTACGTTTTAAATAACCAACAGGCGGTAAAGTGCCCCGGCGCGATCTCCTGCATCGCCGGTTCCTGCGCCTGACACACCGGCATCGCATGGGGGCAACGGCTGCAAAAACGACAGCCTGGCAGCGCCGAGGTCGGCCCTGGGATCTCGCCCCGCAACGTGGCGTTATCAAGATTGCGGATGCGCGGATCGGGCTGAGGCACCGCCGCCAGCAAAGCACGCGTGTAGGGATGGGCCGGATGTTGATAGAGCGCATTCGCGGGTGCGACCTCCACCAGCTTGCCGAGATACATCACCCCAATGCGGCTGGAGATGTGGCGCACCATCGACAGATCGTGGGCGATAAACAGATAGGTGAGCCCCAGCTCCTGCTGTAAATCCTGCAGGATATTCACCACCTGCGCCTGCACCGAGACATCCAGCGCCGACAGCGGCTCATCGCACAGTACAAACTCCGGGCGCACGGACAAGGCGCGGGCAATGCTGATGCGCTGACGCTGGCCACCGCTGAACTCATAGGGGAAACGTTGCAGATGTTCCTGTTTGAGCCCCACTTTATAGAGCAGCGTTTCGGTACGTTCACGCTGCTCCTCCCGACTGTAGCCGTGGATCTGCATCGGCTCGGCAACCAACTGCTGCACGGTCATGCCGGGGTTGAGCGAGGAGTAGGGATCCTGAAAAATCGCCTGCATCCTTCTGCGCAGCGGTTTCAGCTGTTTCTCGCTGGCCTGGGCAATGTTCTGCCCGGCAAAGTGGATCTCGCCGGAAGTGATAGCAAACAGGCGTAAAATGGCGCGTCCGAGGGTCGATTTGCCGCAGCCTGACTCCCCCACCAGGCCAAAGGTTTCACCGGGCATGATGTCAAAACTGACGCCATCCACCGCTTTCACCGCCGCCCCCTTTCGCAGTAGCCCGCCGTTTAGAGGATAGTGTTTGCGTAGCTCACGCACGCTGACTAACGGAGTACGTTGTTCGCTCATGCCTGAACCTCCTTATCGGCCCATAGCCAGCACGCGGCGCGGTGGCCTTCGTCCATCCGGTAAAACGCCGGCTGCCGATCACACTGCGGCATCCGCTTCGGACAGCGCTCAGCAAAGGGGCAGCCGGGAGGCGGATTGAGCAAGCCAGGTGGCGTGCCTTCGATTGGCGATAATCGCTGATTCACCTCCCCCGGACGGGGCAATGAGGCCAACAGCCCCTGGGTATAGGGGTGCGCCGGACGGTAAAAAATATCCTCAACGCTCCCCTCCTCCATCACCAGCCCGCCATACATCACCACGACGCGGCTACACACTTGCGCCACCACGCCCAGATCGTGGGTAATGAGCAGGATGGCGGTCTGGGTTTGTTGTTGCAGGCTTTTCAGCAGACGCAATATCTGCGCCTGAATCGTCACGTCCAGAGCGGTGGTCGGTTCGTCGGCAATCAGCAGCTTTGGGTTACAGGAGAGCGCAATGGCTATCATCACCCGCTGGCGCATGCCGCCGCTGAACTCATGAGGATACTGATTGTAGCGCCGTTCCGCCTCGGCAATGCCGACCTGCTCCAGCATCGACAGCGCCGCCGCTTTGGCCGCTTTTTTGGCCAGCCCTTTATTACGCATCAGGATCTCAGACATCTGCTTGCCGATGGTGAGCACCGGGTTAAGGGCAGTCATCGGATCCTGGAAAATCATGGCGATCTCATTGCCGCGAATGGCGCGCATCTGCTGCGGCGTTTTTTGCGCCAGATCGGCATTCTGAAACCGAATACTGCCACCGGTGATGCGGCCGTTACTTCCCAGAAGCTGGATAATGGATTTACAGGTCACGCTCTTGCCGCAGCCGGATTCGCCAACAATGCCGATAAGTTCCCCCGGCTGCACCTGAAAGCTCACGCCGCGAACTGCATGGACATCTCCCTGTCGGGTATGGAAGGTGGTTTGCAGATTATCAAGTTCGAGTAAGTTACTCATCGCGGTTCGCTCCCGGCTCAAAGGCGGTACGAAATACGTCGCCTAATACGTTAAAGCTGAACACCGTCAGCAGGATCAGAATGCCGGGGAACATCGCCAGCCACGACGCTTCGCCAATGTACGACTGGGCGTTGTTGAGCATACTTCCCCAGGAGGCGGCCGGTGCCTGTACGCCAAGCCCAAGGAAGCTCAGCGTCGACTCCATCAGGATCGCCGAAGCGATATTGAGCGTGGCGGCCACGATAATGGTCGGCAGCACGCCGGGAATGATATGGCGCACGATGATCCGTAGCGGCTGTTCGCCGGAAGCACGGGCATAAAGCACATATTCGCGCTCTTTAACCGAAAGCGTTTCGGCACGTACCAGCCGGGACATGTTCATCCACGTCAGCAGGCTAATGATAAAAATGATGTTATCCACGCCTGGCTTGAGGTAAGCGTTCACCACCAGCAGCAGGAAGAAGGCCGGGATCGCCATCAGAATGTCGACGATGCGCATCATCAGGTTATCGAGCCAGCCGCCAAAATAGCCGCTGATCGTGCCGACAAGGGTGCCAATCAGCGTGGAGAAAACCATCGCCAGAAAACCGACCATCAGCGAGATCTGCCCGCCGTAGAGGGCGCGGGTAAAGTAGTCGCGCCCGTACTCATCGGTACCAAACCAGTGGGTACTGTCCGGCGGCAGGGTACGGGCGTTCAGCGCCATCTGATCCGGGTCGAACGGGCTCAGCCCCGCACAGAGCGCGGCGACAACAAAGATAAAAAGGACAAATAACGAGAACTGCGCCGGACGGTTGCGGCGCAGCTGGTGACGAACTTGCTGCCAGCGTCTGCTCATCCGGGTTACCTCAGAGTACGAATGCGGGGATCGGCGAAGCGATACAGCAGATCGGCGATCAGGTTGCCTACGATCAACATCATGGAAGAGAGCATGATGATCGCCATGATCAACGGGTAATCCAGCGAGGTGATCGACTGGATCCCCAACAACCCCATGCCCGGCCAGGAGAAGACGCTTTCCGTCACGTAGGCCCCGACCACCAGCTCCCCAAACGACAGGCCGAACAGGGTAATCACCGGCAGCAGCACGTTTTTGAGCACATGGCGGAACAGAATGCCGGAACGGGTCGCGCCGTACGCGAGCTGGGTCTGCACGTAGTCGGCAGAGAGCTGCGTGATGGTATTGGAGCGAATGTAGCGCATATAGCTTGAGAGGTTGTAAAAGGTGAGCGCAATGCACGGCAGCACACCGTGGCGAACCACATCCAGCCAGTTATCTTCCATACCGATAGTGCGCATCCCCATGCTGGGAAACCAGTTGAGTTGTACGGCAAACACGGTGATCAGTAGTATGCCGAACCAGAAGATCGGCACCGAGATGCCAATATAGGCAAACAGATTCAGCAGATGATCCAGCCAGCGATGTTTAAACGCCCCGGCAAGCAGCCCGAGAGGAATGGCCAGCACGATGGCCAGCAGCAGCGACGCCCCCATCAATCCCAGGGTGGCCGGAATGCGCTCGGCGATCATCTCCAGCACCGGGCGGTGATAGATAAGCGAGTAACCCAGGTCGCCCTGCGCGACGTTTTTCAGCCACAGCAGGTACTGGGTGACCAGCGGCTTATCCAGCCCCAGGCTTTGACGGATGCGCTCGATATCTTCCGGCGCCATCCGCGGCGTGATATAGGCGGCAACCGGGTCGCCAGGAGCGAGTTTGACCAGCAAAAACGCCACCAGCGAAATAAAGAACAGCATCGGCAGCAGTTGCAGCAACCGACGCGTGAGTAATGTGTTCACGACATGCCCTTAAACGACTTACCTTGACGTAATGCCCCGGCGAAATGGCCGGGGCAACCGCTTATTTCTGATAGATTTTTGATAAGTCCTGGAACAGATAAACCGGCTTCGGCTCCGCCTCTTTTGTGCCGCCGAAGCGTTTATCCACGGCAACGATCGCATTGGTATAGGCGATCGGGTAATAGGTCATGTCGCTCGCCACGGTCTGCTGGATTTGCTTGTAGATCTCCGCACGTTTTTTGGCATCGGTTTCCACAGCACCTTTATCCCACAGAGCATCGAACTGCGGGTTTTTATAGTGCGCGTAGTTGTAGGCCTCGTTACTCATAAACAGGGATTTGTAGCCGTCCGGCTCTGCGCCCATGATGTAGCCACCCAGATTCAGATCCCACGCGGTGTTGTTCATGTCCAGACTGCGCTGCGACATGGCGTTGGAATCCAGCGGCATCAGCTCAACGATCACCCCAATTCCCTTCAGGGCCTGCTGGATGTACAGCGCCTGGCTCTCCTGGGTTTTATTGGTATTCACGTAGGCCAGACGCAGCTTCAGGTTTTCTGGCGCGCCTGAGTCCTTCAGCAACGCTTTGGCTTTTTGCTGATCGAACTTGTACTGCTCTACGTCGGCGGTCTGGTAGAGGGTATCCGGCGTCAGGAACGAGGCGGCGGGTTTCGCATAATCCAGCGAGGTGAAGGCGGTCTGGGTCAGCTCGTCTTTGTTGATGGCGTAGGCGATAGCCTGCCGCAGCGCTTTGCTCTTCATGACCGGTACGTTCTGGTTGAACGTCATATAGGCCAGACGCCCTTCCGGATAGACCACAAAGTCGAATTTGCCGGTGTTTTTCAGGCGTGACACATCCTGCGGATCCACCATCTTCATGTTGATCTCGCCATTTTGCAGCGCAAGGTTGGCAGAGTTGCTGTCTTTGGCAAAACGGTAGGTGACGGAATCGAGCTTCGCTTTGCCGTTCCAGTAATCGTCGAAACGCGTCAGGGCATAGTACTGCCCGGCGCGATACTCTTTAAATTTGAACGGCCCGGAACCGACCGGCGTATCGTTTTTGGCGCTCTTTTCAAAATCGCTTTCACCGGCGAATACGTGCTGCGGGATGGGATAAATTTGTACCAGCGTGCCGGTAAATGCCGCACTCACCTGCGGTAGGGTGAACTTAACGGTGCGATCGTCAACCTTGCTCACCACCACGGGTTTGCCGCCGTAAGTAAACATGCTGCGGAAGAAGCTGTGCTGGCTGGGATCAAGCAGTTTATTGAAGGTGAAGACCACGTCGTCGGCGGTCAGCGGCTGGCCATCCTGCCACTTCAGATTGGGTTTTAAGGTCAGGGTATAGCTCAGGTTATCGGCGGCGGGCGTCAGGCTTTCGGCCAGCCCCCATTCGATTTTCCCCTCGTTGAAGCTATATAGCGGTGCATACAGCGCCTGCATGATAGTTAACGTAGTACGGTCGCTGGCATAGAGCGGATTCACGGCCAGTGGGTCGCCGGAGGTGATGCCGATAATTAACGAACCGCCCGCTTTAGGCGCGTCATTGTTGGCGGCAGGCGCGTTGGCCGCCTCTTTATTTTTTGCCTCATCACAACCCGCCAGACCTAACGCGAGCGAAACCACAACTGCCGAAAACAGAAGCTTACGCATCTCACTAACTCCTTGCCTGATAAAGTGTTTATTACTGCACGTTTTTATATATGTGCAAGCATCATAGGCAGCTTTACGCCCTTTCGCATTAACAATGAAAATGCGATTTTCGATTAAGCTTATACCGAATTTGATATATATAAGCGCAATGTGGAATAGCGCATAACCTTATGCGCTCGCAACGTTAAAGGGTTCACGAATCTCCTGCTAAACTGCCTCAACACATCATGCAAAAGGCAGGTCAACATGTCAGACAACAACTATCAGCCACCGAAAGTGTGGGAGTGGAAGCAGAACACCGGCGGCGCGTTTGCCAATATCAACCGCCCTATTTCCGGCGCAACGCATGAAAAAGCGCTGCCCGTCGGCGCGCATCCGTTGCAGCTCTATTCGCTGGGTACGCCGAACGGACAGAAGGTGACCATTCTGCTCGAAGAGCTGCTGGCTCTGGGCGTAACCGACGCCGAGTACGATGCCTGGCTGATTCGCATTGGTGAGGGCGATCAGTTCTCTAGCGGGTTTGTTGAGGTGAATCCTAACTCTAAGATCCCGGCGCTGCGCGACCACTCCACCACCCCGCCGACCCGGGTGTTTGAATCTGGCAATATCCTGCTCTATCTGGCCGAGAAGTATGGTCATTTTCTGCCGAAAGACCCGGCAGGCCGTACCGAAACGCTGAACTGGCTTTTCTGGCTGCAGGGGGCTGCCCCCTTCCTCGGCGGCGGTTTCGGCCATTTCTATAACTACGCCCCCGTGAAGATCGAATACGCGATCGATCGCTTTACCATGGAAGCGAAACGTCTGTTCGACGTGCTGGATAAACAGCTGGCGCGCGGCCGCTACGTGGCAGGCGATGAGTATACGATTGCCGATATCGCCGTCTGGCCATGGTTTGGCTGCGTGGCGCTGGGCAGCGTTTACAACGCCGCCGAGTTCCTGGATGCAGAGAAGTACACAAACGTGCAGCACTGGGCGAAAGAGGTTGCGAATCGCCCAGCCGTCAAACGGGGCCGTATTGTGAACCGTACCTACGGCGAGCTGAACGAACAGCTGCATGAACGCCACGCCGCCAGCGATTTTGACACCAACACAGAAGATAAGCGCCAGGCATAAGCGCAGGCCGGGTGGTTCGCCGCCCGGCTATGCCTCAAATCCCGCTTCGCGTAAGATCCCCTTCGCAACCTCTGACTGTAAAAACATGCCCAGCCGCTGCCCTGCAGGGGTTATCACCGCACAGCCATACTCCGCGCAGGGGTTGTAAGGCGCCGGGAGAGGAATCACGGTTAAGCCGGGGATCGTGCGCAGCCTGGAGGCATAGCTGGCGTAGCCGATAAACAGCTCAGCCTGGCCGCTGTGGATAATCCACTCCGCCGCCAGCTTGCCCGCAGGAATCGGCGCAGAGTGTCGCCCACCGACCAGCCCCCTCGCCCGGGCTCTTACCCCCTCGCCGCTATCGCCCATGCGATCAAATAACGTCTGCGCATAATCTCCGCAAGGATCTTCCCCCGCCGTCGAGGTGGCGAGGCGCAAATCGGCGCGGGTCAGCAGCGATAGCCAGTTATCCCCCTGCTGCAGCACATCACTGCGCACGGTCAGGCAGAGTGAATTGCGGGCGAAGGGGATGACGGCGAGCGGATTAAGCGCCCGGGGATGGGCAAGGTTTGCCGAGGCGAAAAGGTCGCACGCTTCACCCGCCGCAATACGCGCCCGCAGCAGCCCCGCCGGGCCAAACGCGGTCTCTACCGGCTCCGGGAAGTGGCGCAGTAACGATGGCCAGACCCCGCGCAAACTGCCTGCCGCCAGAACGCGCATTAATCGATGCCCTGGTAGTCAGTGCGGTAAAAACGGTGATACCAGGCGTTAGCCTCTTTGCGCATATCCACGTCTTTAAACTTCCCGGGATAGAGTTTTTTGGCCATCCATAACTCGCCCAGCCCCATCGCTTCCGGCATCGGGTAACCCCAGGCTTTCGCATAATCGGGCATCAGGTAGACACGCTGATTTTTCACCGCATCAATGGTTTGCCATTGCGCAGAAGTTTTAATCTCATTGACCACGGAGGGGTAGCGATCCTGCACGAAAATTACCTGCGGGTTCCAGGCGATAACCTGTTCCATCGCCACGGTTTTAAAGCCCTTGATGGTGGCGGCGGCCACATTCAGCGCCCCCGCATGCGCCATCATTAAACCGGTATATTTTCCGGAGCCGTAGGTGGTTAACGCCGGGTTCGCCATATAGGCACGCACGCGCCCTGCGGCCGGGATCGCCTGCAGGCGATCGCGCACCTTTTTGCGCCCCGCGTCCGTTGCCGCAATCAGCGCCTTCGCTTCTGCCGGCTTATTCACGATCTCGCCAATCAGGGTGATCCCTTCCCGCAGCCCCAAATCATAAGCTTTCTCTTCATCGGCCTGGGTGGGGTTTAGTTTGTCTTGTTCACCGGGAGCATCGTGGCGTAGCGAAATCGCCACCACCGGGATCCCCAGGCTGGCGATCTTGTCGATCATCTCCCGCGGCGCATAGTTTGTGACAAACACCACCTGCGGTTTCAGCGCAACCAGCTTTTCCGGATCCACATGGGTGAGATCGCCGAGCATGGGTTTCTGGTTCAGCTCGGGCGCAAGGCGGGCATAGCCATCGCCGAGTTGTTGCTTCCAGTTCGCCATCACCCCAACGATTTTATCGCTGGCGTTCATTTGCACCAGCAAGTTCAGCGTCTGGTGCTGCAGTACCACCACGCGATTCACCTCATCCGGGATCGTCACCTGACGACCAATCTGGTCAGTAATCTGGCGCGACGCCTGAGAAGAGAACGGAGAAATGGTCAGAAAAAGAAAAGGTAATACCTGCCAAAAGCGCTGTTTCATCGTAGCCTCATATTCGTTATATAATTTATTATATAACGATTGCGCGCCGCGTGTCCCGGCCCCTTTAGAGGTAGAGCGGGCAGGCGTGCCTTAACGCAAATCCCTCTCTTTTTTCAACGGCATGTTTACAACCATCCGGGAATCGCGCAAGAATCATTCTTATTTACCGATGAGCCTTTTCATGTCAGAGCAGGCGTTAAGACAACAGATTCAGAATCTCAAAAAGCACAATGCCCGGCTCGTCAGGCTAGCACGTGACGCCCGCAGTAAGCTGAGCGCTGCGCTGGATGGGACGGGTCTCTGTCTCTGGCAGCTGGATATTCCCAGCGGCAAGCTGATTATCTATAACCGCCGATGGGGGTCGATGCTGGGCTATCAGCCGAAAGCGCTTAGCGCCCAGTTTGAGGTCTGGCGGGAACACCTCCATCCCGATGACAAGCAAGACGTGCTGGACGCGTTTTACGATCATCTGAACGGTAAGACCCCCTTCTATGAAGCGCTGCACCGTATGCAGCACAGAAACGGTACCATCACCTGGGTGCTTGATCGGGGCCGCGTGACCGAATGGGATGAAAACGGCGCGCCGCTGAAGGTGACCGGCACCCATATTGATATGACCAAAGAGAAGCAGTACGAAGAGCAGCTGGCGCAGCTGGCAAACCACGACCCGCTCACCGGGCTGGCTAACCGTCATGCCCTGCTGCAACACTTTGCACAGCTTAAAGCCCGCGGTCCGCTGTGCGTGGCCTTTATTGATCTTGATGATTTCAAAGCCGTTAACGACGCCTTCGGACACCGCAGCGGTGACGAACTGCTGATCCAGCTTAGCCAGCGTTTACGGGAAAGCTGCCCACCAGACAGCATCGTCGGGCGTCTCGGTGGCGACGAATTTGTGCTTTTACTTCCCCTTGCACTCTCCAGCCTGCAGGTGACGCGCATTGCTCAGCAGTGTCTGCACGCCGCCCTCACCCCCTTTGAGCTGGACAATGGCCAGGCGCGGGTGGGCGCCTCGGTAGGCATTGATGAAGTGCAGGAGGAGGATGACTTTGTGAATGCCCTCAAGCGCGCCGATCGGTCGATGTATCAGATCAAACATACCGGTAAAAACGGTGTCGCCCTCGGGCAGACACCCCTCTCTCTCCCCCGTCTGGAAACCGGAACATGAAAAACAGCCGTCAGCAGGCCATTATTCAGCGGCTGGCGACGTGCGACTGGCTGACGACGGACGCGCTGGCCGACGCGCTGGCGGTGAGTAAAGAGACGATACGCCGGGATCTGAAAGCGCTGCAGGAGCAGGGGAAGATTGTGCGCCATCACGGGCGGGCGCGGGCGATCCACCCGGACAGGCAAGACGGCGGTGAGCCCTTTGGCGCGCGGCTGAAAAGCCATTACGCCGACAAAGCCGATATTGCTCGCCTCGCGCTGGACTGGGTGAGCGAAGGGATGACACTGGCGCTGGATGCCAGTTCGACCTGCTTTCATCTGGCAAAACAGCTCCCCGATATCGCCCTGACGGTGTTTACCAACAGCCTGCCGATTTGCCAGGAGATGGCCAGACGCGAACGCGTTACGCTAATTTGCTCCGGCGGTACGCTTGAGCGTAAATACCGCTGCTATGTGAACCCCATGCTGGTCACCCAGTTGAAATCGCTGGAGATCGATCTGTTTATCTTTTCCTGCGAGGGGGTGGATGAGCAGGGCATTATGTGGGATCCCTCGCCCGATAACGCCCGTTTTAAAACCCAGCTACTCAGCCGCGCCAGCCAGTCCTTGCTGCTGATCGACAAGAGTAAGTTCCGACGTTCCAGCGAAGTGAAAATTGGCCACCTTTCACAGGTCACCCAGCTTATCTCCGACGCGGAACTCGTCAGGCGATAGCGCCGCGTCAGGCCGAACGCTGGCCGCGCGAGGCGGCCATTTTCAGATCCTTAGAAATTGGTCCAGTCGTCTGCGGCTGACGCCGCGGCGGGTTTCAGGCGAACCGGGGCGCTCGGCGGCGCGGCGACGGGCTCCTGAGCTGAGAGGCGGAACTTCTGCACCGACCGCTGTAGCTCTTCGGTCTGGCGCTCAAGCGCAGAGGCGGCGGCGGAAACTTGCTCCACCAGCGACGCATTCTGCTGGGTCACGCCATCCATCTGGGTGATGGCGACGCCCACCTGCGAAATGCCCTTGCTCTGCTCTTCCGAGGCGGCGGCAATCTGCTTCATGATGGTGGTCACTTCGGTTACCGCCCGCAGCACCGCTTCCATGGTGGTGCCCGTGTCGTTAACCAGCTGCGAACCCTGCTCCACCCGGGAGACAGAATCAGCGATCAGCCCTTCGATCTCTTTCGCCGCATTGGCGCTACGGCTGGCCAGATTACGTACCTCGCCCGCCACCACTGCAAAACCACGTCCCTGCTCGCCCGCACGCGCCGCTTCCACCGCAGCGTTCAGCGCCAGAATGTTGGTCTGGAAGGCGATACTGTTGATCACATTGGTGATCTCAGCGATTTTCTTCGAGCTGTCCGAGATGCCGGTCATGGTGCTGATCACATCTTCAACCAGCGCACCGCCCCGGCTGGCGGTAGTCGAGGCCACATCCGCAAGCTGGCTGGCCTGACGGGCATTATCTGCGTTCAATTTCACCGTGGCCGTGAGCTGCTCCATGCTGGCGGCGGTCTCTTCCAGCGCGGCCGCCTGCTCTTCGGTGCGTGAAGAGAGGTCGTTATTGCCGCTGGAGATCTCCGTCGCCCCGCGCCAGATGTTATCGCTGCCCGAGCGGATAGTGCTGACCGCTTCGCGCAGGCTATCCTGCATGGCGCTCAGCAGCGGCACCAGTTGGCCGACGCAGTTACGGCCAAACGGGGTGATAGGCTGGCTGAGGTCGCCCTGCGCAATCTGGCGGAAATGTTCGCGAATACGATCCAGCGGTTTCACCAGCATGGCGACCAGATAGCGATCGGTAAACAGCAGGATCAACAGGCCAATGATGGTCGCCACGATAATCACCGTGCGGGTGATGCTGGTGAAGTTGTCTACCATCACGCGGGTCGTATCCAGCAGGCGATCGGCGGCTTTATTGAAGTTTTCAGCGCTGGCGCCAAACGCACGACTGAGCGGCGGCGTGACGTTATTGGCCTGCTGACGGTAACCGTCCACGTTGCCCTGCTGTGCGAACTGCATCTGAGGGATGACGCCGTTTTCCAGTAACGCCTGCCAGCTGGCAATGACCTGGGCTGAGACCTGCGCATCCATCGGCCCCGGAGACATGGCTTTCATCTCCGCCAGTTTTTTGCTCATGTTATCCAGCGCCTGCTGTACAGGCGCGAGATCTGGCGAGCCTCCTGCCGCTTTAACATCCATAGCGCGGGTCAGGCGGGTCACGAAACGAAAATACTGATCGTTGCCCTGGCTCAGGACCGTCATCTGTTTGACCAGCTGGCGGTCGATTTCATTACCGTCCGACATTTTAGAAAGGGACCAGGTGCTATACAGCCCGACGCCTGCCCACATTAAACAAAAGATCCCAAGAATCGTCAGCAGAACGAAACGGATCGTGAAATTACGAAGCATTTGCATTTTTTTTCCTTACCGTGAGGAAGATATCGCCCGAAAGCGACTCCTGATCCCGTTATCGGCAGAAAAAAGGGAAGTTATACCTTTTCGCGAGTAATTTTATAAAACTTTTCATTCACCTTTAATTAGCGGAGAAACGATAATCATGCTGGGGAAATATCCCTGGAAATAACGTGTTTTTACATTTCATAGAATTAACAAATGTAAGTCATCCTCGCCATTCATTACCCGCATAATCCGAAAGGATTAGGGCGTTGAGAAGCGTTGCCAATGAATCGCCCGCCTTCAGCCTAAAAGCCCCGCTTTTTGTACGTTAATAAATCCATCACATTCACCTTAAGAATATATTTATATTGATCAATCAGGTTTAATTAGGTTAATTGCCATATTTTTAACACGGTCAATTTTTAAATTTCATTACATCCTTTACCCGTCAGACGTTTCTGAATTACGCAATTTTAAATTAAAAAGAGTCCACTTTTTTCTGGACTCAAAGAGGATTTGAAATGCGTCATTCCGTAAAACGGACAGTATTGTCACAATGTGTATTACTGGCTTTAACATCTTTCGCCGCGCAGGCCCAGGCGGGCACCGCCATCCCTTGTCAAAATGGTGATACGACCCAAACCTGCGGCCTCTCCCATTACGATGACGGCAATTATTATCAGGATAAGGGCGCGACTAACGCCGTTATGGCCGATAAAACCGCAACCGATATCTATATGGATGGTCACCGCTCGCCAACCGATAGCCAAACCTTAACCGTCTCTGGCACGGATATGACAGGCTATTATATTCAGGGCAGTACCGGCGGTACCGCCGATATTAATGTCACCAATAACGCTAAGGTGGATATGGTCGAAGTCGGATCGGCTAAGGATACTACCAATACTACGGTCAATATCGATCATGCCACCCTGAACGGTGAAAACAGCGCGATCGAATACGGCGGGAAAAATAAAAGCTATATGATGGGCGCCGCCATCTATGTTGACCCTCTTGATGAGGGGGCCCACAACGTAAATGTCAGCAATGGCAGTGTCCTGCACGGCAGTATTATCAGCGCGGGGGCGGGCACGCAAAATATTGCTATCAATAATAGCACCATGGACAACGCCGGCATTTATACCGGCAGTGCCACTTCGGATGTCACCGTCTCGCTGACCAACGCCACTCTCGACGCCAGCAACAGCCAGGTGGCGAAGAAGATGAAAACACTCGTGGACACACTGAGTAAGACCGAACCGTTCAGCGATATCAACCTGGATGCCTTTAGCGATGTGGCGATTGCGATGTATGGCACTACCCACGAAAGTTTAACCCTGAATAACAGTACCGTGACCGGGGATGTGGGCATCATCAATGATAAAGGTCAGGTCGATCTCTCCGTCACGAATAACAGCGTGGTGAATGGCAATGTGACCCTCAACGGCAATGCCACCGACACCATCCTGGTGGATAACAGCACCATTAATGGTGATGTGAATACCAGCCAGAATAGCGGCAATACCACGGTTACCCTGCAAAATAACGCCAACGTCAATGGCGATATCACCACCGGCACCGGCAACGATACCGTCGTGCTGGTCAATAACTCCCACGTCAGCGGCAACGTGTCAGGCGGCGACGGCACCGATACCCTATCCATGGATGCGGGCAGCTCTATATCGGGGCAGATTAACCAGTTCGAAACCATCAACACCACCAGCGCGAACAGCATTACTATCGATACCATTAACGATGCCACGAGCTGGAATCTACAAAATGGCTCACGTCTTGTCTCCGCTACCACGGGCAGTAATGCAGTTGTGAATATGAGTACCGATAGCTTTGTCGATTTCGGCCAGATTACCGGCAGCGACAACGCGGTCGTGGTGAATAACATCACCCCCTCGGCGCTGAATCAGCAAAACCTGGTGATCGGCACCTTTACGACAAACACAGAGGGTGCGCCACAAGATTACGCAGCCGCCCGTTTTACCAATGGTGAGCAGCAGGTTGAGAACCGGAGTGGAGCCTATAACTACGATAACAGCCTGGACATTGTCGCCGCCAACGGGGATATCACCCCGCAAACGTTACTCGCCGCAGACAACAGCCAGAGCTGGAATATCGTCTTTAACAGCGAGCGAGGCTCTCTGGCGAGCGATGTTCAGGGGCTGATCGCCGGGCTGGATGCCGCCGAACAGGCGGGCCACCAGGTCACCGACGACATCACCAGTCACCTGGATCGTCTGCATCTTGCTGCCCTGACCGGGACGCAGCAGGAGGGGGCGCAGGTATGGGGAGATTTCCTCTATCAGAACGGCACCTTCAGCAACGATGTGGATTACACCAGCATCACCCAGGGGGCGCAGGGCGGCGTTGACTGGACGCACGCGCTCGCCAACGGTGACAGCGTGACCGGCGGTATCGCCCTGGCCTGGACCCGCAGCCGCGTGGACGATACCCAGAGCGGCCCGGATAGCTTCAAAGATACCGTCTACGGTAACTATTACAGCCTCTATGGCGGCTGGCAGCAGGCATTGAATGGCCGTGACTGGGGCCTGTTCGCGGACGGTAGTTTCAGCTATGGCGATATGCGCTACACCCTCTCCGCCAACAACGTGACCGGCAACACCAGCGGCATGACCGAAGCCCTGCACGGTTCCACCGACGGCAACCTGTATATGGCGCAGGCGCGTGCTGGGGTGAACGTGCTCCTGCCAGGGGAGACGTTGCTACAGCCGTACGCCATTCTTGGCTGGGATCAGACCAAAGCCAACGGCTTCTCTGACAAGGAGGTGACCTTCGCCGACAGCCAGGTCTCCTCCTGGAACGGCGGCGCAGGGCTGCGTCTCTCCACCACCCTCACCGATCTCAATAAGAATGTGCAGATCACCCCCTGGGTGGATGCCCGCTTCCAGAAAGAGTTCAGCGATGATACGGATATCCAGGCGGCGGATTATCACAACACTCAGGGTCATAACAATACGATGGGCATGTTCGGTGCGGGGATCAACGCCACTGTTGCCCATAACTTCTCGGTCAATACGGGCATTTACTATGGCACCGGCGATGTGGATAACGACGCCAGCGTGCAGGCCGGTTTAAGCTATAGCTTCTGATAACGTTATGCCCGGTGGCCTTGCGCGCACCGGGCGCTTTGCGCTTAGCTCAGATACTTTTCAAACCATCCTAACGTGCGCTTCCACGCCAGCTCCGCTGCCGCTTCGTCGTAACGTGGCGTCGAGTCGTTATGGAAGCCATGATTCACGCCGGGGTAGATATAGGCCTCGTAAACCTTATTATTCGCTTTCAGCGCCGCCTCCCAGGCGGGCCAGCCTTCATTAATGTTTTTATCCAGTTCGGCAAAGTGCAGAAGCAACGGTGCCTTGACCTTCGCGGCATCTGCCGCCGGGGGCTGACGACCATAGAACGGGACGGCGCAGGCGAGCTCAGGCCAGGCGACCGCCGCCGCGTTAGAGACCCCGCCACCATAGCAAAATCCAGTTACTCCCACCTTGCCGGTGGCCTCCGGATGCTGCTGCATAAACGCAATAGCGGCAAAGAAATCGTTCATCAGTTTGGTGGGATCGACCTTCTGCTGTAATACCTTCCCCTCTTCGTCGTTACCCGGATAGCCGCCGACTGAACTCAGGCCATCAGGCGCCAGGGCGATATACCCCGCCTTTGCGACCCGACGCGCAACGTCTTCGATATAGGGATTCAGGCCACGGTTCTCATGCACCACCACCACCGCCGGGACCTTGCCGGCGGCTTTGGCCGGTTTGACCAGATAGCCCCGCACTTCACCGTGACCCTCGGGCGAAGGATAGGTGATGTACTCCGGCACAATATCGGGATCGGTAAACTTCACCTGCTCCGCCAGGGCATAGTTGGGCTTGAGCATGTTAAACAGCGCCAGCGCCGTCACGCCGCCAACAGCATACTTTGCCGCCAGGTTGAGGAATTCACGTTTGCTGATTTTGCCGTGGGCGTAATAGTCATAGCTGTCGAGCAACTCTTGCGGAAAATCTTTGGCGGTGAGACGTGTCATAGCATATCTCCATGAATTGTGGGCTCTGTAAGGATAGAATGAAAACGCTGTTTCGAAAATTTATCGATAATAAAGGAGACATCATGCCCTGGAACGCCTCCCCCGAACGTTACGAAACCATGCAGTACCGCCGCTGTGGTAACAGCGGCCTGCGTCTGCCCGCGCTGTCGCTGGGCTTATGGCACAGCTTCGGTCACGTTCATCCCCTCGAATCTCAGCGCGCCCTGCTGCGTAAAGCCTTCGACTGTGGGATCACCCACTTCGATCTCGCCAATAACTACGGCCCACCGCCGGGCAGCGCCGAGGAGAACTTTGGCCGTCTGCTGCGTCAGGATTTCGCCGCCTACCGCGACGAGCTGATTATCTCCACCAAAGCGGGATATGACATGTGGCCCGGCCCCTATGGCTCAGGCGGCTCGCGCAAGTATCTGCTCGCCAGTCTCGACCAGAGCCTGAGCCGGATGGGTCTGGATTACGTGGATATTTTTTACTCCCACCGGGTAGATGAGGCGACGCCCATGGAGGAGACCGCCTCTGCGCTGGCCCAGGCGGTGCAGAGCGGAAAAGCGCTCTATGTGGGTATCTCGTCCTACTCGCCCGAGCGGACGCAGAAGATGGCTGACTTACTGCGCGAGTGGAGAATTCCGCTCCTGATTCATCAGCCCTCTTACAACTTGCTGAACCGCTGGGTCGATAAAAGCGGATTACTGGATACGCTCAGGGCCAACGGCACGGGTTGTATCGCCTTTACCCCGCTAGCGCAGGGTCTGCTGACCGGCAAATACCTGAATGGCATTCCTGAAGGGTCGCGCATGCAGCGTGAAGGCAAAAAAGTGCGCGGACTGACGGAGAATATGCTGACCGAAGCGAACCTCGCCAGCCTGCGGTTATTGAATGAGATGGCGGAACAGCGCGGCCAGACCATGGCGCAGATGGCGCTGAGCTGGCTGTTAAAAGATGAGCGCGTTACATCAGTGCTTATCGGCGCCAGCCGACCAGAACAGCTGGAAGAGAATGTGAAGTCGCTGGATAACCTGCAATTTACCGCAGACGAGCTGGCGAGGATTGATCGTCATGTGGCGGATGGGGAGTTGAACTTGTGGCAGGCATCGTCAGATAAATAGAGGTAAACGGACAGCCCCGCGCTACAGCAGGGCTGTCCGGGTTTGGCTTACTTGCTGCGATTCAGCTTATCCAGATACCCCATCACAAACGCCGATAACACGAACGTCAGGTGGATAATCACATACCACATCAGTTTGTTATCCGGGATATTTTTGGCGTCCATAAACACCCGCAGCAGATGAATCGATGAGATTGCAACAATCGACGCCGCCACTTTGTTCTTCAGCGAAGACGCATCCATCTTGCCCAGCCAGTTGAGCTTCTCTTTATCGGCAGAGATATCCAGCTGAGAGACGAAGTTCTCGTAGCCAGAGAACATCACCATCACCAGCAGACCGCCCACCAGGGTCATGTCTACCAGCGATAACAGAACGAGGATCAGATCGGATTCGGCGACGCTGAAAATATGGGGCAGGACGTGAAAGATTTCCTGAAAGAATTTAATACCGAGGGCAATTAACGCCAGCGAAAGGCCAAAATAGACCGGGGCTAATAACCAGCGGGAAGCATACATTGCGTTTTCGAAAAAGCGTTCCATAGGATCCTGTCCGCGAAAAAAAACCAGCGTGCAGTATATCGCAAGGAGGCAATTCGTATGCAACAACTAAACGATAAAGACCTTACACATGCTCAGGCTTAACCATCGGGCGCTGGTATTCCGGCCACACCAGCACTACCAGCGCCGGATAAGCCTCCATGCTAAATTCGCGGAAACACTGGCGCAGGTTCAGCACATCAAGATCGGAATGGGAGACCTTTTCTCCGTTCAGGCAGCGCTTTTTGATATTATCGTAATATTTGTAGACCGCCGAGTTGAGATCGCTACAACGGCGTTGAGCGTCAAACAAGCCGGGAATACTATTTAATTCCGCCATGTTCATTCGTTTAATTGTGGCATGGAGAAAATCAATATATTCATGATTAACCCGCCAATACCACACCGGGGTAATGGCATTCATTAACAGCGAAAAATGGTCCTCCCCCTCCTCTTTGGACAGAGGCGGTGGCGGCGGCGAGGCCTGCCCGACTGCATCATTGCTGCTTTTATTGAAATCGCGCATCAATACAAGAACAACCGCAGTAAGCAATAACAATGTAATGACAGTATAAAAAATGCTGTTCATGAGAGGCTCCATTTTTTTTGATTTTAAATTTGCCTCATGTTATTGTCAACGAATCTCACGCTTCGAACAACCTCACCCCGTTGAATTTAAAGGACATATAAATGCTGCCTGAGAATCTGGTTCCGTCCAGGTTTCACATTTCTTCAGTGGAGCCGAAACAGGCGGAAGCAGAAACTGACGCTAATTTAACTAAGGGGAAAAGAACGCTCGCTGATTATGCGCCAGATATATTAATTGGCGTAACCCGCAATGGTCAGTCACGCAATATGTTGCTGGAAGAGCATGACCGTCATATTAAAGACCGTTTATTTCGCGTTTTTAAAATCGAGACCTTTGCCCGCCTGCTAAACGACCTGCAAACTGAAGGGGAAATTGACGCGCAGGAACTAAGTCAAATATTGGCGGAAAAGACCGAAGAAATAAATGAAGCGGGTAATGAAATTTGGCTTAATTTAATTACCTGCGAAAAGGAAACGCCCCTTTTTTATCAACTTGAGGACGAATAAAATGAAAGAAGTTGATAATAACAATGTGTATTTGACTTTAGATGATAAAAATAGCGACGAGTTTATCTTAAAGCAGAATCTCGACACGCTTAAAATGATCAAAAATGAAGAGATGGCGCGCATCGCCAAAGAACTGGTATCGATTCCGGCCGCGCTGGTTCGTCTGAAGTGGCATAATCGCCGGGAAATTTATCCCCTGCAGGTCAAAGAAGAGATCTACGGCGCCACTCTCAGCGCCATAATTGAACGCCAGCCCGCGCTGAAAGATAAAATTATGGCCCGACTGGAGAGCAACTATCAGTATCTGCTGGCCCGCGAAACGGCCACCCTGCGCATTACGCGTAAACTTGCTGATGAGGGCTATCGCACCTCTTGCGTCACTACCGTCGCGCTCGACGAGGAGTATCTGGCAAAGCATCAGCAAAACGACCCTGTCTGACCACCTTTTCTGCGTCACCCACTCGCCCGACTAACGTCTACCGCTTCGCTTCCCGTTGTAAAAAAACTTAAGGATTATCCTGAATATTTCTCAGAGTGCAGTTGATTCTCCTAAGCTTAGATTCTCTCTACGCAAACAAGGAGCGCAGTTATGGCTAAGAATCAAACCGAACTTCAGGACCCAACCACCCAGTACTACACCGGCGAGTATCCGCAGCAGAAGCAGCCTGCGCCGGGCGTTCAGTCGAAAATGGATCCGGTACCCGATTGCGGTGAGCAGAGCTATAAAGGCAGCGGCCGACTTCAGAATCGTAAGGCACTGGTGACAGGGGGCGACTCCGGTATCGGGCGTGCTGCCGCCATTGCTTACGCGCGTGAAGGGGCGGATGTGGCGATTAACTATCTGCCTGCCGAAGAAGAGGATGCGCAGCAAGTTAAGCAGCTGATTGAAGAGGCTGGCCGCAAAGCGGTGCTGTTACCCGGCGATTTGAGCGATGAGAGCTTTGCCCGCTCGCTGGTGCATAAAGCGCATGAGGCGCTGGGCGGACTGGACGTGCTGGCGCTGGTCGCGGGGAAACAGACGGCGGTCGAGGACATTGCCGACCTGACTACCCAACAATTTAAAGAGACCTACGCGGTGAACGTGCTGGCCCTCTTTTACATCACGCAGGAGGCGCTGCCGCTGTTGCCAGCCGGTGCGAGCATCATTACTACCTCCTCTATCCAGGCTTATCAGCCAAGTCCACACCTGTTGGATTACGCCTCTACCAAGGCAGCGATCCTTAACTACAGCCGCGGGCTGGCGAAGCAGGTGGCGGAGAAAGGGATTCGCGTGAACGTGGTGGCACCGGGTCCAATCTGGACAGCGCTGCAGATTTGTGGCGGCCAGCCGCAGGAGAAAATCCCGCAGTTTGGTCAGCAAACGCCGATGAAACGCGCCGGTCAGCCCGCAGAACTGGCGCCGGTATATGTTTATCTGGCAAGTCAGGAATCTAGCTATGTTACCGCAGAAGTGCATGGGGTATGCGGCGGGGAACATCTGGCATAATCCCTCTGCGGGCTGATGCCCTCACCCCGGCCCTCTCCCACAGGGAGAGGGAGTTAATACGCAAAAAGGCAACTGACGTTGCCTTTTTGTTTTGGCTTCTGTGCGGACTGATGTCCTCACCCGCGGGGAGAGGGAGCTGATAAGTAAAAAGGCAACTGACGTTGCCTTTTTACTTTTATTTCGCTGCCGTTTTCTCTTCGCCGACCAGACCAATCTTCAGATAACCTGCCTGGTGCAGCGTGTCCATTACCTTCATCATGGTTTCATAGTCGACGGTTTTATCGGCGCGGAAGAAGACCGTCGTGTCTTTCTTGCCCTGCGTCAGCGCGTCGAGCGCCGGGATCACAGACGCATCGGTCACCGGGTCATTGCCCAGGAACATCGATTTATCTGCCTTAACGGACAGGTAGATCGGTTTTTCCGGACGCGGCTGTGGCTGGCTGGAGGAGGCCGGCAGATTTACCTTCACATCTACCGTCGCCAGCGGCGCAGCAACCATGAAGATAATCAGCAGAACCAGCATAACGTCGATGAACGGCGTTACGTTGATTTCATGCATTTCACCGTTATCGTCCAGATTTTCATTAAGACGCATCGCCATACAATCAACCTACACGCAGTTTCGACGAGGAATGCACCGGCTTAACATTGCTGGCGTTGAGGTCCAGGTCACGGCTTTGCAGCAGCAGAACCTGTGCGGCGACATCGCCCAGCGTGGCTTTGTAGCTGCCAATCATGCGGGCAAAGACGTTATAGATAACCACGGCCGGGATTGCCGCCACCAGACCAATAGCCGTAGCCAGCAGCGCTTCTGCGATACCCGGTGCTACCACCGCCAGGTTAGTGGTCTGGGTCTGAGCGATACCGATAAAGCTGTTCATGATGCCCCAGACGGTACCGAACAGACCTACGAACGGCGAAATCGCCCCGATGGTCGCCAGATAGCCGTTACCGCGTCCCATATGACGGCCCACGGCAGCAACGCGACGTTCCAGGCGGAAACCTGTACGCTCTTTAATACCTTCGTTATCTTCACTGCCTGCAGAGAGTTCCAGCTCGTTCTGAGCTTCATTAACCAGAAGGCTGGTCAGGCTTTTCGCGTGGAAGGCGGAGGTCATGTCGCTGGCCTGATCCAGAGAGCGGGCTTCAGCCAGCTGCTGCTGTTCGCGCTTAAGGCGACGCTTCTGGCTGATGAGCTCCACGCTCTTGCTGAAGAAGATGGCCCAGGTGACAACGGACGCCAGAATCAGGCCGATCATCACAATCTTAACCACGATGTCAGCATGATGGTACATGCCCCAGACGGAGAGGTCCGTCTGCATCAAATTATTACCCACTCTGTATCTCCAGGACGCAAATCACAAATTCTGAGCATAATAATATCAAAATATCTCCGAATTGATAGTAGTTCTCATTAGTATTTGCATACTGCATGAATTTGCCCGTTTTTTCCTTGCGCTTACGCAGGGAAAACTTTCATCGTCCTATTTTAAAAAATTATCTGTTTATTCTTCCAGCAAGAAGGCACACACTTTTACTTTCATGATAGTCTGGACGTCCAGACGTATAAAACAGGTTGCGCGAACATGACAGAGAAGCATCTTGATACCGCCCTCGTTCAGGCGGGACGCAGTAAAAAATATACCCTCGGCTCCGTTAACAGCGTCATTCAGCGCGCCTCCTCTTTAGTCTTCGATACCGTCGAGGCCAAAAAACAGGCCACCCGTAACCGTGCCAACGGTGAGTTGTTTTATGGACGCCGCGGTACCCTGACCCACTTCTCATTGCAGGAAGCCATGTGTGAACTGGAAGGCGGCGCAGGGTGTGCTCTCTTCCCCTGCGGCGCGGCGGCCGTGGCCAACACGATACTGGCGTTTGTCGAACAGGGTGATCACATCCTGATGACCAATACCGCCTACGAGCCGAGCCAGGACTTCTGTACCAAAATTCTGAGCAAGCTGGGAGTGACTACCGACTGGTTTGATCCCTCCATTGGGGCGGGGATTGCGGAACGTATTCAACCGAATACGCGCATCGTATTCCTGGAATCACCGGGCTCCATCACCATGGAAGTACATGATGTTCCCGCCATCGTGAAGGCGGTACGCAGTAAAGCGCCTGATGCCATTATCATGATTGATAACACATGGGCGGCGGGAGTGCTGTTTAAGGCCCTGGACTTCGGTATCGATATCTCTATTCAGGCCGCCACGAAATACCTGATTGGCCACTCCGACGGCATGATTGGCACGGCGGTCGCCAATGAACGCTGCTGGGCACAGTTGCGCGAAAATGCCTATCTGATGGGGCAGATGGTCGATGCCGATACCGCCTATATGACCAGCCGTGGCCTGCGTACGCTTGCGGTGCGCCTGCGTCAGCACCATGAAAGTAGCCTGTTGGTGGCTCAGTGGCTGGCGCGACATCCGCAGGTTGAGCGGGTCAACCATCCGGCGCTGCCGGGCAGCGTGGGCCATGAGTTTTGGCAACGTGACTTTACGGGCAGTAGCGGCCTCTTCTCCTTTATATTGAAAAAACGGCTGACTGACGACGAACTGGCTAACTACCTGGATAACTTTACGCTGTTCAGCATGGCCTACTCCTGGGGCGGCTTTGAATCATTGATCCTGCCAAATCAGCCAGAGCAGATCCAGGCACTGCGGCCCGGCGGCGAGGTCGACTTTACCGGCACCCTGATCCGTCTGCACATTGGGCTGGAAAGCGTGGACGATTTAATTGCCGATTTAGCAGCAGGATTCGAGCGCATCGTGTAGAGTGCGGGCTGTAAACGACTCCTGGACCTCTTTTTGCACACCACCAGCAGAAATGTCTGTATTTGTTGCGCCCGGGATCAACCCCCGCGCGCGAAAATGGGAGTACAATAGACCGATACATGCTGTTCCACAGGAAAGTCCATGGCTGTCATCCAGGAAATTATTGCCGCGCTCTGGCAACACGATTTTGCAGCGCTGGCAGACCCGCATATCGTCGGGATTGTCTATTTTGTTATGTTCGCAACGCTGTTTCTCGAAAATGGATTGCTGCCAGCCTCGTTTTTACCCGGTGACAGCCTGCTGCTTCTGGCAGGCGCGCTAATTGGCAAAGGCGTTATGGACTTCGCCCCCACGATGGTGATTTTGACCTCCGCCGCCAGCCTCGGCTGTTGGTTGAGCTATCTGCAAGGTCGCTGGCTGGGCAATACACGGATTGTGAAGAGTTGGCTGGCGCAGTTGCCACATAAATATCACCAGCGCGCCACCTGCATGTTTGATCGACATGGCCTGCTGGCCTTGCTGGCCGGGCGTTTTCTGGCCTTTGTCCGCACCCTGTTGCCGACGATGGCGGGGATCTCAGGCCTGTCGAATCGCCGTTTTCAGTTCTTTAACTGGTTAAGTGCCCTGCTGTGGGTTGGGGTCGTCACCACCTTTGGTTATGCCCTGAGCATGATTCCGTTCGTGAAACGACACGAAGACCAGGTGATGACCTTCCTGATGATTCTGCCTCTGTTTCTTCTGGTAGCAGGCTTAATCGGCACCCTGGTCGTGGTGATCCGCAAAAAATACTGCCGCGCCTGATTTCGCCCTCTCCAACAGGAGAGGGTGTTACATCCCCTGCATCATACGAATTCTGGCCGCATCTTCCCCCGGCGTCACACCAAAATAGCGCTTAAACTCGCGGCTGAATTGCGACGCACTCTCATACCCTACGCGCATCGCCGCCGCGCTGGCTTTCATGCCATCGTGGATCATCATCATCCGCGCCTTATGCAAACGATAGGTTTTTAAATATTGCAGCGGCGAGGTGCTGGTCACCGATTTAAAGTTATGGTGAAACGCCGAAACGCTCATGTTTGCCTCGGCGGCCAGTTGGTCAACGCTCAGGTTTTCGGTGTACTGACTCTCGATCCGTTTTAGCACCCGGCTGATCAGACTAAAGTGCGTCTGACGGCTGACCAGCGCCAGTAACGCGCCGCCGCCCGGCCCCAGCAGCACGTGATACAGAATTTCACGAATGATCTGCTTGCCCAGGATGCGGGCATCCAGCGGGCGCTCCATCACATCCAGCAGACGTTCAATGGCACAGAGGATCTCATCGGTGAGGGTCGCGGAATTGATGCCGCTCGCCGCCATCATCGGACGGAAAAGCGCATCTTCGCCGATATCCATCAGCAGCTCCTGCAGCTGCAAAATATCCACGTTCAGGCGGATCCCTGCCAACGGTACCGCCTCTGTCGCGAAGGTTTCACATTCGAAGGGTAAAGGTACGGTGAGCAGCAGGTACTCGTTGGTGTCGTAACGAAACACGCGCTCGTTGATATAGCCAATTTTATGCCCGGAAAAGAGAAAAACGATGCCTGGCTGATACATCACCGGCGTACGCGTACCGGGTTGCGTCCCGTAAAGCAGACGAACATCGGGCAACAGATGGTTAAGATTATTTTCATTAACTTTCAGTCTGTTAATCTGCGCCGTTAATAGCTGACAGGTCTCCTGACGGTTCATTTTCGCGGGCTCCAGAGGGCGATTTTGATGCTGGCATTGTGCGCATATTTTCGCATTTTCTCCAGTGCGATGTAGAAATGGGCAAGACATCGGCAGGAATGTGCATTGAGAGACGCGCCCCCCCTCTTCACAATGGACACCATCAGGCAGCACTCTGCGCCGCCACGTTTTCCACCCACTTAAGGGCACGAGCAATGAACAATTTTAATCTCCATACCCCAACCCGCATCCTGTTTGGTAAAGGTGCCATCGCTGATCTGCGTGACCAAATCCCGGCCGACGCCCGCGTTCTGATTACCTACGGCGGCGGCAGCGTGAAAAAAACCGGCGTTCTGGATCAGGTTTACAGCGCGCTGCAAGGGCTGGATGTGCGTGAATTTGGCGGTATTGAACCGAACCCGTCCTACGAAACCCTGATGAATGCGGTCAAGATCGCCCGCGATGAACAAATTACCTTCCTGCTGGCGGTAGGCGGGGGCTCCGTACTGGATGGCACCAAATTTATCGCCGCCGCGGCCCACTATGCTGACGGCATCGACCCGTGGGAGATCCTACAAACCGGTGGGAGCAACATTACCAGCGCCATCCCGATGGGCTCCGTGCTGACGCTGCCGGCAACCGGCTCAGAATCTAACAAAGGGGCGGTTATCTCCCGTAAAAGCACCGGTGACAAACAGGCCTTTATGAACGAACACGTTCAGCCGGTCTTCGCGGTGCTGGATCCGGTTTATACCTACACGCTGCCGCCGCGCCAGGTCGCCAACGGCGTTGTGGACGCCTTTGTCCACACCGTAGAGCAGTACGTGACGTATCCGGTAAATGGCAAAATTCAGGATCGTTTCGCGGAAGGCATTCTGCTGACGCTGATTGAAGAAGGCCCGAAAGCGCTGGCAGAACCCGAAAACTACGATGTGCGTGCCAACGTCATGTGGGCCGCGACCCAGGCGCTGAACGGCCTGATTGGCGCGGGCGTCCCTCAGGACTGGGCAACCCATATGCTGGGGCATGAACTGACCGCAATGCACGGGCTGGATCACGCCCAGACCCTGGCAGTCGTGCTGCCTGCCCTGTGGAATGAGAAGCGCGAGACCAAACGCGCCAAACTGCTGCAATACGCAGAACGCGTCTGGAACATCACCCGCGGCACCGAAGATGAGCGCATTGATGCAGCCATCCTCGCCACCCGTAACTTCTTCGAGCAGATGGGCGCTCCGACCCGCCTGTCCAATTATGGCCTCGACGGCAGCTCTATCCCTGCCCTGCTGGCAAAACTTGAAGAGCACGGCATGACGCAACTGGGTGAGCAGAAAGATATCACCCTGGAGGTGAGCCGCCGTATCTACGAGGCCGCACGCTAAGCGTTTTTACGTGCCTGCCTTTCGTTTTTCGGCATTTCGACCAGACTTAATGCACACCACGCCGCCGGGGGCACGCTCCCGGTAGCTGAGCAAATGGAGGAGGAAAGATGGCAAACCCAACCTTAATCAAGCTTCAGGACGGGAACGTAATGCCCCAGCTGGGGCTCGGCGTATGGAAAGCCGGTAACGATGAAGTCGTGTCCGCCATTCATAAAGCACTGGAAGTGGGCTACCGATCAATTGATACCGCTGCTGCCTACAAAAACGAAGAGGGTGTCGGCACCGCGCTCGCCAGCGCTGGCTTGCCGCGCGAAGAGCTTTTTATCACCACCAAGCTCTGGAACGATGACCAGAAACGCCCGCGCGAAGCGTTAGAGGAGAGCCTGGAGAAGCTGCAACTCGATTTCGTCGACCTCTATCTGATGCACTGGCCGGTCCCGGCGATTGACCACTACGTAGAGGCCTGGAAAGGGCTTATCGAACTGCAAAAATCGGGTCTGGCAAAGAGCATTGGCGTTTGCAATTTCCAGGTCCATCACCTGCAACGTCTGATTGATGAAACGGGCGTCGCCCCGGTGATTAACCAGATTGAGCTCCACCCGCTGATGCAGCAGCGTCAGCTTCATGCCTGGAATGCAACTCACAAAATCCAGACCGAATCCTGGAGCCCACTGGCGCAGGGCGGCGAAGGGGTGTTTGATCAGAAGATTATTCGCGATCTGGCCGAGAAGTATGGCAAAACCCCGGCGCAGATTGTCATTCGCTGGCACCTCGACTGCGGTCTGGTGGTGATCCCGAAATCGGTCACCCCTTCGCGTATTGTCGAGAACTTCAACGTCTGGGACTTCCGCCTCGATAAAGATGAGCTGGGCGAGATAGCGAAGCTAGAACAGGGCAAGCGGCTAGGCCCGGATCCCGATCAGTTTGGTGGTTAAATTCCGAAAAGCCCCCGGTTATACCGGGGGTTGTTATTTTCGGCCTGACTGAAGATCAGGAGTGCATTTAATATCGGGACGTTTTCCCTACACTGAAAAAGGATTTTTCAATGAAAAAACGTCTCGCGATCTCTCTCGCTCTGCTGCCTTTTTTTACCTGGGCGCAGCCTGCTCAATCCCCACAGGATTTTATTACCCTGCTGTATAACGACGATGGGGTGAATCTGGAGCAGCTCTACTCTCCGGCCATGAGAAATATCCTGCATGAAAACATCCGTGTCACGCCGCACGATAAGGTGCCCTACCTGAACTTCAATCCGCTGTGCGGCTGTCAGGACGGGGAAGTGAAGCTGCAGAAGGTTTCCGGCGTTAGCCCTGACAAGCGCGGGAGACATGAGACTGTCCTGCAGGTGTTTTATACGCTATCCGAGGAGAGGGAACGGACGCTGATCCTGAAGCTTGTCCCGGACGGGATGTCATGGAAGATCGATGATTTCGTCTACCCGGAGATGGGCAGCCTGAAAATGAAACTGCAGGAAGTGTCGGCCAGCCTGGTGAAACAGGCCAGCCGAAAATCGTCCTGAGAGTCGATTAAGATGAGGCTTTACGCTTCGCCGGCTGCTTAACCCCTGCGCTGCCATGAGAACGCTGATGCGCAATCGGCGTGTGTTTGGTCAGCGCCGGACGCGTATGGCGATTCTGACGACGTGCTTCGCGCATCTCGTCGAGCGTTGGCGCGGGTACCAGGCAGTCGCGGCGAGAACCGATCAAGTGCTTTTTACCCATCTCTTCCAGCGCCTGACGGATCAGCGGCCAGTTAGCCGGATCGTGATAACGCAACAGCGCTTTATGCAGACGGCGCTGTTTGTCCCCTCTCGGCACCACCACCTCTTCACTTTTATAACCAATCTTACTCAGCGGGTTCTTGCCGGTGTAATACATGGTGGTCGAATTCGCGAGCGGCGACGGGTAGAAGTTCTGCACCTGATCCAGACGGAAGCGACGCTGTTTCAGCCACAGGGCCAGATTCACCATGTCTTCATCTCGCGTGCCGGGGTGCGCGGAAATGAAGTACGGGATCAGATACTGCTCTTTGCCCGCCTGCTTTGAGTAGGTGTCAAACAGCTCTTTGAAGCGATCGTAGCTGCCCATCCCCGGCTTCATCATCTTCGACAGCGGGCCTTCTTCCGTGTGCTCCGGGGCAATCTTCAGATAACCACCGACGTGGTGCGTCGCCAGCTCTTTGATATAACGCGGATCTTCCACGGCGATGTCGTAACGCACGCCGGAGGCGATCAGGATCTTCTTGATGCCTTTCAGATCGCGGGCTCGGCGATAGAGGTTGATCGTCGGCTCGTGGTTGGTGTCCATGTGCTCGCAAA
Organism: Leclercia sp. UBA5958; assembly: GCF_002430365.1. NCBI lineage: Bacteria > Pseudomonadati > Pseudomonadota > Gammaproteobacteria > Enterobacterales > Enterobacteriaceae > Leclercia > Leclercia sp. UBA5958. Next base: position 233,922 of record NZ_DJCE01000004.1, on the reverse strand, counting down.
TGCTCGGATAGACACAGGATAAACGACGACAGGTCTGCTCCGCGCGCGGCGACTTACAGCGCAGCATGTACATGTTGGCGGTCGGGCCGCCGAGATCGGAGATCACGCCGGTAAAGCCCGGCACGGTGTCGCGAATGGCTTCGATTTCGTTAACGATCGACTCTTCGGAACGGCTCTGAATAATGCGCCCTTCGTGCTCGGTAATGGAGCAGAAGGAGCAGCCACCAAAACAGCCACGCATAATATTGACCGAAAAACGGATCATCTCATAGGCCGGTATGCGGGCGTTACCGTATGAGGGGTGCGGCACACGCTTGTACGGCAGCGCAAAGACGCTGTCCATCTCTTCGGTAGAGAGCGGGATCGCCGGCGGGTTAACCCAGATATAACGTTCCCCGTGCTTTTGCATCAGTGCACGCGCGCACCCCGGGTTGGTTTCGTGGTGCAGTATACGGGAGGCATGGGCGTACAGCACTTTGTCGCTTTTGACCTTCTCGAAGGACGGGAGCAGAACGTAGGTCTTTTCCCAGGGCTTCGGACGCGGCGGCTGAACCACAACGGCTTTCGCTTCGGCTTTTTTGGGTTCAACCGGTTTGTTATCTGCACAGGGCAGATCGTCGCCGTATGGGTGTGGGATCGGATCGATTTTGCCCGGCATATCGATGATACGGGAATCGACTCCGCTCCAGCCCGGCAGCGCCTCTTTGACCATGATCGCCGTGTTACGTACATCGCGGATGTTCCCTACCGGCTCGCCCTGGGCGAGACGGTGGGCGACTTCCACCAGCGGACGCTCACCGTTACCGAAGATCAGCATGTCGGCTTTTGAATCCACCAGCACCGAGCGGCGCACGGTATCAGACCAGTAATCGTAATGCGCGGTACGGCGCAGGCTCGCTTCAATTCCGCCGAGGATGACCGGCACCTCTTTCCAGGCTTCTTTGCATCGTTGGGTATAGACGAGCGTGGCGCGATCGGGACGTTTACCTGCCACGTTGTCGGCGGTATAGGCGTCGTCATGACGCAGTTTACGATCAGCGGTGTAGCGGTTAATCATGGAGTCCATGTTGCCCGCAGTCACGCCGAAAAAGAGGTTGGGTTTGCCCAGACGCATAAAGTCGTCTTTGCTGTTCCAGTCCGGCTGGGAGATGATTCCCACGCGGAAGCCCTGCGCTTCCAGCATACGGCCGCAGATGGCCATTCCGAAGCTCGGGTGATCGACGTAGGCGTCACCGGTCACCAGTATAATGTCGCAACTGTCCCAGCCCAGTTGATCCATCTCTTCACGAGACATTGGCAGAAAGGGTGCCGGTCCAAAACAGGCTGCCCAGTATTGCGGCCAGGAGAAGAGGTCTCGATCCGGCTGGATCAAGGAGATTGCGCTCATAGTGCTTCCGAAGAAAAAATAGACAAAAGGGCCGGGATTATACGCTGGAACAGTGGGGGAATTGAAGGGGGAATATGCGGGCTTTTTCCCCTCACCCTAACCCTCTCCCCAGGGGAGAGGGGACGGTCATATGCGGTTTTAGGCCCTTTTTCTCCCTCTCCCTCCGGGAGAGGGCCGGGGTGAGGGTAAAACTTACGGCGCCGGGTTCACCAGCATCTGCCCCACCGAGCCGCGATCCGCCATCTCCAGCGTCTGGCTATGGAACAGGAACGGGAAGTGCGGCCAGGAAGGTTGACCATAATAGACCAGCAGCTCAACCTGCCCGTCGATCCAGACCGTATCTTTCCAGCCCCTGTCTTCCGGGAAAGGCATCGCGCCATTCACATTGCGGATCAGGAAGCTTACCCCTTCGATATGGAACGACTGCGGCATGTCCGCGCGCACCGTCCAGCGCTCCCAGGTGCCCTGCTGAGCGGTGATATCGATGCGGTTAATGTCCCACAGCGTCCCGTTAATACCCGGGTCGTCGCCCAGGCTGATATCCCGGCTGCGCACCGGCGACCCGGAGAGGATCTCTTCCGACAGCAGACGCATCGGCAGGCTGTCGGTCACCAGCGGTAACAGGCCAGTCGGGCGCAGGGTTAAAACCAGCGTCGACACCAGAATACTGGAGGGCTCAAAGAAGCCGCGAATACGATCGACAATACCCGCCGCTTCACCGCAGGTAATCGACACTTCGTCGCCGTTGGTCATATCCACGAGAATTTCGCGACGTTCACCCGGCGCCAGGGCCAGCTGTTTAACGGATACCGGTGCCGGTAAAAAGCCCTGATCGCTCGCGATAACGTGTAAGGCCCGACCATCGCTCATTTGCAGTTGATAGCGTCGGGAGTTTGAGGCGTTCAGCAAGCGCAGACGCACCCAGCCGCGGGATACCTCAACGTATGGGCTCTGGGCACCGTTAACCAGCAGGGTGTCACCCACAAAGCCTCCGCTGCCCGGCTCGCTGTATTCAGGCGTGCCGAAATTATCCAGCCGTTTATCCTGGATAATAATCGGGAAATCATCCACGCCGTAGTGGTTCGGAATAGGCAGCGATTTGCTGACCTCGTCCTCAATCAACCACATTCCCGCCAGGCCGTTGTAAACCTGCTGGGCCGTGCGGTTCGGGGTATTCGCATGATACCAGAGCGTCGCCGCACGCTGGCGCACTGGCAGCACCGGCGCCCAGTCGGCGCTCGGGGACATCATGCGCGGCGCGCCACCCAGCAGCGGGCCTGGCACCTGCAAACCGCTGATGGTCATGGCGACGTTTTCGGCCAGACGGTTGCTGTAGATCAGCTTCACGTCATCGCCGCTCCAGACACGCACCGTCGGCCCGAGATAGCGGCCATTAATACCCCAGACGGGCGCACGTGTGCCCTGGCTAAAGGACCAGTGGCTCCGTTGCAGCGTCAGAAAAAGGGGCTGACCACGACGGGATTCGAGTAACGGCGGGATGGGCAGCGGCTGTTGCTGCCCGGCGGCGTTTGCCCTCAGTGGAACCGCACCTGCACACAAGGCGATTCCGGATGCCTGAATAAACTGACGGCGACTGAGTGACATATTGGCTCCATGTAATACAAACGAACAAGGCGGGAAGTCGTTTCCCTTTCATCCGGCTTAAACCTTGCCGGCAGCTTCTCTTTCAGCAACTTCTTTATTGAGTGCCTCATACTTATTCAGCATGAGCTCACGGCAGTGGGTTGCCAGTTCACGCACCTGATCTTTGCCATACTTGCTAACGTCGACAGGCGGCAGCATTTCGACAATCACCAGCCCATTATTCAGGCGGTTAAGATTAATCTTATTCGAAGTATTGGAAACGCACACAGGAATAATTGGAACACCTGCCGCAATAGCGGCGTGAAATGCGCCCGTTTTAAACGGCAGCAGGCCGCGACCACGGCTGCGAGTACCTTCCGGGAACATCCAGATTGAAATCTTGCGTTTTTTGAAGTGATTGACCACTTCAGCAATGGTGCTGTGCGCTTTGGCGCGGTTATTACGGTCGATCAGCAGATTGCCGGTCAGCCAGTAAAGCTGGCCGAAGAACGGGATCCACAGCAGGCTTTTTTTCCCGACGGTCACCGTCGGCGGCTGCACAATCTTGGCGGCGGTGACCATATCGTAATTGTTCTGATGGTTGGCGATATAGATAGCGTTGCCATACTGCTCTGCCCCCTCGGGTTTGCGCAGCTCCACTTTCAGGCCGAACAGCGGCGATAAACGGCCAAACATATGGCCAAACGTCGCGACATGTTTTGGATTACGCGGGCTGAACAAACACCAGATAGAGCCAAAAATACAGACCAGAATGCAGTAGATGACGGTAAGAATGATTCGAATAATTAATAGCATAGCGACCTCAAAAGCCCTGACAGCGGATAATGGTATGTCAATTTCAGTCAGGACCTGGATTACGAACGGATCCGCAAACCCGTATTGTTAATCGCAACGCACGAATTAACAACGGCTTTACAGGAAATTTTAGCGAGATCCCCCTCCAGAACGGAGGGGGAAAATGGCGTTATTCTTCGCTATCGCCTGCGCGCGACGCCTTAGGCGCGTCAACCTCAATGCGGTCGATACGCTGCAGGCCGCGCATCAGCGAACCGCGACGTCCGCGCTCGCCCACCACCTTCTGCAGCTCTTCCGGACGCAGCTTGATTTTACGCTTGCCGACGTGAATGGTCAGCGTGCTCTGCGGCGGCAAAATCATCAGGTGCGCCAGGCCATCTTCGCCTTTGGCAGCTTCAGCGGAAGGGATGTTGATGATCTTGTTGCCCTTGCCTTTCGACAGCTCTGGCAGGTCGCTGACCGGGAACATCAGCATACGGCCGGCCTGGCTGATCGCCAGCAGCATGTCGCTTTCGTTCTCAACGATCAGCGGCGGCATCACATGGGCGTTGTCCGGCAGGCTGATCAGCGCTTTACCGGCACGGTTGCGCGAAATCAGGTCATTGAAGGTACAGATAAAGCCGTAGCCCGCGTCAGAAGCCATCAGCAATTTCTGCTCTTCGGCCTCCATCAGCATATGCTCAACGGTTGCCCCCGGCGGCAGCGTCAGCTTGCCGGTGAGCGGCTCACCCTGTCCGCGTGCCGATGGCAACGTAATCGGGTCAATGGCATAGCTGCGTCCGGTGGTGTCGATAAAGGCGACCGGCTGGTTGCTCTTCCCTTTCACCGCCGCTTTGTAGCTATCGCCCGCTTTGTAGCTCAGGCCCGGCGCGTCGATATCGTGACCTTTGGCGCTACGTACCCAGCCGCTCTGGGAAAGCACAATGGTCACCGGCTCGGACGGCAGCATGTCGTGCTCGTTCATCGCCTTCGCCTCTTCGCGCTCATGGAGCGGAGAGCGACGATCGTCGCCAAAGGCATCGGCATCGGCCTGCAGCTCTTTCTTCAGTAGGGTGTTCATCTTGCGCTCGGAGGCCAGAATCGCCTGCAGCTGATCGCGCTCTTTTTCCAGTTCGTTCTGCTCACCGCGGATCTTCATCTCTTCCAGTTTGGCGAGATGGCGCAGTTTCAGTTCAAGGATCGCTTCGGCCTGGGTTTCACTGATGCCAAAGCGCGACATCAGCGCCGGCTTCGGCTCATCCTCGGTACGGATGATCTCAATGACTTCATCGATATTGAGGAACGCCACCAGCAAACCTTCGAGGATATGCAGGCGTCGAAGGACTTTTTCCAGACGGTGATTCAGACGGCGACGCACCGTATCGCGGCGGAACGCCAGCCATTCGGTGAGGATCTCCAGCAGATTTTTCACCGCCGGGCGCCCGTCCAGGCCGATCATGTTCAGGTTAATGCGGTAGCTTTTTTCCAGATCGGTGGTGGCGAAGAGGTGGTTCATCACCTGTTCCATGTCCACGCGGTTAGAGCGCGGCACAATCACCAGACGAGTTGGGTTCTCGTGGTCCGACTCATCGCGCAGGTCGTCGACCATCGGCAGCTTTTTATTGCGCATCTGGGCGGCGATCTGCTCCAACACTTTCGCGCCAGAGACCTGATGCGGCAGCGCGGTGATCACCACGGCGCCGTCCTCTTTACTCCATACCGCACGCATACGGACAGAGCCGCGGCCGCTCTGGTAGATTTTGCGGATCTCCGCGCGGGAGGTAATGATCTCGGCTTCGGTCGGGTAGTCTGGCCCCTGCACGATATCCAGCAGCTCGTCCAGCGAGGTTTTAGGCTGTTCAATCAGGGTAATGGCGGCTTTCGCCACTTCGCGCAGGTTGTGCGGCGGAATGTCCGTCGCCATGCCCACGGCGATACCGGTGGTGCCGTTCAGCAGGATATTTGGCAGACGCGCAGGCAGCATTTTGGGCTCCTGCATCGTACCGTCGAAGTTAGGTACCCAGTCAACGGTACCCTGGCCGAGCTCGCCCAGCAGCACTTCCGCATATTTTGACAGGCGCGATTCGGTATAACGCATCGCCGCAAAGGATTTCGGGTCGTCCGGCGCACCCCAGTTCCCCTGGCCATCGACCAGCGGATAGCGGTAAGAGAACGGCTGGGCCATCAGTACCATCGCCTCATAGCAGGCGCTGTCGCCGTGCGGATGGTATTTACCCAGCACGTCACCAACGGTACGGGCGGATTTTTTGAACTTGGCGCTGGCGCTCAGCCCCAGCTCGGACATCGCATAAACGATGCGACGCTGAACCGGCTTCAGGCCATCGCCAATAAAGGGTAACGCCCTGTCCATGATGACGTACATGGAGTAGTTCAGGTAGGCGTTTTCGGTAAATTCATGTAGCGCGAGGCGCTCTGCCATATCGCTCATTAATTGTGATTCCTCAACTCAGAAACCTGTTGGCTTCAGGCAATATTGCCGCAGATACTACCCTATCTGGCGTGTTGAGTCACAAAGAAAAAGGACCGGCTAAGCGGTCCTTTTTAGGGTTATTTGTTCAGTTTGATGACCTGCTTCACGTCAATTTCAAACTCGTTCCACTCTTTATCGACTTTACCCTGAATTTCCACTTTATCCTGCGGGGTCACCGTCACGCCGTTCCAGCGTTTGTGGTCGATCTCGACGTCTACCGTGCCGCTCTCATCGCGGAAGGTATAACGGTCGTCAGAGAGGCGCTGAGCGATATTTCCGCGCAGCTTCACCCAGCTGTCGTCTTTCAGATCTTTCACTTTTGCCGCCGTGGTCAGATTAGCGTCGTTATCGACAAAACCGCCCTTCTGGGTCTCGGTTTGCGTCTGAGCCGGTGCGGCTGTCGGGCCGTTAAAGCCCCCCTGGGCAGCAAAGACCGGGGCCGTGGTCATCATCATGATGGCAGCAATTGCAGCATATTTTTTCATCTTAACTCTCCCTTTAATGTCGTTTCGCAATCCATTAAACAGGGTAAACCTTAACAACTTCTTAAGGGGAAAATTTATTTATTTTTACTGTACAGCAGGCTGAAGCAGAGGGTTTACTGACGGCATCAAGGAGGGAATATGCGCATTTTACTGGTAGAAGATGACAAGCTTATCGGGGATGGCATCAAAGCGGGCCTCACCAAAATGGGCTTTAGCGTCGACTGGTTCACCGACGGCCACACCGGGCAGGCGGCGCTTCTCAGCGCCCCTTACGACGCGGTGGTTTTAGACCTGACTCTGCCAGGGATGGATGGGCTGGCGATCCTGCGCGCCTGGCGCGACCAGAGGCGCAGCGAGCCGGTGCTGATCCTCACCGCCCGCGATGCGCTTGAACAGCGCGTGGAGGGGTTACGTCTGGGGGCCGATGATTATCTTTGTAAACCCTTTGCCCTTATCGAAGTCGCGGCCCGTCTGGAGGCGCTGGTGCGCCGCAGCCATGGTCAGAGCCAGAGCCTGCTTCAGCACGGCAAGGTGGCGCTGGATCCGGCCAGGCTGGTTGCGACGCTGGAGGGTGCTCCGCTGGTGCTGAAGCCGAAAGAGTTTGCCCTGCTGGAGCTCCTGCTGCGCAATGCCGGGTGCGTGTTACCACGTAAACAGATCGAAGAGAAGCTCTACACCTGGGACGACGACGTGTCGAGCAATGCCATTGAAGTACATATTCACCATTTACGCCGCAAGCTCGGTAGCGAGTTTATCCGCACCGTGCATGGCATCGGTTATACCCTGGGTGACGCATGAAACTGACCCAACGCCTGAGCCTGAAGCTGCGGCTCACCTTTCTCTTTCTGATACTGGCCCTGGCGGCCTGGCTGGCAGCAAGCGTGGTGGCCTGGCAGCAGACCACTGACAAGCTTGATAAGCTGTTCGATACCCAGCAGATGTTATTTGCTAAACGCCTGCTGACGATGGATCTCGATGAGCTAAACGCCTCTGCACGCCTGCGCGACGTGCCGGAAAAAGCCCGGCATGGTCATCTGGATGACGACGCCCTGGCGTTCGCCATCTTTACCCCTGAGGGGAAGCGGGTACTACACGATGGGGAAAACGGGCAGGAGATCCCGTATCGCTGGCGGCGGGATGGCTTTACCAACGGACACCTCGAAGATGACAACGATGCGTGGCGCTTTCTGTGGCTGACCTCCCCGGATGGCAAATACCGTATTGTGGTGGGTCAGGAGTGGGAGTATCGCGAGGAGATGGCGCTGGAGGTGGTGACTTCTCAGCTCACGCCGTGGCTGGTGGCCCTACCCGTGATGCTGCTATTGCTTATCCTTCTGTTAAGCCGCGAGCTAAAGCCGCTGAAAAAGCTGGCGCAGACATTGCGTACACGTTCACCCGATGCCACCGACAAGCTGCCGACGGAGGGGGTCCCCACGGAAGTACGGCCTCTTCTCGACGCGCTGAATCAACTGTTTGCCCGCACCCAGGCGATGATGAGCCGCGAGCGTCGCTTTACCTCGGACGCCGCCCACGAGCTACGCAGTCCGCTGGCCGCCCTGAAGGTACAGACCGACGTGGCGCAGCTCTCCCTTGACGACCCGCAGGCCCAGGAAAAAGCGCTGGCGCAGCTGCATGCCGGTATCGACCGCGCCTCCCGGCTGGTCGATCAACTCCTCACGCTGTCGCGTCTGGATTCGCTGGATAACCTGGACGGAGTAGAACCCCTCTTACTGGCTGATTTACTCCAGTCGGCGGTGATGGAGAGCTATCATCCGGCGCAGCAGGCGGGCATCGATCTACGTCTGCATATCAATGCACCAGAGGTGAAACGCATGGGGCAACAACTGCTCCTCAGTCTGCTGGTGCGTAATCTGCTGGATAACGCCATACGTTACAGCCCGCGCGGTAGCGTCGTGGACGTGACGCTGGATAGCCGCAGCTTCATCGTGCGTGACAACGGCCCCGGTATCTCACCCGACGCGCTGGCGCGGATCGGTGAACGCTTTTATCGTCCGCCGGGACAGGATGCCACCGGCAGCGGACTGGGCTTATCGATTGTGAAACGCATCGCCACCCTGCACGGAATGCACGTCTCGCTGAGAAATGCAGCCGACGCTGGCGTTGAAGTCCAGGTTAGCTGGTAAGCGATTATTGCGTATAACGCAAAAGACTATGCACATTTTGCTCATTTTTCCGCTCCGTTCTCGCGCGTAGAATACTCGGCATACTCTCACCACCGAGGACAAATAATGAGCAACGTACTGATTATCAATGGCGCGAAAGAGTTCGCGCACTCAAAAGGCCAACTGAACGACACCCTGACCGAGGTCGCGGATGGTTTTCTGCGCGACGCCGGGCATGATGTTAAAGTCGTCCGCGCAGACGGCGACTATGATGTGAAAACGGAAGTGCAGAACTTTCTCTGGGCCGATGTCGTTATCTGGCAGATGCCGGGCTGGTGGATGGGCGCGCCATGGACTGTGAAAAAGTATATGGATGACGTCTTCACCGAAGGTCACGGCTCCCTGTATGCCAGCGACGGCCGTACCCGTTCAGATGCGTCTAAAAAATATGGTTCAGGCGGCCTGATTCAGGGCAAAAAGTATATGCTTTCCCTGACCTGGAATGCCCCGCTGGATGCCTTCACCGACCCGGATCAGTTCTTTGAAGGAGTAGGCGTAGACGGTGCCTATCTGCCTTTCCACAAAGCCAACCAGTTCCTCGGAATGGAAAGCCTGCCAACCTTTATCGTTAACGATGTCATTAAAATGCCTGACGTGCCGCGTTATATCGCAGAATATCGCAAGCATCTGGCGGAAATTTTTGCTTAACTGGAAGCCTGTTATCAGGAGAAAACATCATGCTTACCATTATTGCTGAAATCCGCACCCGCCCTGGTCAACACCACCGCCAGGCGGTGTTGGATCAGTTTGCAAAAATTATCCCCACCGTTTTGCAAGAAGAGGGCTGCCACGGCTATGCGCCGATGGTGGATGCTGCTACCAGCGCCAGCTTCCAGGCCACCGCGCCAGACTCCATTATCATGGTAGAACAGTGGGAAACCGTGGCCCATCTTGAAGCCCACCTGCAGACGCCGCACATGAAAGCCTGGAGCGATGCCGTTAAAGGTGATGTGCTGGAAACACACATTCGCATCCTCGAGCCTGCGGCTTGATGTAATCCTAATCAGTCTTCTCCCTCATCGGTGAAGACTGATTAACTTTCCCTTTGCCTGCTATGCTTATTCTGTCTTCATATCTAACAGGAGGGGTAGTATGGGCATTTTTAACTTCGTTAAAGAAGCAGGTGAAAAACTCTGGGACAATTTGACGGACCATAAAAACCAGGGCGAAAAAGTCACCGAACATCTCAAAAAACTCAACATACCTGGCGCCGAGAAGGTTCAGGTCAACGTCACCGACGGTAAAGCCAGCGTGACCGGCGATGGCCTCACCCAGGAGCAGAAAGAGAAGATTCAGGTTGCCGTAGGTAACATTGCGGGCGTTAGCGAAGTGGAAAACAACATCACCGCTTCCGATACCAAAGATGAAGCCACCTACTACACGGTAAAATCGGGCGATACCCTGAGCGCCATCTCCAAAACCGTGTACGGCGATGCCAATCAGTACAACAAAATCTTCGAGGCTAACCGCCCGATGCTCTCCAGCCCCGACAAAATCTACCCGGGTCAGACGCTGCGTATTCCTAAAGCATAACGTCTGAGGCTATCGGTTCACGTCGCACAGAGGAACAGGATGAAAATTGCGTGTCTGGGTTGGGGTTCGTTAATCTGGAAAAGCGGCGCGTTACCTGTCGCCGGAGAGTGGCAAACCGACGGGCCTTCCCTGCCCGTCGAGTTTTGCCGGGTGAGCGATGGCGGGGAACTGGCGACCGCCATCTGCATGAATGCGCCTGCTGTACCGGTACTCTGGGCATGGCTGGATACAGACCAGTTGAGTCTCGCCTGCCAGGCTTTGCGCGCACGTGAAGGGATACCGGAGGAGCGCTGCGATGGCATTGGTTCGCTGCTGATAGCGGGTCGCCATGTGGGCGAGCTATCGACCTGGGCCGCACAGCGAGACATCGAGGCGGTTATCTGGACCGGACTACCGCCCCGCAGCGCGTCTCTGGAAGGCCGGGTGCCAACCATGGACGAGGCTATCGCTTATCTGGATAGCCTCAGCGGCGAGACCCGCAGCCATGCAAAGGATTACATGCGCCGCGTGCCGTCTCAGATCGACACGCCCTATCGGCGCGTCATTAAAGAGGTACTGGGGTGGTAACACTCCAGCCTGTTACCAGTACAGCTTCCAGCTCTGCGTAAAGCGCACCAGCGCCTCTACATAGAAGTAATCCCCCCAGCTTGCACACTCATCCACCCCTTTATTGCTTGCCAGGTGATAAACAGAGTGCTTCAGCAGGCCCGTCCCCTTCTCCTCTTTGTCCATCAGGTAGTGCTTCGTCAGTGACGACATGATCCCTTTTGCCCAGGCCAGATAACGCTCCCGGTCCGGATCGGTGGCTGGCAGATGTTTCACCAGCTCCAGCAGGCCGCATACCGCGATAGCCGCCGAGGAGGAGTCACGTAGCGCGTCGGTCCCGACCAGCGCCAGATCCCAGTGGCAGACGTAGTCTTCCGGAAGCCGATTAAGGAAATAGTTTGCCAGCCGTTTTGACAGGTCAATCATCGTCGCGTCGCCGGTATAGATATAGCTCAGCAGGAAGCCGTAAATTCCCCACGCCTGGCCGCGCGACCAGCACGAATCGTCGGCGTAACCCTGCTGAGTATTGCCATAACGCGCCGCGCCGGTGTTAACGTCCATATAGTAGGTATGGAAGGTCGAGGCATCTTCACGGATCAACCAGGTCGCCGCCTGCATGACGTGGGCTTTCGCGGCATCGGCAAAGCGCGGATCGCCGGTCTGTTCCGTCGCCCAGTAGAGGAGCGGCAGGTTCATATTGCAGTCGATGATCATCCGTCCGGCCTGATCCGGATCGGTCAGATCGCCCCACGCCTGTATGATCTTCGCCTTGTCATGGAAACGCTCCAGCAGCGCCTCTGCCGCCAGCAACGAGAAGCCACGCGCTTCGCGGTTTCCCGTCAACCGCCAGGCCGCGACGCAGGAGAGCGTATAGAGAAAACCGAGATCGTGGGTATTGGTATCATTACGCCCGGCGATACGCAGACCAAACGAACGGACATGTTTCTCGGCCATGGCGCGGTATTTCTCTTCACCGCTCATCTCCCACGCCAGCCAAAGCTGCCCGGTCCAGAAGCTGGTGGTCCACTCCACGTTGTCGGTCAGTGGATAATAGCCCTCCTGGCAGGTTTCTGCCGGAAACTGCTCGCCAAAGGTTTCTAAATGACGGCCAATCAGTTCCAGAACATGGCTGCGGGCTGAGCGTAATTCATCGCTGAATGCCCTCTCGTCTACAGGCTCGGCAATCCCGGTCAGGCGCTCAAGGGCAATCTGATTTAACATATTTGGTTCCTTCTTTGACGGCGTAAATTAGCGAGTTGAATGCTGTTCTGCGACGTTAAGCGGCTGCGCACTGCGCCATTTGCTTTGGCAGGCGGATAACGTAAAGGCAGAAATCAGCGTAAAGGTCAGCGCCGTGGCACCCATGATGATGTAGGTCTGCTCGAAGCCAATGCGGTCGTACATATAGCCAGCCGGCGAAGAGACCACCACATTCCCGACGTACAACATCGCCTGATACCCCAACAAATACATGGTGGCATTGACGCGTTTATCGAAATGCTCGGCGATATATTTAAAGACCGACACCAGCAGCAGACAGATTTCCAGGCCATAGAGCGGCTTGAGAACAGAAATTAATAGATGTGAGTCGCAGATGCCGGAAATAATCAGGCGTGCCCCGACCACCAGCCCGACAATTAATAATCCCCGTTTTGCGCCAATAAAGTTCACAAACAGCGGGATCACCATATACATGACAAATTCCATCCCTGACTGCACGGTGCCCAGATAACCAAATACCGCGTTGCCCTGGTGAATATCATCGAAGAAGGTGACGAAATAACGCGAGAACTGCTGCTCGGCGATAAACATCATCCAGGCTACGCCCGCCACGTAAAGACAGAAGGCCCAGAACTTGCGGTTGCGCAGCAGCGCATAGACATCCGCCGGGGCAATTTTCTCTTTGGTCAGCACGTCGCCGGCATGAACGGAGTTAGTGTTCACTTTCAGTTTAAGCAGGACAATCAGCATGATCACAGAGGCCACGCTGCCCATAATAAAGTTATATGCCGGAGAGAGGTTAAACAGCAGACCCGAGAATGACGAGGCCACCGCCCAGCCGAGCGATCCCCACATGCGGATCTGGCCAAATTCCATGCCGTTCAGGCGGCTAAAGCGGTCGGAATAGGATTCACACGCCGCCACGCCCGCATACCAGGCAAAGCTTAAATAGAGTGCCCCGATAATAATCCCCAACAGGGTATTGGACATTAGCAGCGGCTGATAAACATAAATAAAGAACGGGGCCATCAGCGCAGACATCGCCACCACAAAATAGAGCAGATATTTGCTCATGCCGATCTTATCGAGAATATAGCCATAGATAGGTTTCAAAATGACGGAGAAGATGCCGTTCACCGCAAATACCGTGCCGATGACCGAACCGCTCAAATTCGCCTTTTGTCCGAGCCAGATAGCCAGCAAGCCAATACTTGCGGACCAGGTAAAGAAATAGAGAAAAATAAAACTACTGATTTTGTAATATTCAATTCTGTTATTCATACCATCCTCGCCGACATTCAGGTGCAGGGCTTTATAAAATGAACGACAGCTGACGTTCGCTTCCGGGCTGGCTGATTACGGCCTGCCGGTTATTGATTTCCAGCCGCGGGGCTTCCCCGTGGTTGACAGGCGCTCCGCTGGCAAACACGGCGCAGCAGAGCCAGCTCTCACCGTGAGCAATCTCGCCGGTAAGGAGCGGGATAGCGGCACATTCCGGGAACATGACGCTGCTGTTTGGCGGAGTGACAATACTTTCCGCACGGCGATGGATGACCGGTGAGAGATCGACGATCCGGCTCATGCCGTTATCTGCCACCAGGCTCACCCCGCGCTCGTCGGCCTGCGGCTCGGTTTTGCGTACCGCAAAGCCCCCTTCCGCCGTTTGCAATGTCCGTGCGCTGTTAATGCGATGCAGACGAAGGTGCCATTCGCCAAACGGGATCAGCCAGGTGTCGACATGCACGTCATGCCACGGCGACCAGCGTGAAAAGATGAAGTTCTCATCAACGCGAACCTCCTCGCAGTCGCGGCGGCCGCGGTAGTAGTTATCGCCGTCGGCCAGCAGCAGCATGGAGTCGCTGGCCGCATGCTTAAGACCATAGCGCCCACGCTCGATGGTGAAGCCAAAGCGGCTGGAGTAGGCAAATTTGGTGTATTTCGCCTCGGTATTAACGTAATTATTCAGCTCCAGCTGCCCGGCGGTGAGCAGGGTGACATGCTGCGACTGTGGCGCGTGAATGAGGATCTGCTGGGCCTTCGGGAGCACGCGCTTTTCAGCCAGCGGCGGCAGCGGTTGCTCTTCCGCCTGCCAGAACGGGTGCGCTTCAGGCAATGCCAGAATCAGCATCGTTTTCAGCGCCCAGTAAGGCGAGCCGGGGGAATTGTAGTCTTCGCACATCGCCAGGTTGGGGTAAGCAAACCCGAGCGTCAGGATCCCGTCGCGATCGGTAATCGGCTGCTGTTGCCACCAGCGCAGATGGCGCAGGATGATCCCCTTAACGATGCCGGGGGTGAACACCTCCAGCCCGGAGAATGCCACTGCGCTCCAGAAAGCGACCATCGCGAAGCGGTAGGTCAGGCTACGGCCGAACGGAATCGACGCGCCATCGGCGGCAGACATAAAGATGAAATCGTCCGCGAAGAGGCGGGAACGCTCGCGCAGCACGGCGGCCCGCTCCTCATCACCGCTGAGTGTGGCGTAGATAAGGCCGTAAAAGTGGAACGCCATCGAGATGTAATAATCTTTCGGACGGCCAGCACCGTCGGAGTACCAGCCGTCGCCGAGGTAGTAGGCATCCATCATCGCAAAACGGCGATCGATGGCGGACTGATCGTACGGTAGCCCGGCGCGTTTAAAACCGAGCTGAACCATAATGGCGAAATAGTTCCAGTTGCTGTCGGGCATCTCCGCGTCGGTGATCTGGTTTAACCAGGCGTGCAGGTTCATGACCTCGCGCTCGCTAAACAGGTCGGTGAGCTTCTCCTGCAATAACGTAAGCCCCAGACCGTAGGCCGCCATCTCTACCAGCCGCTGATCGTAAGGGGCGGTTTCTCCCCAGTAGTCCGGGTGCGTCGGATCGGTGCCGATGCGGATAGCGTTGATATATTTGTCGCTAAAGGGGGTGGTGTCCCCTCCTGCCATCAATGGAAACAGCCCCCACAGCACGCGGGAAAGCCCCTCCATTTCGGCAATGTCTGTTGCGTAGTGCGCGCTGGTTTCCCCCAGCGAAAAGCGCGAACGCCCGGCCGGAAACTGTTTATCCAGCGCGCTCAGCATCCCATTCAGGGCCGTGACCAGATCCTGACGGGAAGACAACGGATTTGATTTTTCTTGCTCTACCGCCCACATACGCTTGCCCTCGTAATCAACTGCGGCAAAGCATAGTGAATCCGTCGGGCGCAGAAATGTTAGCCCGGTCACAGGAGTGAGAGATGAATGAACTCCCCGTTGAGAAAATTTAAAAAGGTGGTTTATAACGACGTAGAGAGGGGTAAAAATTGAGTTTTATTGCACTATGCGCGAAACGCCACAATCTGAATTTCTAGAGCTTATTACCTTAAACGATACCCTGGTGTCGTTCAGTCGACTCTTTGCCAACACCGTGCGCTACCACCACTGGCACCAGTGTCTGGAGATCCTCTACGTTGAAGAGGGGTTTGGCGTGGCGATTGTTGATAACCGACAATACACCATGCGCCCCGGGCGGCTCTTTTTCTTTCCCCCCTTTACGCTGCACAAGGTGATGGTGGATGAGCAGGCCGAGGCCAGCTATCGCCGCACCATTATTCATCTCGATCACCACGCGGTACTGAAGGCACTGCGGGATTTCCCTCAGACCCGGCAGCGCCTGCAGCAGCTCTCACGCCGTGGCGGACCGGCGTGGGTCGTGGATATGGCCCACTGCCATAGCCATCTCGATCATCTGTTTAGCTGTTACCAGCCCCCGCTTAATGCAGAGCGTATCGCCAGCCTGCTGATTAGCCTCTTCGCCATGCTGCCTCAGGAGATAGACGGCGAGCGCGGCAGCAGCCACGGGATTGCCAGCCAGGTGATGTTCTGGCTGGATGAGCACTATCGTGAGAAATTCAGGCTGGATACGCTGGCGCAGGCGCTGGGAAAGTCTCGCAGCTATGTGTCACGAAAATTTCACGCCGAAACGGGGGAGAAAATTCACGACTATCTGAACACCCTGCGGCTGCGTAAGGCGTGCGAATATCTGCTGCACAGCGAAGAGAGCGTGCGCGATATCGCCGCGCGGGTGGGGTTTTCAGACGTGACCTGGTTTATCAGCGCCTTTCGCAAGGGAATTGGAGAGACGCCGCTGCAGTATCGTAAAAACCACGCCAGCGACTAATCTTCAGGCACAAAAAAGCCCTGCATCGCAGGGCTTGTTTATCAGGCTTCGATATCGGCCATGTCGCCTTTCTCCTGCAGCCAGTTACGTCGGTCTTCCGAACGTTTCTTGGCCAGCAGCATATCCATCACTGCGTTGGTTTGCTGTTCGTCTTCATCGCTGATGGTCAGCTGTACCAGACGACGCGTGTTGGGATCCAGGGTCGTTTCACGCAGCTGCATCGGGTTCATCTCGCCCAGCCCTTTAAAGCGCTGCACGTTGGGTTTGCCCTTCTTACGCTTTAACTGCTCCAGCACGCCCGCTTTCTCTTCTTCCGTCAGCGCGTAGTAAACCTCTTTGCCGAGGTCGATACGGTAGAGCGGCGGCAGCGCCACGTGAACGTGGCCGTTTTTCACCAGCGTACGGAAGTGCTTCACGAACAGCGCGCAGAGCAGCGTGGCGATGTGCAGACCGTCGGAGTCCGCATCCGCAAGGATACAGATCTTGCCGTAGCGCAGCTGGCTCAGATCCTCGCTGTCCGGATCGATCCCGATCGCGACAGAGATATCGTGCACTTCCTGCGAGGCCAGCACTTCGTCTGAAGAGACCTCCCAGGTGTTAAGGATCTTACCCTTCAGGGGCATGATCGCCTGATATTCACGATCGCGCGCCTGCTTGGCCGATCCGCCCGCCGAGTCCCCTTCTACCAGGAACAGCTCGGTGCGGTTGAGATCCTGCGCGGTGCAGTCCGCCAGCTTGCCCGGCAGCGCGGGGCCGCTGGTGAGCTTTTTACGCACCACTTTCTTCGCCGCACGCAGACGACGCTGGGCGCTGGAGATGGCCATTTCGGCCAACATTTCTGCCGCCTGCACGTTCTGGTTCAGCCACAGGGTAAAGGCATCTTTTACCACCCCGGAGACAAAGGCCGCGCACTGGCGTGAAGAGAGACGCTCTTTGGTCTGTCCGGCAAACTGCGGATCCTGCATCTTCACGGAGAGCACGTAGGCACAGCGATCCCAGATATCTTCTGCCGAGAGCTTCACGCCACGCGGCAGAATATTGCGGTATTCGCAGAATTCACGCATCGCATCGAGCAGACCCTGACGCAGGCCGTTGACGTGGGTGCCGCCAAGCATGGTCGGGATCAGGTTGACGTAGCTTTCGGTCAGCAGCTCGCCGCCTTCCGGCAGCCACAGCAATGCCCAATCCACCGCCTCGGTGTCGCCGGCAAAATTACCGACGAAGGGTTTTTCCGGCAGGGTGGGCAGGCCGTTTACCGCTTCGCAGAGATAGTCGTTCAGACCATCGGCATAGCACCAGCTCTGCTCGGTGTTATTAACGTGATCTTTAAAGGTGATCTCTACGCCCGGGCAGAGCACCGCTTTCGCTTTCAGCAGGTGCGTCAGACGGGAAACGGAAAAACGTGGGCTGTCGAAGAAGCTCTCGTCAGGCCAGAAGTGGACGCTGGTGCCGGTGTTGCGTTTGCCGCACGTGCCGACAACCTGCAGATCCTGCACCTTTTCACCGTTCTCAAACGCGATGTTATAGATCTGACCGTCGCGACGGACGTTCACTTCCACACGCTTAGACAGGGCGTTAACGACGGAGATCCCCACGCCGTGCAGACCGCCCGAGAACTGATAGTTCTTGTTAGAGAACTTACCGCCCGCATGCAGACGACAGAGAATCAGCTCAACGGCAGGTACGCCCTCTTCCGGGTGAATATCCACCGGCATACCGCGCCCGTCGTCGATGACCTCCAGCGACTGATCGGCGTGCAGGATGACGTCGACGCGTTTGGCATGGCCTGCCAGCGCTTCGTCCACACTGTTATCAATAACTTCCTGGCCCAGATGGTTTGGGCGCGTCGTATCGGTGTACATCCCCGGGCGGCGGCGAACCGGCTCTAGCCCGGTGAGTACCTCAATGGCATCAGCGTTATAGGTTTGCGTCATGATTTAAACTAGCAATTCGCATTGATTGTCAGTGGCTGTGCAGTCCAAGAAAATCGACAATCTGGGTGAAATGATTCTCAAAGCCCGTGAAAGCATGATTTCCGCCCTCTTCTACAGTCTGGCGGCAAGAGGCGTAATACGCCACTGCCTGGCGGTAATCCAGCACTTCATCGCCCATTTGTTGCAGCAGCCAGATAAGATCCGGCGCTTCAAGCGGGTCTACCTGCATAACTTTGAGATCGTAAATATGGCGTGACTCTAGCACATATTGCTGCCCGGTGTAGGGGTTCTCGTTTTGCCCGAGAAAGTCCCGTAACAGCTCGAATGGCCGAACTGCCGGATTCACCACCACTGCAGGCAACATAAAGCATTGCGACAGCCAGGTGGCGTAGTATCCGCCCAGAGAAGAGCCCACGACGCCCAGCGGTTCACCGCCGCGCGCCAGCACGATAGATTCCAGCAGTTCTGCGGCATCGGCCGGGTATGGCGGCAGCTGCGGCACGATTATCTCAACCTGTGGATGATGAACCTCTAGCCACTGGCGAAACTGTGTTGCCTTCGCAGAGCGCGGCGAACTGTTGAAACCGTGGAGATAAAGAAGTGCTGACATCAGTATCCTTCTGAAGCCGTATCCGGACGGAACGCGGTTCCTTGCAGGCGGCAAACTTCCGTCGTTAAGCTGCCATCAGCATGCAGTTCCAGCCAGCGCCAGCCCGGCGCAATGGTATCAAGCGTAAAGTTGGCGCAATGGGGTTTGAACTGCACGCAGGTGGATGGCGTAGCCAGCAGGCGACGACCATTCCAGTCGAGATCCTGCTCCTGGTGGATATGACCACAGAGCAAATTTTTTACGCGGGGGAATTTCACTAGCACCTGATCCAATGCGGCAGAGTTGCGCAGACTGTGCTGATCAAGCCAGCTACATCCCGCAGGTAACGGATGATGGTGCAATAACAGCAGGGTATGGCGCTCGGGCTCAGCGTTGAGCTTATCTTCCAGCCACTCGAGCTGGAATTCACTCAGCTCGCCGTGCGGTACGCCGAACACCTGGCTATCGAGCAGCAAAATTTGCCAGTGGTCGCCCACGAAGACGCGCTTGGCAGGCGAGATGCCCGCATCCTGAAGCGCGCTGTACATCGCAGGCTGGAAATCGTGGTTGCCAGGCAACCAGACGCAGGGCACGCTGAAGCTCGCGATACCCTCAGCGAAGCGCTGGTAGGCCGCAGCGGTTTGATCCTGCGCCAGATCACCCGTGGCGACAATCAGATCGTATTCGCGCTTTTCAGCATGAATCGCATCCAGGACAGCCTGATAGCTCTCCCAGGTATTCACCCCCAACAGGGTTTCATGCTTTTCGGCAAACAGGTGAGTATCAGTAATTTGTAGTACCCTGACTGGCGCCCCACCAGCAACAGTCAGGTTTAACAGGCTTTCCAAATGGTGTCCTTAGGTAGGTTTCACGACGCTAACAAACCGGAATCGCCATCGCTCCATGTGCTAAACAGTATCGTAGCCAGTCGGCCAGAAACTGATTAATTTGATGCTTTTCGTCACGTTGATGCAACTTTTTATTTGGGTAATCATACCGCGCTTTGAAGCGGAAGATCTGCTGACTTGAACACACTTCCGCGACCATCGCATCGTGGTAAAGGCGCACCGTCATCGACGGTAAGCTCCAGTAGCTGACGGATGGGGCCGTCTGCTCAATTTCGACCAGCGTAGTGTAGCGGGTAGATTCCACAATCGTTAACCGATACTGCGCGTTGCTCACCTGATAGCTCACTGTCTCGCCAGCCGCGTCGTTTCGCGGCAGCAGGCGTCGGAGTTGCGCGAAGTTGGTCTCGCACAAACGCATCATTTCAGGGAAGTCAGGTGTATAACGCTTCATTCATTTCCACTCATTTCGTAAGTCTTGATAGTGCAGCTGGAGCCATTGCAAAGCGATGACAGAAGCTGCGTTGTCGATTTTCCCCTCTTCTACCCAAAGGTAAGCCTGCTCCCGGCTCACCACATGAACACGAATGTCTTCGTTTTCATCAGCCAGACCATGTATACCTTGTGCGGTCGTGGCGTCCACTTCGCCTACCAAAACAGATAAACGCTCGCTGGTGCCACCCGGGCTCGCGAGATAGTTCAACACCGGTTTGGTGCGGCCTACTACCAGCCCGGCCTCTTCCATGGCTTCGCGACGGGCGACATCTTCCGCTGTTTCGCCCTCTTCAATCATTCCGGCCACCATCTCCAGTAACCACGGGCTTTCGCTGGTATCAAATGCGGCAATACGAATCTGCTCTACCAGTACCACTTCGTCGCGCACTGGGTCAAAGGGTAGCAATACTGCGGCGTGCCCGCGCTCAAAAATTTCGCGTTTCACTTCGCCACTCATTTCGCCGTTAAACAAGCGGTGGCGAAAACGGTAAAGATCGAGCGAAAAAAATCCGCGATAGAGCGTTTCTCGTGCAATAATTTCTACATCATTTTTGCTGAAAGTCACTGGCATCTTTTCCGGTATAGGCATGAGAGTGTCCTGTAAAAGTGGTGATGTTATTTCGATTTTCAAATCTTCTAAAATGCGGTTTCTCAGACAGTATGGTAAATTGCTGCGAGTTACTGCCGGATGGCACGGAACGCCAACCTTTTGTACTGGCGAAGTCTGCTAGAATCGGTAAATTATTTTTAATTAGATCAGCGCTAACAAAGCTTCACAACAAGGAAAGCAAATGAAGAAATTGCTCCCCATTCTCATCGGCCTGAGCCTGACGGGTTTCAGCGCGATGAGTCAGGCAGAGGACCTGTTACAGGTTTATAAGCAGGCACGACTGAGCAACCCGGAACTGCGTAAATCCGCTGCCGACCGTGATGCTGCCTTTGAGAAGATTAATGAAGCACGCAGCCCACTTCTGCCACAACTCGGTTTAGGGGCTGACTATTCCTACACTAACGGCTATCGCGATGCTAACGGTCAGGACTCAAACGTGACCAGCGGTTCCCTGCAGTTAACCCAGACTCTGTTTGATATGTCTAAATGGCGTGCTCTGACCCTGCAGGAAAAATCTGCCGGTATTCAGGATGTCACTTTCCAGACCGATCAACAAACCCTGATTCTCAACACCGCGACGGCTTACTTCAAGGTGCTGAGCGCTATCGATACCCTCTCTTATATCGAAGCCCAGAAACAGGCCATCTACCGTCAACTGGATCAAACCACCCAGCGTTTTAACGTTGGCCTCGTGGCGATCACCGACGTACAGAACGCCCGTTCACAGTACGACAGCGTACTGGCGAACGAAGTGACCGCGCGTAACGACCTTGATAACGCCGTTGAAGAGCTGCGTCAGGTCACCGGTAATTACTACCCGCAACTGGCTTCGCTGAACGTCGACAGCTTCAAAACCGATAAGCCGCAGGCGGTGAATGCCCTGCTGAAAGAAGCTGAAAACCGTAACCTGAGCCTGCTGCAGGCACGTCTGAGCCAGGACCTGGCCCGTGAACAGATTCGTCAGGCGCAGGATGGTCACTTGCCAACCCTGGATCTGAACGCCTCTTCCAGCATCTCTAACTCACGTTACAGCGGCTCCAACTCCATCAATAATAACGCTGACGTAGGTCAGAACAAAGTTGGCCTGAGCTTCTCCCTGCCGCTGTATCAGGGCGGAATGGTGAACTCGCAGGTTAAACAGGCGCAGTACAACTTTGTTGGCGCGAGCGAGCAGCTTGAAAGCGCACACCGCAGCGTTGTGCAGACTGTACGTTCCTCCTTTAACAACGTGAACGCCTCCATCAGCAGCATCAACGCCTATAAACAGGCCGTTGTCTCTGCCCAGAGCTCTCTGGATGCGATGGAAGCCGGTTACTCTGTGGGTACCCGTACCATTGTTGATGTGCTGGATGCGACCACTACGCTCTATAAC
Source organism: Leclercia sp. UBA5958 (assembly GCF_002430365.1). Lineage (NCBI taxonomy): Bacteria > Pseudomonadati > Pseudomonadota > Gammaproteobacteria > Enterobacterales > Enterobacteriaceae > Leclercia > Leclercia sp. UBA5958. Next base: position 211,716 of record NZ_DJCE01000004.1, on the reverse strand, counting down.
GCCAAGCAGCAGCTGTCTAATGCGCGTTATAACTACCTGATTAACCAGCTGAACATCAAATCTGCCCTGGGAACCCTGAATGAACAGGACCTGCAGATTCTGAACAGCTCCCTGGGTAAACCTATCTCTACCACGCCAGAATCCGTGGCGCCGGAAAATCCAGGTCAGGATGCGTCCGCTGATGGTTATGCCGCCAACAGTGCCGCTCCAGCCGCACGCCCGGCCTCTACCGGAATGCTGCGCAACTGATGCGCTAACCCGGCCTGATTTTTCAGGCCGGGTCTGTTTTCACACCAACCGATAAATATAACCCGACCCCTTCGAATTGCAGACAGCCGAGGCACAGGCAGTTTGAACTCTGTCCGGTATAAACGTAAGCCAACGTAAAGATCCCCTCGATTCCCGCACTACGCTTCATTTTCGACCACTCATCCTCTATTCTGAGCGTTATATACCACGTAATACCACTGGGTCCTGGAAGACAAAAATGAAACGGACAAAATCCATCAATCACGCGTCGTTCCGCAAAAATTGGGGCGCACGCCATCTTACTCCTGTCGCACTGGCCGTGACGGCCGTCTTTATGCTGGCGGGCTGTGAACAAAACGACGAAACGGTTTCGCTCTATCAGAACGCTGATGACTGTGCGACCGCCACCGGCAACAAAGCGGAATGTACCACCGCTTACAATAGTGCCCTGAAAGAAGCTGAACGTACTGCGCCGAAATACGCCAGCCGTGAAGACTGTGTAGCCGAATTCGGTGAAGGTCAGTGTCAGCAGGCACCAACGCCGGCACAGGCTGGCACCGCGCCAGAAAACCAGGCGCAGGCGCAATCCAGCGGCAGTTTCTGGATGCCGCTGATGGCGGGCTATATGATGGGCCGCCTGATGAGCGGTGGCGCAGGCTACCAGCAGCAGCCGCTGTTTAGCTCTAAAAATCCGAACAGCCCTGCCTACGGCAAATATACCGACGCCAGCGGTAAGGGATACGGCGCCGCGCAGCCGGGCCGTACCATGACGGTACCGAAAACCGCGATGGCACCTAAACCGGCGACCACCAGCACCGTGACCCGCGGCGGCTTTGGGGAATCTGTTGCGAAACAGACCTCCATGCAGCGTAGTGCCACGGGCACCTCAACCCGCTCCATGGGCGGCTGATAATGGAACGAGTCAGTATTGTCGAGCGCCCGGACTGGCGCGAAAAAGCCACTGAATATGGTTTTAACTTCCACACCATGTACGGCGAGCCGTACTGGTGTGAAGAGGCCTATTACAAGCTCACTCTTGAGCAGGTTGAAAAGCTGGAAGAGGTGACTGCCGAACTGCATCAGATGTGTTTGAAAGTCGTCGATAAGGTCATTGCCAGCGATGCGCTAATGACCAAATTCCGCATTCCTAAACACACCTGGGGTTTCGTTCGCCAGTCCTGGGAAACGCATCAACCGTCGCTCTATTCCCGCCTCGATCTGGCGTGGGATGGCGTTGGTGAACCTAAGCTGCTTGAGAATAACGCCGATACGCCGACTTCCTTGTACGAAGCGGCGTTCTTCCAGTGGATTTGGCTGGAAGATCAGCTCCAGGCGGGCAAGCTGCCGGAAGGTAGCGATCAGTTCAACAGCCTGCAGGAAAAGCTGATTGCGCGCTTTGCCGAGCTGCGTGAACAGCACGGTTTCAACCTGCTGCATCTGGCCTGCTGCCGCGATACGGTAGAAGATCGGGGTACCGTGCAGTATCTGCAGGACTGCGCTGCAGAAGCAGAGGTCGCCACCGAATTTCTGTATATGGAAGATATTGGTCTGGGTGAGAAAGGTCAGTTTACTGACCTGCAGGACCAGGTCATCAGCAATCTGTTCAAGCTCTATCCGTGGGAGTTCATGCTGCGCGAGATGTTCTCCACCAAGCTGGAAGATGCCGGCGTGCGCTGGCTGGAGCCAGCATGGAAGAGCATCATCTCGAACAAAGCGCTGCTGCCGATGCTGTGGGAGATGTTCCCGGATCACCCTAACCTGCTGCCTGCTTATTTCGCCGAAGATGACTATCCGCCAATGGATAAGTATGTCGTGAAACCGATCTTCTCCCGCGAAGGTGCCAACGTATCGATTATCGAAAACGGTAAAACGCTGGAAGCCGTTGAAGGTCCGTACGGTGAAGAGGGAATGATCGTCCAGCAGTTTTATCAACTGCCAAAGTTTGGCGACAGCTATGTCCTGATTGGCAGTTGGCTTATCAACGATGAGCCAGCCGGGATTGGTATTCGTGAAGACCGGGCGCTGATTACCCAGGATCTGTCACGCTTCTATCCGCACATCTTTGTAGAGTAAACCTTGCCCGGTGGCCTGCGCTACCGGGCATGTTTTAACCCACCTGTACCGACAACATGCTCAGGCTTCCCATCTCAATTCCGTCGACCGGGATCGTTATCGGCTCTTCGCCATCCCAGGCCCCCAGCACATACAGCAGAGGCAAGAAATGTTCAGCCGTGGGATTCGACAGCGAGCCGCCTTCGTGTTCCAGGTAATTCGCCAGCGGATGCTCTCCGGCGGGCCCCTGCCAGTGAAGATTCGCTTTTACAAAATCGTTGAACGATGTCGCCCAGGGATAGGGCGTATTTTCGCCATGCCAGCGCGCGGTACGCAGGTTGTGCACCACATTACCGCTGGCCACCAGCATAATGCCCTCGTCACGCAATGTTGCCAGCTTGCGCCCCATCTCCAGATGCCAGGCCGCCGGTTTGGTGCTGTCGATGCTAAGCTGCACCATGGGGATGTCTGCATCCGGATACATCTTAATAAGCACGCCCCAGGAGCCATGGTCAAAGCCCCAGGCCTCTTTATCCAGCGCCACCGGGACGGGCGCCAGCCTTTCAACCAGCGCCTGCGCCAGCTCGGGCGAACCCGGCGCCGGGTAGTGCGTGTCATATAATGCCTGTGGAAAACCGCCAAAATCGTGGATCGTTTTCGGCGCTTCCATCGCGGTCACGCCAGTACCGCGGGTGAACCAGTGGGCGGACACCACCACGATAGCCTTCGGACGCGGTAAGGTCTCGCCCAGATGACGCCATGCGCGGGTATAGACGTTATCTTCCAGCACGTTCATCGGGCTACCGTGCCCCAAAAACAGCGCTGGCATACGAGAAGCAGTCATGGTGATATCCTTACATAAGATGTCGATTTAATAGCATCACATTACGCGCTATCGCGCTAAGATGAACCCGGATAAGCATGATGATGATCTTCAGGAAATTTGAATGTAAGGGAATGGTAAAGGCGTAGCGGCCCTCTCGCTTTGCCCGCTTTTAGCCCTTAATATTAATGAGAATCGTTATCAAAAGGAGAGAGACATGTCAGTACCCTTGCTTCTGACCATACTTGCAGGCGCCGCCACGTTTATTGGTGCGATTCTCGGCGTGCTGGGCCAGAAACCGTCTAACCGCGTGCTGGCCTTCTCCCTCGGCTTTGCCGCGGGCATTATGCTGCTGATATCACTCATGGAGATGCTGCCCGCCGCGCTGGGCACCGAGGGCATGTCGCCGGTGCTGGGCTATGGCATGTTTGTCTTCGGCCTGCTGGGTTACTTTGCGCTGGACCGGATGCTGCCCCATGCGCATCCGCAGGATCTGATGCAAAAGGGGGCGAAACCGCTGCCGGGCAATATCAAACGTACCGCCGTGCTGCTGACGCTGGGCATCAGCCTGCATAACTTCCCGGAAGGGGTCGCCACCTACGTTACCGCCAGCAATAATCTTGAGCTGGGCTTTGGTATCGCGCTGGCCGTGGCATTGCACAATATTCCTGAAGGTCTGGCGGTGGCCGGACCGGTCTATGCCGCCACGGGCTCTAAACGTAAAGCGGTATTCTGGGCCGGGATCTCCGGTATGGCAGAGATTCTTGGCGGCGTGCTGGCATGGCTGATTCTGGGAAGCCTGATTTCACCGGTAGTCATGGCGGCCATCATGGCTGCGGTCGCGGGGATTATGGTGGCGTTGTCCGTGGATGAACTCATGCCGCTGGCAAAAGAGATCGATCCTAACAATAACCCGAGCTATGGCGTGCTCTGCGGCATGTCGGTGATGGGGCTAAGTCTGGTCCTGCTACAAACCGCAGGGATAGGATAAAAAAAACGCCGGGTTAACCCGGCGTTTTTCATTCAATTAGCTGGCTTTACGCTCATGCGCCTGACGATAGGCCACCAGATCTTCGATGGTGACAACGGCCATGTTGTGCTTCACGGCAAAGTCGATGCACTCTGGCGCGCGCGCCATGCTGCCGTCGTCGTTGGTCAGTTCACAGAGCACGCCGGCTGGCTTGAAGCCTGCCAGAGTCACCAGATCGATGGTTGCTTCTGTGTGACCACCGCGGGTCAGAACGCCGCCCGGCTGCGCGCGCAGCGGGAAGACGTGGCCCGGACGGTTCAGATCGGAAGGTTTTGCGCCGTCGGCAATGGCGGCACGAACGGTCGTAATACGGTCGGCAGCAGACACGCCAGTGGTCACGCCGTGGGCTGCTTCGATGGTTACCGTAAAGCCGGTGCCGAAGGCGCTGGTGTTGTTTTCTACCATCATTGGCAGATCCAGCTGCTTACGGCGCTCTTCGTTAAGACACAGGCAGACAATCCCACTGCCGTGGCGAATGGTCAGCGCCATCTGCTCAACGGTCATGGTTTCGGCGGCGAAAATCATATCACCTTCGTTTTCACGATCTTCATCGTCAAGCACCATCACACCGCGACCTTCACGAAGGGCGGTTAGAGCCTGTTCGATACGTTCGACAGGGGTACCAAAAGAGGAAAGTAGCGTCTGATTCATGGTAAATAAACCTCATTAAAATTATGGTTACCAGAATCAGGGCAGTCTTAGGAGCGCCGCAAAGCGGCAAAAAAATAACGTGAGCGGGCCTCGCCCGACTTGATCGTTACTCTCTCCCATCCGGACTTTAACCGTCGGCCCCGGAATTACACCGGATCTGCTGACCTTCAGGCTCACACCTGAAGCGCTCGCGGGCTTTCAACGTAAGGTTGATTTACCGCCGGTGGGGAATTTCGCCCCGCCCTGAGAATAAGCGAGATAACTATAACGCTAATGATTATGTTCGGCAACGCATTAGCTTCATACAAATCTGGTTTATGGATCCGCGTTACGCGCTACAATGGTCATTAACACCTTTTCATCAAGGGAAACGACAATGATTGACCCGAAAAAAATTGAACAGATTGCCCGTCAGGTCCATGAATCCATGCCGAAAGGCATTCGTGATTTTGGTGACGATGTAGAGAAGAAGATCCGTCAGATCCTGCAATCGCAGCTGATGCGTCTGGATCTGGTGAGCCGCGAAGAGTTTGACGTCCAGACTCAGGTGCTGTTGCGTACCCGCGAAAAAATCGCCCTGCTTGAGCAACGTCTGACAGAGCTGGAAAACCGCAATACCCCTGCGGAAGTGAAACCGGCCCCGGCTATTCCACCGGTCGACGATCAGGTATAAAAAAACGGGCCATCAGGCCCGTTTTTTTATTCACTATCTTTCTGTATCTTTTTGATGATGTTCGTCGTTGAACAGCCATCTTCAAAGTTCAGCACCATCACTTCGCCGCCGTTAGCCCATACCTCTTCGCTACCGGCGATCTGCTCTGGCTTATAATCACCGCCTTTCACCAGCAGATCGGGCAGGATACCGGCAATCAGGCGCTGCGGCGTGTCCTCTTCAAACGACACCACCCAGTCCACCGCCTCCAGCGCACCCAGTACAATCATGCGCTGTTCCAGCGGATTGACCGGACGGGTCTCGCCCTTCAGACGTTTTGTCGAGGCATCGCTGTTGACCGCCACAATCAGGCGATCGCCCAGCTTGCGCGCGTTGGCCAGATAGGAGACGTGGCCGGCATGCAGAATGTCGAACACGCCATTGGTCATCACCACCTTTTCGCCCCGCTTACGGGCTGCGGCAACGGCGTCTTTAAGCTCGTCTTCGGTCATTACGCCGAAGCCCGTCTCTGCGCGGCCACGCACGGCGTTTTCCAGCTCAACCGGCGAGACGGTAGAGGTGCCCAGTTTACCCACCACCACGCCTGCCGCGGCGTTGGCAAAGTAACACGCCTCTTCCAGGGTATTGCCCGCCGCAAGCGTCGCCGCCAGCACGCCAATCACCGTATCGCCCGCACCGGTCACGTCATAGACTTCCTGGGCCTGGGTTGGCATATGCAGCGGCGCTTTGCCGGGCTGCAGCAGGCTCATCCCCTGTTCGGAACGGGTCACCAGCAGCGCAGAAAGTTCGAAATCGGCGATGATCTTCATGCCGCGCTCTACCAGCTCAGCTTCGTTTTTGCACTTGCCCGCCACCGCCTCAAACTCAGAGAGGTTAGGCGTCAGCAGCGTGGCACCACGATAGCGTTCGAAGTCTGTCCCTTTCGGGTCGATCAGCACAGGCACATTGGCTTTACGCGCCAGCTGAATCATCTGCTGTACGCTCGCCAGCGCCCCTTTGGCGTAGTCAGAGAGCACCAGCGCGCCAATGTTGCCCAGCGCCTGGTTGATGCGCTCGTGCAGCGGTTGCGGATCTACCCCCTCAAACCCCTCTTCAAAGTCGAGACGGATCAGCTGCTGGTTACGCGATAGCACGCGCAGCTTGGTAATGGTGGGATGGGTAGGCACAGAAACGAAATCACATTTGACGTTCACGTCGGCCAGCGTTTTGCTCAGGGCACGCGCCGCATCATCAATACCTGTCAGCCCAACCAGACGCGAATGCGCGCCGAGGGAGGCAATGTTCATCGCCACGTTTGCCGCGCCGCCAGGACGCTCCTCAATGGTATCAACCTTCACCACCGGTACCGGCGCTTCCGGGGAGATGCGGCTGGTGGGTCCGTACCAGTAGCGATCCAGCATCACATCGCCCACAACCATCACGCCAGCCCGTTCAAACTTTGGCAGTGTTACTTTCATTCCTGACTCCAGAAAGATTCACAATTTGCGCGCGATAATATCACACTTGTTTTGTTACGCACGGTTCCACCAGCCACTTCTGCCAGCTGGCCCGCACAAGCTCTCGCTCTGCCGCGAAGCACTCTGGCGCCACATGGCCAGGCTGCTCTTGCAATGCCAGATGGTGCAACTCATCACGTAGCGTGGTGTAAGCCCGGGTTAACGCCAGCGACTCCGCTTCATCCATGATGTCGTTTTGCGCCAGCAGTTCCAGAATGCGCACGTTATCCGACCAGCGGGTCAGCTTTGGTTTCAGGTGCGCGTGACGCAGTACCAGATATTGCGTAATAAACTCAATATCGGTGATCCCGCCCTCATCGGCCTTGATATCGAAGCGATCCCGGTGCTTATTGCCAAGATGCGAACGCATCTTGTCGCGCATTTCACGCACTTCAGTTTGTAGGGTCTCGCCCTCGCGCGGGGTGGTAAGCACATCCCGACGAATGGTGTCGAATTGCGCGGTTAACTGCGGATCGCCATACACCACCCGGGCGCGCACCAGCGCCTGATGCTCCCACGTCCAGGCTTCGTTTTGCTGATAGTCGGCAAAGGATTCGGTCGAGGTGACCAACATGCCCGCCGCACCAGAGGGACGCAGTCGCGCATCCACCTCATAGAGGATCCCTGATGAGGTGCGGGTGCTAAAGAGGTGCATGATGCGCTGAGCCAGCCGCAAATAGAACTGTCGCCCGTCGATTTCCCGCTCGCCGTCGGTCATTACGTCCACCGGGCAGTCGTGCAGGAAGATCAGATCCAGATCGGAGCTGTATCCCAGCTCCCAGCCGCCCAGCTTGCCATACCCCACTACCGCAAAACCGCGGCCTTCCCGATCGGCCAGGTGCTTCGGCTGCCCGTAGCGCGCCACCATCTGCACCCATGCCTGCTGTACCACCGCATCAATAATCGCTTCCGCCAGCCAGGTTAAATGGTCACTCACTTTCATGACCGGCAGCGTTTCAGCGATATCGGCAGCCGAGACGCGCAACATCTGCGCCTGCTTGAACTGGCGCAGCGCCTCGAGCTGCTGCTCTTCGTCCTCTTCCGGTACGCGCAGCAGATATTGGCGCAGCTCGTCGCGATAGGCGTCCGTCGCCGTCGGCTGATAAAGGGTATTGGGATCAAGCAGCTCATCCAGTAACAACGGATAACGCGCCAGCTTATTGGCCACCATGGGCGAGGCGGCACAGAGGGTGATCAGGTGCTTAAGCGCGCCGGGAAATTCGCTCAGCAGCTCCAGATAAGTGGTACGGGTAATAATGCCGGTTAGCAGCGGCGTCAAACGCGAAAGGGGGATCGGGGCATCCGCGCGGGGGCAGACTTCACTCAGCAGATGCGGCATAAGATGATCCAGCACCTGGCGCCCGCGAGGGCCGATGGCGCGCCTGTTCATCTCCAGGCGGAAATCGGCAATCAGCGCCACGACCCGGTGACGATCTTCATCGCTCAGGTGCGCCAGTACCGGGGTGGTGTCGTCCTCTTCCAGCGCATCCTGCCACAGCTCGCGCCAGTGCTCAGAGAGTTCATCCTCTTGTGATTCGCTTTCGTCATCGCCAATCAGTTCATTAAAGATATGCCGCACCGCGGCCATGTGCCGATCGAGCTGGTCGGTAAGGCTTTGCCAGTCGTCCATCCGCATGCCCCAGGCGAGGCGCGCGCGATTGAGATCGTCGCCCGGCAGAGTCTGCGTCTGCTCGTCGTTGATACTTTGCAGCAGATTCTCAAGCCGACGCAAAAAGAGGTAGGCCTCACGCAGCGTCTGCGCATCCCCTTCCGGCAGCAGATTCAGCTGCGCAATCGCCGCCAGGGTGGGCAGCAGAGAGCGGGATTGCAGCGACGGCTCGCGCCCACCGCGAATCAACTGGAAGACCTGAACAATAAATTCGATTTCCCGGATACCGCCCGCGCCGAGCTTGATGTTATCCCGCAGTCCACGACGCCGCACTTCCCGGGCTATCATCCCTTTCATGTTTCGCAGCGACTGAATTACGCTGAAGTCGATATAACGACGGAAGACAAACGGGCGCAGCATGGCGCGTAACTCACCAGCGTAGACATCGTCGTTATCGCCCATGATCCGCGCTTTTACCATCGCGTAGCGTTCCCAGTCGCGCCCCTGCTCCTGGTAATAATCTTCCAGCGCGGCATAGCTCAGCACCAGCGGGCCGCTGTCGCCAAAGGGGCGCAAACGCATATCCACCCGATAGACAAAGCCGTCCTGAGTCGGCTGATCCAGCGCTTTGATAAGCCGCTGACCCAGACGCGTGAAAAATTGAGCATTATCCAGCTCGCGGCGCCCTCCACGGGTCGCCCCTTTCTCCGGCCAGGCAAAGATCAGATCAATATCCGAAGAGAAGTTCAGCTCGCCGCCGCCCAGCTTCCCCATCCCCAGAATCATCAAGGGCTGCGGGATGCCTTCGTCATTACAGGGGGTTCCCCACTCTTTACAGCACGCCTCGTACAGCCAGTCGCGGGCGGCGACGATTAAGGTCTCCGCCAGGGCACTCAGCTGCTGTAACGTGCTCTCTTCGCTCACCAGTGACAGCGCCTGCGCCCAGGCGATGCGCACCATCACCTGACGGCGGAACTGACGCAGCACGCGCATCAGCGCAGCCTCGTCGGTCACCTCTGCCAGCGCAGCGTGCAGCCAGGCGGCATACTCCCGCCACTCTTCCGCCTGGGGTGGCGAGGTTTCAAGTTCCACCAGCCAGTCGGGATGCGCAGAAATACTCTCCTGCACAAAATCGCTAAAGGTCAGCACCTGCTGCGCCTGCTCGCTCAGGGAGGAGGCGGGTAACGACGCCGGCAGACGTTCACACACCGTCTGCCACTGCTGCTGTAACTGGGAGGAAAGCGGCATGATTGGGGTTCCTTGCCTGCGTTAACGTTTTCCGCTGTGCAGCCAGAATGGCTCCTGCGAAATGGACTCATTACGGAAATGTTCAATCTCAATACGCTGACGGGTCTTAATGGCATGCTGCAACCCCTGCCAGTTCTCCAGCCAGGCATGGGCGACGGGGCCATCATAGGCGCCAGCCAGCAGCAATATGCTGTCGATATCACGCGCCAGTCGGACCAGCTGATCGCCATACTGGTCGCCCAGCGGCTGGGCGAACGCCGCTTTCAGTTCCGCCGCGTGACGGGAAAGGTGAATATCAGCAAAGCGTTTAAATGAGTCGTCAATTTTGGCCTGCGCTTTGGCATCCAGGAAATTGCGCCAGCCATGGGTCACCAGAAACTCGGTCAACGCCAGTTTAGCCGTGGCGTTTTGCGCGCTGTACGCGGCCGTCTGGGCAGAGACCTCGGTTGCCATCAGGGTCTCGGTCTGGGTAAGCAGATCGCGTAAGCGAGCACTGGCTTTACGCGGAACGATACCGCCAAACAGCGCCAGGGTATGGCGCACCAGGCTTATTGCCGCCAGCACGTCTGCTTTGGCGTCTTTCACGCCGCGTACCCACAGCTCTTCATGGTACTGCCACTGGCTGAGGGCCAGTTCCAGTGCCGCTTCAAAGCCCTTCTCCACGGAGGATTTGGCCGGAACCTTCAGAATTGGCGTCGGTTTGCGGGTGCGTGGGGCGTTACCTGCCGCCAGGTGATAGCCGCGCGCGGCTTTGCTCAGGCTTCCCTGACGCAGACCCGGCTGGCTTACCAGCTTACGCGCCAGTTTCAGCACATCTTCGGCATCGCCTTCCAGCAGCTCCAGCTCCAGCTCGCAAAGGGGTTCCTGCAGTTCACCGGCCTTCACTTCCCCGAGGTCGAGGGCAATCTCAATGCGGCTGTTGCCTTCATTCACCAGCCACTTCTCGCGCATGAAATTGGTGCTGAACAGGGGGCTCACCTCGGCGGCAAGCGAGGCGGGTAATCCCCCTTCCGGCCAGACCTCAGCCGGGAAGCGATCCAGCGCCAGTTCAGGCTTTTCAATGTCGATGTTGTATTCAGGACGTTGATGCAAACCGCCCACCACGCGACCGGCGATTTTCATCGTCATCTCATAGCGCCCGCTGGCACCACGGATGCGCAGGCCCATATCGTGGCGGCGCAGCCAGTTATCCGGCGTTTCGTAATAGATGTTAAGTAACTCCACCGGCTGATGATGTTCAGCGGTCAACTGGTGAAGGCGGGTACGCAGCGCATCAACGCTGTCATTTTCGACGATAAATTTTAATTCGATTTCCTGAGCCATGGCCTCGATCTTCTGGTTGCGTCACAGCGGGGTAAATTACAGCGAACTTACTCATCACTTTTTTGTCAGTAGATAGTATTTTGCGCCAGATTGCCACGCAATGAGCAATTTGACGGGCGTAAAGGTTAGACGCAGTGCGTTACGGTACACAGATGATTCTGAATGCTGACGAATCTTTTGCGTGGAAGCATCGTAACCTCTACTATCGTTCCACTTTTTATGTAAATAACGACTAATGATGCTTAAATTACGCCTGATTGGACTCACTTTCCTCGCTTTCAGCGCCGCCACTGCGGTGCACGCGGAAGAGAAACGCTACGTTTCTGATGAACTCAACACCTGGGTACGCAGCGGCCCGGGCGACCATTATCGTCTCGTGGGCACCGTCAATGCCGGCGAGGAAGTCTCTCTGTTACAGACCAATGCGGATACCAACTACGGCCAGGTGCGCGACAGCAGCGGCCGTACGGCGTGGATCCCGTTGAAAGAGCTTAGCACTAACCCCAGCCTGCGTACCCGTGTACCGGATCTGGAAAATCAGGTTAAGACCCTGACCGATAAGCTAAATAATATCGACACCACCTGGAACCAGCGCACCGCCGAGATGCAGCAGAAGGTCTCGCAGAGCGATAGCGTGATTAACGGCCTGAAAGAAGAGAACCAGAAGCTCAAGAACGAGCTGATCGTCGCGCAGAAGAAGGTCAACGCCGCGAACCTGCAGCTTGACGACAAACAGCGCACCATCATCATGCAGTGGTTTATGTATGGCGGCGGCGTGCTGGGCGTAGGCCTGCTGTTGGGTCTGGTGCTGCCTCACCTGATACCGAGCCGTAAGCGTAAAGATCGCTGGATGAACTAAATCGTCTTCTCTGCCACACTAACGTATTATTTTGTGAAAAATGGATGCGGGAGTGTAAGGCGTGAAGATTTATCTGGTCGGTGGTGCGGTTCGCGATGCGTTGTTAGGTCTGCCGGTCAAAGATAAAGACTGGGTGGTGGTGGGCGCCACCCCCCAGCAGATGCTTGACGCGGGCTACCAGCAGGTAGGCCGCGATTTTCCCGTATTCCTTCATCCCCACTCTCACGAAGAGTATGCCCTGGCGCGTACGGAGCGAAAATCTGGCTCCGGCTATACCGGGTTTACCTGCTATGCCGCACCGGACGTCACCCTGGAGCAAGATCTGCTTCGCCGCGATCTCACTATCAATGCCCTCGCGCGTAATGATGACGGCACCATCGTGGATGCTTACGGCGGCCAGGAGGATTTGAAAAACCGCCTGCTGCGCCATGTCTCCCCTGCGTTTTCAGAAGACCCGCTGCGCGTTCTGCGCGTCGCGCGCTTTGCCGCACGCTACGCCCACCTCAGCTTCCGCATTGCCGACGAGACCATGGCCTTAATGACGGCCATGACCGCCGCAGGCGAGCTGGAGCATTTGACGGCGGAGCGCGTCTGGAAAGAGACGGAAAATGCGCTCTCTACCCGCAACCCGCAGGTCTTTTTCCAGGTGCTGCGCGATTGCGGCGCCCTGAAGGTGCTCTTCCCGGAAATTGACGCCCTCTTTGGGGTGCCTGCGCCAGCGAAGTGGCACCCGGAAATCGATACCGGCATCCATACCCTGATGACCCTGAGCATGGCGGCGATGCTGAGCCCGACGGTGGATGTGCGCTTTGCCACGCTCTGTCACGACCTGGGAAAAGGACTCACGCCAAAAGCGTTGTGGCCACGGCATCACGGCCATGGTCCGGCGGGCGTGAAGCTGGTCGCCGGGCTCTGCCAGCGTCTGCGCGTACCGAACGAACTGCGCGATTTAGCGAAGCTGGTCGCCGAATTCCATGACCTGATCCACACCTTCCCGATCCTGAAACCGGCCACCATCGTGAAGCTTTTCGACAGCATCGACGCCTGGCGCAAGCCCGTACGCGTGGAGCAGATCGCCCTTACCAGCGAAGCGGACGTACGTGGGCGCACCGGGTTTGAGGCCAACGACTACCCGCAGGGTCGGTTACTCCGTGAAGCCTGGGATGTGGCGAAAGCGGTGCCGACCAAAGCGGTCGTGGAGGCAGGATTTAAGGGCGCAGAAATTCGCGAAGAGTTAACGAAAAGGCGTATTCAGGCAGTGTCAGAATGGAAGGAAAAGCGTTGCCCTCAGCCAAAAGAGTGAGGGCAACCGGTCATCAGAAGAAGACCACGTACACCGCTGCCGCGACGATAAAGCGGTAGATGGCGAACGGAATAAAGGAGATGCGCTTGATGAGCTGGAGGAAGGTTTTGATCGCCACCAGCGCCACGAGGAACGCCGTCACGAAGCCGACGGCAAACATCGGGATGTCGCCCACCGTCAGGAAGTGGAAGCTCTTATAGAGATCCAGCGCGGTGGCACCCATCATCATCGGCACCGCCAGCAGGAACGAGAACTCCGATGCCGCATAGCGGCTCACGCCCATCAGCATACCGCCGGAAATGGTCGCCCCGGAGCGGGAGAAGCCCGGCCACAATGCCAGACACTGGAAGCAGCCAATCATAAACGCCTGGCGGTAAGTCATATCATCCAGACCCGGCGCGCGCGGCTCTTTTGGCTTCAGTAGTTCTGCCGCAATCAGCAGCACGCCACCCACCACCAGCGCGTACATCACGTTAATGGGGTTGAAGAGCGATTTGATGGTGTCGTGGAAAATCAGGCCCAGCACCACGGCGGGCGCCATACCAAGCAGAATATGAATCAATGTGAGACGACCTTTGCCCTCGCCTTCATGCTGCGGTGGGCGGCCAAAGTGAATGCCAATCAGGCCGAACAGACGGCGCCAGAACATCACCACCACGGCGAGAATGGAACCCAACTGAATAACCACTTCGAAGGTTTTTGCCGTTTCGCCCTCAAAGCCCAGCAGGTGACCCACGATAATCATGTGTCCGGTACTGGAAACCGGCAAAAACTCCGTCAATCCTTCGACCACACCCAGTATTGCCGCTATCAACAGCGAGTGCATATCGCTCATCAAATAAACCCCTAAAAATTATAGTAAAAACGGCCTACCCTACGGGCAGCCGCGAAAGCTACAGCTTTAAGACCGGTTTAACCGGAAATGGTTTAGTAATTATGAAGTTAATTATCGCCTTTAAGATTTTGGCTACGCTCGATCACCACGCCAACGTTGGCAGCACGCGCCACGGCGCCCGGTTTGCTGAGTTTGATGCGCACCCAGGGGGAGTTAAAGCGGCTTAACAACAGGCTCGCCACCTCTTCCGCCACGCGCTCGACCAGCGCAAAACGTTGCCCTTCAACATGGTTTACCACCGCCTCGCTGATATCGGCATAACTTAAGCAGTCATTCACGTCATCGCTTTTCGCTGCGGCACGGTTATCCCAGCCCATTTCGATATCGAACACCAGCTTCTGTTCGATGGTCTGTTCCCAGTCGTAAACACCAATAGTGGTGATTACCGAAAGTTGCTCTATAAATACAATATCCATCACGACCTGCCTGCTTTTTGACTTAACCAGATACCACTCCCGGCGAATTATGCGTATTATCCACAGATGCTGAGTACAAAACGACATTTTCAAAACGGAACAGCGTTATGAGTGCAATCGCGCCTGGAATGATCCTCCTCGCCTACCTTTGCGGCTCAATTTCCAGCGCCATTCTGGTCTGCCGTCTTGCCGGGCTTCCCGATCCACGTGAGAGTGGCTCCGGAAATCCGGGGGCGACCAATGTACTACGAATTGGCGGCAAAGGAGCAGCCGTAGCGGTGTTGATTTTCGACGTCCTGAAAGGCATGTTGCCCGTCTGGGGCGCATACGCATTGGGCGTGACGCCGTTCTGGCTGGGACTGATTGCTATTGCCGCCTGTCTGGGCCATATCTGGCCTGTCTTCTTCGGTTTTAAAGGCGGCAAAGGCGTGGCCACCGCCTTCGGGGCGATTGCCCCTATCGGCTGGGATCTCACCGGCGTCATGGCGGGCACCTGGCTGCTGAGCGTATTGCTGAGCGGTTACTCTTCACTGGGTGCGATTGTCAGCGCACTGATTGCGCCCTTCTACGTCTGGTGGTTTAAACCCCAGTTTACCTTCCCGGTTTCGATGCTCTCCTGCCTTATCCTGCTGCGCCATCACGATAATATTCAGCGCTTGTGGCGTCGTCAGGAGACCAAAATCTGGACCAAATTCAAACGAAAAAAGAGAGAGCCTGAGTAATTTCTCTCTCCTCTTTTTGCCCGGCGACGCGCTGCGTAAACGGGCCTGGCGGGTCACGCTCTCTTCAGGTTATGTCTTATAACCAAATGTGATATTTATCACTTTCTGCCTGTGGTAACTCTAAGAGACACACCACAACGACACAAAAAGAAAAATGGCAGACATTTCAGATACAACTCCGCTTTCAACGGCAGGACATGCCCCGGATGGTGACATCAGGTGGGTTCGTAGCGCGGCAGACGTTTCACGTCTGGTCAATGCGGGATCACAAGGCAGAGCTAACGCCCGTATCGTGGTCGGCATCGCACTGGGTGGCATTTTCCTCGATGCGTACGATCTGGGTGCGCTGGCGTTTGGCATCAAAGATATCACCCGCGAATTCAATCTCACTCCGGCCGGTACCGGGATGGTGGCATCGGCCATCACCTTTGGCGCCATTGTCGGGGCGCTCCTCGGGGGTTATCTCACTGATAAAATCGGGCGCTACCGCGTCTTTATGGCCGACATGGTCTTCTTTGTGGTCGCAGCCATCGCCTGCGCCCTCGCCCCCAATGAATACGTGCTGGCAGGGGCCCGCTTTGTGATGGGCCTGGGGGTGGGGATCGATCTCCCCGTCGCGATGGCGTTTCTCAGCGAGTTCGCCAGGCTTAAAGGTCCGGGCAACAAAGCGTCCAGCGTGGCGATGTGGTGCCCTACCTGGTACGCCGCAATCAGTATTTCGTATCTGCTGGTGCTCTTCTTCTATGCCGTACTGCCCGAAAGCCATAGCGACTGGCTCTGGCGCTTAATCCTCGGCTTTGGCGCGGTGCCTGCGCTGGTAATTATTGCGATTCGTAGCCGCTATATGAGCGAATCCCCGGTCTGGGCGGCGAACCAGGGCAAGCTGAAGGAGGCCGCGTCTATCCTGCGGCAGTCGTATAACATTAACGCCCATGTGCCACAGGAGGTGCTTAACCAGCCGGCCCCGGTGGTGAACAAGGCCAAATGGTCAAACTACCTGAACCTGTTCCGCGGTCGCTATTTACGGCGTA
Organism: Leclercia sp. UBA5958; assembly: GCF_002430365.1. Taxonomy (NCBI): domain Bacteria; kingdom Pseudomonadati; phylum Pseudomonadota; class Gammaproteobacteria; order Enterobacterales; family Enterobacteriaceae; genus Leclercia; species Leclercia sp. UBA5958. The sequence continues at coordinate 195,336 of NZ_DJCE01000004.1, read as the reverse complement.
CCACCCTGGCGACGCTGCTCTCCGTGGTCTCCTCTTTTGCCTACAACGCCGTCGCCTTCGGTCTGCCGGTGATCATCTCCAGCTTCTTTGTGCAGTCGATGCTAACAACGATTCTGATCTCGCTGGCGCTCAACCTGCTGTTTGCCTTTGTGGGCGGGCTGCTGGCGGTACGTTATGTGCCGCGCTTCGGCGCATGGCGGATGTCGCTGGCGGGCTACGCTTGCCAGCTTGTCGCCTTGCTCGGACTGGCGTTGATTGGTCGACCGGATGGTGCCGCTGAAGGGGTGACTGCCGTGGCGATGCTGGCGCTGTTCCTGTTCGGCCAGGGGTTTGGCCCCGGCGCGCATACCATGACCTTTGCCTCGCTGAGCTATCCGACCTCACTGCGCGGCGTGGGTGTTGGACTTAATCAGACTCTGATGCGCAGCAGTTCGACGTTATCGCTGTTTATGTTCCCGCTGCTGGTGGCCTCGCTGGATACCGCTGTCTTCTGGGTGATTGCCCTGGCGCCATTTATTGGTCTGGCGTCGCTGCTGGCGATCCGCTGGGAGCCCTCCGGGTACGATGTGGACGCCGAAGATTACCGCTAAAGGTAAGGCACTGGCGGGGGCGCAACGTCCCCGCCATCATGGGCTATAAATCCTCCAGCAGATTTCTGGCGAGCTGTCTCAACGTCGCCAGCTCCTCATCGTTCATACGCATGCTACAGCGCATCTGGTCCGGCAAGCCCATAATTTGCGCTTTCAGCGCATCCGCTTTTTCGGTTAGCACGACGTTTTTCATCCGTTCATCTCCCACCACCGCAACGCGTTTCAAAAAGCCTTTCGCTTCAAGCTTTTGTACCAACGGGGTCAGAGTACCCGAATCAAATAACGTCTTTTCACTGAGGTCACGCAGCGGAATATTATCCTGCTCAAAGAGGGCCATCAGCACCACGAACTGCGGATAGGTGAGATCCAGTTCATTGAGTAAGGGCCGGTACTGGCGGATCAGGGCGTTGGTTACCGAGTACAACGAAAAACAGAGCAAGCCATCTAACGTTTTGTTTTCTTTCATTTTTAACTCCCATCACGCAAATCTTTCTAAAAAAAGTATAAATAATGTTTGACTAAAAGTATCTTGCGCGCAAGTATTATAGCACAAATTAAATAGCGCACTACCTAGTTAGTGACAAACAACCTTAACGACACATACAGAGGCTTCACCATGAAAACATTATCCGCAATCCTGGTTTCTTCCGTCTTCGCATCCGCTGTGGCCTCCGCGCAGCCTGTTAATACTCCGGCCCCCACTGCTGGTGTGCAGGCGTTTCTGAACGTCCTGAATAGCGGTAACGGTAAGCCGATGGAGCAAATGACCCCGCAGGAAGCACGCCAGGTACTGATTGGCGCCCAGCAGGGGGCAAAACTGCCACCGGCGCAGGTTTCGCAGAAAACCATCCAGGCCAACGGGCAGGCGATCAAACTGACCATCGTTAAACCTGAAGGTGCGACCGGCACGCTGCCGGTGTTTATGTTCTTCCATGGCGGCGGCTGGGTACTGGGTGATTACCCAACCCACGAACGTTTGATCCGCGATCTGGTGCGGGCATCCGGTGCGGCTGCGGTCTATGTGGATTACACCCCGTCACCTGAGGCGCACTTCCCGGTAGCCATCAATCAGGCCTATGAAGCGACAAAATGGGTAGCAGAGCACGGTCAGGAAATTGGTGTGGATGGCAGCCGTCTGGGTCTGGTCGGTAATAGCGTGGGTGGCAACATGGTGGCCTCCGTGGCGCTGCAGGCAAAACAGTTTAAAGGGCCGAAAATCCGCTATAACGTAATGCTGTGGCCGGTTACCGATGCAAACTTCGATACCGCCTCTTATAACCAGTTTGAGAACGGCTATTTCCTGTCAAAAAACATGATGAAATGGTTCTGGGATAACTACACCACGAACGCGGCTGACCGTAATTCGATTCTCGCTTCGCCGCTGCGTGCCAGCACTGAACAGCTGAAAGGCTTCCCGCAAACCCTGATTCAGACCGCGGAGCTGGATGTGCTGCGCGACGAGGGTGAAGCGTTTGGCCGTAAACTCGATGCCGCAGGCGTGCCGGTCACCGTTACCCGCTACAACGGTATGATCCATGACTATGGCCTGCTGAATCCGCTGAGCGAAGAGCCAACGGTGAAAGTTGCCTTGCAGCAGGCGGGCGCAGCGCTGCATGAACATCTGAAATAAGCCATAACACGCGTTTGAGAGCACGGCCCCGGCCGTGCTTTTTCTTTTTCATCCCCCGCCATCCATAAGCGACTCATATGACAGGGTTCATTTGCGCCAGGGCATACTGACCTGGAACCCGACGACGAGCAGATGGACGAACCATGTTAGCAACCCAGGTGGCTGATAATACGTATAAAGGCTGGCGCGCCTCGCTGGCTTTAGCGTTTCGTCATACGCCGGAAAAGACCCTCCTCCACTCTGCCCGTCACGTCGGCCCCCTTACCGTTCAGCGCCCCTTTTATCCGGAAGACAACACCTGCCATCTCTACCTGCTTCACCCCCCTGGCGGGATTGTCGGAGGCGATGAACTGGATATTTCAATTCGACTGGATGCCAACAGCCATGCGCTGATCACCATGCCGGGCGCCAGTAAGTTCTACCGCAGCAGCGGGCCGCAGGCGCGGCTGGCTCAGCACTTCTGGCTGGACGAAAACGCCACGCTTGAGTGGCTACCCCAGGACACGATTTTCTTCCCCGGCGCCAACGCCGCGCTGCGCTCGGTATTCCATCTGCATGCCACCAGCACGCTGCTGGCGTGGGAGCTTTACTGCCTGGGCCGCCCGGTCATTGATGAAACCTTTAGCCACGGCACGCTCGAGAGTCGACTGGAAGTGTGGCGCGATGGCGAACCGCTGTTGATTGAACGCCAGCACCTGGCCGACGGCGACCTCTCGCCGGTGGCGGGCCATCCGTGGCTCGGCACGCTGCTTTTCTATCCGGCAAATGAGAGCCACCTGGAGGAAACGCGAAGCCTGCTGGCAGAGCTGAACCATTTTGCCGGCGCCACCCTCACGGATGGTTTGCTGTCGGTGCGTTTTCTCTCGCACGATAACCTGATTTGCCAGCGGGTGATGCGCGATATCTGGCAGCATCTGCGCCCGCACTTAACCGCCAAAGCGCCCCATTCACCCCGGATCTGGCAGACCTGAGAGAGCCCCTATGGAACTGACCCCCAGAGAAAAAGACAAACTGTTGTTATTCACCGCCGCGCTTGTGGCAGAGCGCCGTCTCGCCCGCGGCGTCAAACTCAACTATCCGGAATCGGTCGCGCTGATTAGCGCCTTCATTATGGAAGGCGCGCGCGACGGGCAGACCGTGGCGGAGCTGATGGAGGCTGGACGTCATGTCCTCACCCGCTCGCAGGTGATGGAAGGGGTACCGGAGATGATCCCGGATATTCAGGTGGAGGCGACCTTCCCGGACGGCTCCAAGCTGGTCACCGTTCACAACCCCATCGTCTAAGGAGCGCGCAATGATCCCAGGCGAGTATCAGATCAAACCAGGGCAGATCGCCCTCAACGTGGCCCGCGAGACCCAACGCGTGGTGGTCGAAAACCATGGCGATCGCCCTATTCAGGTGGGATCGCACTACCACTTCTACGAGGTCAACCCGGCGTTAAAATTCGATCGTGAGGCCACGAGAGGCTACCGCCTGGATATCCCGGCTGGCACCGCCGTGCGCTTCGAACCCGGCCAGAAGCGCGAAGTGACGCTGGTCCAGGTGGCGGGTGCGCAGCGTATTTTTGGCTTTCGCGGCGAGGTGATGGGCGAGGTGAAGCATGGCTGAGATTTCGCGTCAGGCCTACGCCGACATGTTTGGCCCCACCACCGGCGACAAGGTCCGGCTGGCGGACACCGGGCTGTGGATCGAGGTGGAAAAAGATCTCACCGTGTACGGCGAAGAGGTGAAATTTGGCGGCGGGAAAGTGATCCGCGACGGCATGGGCCAGGGGCAGATGACCGCGCAAGATTGTGTGGATCTGGTTCTGACCAACGCGCTGATCGTCGATCACTGGGGGATCGTGAAAGCCGATATCGGCGTCAAACATGGCCGGATCTTCGCCGTGGGCAAAGCCGGTAACCCGGATATTCAACCCGGCGTGACTATCCCCATCGGCGCCGCGACGGAGGTAATCGCCGCCGAAGGGAAGATCGTGACCGCCGGCGGGATCGACACCCACATTCACTGGATCTGCCCGCAGCAGGCGGAAGAGGCGCTGGTCTCCGGCGTCACCACCATGATCGGCGGCGGCACCGGCCCGGCAGCGGGCACAAACGCCACCACCTGTACACCGGGCCCCTGGTATATCGCCCGCATGCTGCAGGCGGCCGATACATTGCCGGTCAATATTGGCCTGCTGGGCAAAGGTAACGGCTCTAATCCCGACGCGCTGCGCGAGCAGATTGCAGCGGGTGCCATCGGGCTGAAGATCCACGAAGACTGGGGGGCGACGCCGGCGGCCATCAACTGTTCGCTGGAGGTGGCCGAAGAGATGGATATACAGGTGGCCCTGCACAGCGACACGCTGAATGAATCCGGCTTTGTGGAAGATACCCTGGCGGCGATTGGCGGGCGTACCATTCACACCTTCCACACCGAAGGGGCGGGCGGCGGTCACGCGCCGGATATCATTACCGCCTGCGCGCATCCGAACATTCTCCCCTCCTCCACCAACCCGACGCTGCCCTATACAGTGAATACCATCGATGAGCATCTCGACATGCTGATGGTGTGCCACCACCTTGACCCGGACATCGCCGAGGACGTGGCTTTTGCCGAATCGCGCATCCGCCGGGAGACCATCGCCGCCGAAGATGTGCTGCATGATATCGGTGCCTTCTCGCTCACCTCGTCCGACTCGCAGGCGATGGGCCGCGTGGGCGAAGTGATTATCCGCACCTGGCAGGTCGCCCACCGGATGAAAGTACAGCGCGGCGCGCTGCCGGAAGAGAGCGGTGATAACGATAACTTCCGCGTGAAGCGCTACGTCGCCAAATACACCATTAATCCGGCGCTGACCCATGGTATCGCCCACGAAGTCGGCTCCATCGAAGCGGGCAAACTGGCGGATCTGGTGGTCTGGTCTCCGGCATTCTTTGGCGTAAAACCCGCGACCATTGTGAAAGGCGGGATGATCGCCTGCGCCCCGATGGGCGATATCAATGCCTCTATCCCTACGCCGCAACCCGTGCACTACCGCCCGATGTTCGGCGCGCTGGGGGCCGCCCGTCACGCTACCCGCCTGACCTTTATTTCGCAGGCGGCAGAGGCGCAGGGCATTGCCCGGCAGTTGAACCTGCAAAGCACCACCGCCGTGGTGCGGGGCTGTCGCAGCGTGAAGAAGGCCGACATGATCCACAACGGCCTGCAACCCAACATTACCGTCGATGCGCAAACTTACGAGGTGCGCGTGGACGGCGAGCTGATAACCAGCGAACCGGCAGAGATCCTGCCGATGGCGCAACGCTATTTCCTGTTCTGAGGAGCCAAGATGATCACCTTAACCCAACGCCTTGATCACGCCCATCGCGTCACCACCAGCGTGACGCTGCCGATTGATATCCGCGTCAAAAGCCGCGCCCGCGTCACGTTGAACGATGGTCGCGAAGCGGGGCTCATGTTGCCGCGCGGCCTGCTGCTTCGCGGCGGCGACATGCTGGCAACGGAAGACGGCAGCGAAATTATTGAAGTGATTGCCGCCCCGGAGTCCGTTTCGGTGGTGCGTTGCGCCGATCCTTTCCTGCTTGCCCGCGCCTGCTATCACCTGGGCAACCGCCACGTGCCGCTGCAAATCATGCCCGGCGAGCTGCGCTATCACCACGATCATGTCCTCGACGACATGGTGCGGCTGCTCGGCCTTGAGGTGACGTTTGCCACGCTGCCGTTTGAACCGGAAGCCGGGGCGTATGCCAGCGATGCTCACAGCCATAGCCACTCTCACGCTCATTCACATTAAGGATCTGTCATGCGTACGTACCTTCCTCTGTTATTGCTGGCCTTTTCCCTTCCCGCCCTCGCCCATCCGGGGCACGGCGCGGATAGCTTTCAGGCGGGCTTTTTCCATCCGCTGACCGGTCTCGATCACCTGCTGATGCTGACCGGCGCTGGCGTCCTCTCTGCCCTCAGCGGCCGTAAGCTGCTGATGCCGCTCGCCACCCTCGGCATGATGCTCACCGGCGCCTTTGCGGGCAGCCTGTTCGGCGGCTTTAGCGGGATGGAGACGCTGATTGTCGCCTCGCTGGCGGTATGCGGCGTGATGATGTTTAAAACAGAGAACCGACTGCTGCTGGCGGTGCCTGCGCTGGCTATGTTCCACGGCTGGGCGCACGGCGTGGAAATGGCGGGCCACAGCTTCTGGCTCTTTACCTCTGGCTTTATGCTCGCCAGCGCGGCGGTGCTGTGCCTGAGCTTCGGCGCAGGCCTGCTGCTGCGCCGTCATGACGGGATCCGTAAAACGCTGGGCGGCGGACTTATCGCCTCTGCGCTGCTGGCGCTGATGAGCTGATGGAGAACGCCCGCCAGCGGCTGCGGCTGATGCAGCTCTCCAGCAGTAGTCTGCCGGTGGGGTCGTTTACCTGGTCCCAGGGGCTGGAGTGGGCGGCCGAAGCGGGCTGGGTGACGACCGTCGACGCATTCCGCCGTTGGCAGATACAGCAGATGGAGCAGAGCTTTTTCTGCACCGATTTACCGCTGTTTATCCGCCTCTGCCACGCCTGCGAGCGGCACGATATCGCCCAGGCAAAATGGTGGACGGCGTACCTGCTGGCCTGCCGCGAAACGCGTGAACTGCGCGAAGAGGAGCGCAATCGCGGCGCCGCCTTCACCCGGCTTATCAAGAGCTGGGAGCCGGACTGCCCGCCAGACTGGCAACCGCTGTTTATGCAAAGCCAGCTTTGCGGCATGGCATGGCTGGGCGTTCGCTGGGCGATCCCTCCTCGCGAGCTGGCCCTGAGCCTGGGTTACAGCTGGATTGAGAGCGCGGTGATGGCGGGCGTCAAGCTGGTGCCATTCGGGCAACAGGCGGCGCAACAGCTAATTATCGAACTGAGCGATCGCTTCGCGGCAGGATTTGAACAGGCTTTACTGCGCCACGATGATGAACTGGGTGCCGCGACGCCCCTGTCGGCCATCGCCTCGGCGCGTCATGAAACACAATATTCACGGTTATTCCGTTCCTGAGGATTGTCTATGTCTGATTACAAACATCCCCTGCGCGTGGGCGTGGGTGGCCCGGTGGGGTCGGGTAAAACCGCCCTGCTGGAAGCGCTGTGTAAAGCCATGCGCGACACGTATCACCTGGCGGTGGTCACTAACGATATCTACACCAAAGAAGATCAGCGCATCCTGACCGAAGCTGGTGCCCTGGAGCCTGAGCGCATCGTGGGCGTAGAGACCGGCGGCTGTCCGCATACTGCCATTCGTGAAGATGCCTCGATGAACCTGGCGGCGGTAGAAGCGTTGAGCGAGAAGTTTGGCAACCTGGACGTGATCTTCGTCGAAAGCGGCGGCGATAACCTGAGCGCCACCTTCAGCCCGGAACTGGCCGATCTGACCATTTACGTCATCGACGTGGCCGAAGGGGAAAAAATCCCCCGTAAAGGCGGGCCGGGGATCACCAAATCCGATTTTCTGGTCATCAATAAAACGGATCTGGCGCCCTATGTCGGGGCCTCACTGGAGGTGATGGAGCGCGATACCAACCGCATGCGCGGCGAGCGTCCGTGGACCTTTACCAACCTGAAAGCCGGCGACGGCCTGGCAACGATTATTGCGTTTCTGGAAGAGAAAGGGATGTTGCGGGTGTAGTAACGCGGGATGGGGATATTTCCCTCTCCCCGCGGGGAGAGGGAGAGGCGTTACGCCGCAGGCAGCTCTGCCAGCGGCCAGCGTGGACGCACAGAGACGGCTAAATCTGCCGTCGCGCCCGCTTTCAGACGCACCAGGCCGGCGTAAGCGATCATCGCCCCGTTATCGGTACAAAACTCGGGGCGAGCGTAGAACACCTCGCCACGGCGTTTTTGCATCATCTCTGCCAGCTTCGTGCGCAGCGTGCGGTTGGCGCTCACGCCCCCCGCCATCACCAGACGTTTAAAACCGGTCTGATCCAGAGCGCGTTTACACTTGATCATCAGGGTATCCACCACCGCATCTTCAAACGCACGGGCAATGTCCGCCCGGGTTTGATCGTCGTTGCCGTTGTTACGAATGGTGTTGGCAGCAAAGGTCTTCAGACCGGAGAAGCTGAAATCCAGACCCGGACGGTCGGTCATCGGACGGGGGAAGACAAAGCGCCCTTCCGTTCCCTGCGAGGCGAGTTTAGAGAGCATCGGCCCCCCCGGATAGTCGAGCCCCAGCAGCTTGGCGGTTTTATCGAAGGCCTCACCGGCCGCATCGTCAATGGATTCGCCCAGCAGGGCATACTCACCAATGCCCGTCACGCTAATCAACTGGGTATGCCCGCCGGAAACCAGCAGCGCCACAAAGGGGAATTCCGGCGGGTTATCTTCCAGCATCGGCGCCAGAAGGTGGCCTTCCATATGGTGAACAGGAATGGCAGGCACGTCCCAGGCGAACGCCAGCGCGCGCCCAACGGTGGCACCGACCAGCAGCGCACCCACCAGGCCAGGCCCTGCGGTGTAACCGACGGCGTCGATCTCTTTCGCCGTTAAGCCGGCCTCTTTCAGCGCCGCCTGGATCAGGGGCACCGTTTTGCGCACATGGTCGCGGGAGGCCAGTTCAGGTACCACACCGCCGTAGTCAGCGTGTAATTTCACCTGACTATACAGTTGGTTGGCAAGCAGCCCTTTTTCGTCGTCGTAAATGGCGATGCCGGTTTCATCGCAGGATGTTTCAATACCGAGTACACGCATGACTTGTTTTACCTCGTTTCAATACCGCGCAGTGTAGGGCCAATGCGGGTTGATGTAAAACTTTCCTCACCCCTGGCGTTGAGTTCGTGTATACTCCCCACCCTTATAAAAGTCCCATTTCAAAATCGCATCGGTGCTTTACAAAGCAGCAGCAATTGCAGTAAAATTCCGCACCATTTTGAAATAAGCTGGCGTTGATGCCAGCGGCAAACCGAATTTATTAAAGGTGAGAGTTACATGCCGGTAATTAAAGTACGTGAAAACGAGCCGTTCGACGTAGCACTGCGTCGCTTCAAGCGTTCATGCGAGAAAGCAGGTGTTCTGGCTGAAGTTCGTCGTCGTGAGTTCTATGAAAAACCAACGACCGAACGTAAGCGCGCTAAAGCTTCTGCTGTGAAACGTCACGCGAAGAAACTGGCTCGCGAAAACGCACGCCGTACTCGTCTGTACTAATCTGTTGAGGGCAACGGCCCTCAATTGACAGACAGAGTAATAGTCGTAAGGCCGTGCTTCCGTAAGGAATGCGCGGCTTGTTTTCGTTTATGAGTAGCTAAAAATTCACGGGGCATATGGCTGGACGAATCCCACGCGTTTTCATCAATGACCTGCTGGCAAGAACCGACATCGTCGATCTCATCGACGCGCGGGTAAAGCTCAAAAAGCAGGGCAAGAACTACCATGCGTGCTGTCCGTTCCATAACGAAAAAACCCCCTCTTTCACCGTAAACGGTGAGAAACAGTTTTACCACTGCTTCGGTTGCGGCGCACACGGCAATGCCGTCGACTTTTTGATGAACTACGACAAGCTCGAGTTTGTTGAAACCGTCGAAGAGCTGGCCGCCATGCACAACCTTGAAGTGCCTTATGAAGCAGGCTCTGGCCCAAGCCAGATAGAGCGCCATCAACGGCAAAGCCTCTATCAACTGCTGGAAGGTCTGAATTCGTTTTACCAACAGTCTCTGAAGCAACCTGCCGCTGAGCCTGCGCGTCAGTATCTGAACAAGCGCGGTCTGAGCGACGATGTCATTGCGCGTTTCGCTATTGGTTTCGCCCCGCCCGGCTGGGATAACGTGTTAAAGCGTTTTGGCGGCAATAGCGAAGATCGTAAATCGCTTATCGATGCGGGCATGCTGGTCACGAATGACCAGGGACGCAGCTACGACCGCTTCCGCGAGCGGGTGATGTTCCCCATTCGCGACAAGCGTGGCCGGGTCATTGGTTTTGGTGGCCGCGTGCTGGGCGATGCCCTGCCAAAGTACCTGAACTCCCCGGAAACTGACATTTTCCATAAGGGCCGCCAGCTGTATGGCCTTTATGAAGCGCAGCAAGATAACGCTGAACCGCCGCGCCTGCTGGTGGTCGAAGGCTATATGGACGTGGTCGCCCTGGCGCAATACGACATCAACTATGCCGTCGCGTCGCTGGGCACCTCCACTACGGCTGACCATATTCAGCTGTTGTTCCGGGTGACCAATAACGTCATCTGCTGTTACGACGGCGATCGCGCGGGACGCGATGCCGCCTGGCGCGCACTGGAAACCGCGCTGCCGTATATGACCGACGGGCGGCAGCTACGCTTTATGTTCCTGCCCGACGGGGAAGACCCGGATACGCTGGTGCGTAAAGAGGGTAAAGCAGCATTTGAAGCGCGGATGGAGCAGGCACAGCCGCTCTCCACGTTTCTCTTTAACAGCCTGATGCCGCAGGTAGATTTGAGCACGCCGGATGGCCGTGCGCAGTTGAGTACGCTGGCCCTGCCGCTGATTACTCAGGTACCGGGCGAAACGTTGCGCATCTATCTGCGTCAGGAGCTGGGCAAAAAGCTGGGCATACTGGATGACAGCCAGCTTGAACGTTTAATGCCAAAACAGGCCGATAACGGCACGGCACGTGCCGCTCCGCAGCTAAAACGCACAACCATGCGTATACTGATAGGACTGCTGGTACAGAACCCTGAGCTGGCGCCCAAAGTGCCGTCGCTGGCGGGTCTGGACCACGATAAGTTGCCTGGACTTGGCTTATTTTCAGAATTGGTCAACACTTGTCTGTCACAGCCAGGTCTGACCACCGGGCAACTTTTAGAGCACTATCGCGGCACAAAAGCGGCCGCAACCCTTGAAAAATTGTCGATGTGGGACGATATAGCAGATAAGGATATCGCTGAAGAGACCTTCACCGATTCGCTCAACCATATGTTTGATTCGATGCTTGAACTGCGCCAGGAAGAGTTAATTGCTCACGAGCGCACACACGGTTTAAGCAGCGAAGAGCGCCGGGAACTCTGGATGTTGAACCAGGAACTGGCGAAGAAATAAGAGAAAGACAAAAGTATTTAACGGCTTAAGTGCCGAATATCGATCGGGAAGCCCCCGACAGCCGCACTGAGAGGCAGCGGCAAAAATATAAGTACGCCCTCGCTTTAAATGTTGGCAGCCGTATTGCCGACACCAATCAAACGAATAAGTGTGGATACCGTCTTATGGAGCAAAACCCGCAGTCACAGCTGAAACTTCTTGTCCAACGCGGTAAGGAGCAAGGCTATCTGACCTATGCCGAGGTCAATGACCATCTGCCGGAAGATATCGTCGATTCAGATCAGATCGAAGACATCATCCAAATGATCAATGACATGGGTATTCAGGTGATGGAAGAAGCACCGGATGCCGATGATCTGTTGCTGGCTGAAAACTCCAACAACACTGATGAAGATGCTGAAGAAGCCGCTGCACAGGTACTGTCCAGCGTAGAATCTGAAATCGGACGCACGACCGACCCGGTTCGCATGTACATGCGTGAAATGGGTACCGTTGAACTGTTGACCCGCGAAGGCGAAATCGACATCGCAAAACGCATTGAAGACGGGATCAACCAGGTTCAGTGCTCCGTTGCCGAATACCCGGAAGCCATCACCTATCTGCTTGAGCAGTACGATCGCGTTGAAGCGGAAGAAGCGCGTCTGTCCGATCTCATCACCGGCTTCGTCGATCCAAACGCTGAAGAAGATATGGCACCGACCGCCACCCACGTTGGATCTGAACTGTCTCAGGAAGAGATGGATGACGACGAAGACGAAGATGAAGAAGACGACGACGACAGCAGCGATGACGACAACAGCATCGACCCTGAGCTGGCGCGCGAGAAGTTTGGTGAATTGCGTACCCAGTACGAACTGGCTCGCGACACGATCAAAGCCAAAGGCCGCAGCCATGCTGCCGCTCAGGAACAGATCCTGAAGCTGTCTGAAGTGTTCAAACAGTTCCGTCTGGTGCCAAAACAGTTCGACTACCTGGTTAACAGCATGCGCGTGATGATGGATCGCGTACGTACCCAGGAACGCATCATCATGAAGCTGTGCGTTGAGCAGTGCAAAATGCCGAAGAAGAACTTCATCACCCTCTTCACCGGTAACGAAACCAGCGAAACCTGGTTCAACGCCGCTATCGCGATGAACAAGCCGTGGTCTGAAAAACTGCACGACGTGAAAGAAGACGTGCATCGCGGCCTGATGAAACTGCAGCAGATTGAAGAAGAGACCGGCCTGACCATCGAACAGGTGAAAGATATCAACCGTCGTATGTCCATCGGTGAAGCGAAAGCCCGCCGTGCGAAGAAAGAGATGGTTGAAGCAAACTTGCGTCTGGTTATCTCTATCGCCAAGAAGTACACCAACCGTGGTCTGCAGTTCCTGGATCTGATTCAGGAAGGCAACATCGGTCTGATGAAAGCGGTAGATAAGTTTGAATACCGTCGTGGTTACAAGTTCTCCACCTACGCAACCTGGTGGATCCGTCAGGCAATTACTCGCTCTATCGCGGATCAGGCGCGCACCATCCGTATTCCGGTGCATATGATTGAGACCATTAACAAGCTCAACCGTATTTCTCGCCAGATGCTGCAGGAGATGGGTCGCGAGCCGACGCCAGAAGAGCTGGCCGAGCGCATGCTGATGCCGGAAGATAAGATCCGTAAAGTGCTGAAGATCGCCAAAGAGCCTATCTCCATGGAAACACCGATCGGTGATGATGAAGATTCGCATCTGGGTGATTTTATCGAGGATACCACCCTCGAGCTGCCGCTGGACTCTGCCACCACCGAGAGCCTGCGTGCCGCAACGCACGACGTACTGGCTGGCCTGACCGCCCGTGAAGCGAAAGTGCTGCGTATGCGCTTCGGTATCGATATGAACACCGACCATACGCTGGAAGAAGTGGGTAAACAGTTCGACGTAACCCGCGAACGTATCCGTCAGATCGAAGCGAAAGCGCTGCGTAAACTGCGCCATCCGAGCCGCTCTGAAGTGCTGCGTAGCTTCCTGGACGACTAATCCAGGCACACAGCAAAAAGCTCCCACACGGGAGCTTTTTTTTTGTTTTTTCCTTGCTCCTGGAGGGGCTCTGAACGCAGAGGGCTTACAGCCCCCGCACCACCAGCGCCTCATCCAGCTCCCGATACGCCTCGACCAGCTTATCCAGCGTCGCACGGTTTAATCCACTCGGGTTTGGCAGCACCCAGACCTGCGTCACGCCAATCATCACGCTCTGCTTACCCCACTGCATCCCTCGCTGGCTAAAAGCCTGCTCGTACGCCTGCTTGCCCAGAATCGCCAGTGCGGCAGGCTGGTAGTCTTCCATTTTCTTAATCAGCTCGCGCCCCCCACTGCGCAGTTCATGCAAATTGACCTCGCTGGCCTGCACCGTGGGCCGCTCTACCAGCATGGTAATGCCACAGCGTGTATCCAGCAGCCGTTGTTCCTCTTCCGGTTTGAGTTGCGTATCGGTAAAGCCTGCCTGGTGTATGACCTTCCAGAAGCGGTTTCCCGGATGGGCGAAGTGGAATCCGGTATGGGCCGACGACTTACCCGGATTGATACCGCAGAACACAACGCGCAGGCCTGGCGCAAGAATGTCGTTGATCATTATTACTCCCGATAGATGAATCACTATAGAAGTATAAAAGATTGAAAATACGTTGTTTATAAAAACAGCAGGCAGGCGCGTATGGCTGGATTGCGGCGGGGAGTTACATTATAATCCTTCGCCACGGCCCCTTAGCTCAGTGGTTAGAGCAGGCGACTCATAATCGCTTGGTCGCTGGTTCAAGTCCAGCAGGGGCCACCAAATTTTAGCTTTAAAATCATATGATTAAGCCACTCAATTGAGTGGCTTTTTTGTTTTCTAAATCATAAATGACTACAAAATGGCGACAGCTTTTCTGGTGGTGCCATTAACAACCCCTCCGGGGCAGATACTCTCTCTTCGATCTCAATTCAGCGGCAGTAGCCTGAGAGGCAGTAATGCCTGTTACCTCATATGCTCCGGCCTCGTGTAAATAGTCGAGCCCCCCGCAAGCACAGGCTATGTAAAACGCATCAGCGCTTAAAGACGGTTCCGGTTTTGCTTCTGATGGCTTCATCCTATTGATTATCTTGTGTACAACACACAATAACCACAATAAAATTGTGCATTACTTAACGCAAATGGAGATTGTGGATTATGGCTATTCCGGCTTACTTATGGATAAAAGATGATGGTGGCGCGGACATTAAGGGCTCTGTTGATGTTCAGCATCGCGAAGGTAGTATTGAGATTCACAGTTTCGCGCACGGACTACATCTATCCACGGACAACATGACGGGTAAAATTACAGGAACCCGCGTTCATAGCCCTCTTAGTTTCGAGAAAGAATTCGACTCTTCCAGCCCCTACTTATACAAAGCCGTGGCAAAGGGGCAAACCCTTCAGAGTGCCGAATTTAAGTGGTATCACATCAATGATGCAGGTCAGGAAGTTGAATACTTCAACATGTTGCTGGAAGGCGTGAAGGTCGTATCGGTCTGCCCTCTGATGCATAACTGCAAAAATGCCGGTACCGAAAAGCATAATCATCTTGAAGCCGTGTCGCTGCGCTATGAGAAAATTACATGGAAGCACTGCGACGGGAATATCATGTTCACTGACGCGTGGAATGAACGATGATCCATTGCACCTTTCGGCTAAACGGGAATGCGTTATCAAACCTCAGTTGTCCGGGGATAGGTTTCTTCCCCGCCTATTCAGGATATGAAGGGGGACACAGGAACAATCCGGACTCAGTAAATATACCTAACGAGGGTCCTTTGCCTCCTGGAAAATATTACATTGTCAGCCGCCCCACAGGAGGACTCAGAACAATGGTACAGGACTGGGCCGCAACGAAGTATTCCGGTTCAGACCGTTCCGTCTGGTTCGCGCTGTATCGCGATGACGGAAACATTGATGACTGGACTTTTATTGATCGCGTCGAGCGAGGACATTTCAGGTTACATCCTGCGGGGTACATGGGAATTAGCGAAGGTTGTATCACTCTACCCAGCCACTCACATTTCGCAGTTTTAAGAGAAGCTTTATTAAGAACGCCTACGATGCAGGTCACGGCGACTTTGACAGCTTACGGAACGGTGCAGGTTTATTGATGAGAGCGATCCACATTGCCCTTTTGTGGGCTGCATCATTCGTGGTGTATGCAGTTATTTTGATCCTGATGTATGCATTCATCCCTCAGGGCAAACTATTCGCATTTTATAGTGATTTAACAGGCCCCGTCTCCGGTATCGAATGGGACAACCTAATCAGCAATTTCTTCATATTGGGCAGCGCTGCAATCACTTTTCTGCTTGTATGGGCTGCCGCATGTATTGCTTTGAAAAATCGGAGTGAGTGACTCCAGCTAACCCGGTTAGTTTGACCGGGTTCTTTTCCTCAACAATGTGAGAACATTCAGTGATTAATAAAACGAAGGTTGGCGAAAACAGATAGCGCCATAGCAGACAGCTGCGCGATCTCACTATCGTGAGATAAATATAAAGCAGACAGGGAATAGTGGTCATATTGATGCCTCTGCTGAGTTTGACAAGCCACAACCTAAGTTGCTAAGCACAGCGGTAAGAACCGGAACTCAATGGCAACTGCCCAACCTTTCTGCTGCGCTGCCAAAAGCAAAAAAAGCGCCACGGCTCCCTTCTGCGAGCCCTCTTCCGTAATGAATGTAACGGATTCATCATTCAGGCGAAAAAACCGTAAAAACTAAAGAAATCCCCCATCGCGCCGATCATCATCCGTGTGTATTATTTCCTGTAGCTCTTACCACAATTACCCTTAACTCAAATACTTAAGCGCCAAAGCGAAAGGCATCATGAGCACTCCGATAAAACGGCTAGAAATCATCAAAAATGCCATTGAACTGGAAGACGACGACATCATCCTGAGCCAGCTCGCCAGGCTGAAAAGTGAAGCGTTTGACGATGAGCTACAGGCAATCGTCGTGGCGCTTGAGCAGAAAAATTATACCGCCGCGATGGCCGCCATCACCGCCTGGCTGCAGAGCCAGCGCGCCGTCACCCCGTGGCGCGATCCCCAGCTGGCGGCCAGTAAGCTGGAGTTGAAAGCGCTGGAAGAGCGCCTGCGCGATCTGATTGACCGTCGTAACGCCCGCGTCCAGCAGCTGGATGAGTTTAACGACAGCTATTTCTCTCGCCTCGGCCCCCTGATGACCCAGATCCTCGCCCTGCGTAAAACTCTGGCGGAGCTGAATCTGCGCCGTCAGCAGGCGGAGGCGCGTCGGCGTGAAGAGGATTATCGCCGCTGTCAGCACTATATGGCTCAGGCGGTGGAAGTGCTGGCCACCCTGACCCAGCGCTGGCGCGACCTGCCGGCAGACTCGCTGCAGGCCGCCGAGGCGCGTAAACAGCTGCAGCAGCAGAGTAACCTGATTGCCAATCTGCTGGCGGAAGCGCAGGAGCTGGAGATCGGTTTAACCCGCGAAGAGGAGCCTGCCCGTCAGGCACGGGATGAGGCCAACGACGAGTATGAAAAATACCGCGAACAGCATCACGAAGCCGAAGTGCGGCTGCGTAAGGGTAAGGACTTATCAGAAGAGGATAAGAACGAGTTAAAACGCCTCTGGCGTCAGGCCAGTAAGCTCTGCCATCCGGATCTGGTGGCGGACGATCTGAAAGAAGAGGCGAATGCCATGATGGTGCAACTCAATCAGGCTAAACAGCGGGGTGACGTGAAAGCCATCCGTTCGCTGGTGGCGCGCCTGCAGCAGGGCTTTGAGCCACTGATGGCCAGCGACAGACTGAACGATCTGGAACGTATCCGCAAAAAGATGAACCAGGTGCGCGAGCAAATCGACACGCTGGTGAACGAGCTGGCAGAGCTGGAAAAAGAGGAGTCCTGGCTGCTGGTCTCTTCCCTGAGCAATATGGAGGCCTACTTCGCCCAGCAGGAGAAAGCGCTGAACGACGTCCGCGCCTCGCTCGAACATCAGGTGAACGAAGCGCAGTTGGATTCAGCGGCCTGACTATTTTGCGTGCCAGTATGCGCTGGCACGCACCAGCTGTTGATCAATGGCATCCGTTTCAAACTGGCGGCTCAGGTTTTTCACCATCTTCCCTTCCCCGGTCAGCCAGATAAAGTAATCCGCCGCGGGCACGCTTAAGGTCGCCAGCGTGTCGGCAACCGCCTGCTCGTTATGCCCCACAACCCAGTGAATGTTAAACACACTCAGGTGTGCCAGATACTCTTTATATGCTTCGTCACCCACCGTCACTACCGCGTGGATCTCCGGGCGTACCGGCAGCGCCGCAATGGCTTCAAGACGACGACGAAGGGCCGGCATGCCCGATTCATCGCACACGTACAGCTGCCAGACATAATCTTCCGGCACAACCAACGAACCGCGCGGGCCGCCAATGGTCAGCTTATCGCCCACTTTGGCCTGCGCCGCCCAGTCGCTGGCGAGACCGCGTTCGTGAATGAAGAAATCGAGCGCCAGTTCATGGCGCGCCGCATCGTACAGGGGGGTGTAATCGCGCGCCTGCGGGCGCACGCCCTCGCCCCAGTCGATCCCCTCTTCCGTGACGACCGGCGGCACAAAGGTCGTCCCCGGCTCAGGGAAAAAGACTTTGGTATGGTCGTCAAAACCGCGTGAGCTAAAGCCTTCCAGCGCCTCGCCGCCTAAAACAATGCGCTGAAATCCGCCGCTGATGCGCTCCACGCGCAGCACGTCCAGTTCGCGAAAACGCAGCGCATTGCGCACGCGTTGTGGGTATCGGGTCGATGTCATTTTTCTGCCTTCGTGATGATTTACGATATATCTAAATTGATTTTAAATGATAATGATTGCTAATAACCAGGATTGCAAGTTTTTTTTGATAGACTTTGAATTCTCCCTGACACGAATCCACACCTACTAAATAAATCTTTTTAATCATTGAGTTAAAAACAAAGTGGTGTGAACATTTGCAAATAAGAACACTTTAGATATAAATTAGATATATCAAAACAAGGAGCCAACTCTATGCGACACGCACATCCTGAACGCGACCACGATCATCACCCCCACGGCGGCGGCGGACGTCGACAGCGATTCTTCGGACACGGCGAGTTACGGATGGTCATCCTCGACATTTTGACCCGCAATGCCAGCCACGGTTATGAGTTGATTAAAGCGATCGAGAGCCTGACCCAGGGCAATTACACCCCGAGCCCGGGCGTGATCTATCCGACGCTGGATTTCTTGCAGGATCAGCAGTTTATTACCATTACGGAAGAAGAGAACGGCCGCAAAAAGCTGGCCATCACCGTGGCCGGGCAGCTGTGGCTGGATGAAAATCTGGTACAGCTGGAGCAGATTCAGACGCGTATCAAAGCGCGCTGTGTGGGTGCCCAGTTACGTAAAAACCCGCAGATGAAGCGGGCTCTGGATAATTTTAAAGCGGTGCTGGATTTACGTGTTAACCAGGCCCCGCTCAGCGACGCGCAGCTTAAGCAGATTATCGGCGTGATCGACCGCGCGGCGCTGGAGATCTCCCAGCTGGATTAAGCCACGGCTTCATCACGCAGGCGGAAGATTTTCACCATCTCTTTCAGGTGTCGGGCCTGATCGTTAAGTGCCGATGCCGCCGCAACGGACTCCTCTACCAGCGCAGAGTTCTGCTGGGTAGTGGAGTCAATCAGGCCGATGGCGCTGTTGATCTGGGAAATGCCTTCCGTCTGTTCGCGGCTCGCCTGGCCAATCTCGCGCAGAATGGCATCCATCTCTTCCACGTTCCCCACCATCCCGTTGATCAGAGCGCTGGCTTTCTCAACCAGTGCCATGCCCTCCTGCGTCTGGCTGGTGGAACTCTCAATGAGCTGGCGGATCTCACGGGATGACGAGGCGCTTTTCTGCGCCAGCTGACGTACTTCTCCGGCCACCACCGCGAAACCGCGCCCGTGCTCGCCCGCGCGTGCCGCTTCTACGGCGGCATTCAGCGCCAGAATATTGGTCTGGAAGGCGATGGCATCGATCAGGTTGATAATGTCAGACATGCGGTTAGAGGTGTCGTTAATCAGACGCATTTTCTGCGTCACCTGCTTCATCATTTCACCGTTATTTTTCACCACCAATGCCGCATCGGCAGAGAGGTGAGTGGCATCGCCGGTGTGGGCTGCGGTGTTCTTCACCGTCACGGTGATCTGCTCCATCGACGCCGCCGTCTGCTCGACGGAACTGGCCTGCTCTTCAGTCCGGGCTGCCAGATCCTGGTTGCCTGCCACAATCTGCGCCGCCGCGCTGGAGATGCTCTCGGAGCCGGACTGCACCTCCTGCACAATCTCCTGCAGACGGGTTTTCATGGTCATCAGCGCGTTCAGCAGAACGCCGGTCTCGTCACGGGAGCGGCTGACCACCGTTCGGGTGAGATCGCCCTCGGCGATAGATTCCGCCAGCGAGACGGCCTGGCCCAGCGGATGGGTGATTGAGCGGGCGATAAACCAGCCGATCACCGACGCCGCCAGCACGCTTCCCAGCGCCAGCAGGACCAGGATCATACGGTTCGATTTGAAGTCGCGCTCAACGTCGTCACCACCCTTCTGCATCTCGCGGTTCTGCACCGCAATCAGCTCCTGCACTTTCGCTTTATAAGCTTGCTGCAGCGTCAGGGTCGTGGTCATCATCTCGGCCACCGCCCCCGGGCGGTCATTATTTTGTATGGCTTTCAGGATACGGAAGCGGGACTCAAGATATTGCTGGCGTATCTGGCTGAAGTCGGAGAGGATTTTTTGCGATTCTTCGTCGTTGAGCCTGTTGGTCAGGTCAGTAGAAATGCGCGTGATATTTTCACTTATCGCCTTCAGATGCTGCTCCGACGTGGCGGTGTAGGTGCCCTGGTCATCCAGCAACATGAGCTGCTGGGTACTGACAAACTCCTGGAACTGTTCGATTAACTGATTGGCTTTTACCGTGGTGGGATAATCCTCAGAAATGATGGTCTGCATACCGCTATTAGCCCGACTCAGGCTCAGTAAGGAGAGACCGGAGCTCACTATCATGAGTAAAATAATGAACCCAAACGCCAGAAATAATTTCGTGCCGATCCTTACGTTATTTAAAGACATATTAACTCCGTCGATGTGATTATTTCTTTGACGAGGGGGTTATCGGTCGGTTTTTAGCTAACTTTATGACTTTGATCGCTTTTTTCTTAGAAACCATTATCAAAGAATAGGTATCGCCTATTAAATGCGGGTAATCGATCGTTTTAGCGCCTGTATTTAAGTGAATTGACTTCTGCGCAAGAATAAGCGCGCATTATTTCTGGTTATTATTTCAGCGGGAACTTTAATTATTTAATATAAAATTAACATTCCCTGCGGCTTTACCGCGGAATAAAAAAAGCCGCTTACTTAAAATAAATAAGCGGCCTTTTCTTCTGCGGGACGTTTAGTGTAAAACGGTGACCGCATCCTCCAGGCGTTTCGCCCGGTGCTTCACCATGGCGGAGACATGCGCGCTCTCTTCCACCAGCGCGGCGTTTTTCTGGGTGATGCCATCCAGTTCTGCCACGGCACGGGTCAGCTCGGATAAACCGGTGGCCTGTTCCGAGGTCGAGTGGCTAATCTGGGCAATCAGGCGGGTGACGTTCTGGACCTGCTCAACGATATCATCCATGGTCTGGCCGGCGGCATGCACCTGCTCCGAACCGGACTGCACCTTACTGGAACTGGCATCAATCAGCTTACGGATATCATTGGCCGCGCTGGCGCTGCGGCTCGCCAGATGGCGCACTTCGCCAGCCACCACCGCAAAACCTTTCCCCTGCTCACCCGCACGGGCCGCCTCAACCGCAGCGTTCAGCGCCAGGATGTTGGTCTGGAAAGCAATGTCATTAATCAGTTTAGTGATTGAGCCGATGCGCTGGGTACTGTCGGCGATCTCATCCATCGTCCTGACTACCGTCTGCATCGCGCTGCCCCCTTCGGTGGCCGCGCCGCTGGCCGCCATAGAGAGCTTATCGGCGGCGGCGGCCGTCTCTGAGTTGCTCTGCACCGATGCCGCCATCTGGTTCATGGTGGTCACCGTCTGCTGCACGTTGGCCACGGTCTGACGGGTGCGATCGTTCAGGTCTTCGTTGCCCTTCGCCAGTTGGTCACTTCCGTCGCGTACGCTCACCACCTGGCTTGACACGTCATTGATCAGCCAGCGGCACATCAACCCTAACTGCCCCACCGCTCGCAGGGTCAGCCCCAGTTCGTCGCTGCGGTTGAGGTGCTCTACGCTATTGCGTGCCCCGGTCGCCACGTTCAGCGCCTGGCGCGCAACGTTCTCGATCGGGCGTACAATCTGCTGCTCAAACAGCAGGGTGCCTGTCAGCATGATGAGGGCACTGGCCGCCAGCGGCGCCCAGCCTGCAGAGGTGGCTAGCATCACCGCGGCAAGCACCACAAACAAACCGGCCATCACGCTACGCACCCGCCAGCGCAGCGGCAGAGTGGGCAGCTTGCCAGACCAGCCTTTACGCAACACTAGCCCTTTATGCAGACGTTTGTTACTGCGTCCTTCGTTCAGCGCTTTGTAGAGCGGCTCTACCGCGGCAATCTCTTCCGGCGTGGCCTTCGCGCGAATCGACATATATCCCGTCACCTGCCCGTTACGCACCATCGGCACGGCGTTGGCGCGCACCCAGTAATGGTCGCCATTTTTGCGGCGGTTTTTCACAATGCCGCTCCACGGCTCGCCCTGCTTCAGCGTGTACCACATATCGGCAAACGCGGCTTTTGGCATATCCGGATGGCGTACCACATTGTGCGGCTGGCCCAGCAACTCATTCAATTGGTAGCCGCTGACCTTCACGAAAGTATCGTTAGTGTGGGTCATGTAGCTGTTGAGGTCAGTGGTGGACATCAGAGTGGTGTCATCGTCCAGAGGATACGCATTCTGGGTGACATACGATTGAGAAGACATGTGAGCATCCCTTGCAGGTTATTTGAATGTTAATTTCGGGGGTTAATCTCTTTTCGGCGGTAGGGAATTTATCTTTAGTTGTTAAATTCGATCGAGATCGCAAATCATCCCTAAACCGCACTTTTAGTACGCTTTTCTAATCTATTGATTCAAAATACTTTCATGGTGAAATTACTCACAAAGCCTTACCCGTTAAGGCCTACTTAAGTAGCGTGCGCCGCACTACGTCAGTGCAATTGACGAAAATGAGTGCAACGCAATGGCCCGCGACCCCACGCCAAAACCGCCTCCGCTGCGTCTCACATGATTAAATATTGTGCAACATTACTTTAACCTGGCGTTTATCCCGATTTTCGTCGGGTCATCGGAAGTGGCGCAATCCCTGCAATAATTAACTCAGTATCATGTGATACGCGATCCCCGGGAGCACATCTTGAACAGGTTACCCTCCAGCGCCTCGGCTCTTGCCTGTACCGCGCACGCACTGAATCTCATTGAAAAGCAAACGCTTGATCATGAGGAGATGAAACAACTTAACCGCGAGGTGATTGATTACTTCAAAGAGCATGTGAATCCGGGGTTTTTAGAGTATCGAAAATCTGTGACCGCTGGCGGGGATTACGGAGCCGTAGAGTGGCAGGCGGGGAGTTTGAATACGCTTGTCGACACCCAGGGACAGGAGTTTATTGATTGCCTGGGTGGTTTTGGGATTTTCAACGTGGGGCACCGTAATCCAGTTGTCGTTTCCGCCGTACAGAATCAACTCGCTAAACAACCTCTTCACAGTCAGGAACTCCTCGACCCCCTGCGGGCGATGCTGGCAAAAACGCTGGCGGCCCTGACCCCCGGCAAACTGAAATACAGCTTCTTTAGCAACAGCGGCACGGAGTCGGTCGAAGCAGCGCTTAAGCTCGCCAAAGCGTACCAGTCGCCGCACGGAAAATTCACCTTTATCGCCACCAGCGGTGCCTTCCACGGCAAATCGCTGGGCGCCCTCTCCGCGACGGCAAAATCGACCTTCCGTAAACCGTTTATGCCGCTGCTGCCGGGCTTCCGCCATGTGCCGTTCGGCGATATTGCTGCGCTGCGCCTGCAGCTCAGCGAGTGCCGTAAAACCGGCGATGACGTGGCGGCGGTGATTCTGGAACCTATTCAGGGTGAAGGGGGCGTGATCCTGCCTCCGCAAGGCTATCTGCCTGCCGTGCGTCAGCTGTGCGATGAGTTTGGCGCGCTGCTGATCTTCGACGAAGTACAGACCGGTATGGGGCGTACAGGCAAGATGTTTGCCTGCGAGCATGAGAACGTGCAGCCAGACATTCTCTGCCTGGCGAAGGCGCTGGGCGGCGGCGTAATGCCGATTGGCGCCACAGTGGCGACCGAAGAGGTATTCTCGGTGCTGTTTGATAACCCGTTCCTGCACACCACCACCTTCGGCGGTAATCCTCTGGCCTGTGCAGCTGCGCTGGCGACCATCAACGTATTACTGGAGGAAAACCTGCCTGCCCAGGCCGAGCAGAAAGGCGACATGCTGCTCGATGGTTTCCGCCAGCTAGGGCGTGAATACCCGGACCTGGTGCAGGACGCACGCGGCAAAGGGATGCTGATGGCTATCGAGTTTGTTGATAACGTAATCGGCTACAACTTCGCGAGCGAGATGTTCCGCCAGCGGGTGCTGGTAGCCGGCACGCTGAACAACGCCAAAACCATCCGCATTGAACCGCCGCTCACGCTCACCATTGAGCAGTGTGAGCAGGTGTTGAAAGCAGCGCGTAAAGCGCTGGCCGCGCTGAGAGTGAGCGTCGAAGAGGCGTAAAAAAGCGCCGGGCGGCCCTGCGCCTGCCCGGCCGTTTTTTTTCCGCTACGTCAGAACCTTTTTAAGGGTAAACCGCCGCACATTTCCCCTTTACTGACCCCGCTCTGTTTTTGCCAACGCCTGGCTTACCGGGACGATATTCGCTTCCGGCCTGGTCAATACCTTGTCTTTATCCTTGTTGGGTCACAACCATGGTATAAAACCGTCAACAGAGGTTACGCCGTCAGTAGCCTCGCATCTTGCCGTGATGGCCCCTGCTTTATTTTTTTAACGCGATGACGACGGCTCAGGTTCACCGCTGGCGCTTTAAGAGGAGAGACGATGTTTCACGGATTAAGTGCATTTCCGTTGACCCCCCTGAAAGAGGGAAAGATCGACGAGCAGGCTTTCACAACCCTTCTGCGCACACTGGTGGATGCGGGCGTAGATTCGCTGGGTATTCTTGGTTCCACGGGCAGCTACGCGTACCTTACCGTTGCAGAACGGGCCCAGGTAACACGCTGTGCGGTTGAGCATGCGGGCCGCATCCCTGTGATGGTGAGCATCGGCGCACTTCGGCTGGACGATATTCTGCGTCTGGCCGACGACGCGCAGGCGGCCGGGGCGGCTGGCGTGCTAATGGCCCCGGTCTCGTACCAGCGGCTGACGGCGGAGGAGGTCTATTCGCTGTACGAGCGGGTTACCCGCCAGCTCTCCGTTCCGCTGTGCGTTTACGATAACCCGGCCACCACCGGCTTTACATTTAGCGATGAGCTGATGTTTGCCGTGGCGGCGCTACCGAACATCGGCTCCGTGAAATTTGGCCGCGTGCCGGAGGATATCGCGCAGGTACGCTCGCGCCTTCCGGACAACGTTACCATGGGCATCAGCGGTGACTGGCAGGCAGCACCAGCCCTGCAGGCCGGGTTCGACGTCTGGTACTCGGTTATCGCAGGCGTGTTCCCACAGACCGCGCTGGCGATTGCGCGTTCAAAAGAGACGACGCAATCTGAACGGCTTGAGCCGCTGTGGGCGCTGTTCCGCCGTTATGGCAGCCTGCGCGTCATGGCGGCCGCAGCCGAGATGATGGGAAAAGTCACGGTGCCCGCACTGCCGTTTCCCCTGCAGGCGATCCAGGGCGAGCCGCGTGAAGCGCTGGCGAGACTGATTGTCAGCCTTGAGCTGGCCTGAACCACCCGCTGGTGCTCCGCGTACCCGGCAAGCGGGATTTACACTCCACAGGCCCGGTCCGCGTTGCGCCACCGGGCAAGACCGTTATTCCGGCAACAACCCGACAAAACAGCGTTTTTTACGCGGCTCCGACATCAGTTCCTCGAGCTTATCCACGCAGGCCAGATAGTGCGGCGTCTGCTTATGCGCTAATACTGCCTCTTCGTCTTTGTAGGCTTCATAGATAAAGAACCGGGTTTTCACCCGCGGATCCTGCAGTACATCAAAGCGCAGATTGCCCGGCTCCTGAATCGCCCCTTCATGATTGGCGCGAAACACCTCCAGAAACTCATCTACCCGTTCGGGTTTGATATTGATCTCTACCAGCGTCACATTCATTTTGCTTCTCCCTGTTTCTCTTCCTGCCAGAACTGGAACGCGTCCCGCGCGCCCATGTTCTCGTGGACCACTTTTTTCACCGCCTTCAGCATGGCGAGCGGCGCGCTGGACTGGAAGATATTGCGCCCCATGTCCACGCCGGATGCCCCCTGGTCGATGGCGCGCCAGCACATCTCCAGCGCCTCGTTTTCCGGCAGCTTCTTGCCCCCGGCGATGACAATCGGCACCGGGCAGCTGGCGGTCACTTTCTCAAAGCCCTCGTCGACATAATAGGTCTTAACGAACTGCGCCCCCATCTCGGCGGCGATGCGGCTGGCGAGCGAGAAATAGCGGGCGTCGCGCGTCATCTCTTTGCCCACCCCCGTTACCGCCAGCGTCGGCATGCCATAGCGCCCGCCCGCGTCCACCAGCTTGATGATGTTGTTGATGGACTGGTGCTCAAATTCACTGCCGATATAGACCTGCGCCGCTACCGCGCAGACGTTCAGGCGCAGCGCGTCCTCCATCGCGACCGCCACGCACTCGTTGGAAAGCTCGCCCAGAATCGAATTCCCCCCGGAGGCGCGCAGCACCACCGGTTTGTTGGTGGCCGCGGGCACCTGGCTTCGCAAAATGCCGCGGGTGCACATCAGCACGTCGGTCTCGCCAAACAGCGGGGCAATGGAGAGATCGATACGTTCAAGGCCGGTGGTTGGCCCCTGGAAGTAGCCGTGGTCAAAAGCCAGCATTACCGTGCGGTTGCTTTGCGGGTTGAAGATGCGTGAAAGCCGGGACTGCATGCCCCAGTCCAGCGAACCGCAGCCCTTCAGGGTGTAAGGTACGTTGACCTGCGGCGTACCGATACCAAAATCCTTGCCGTCTTTGATGTCGTCTAAATCAGCCATGTTCTCCCCCGTCAGAAGTCGTACTTATCAATGTTCTCTTTGGTGAACACCACCCGCTCCGGCAGCAGCACGATGCCATTGCCCTTCGCCTCATACTGGTAGCCCTGCACGCTGTTCGGCTCAACCTTCAGCGTCCCAATGTCTTTAATCTCTACGCTGTCGCCAACGTTAACATCGCCCGTTTTCAACATATGATCGGCGACGTTGACCGCAATTTTGCCCTGCTGCACCACATCCCACAGCCCAAAGGCTTTTACCGTGCCGCGCTCAACGTAGGGGCGCATTACGTTCGGCGTACTAAACCCGACGATCGCGACCCCTTCCCGCTTCAGGTTTTCTGCCGCCTGCGCTGCCGCCGGCAGGGCGTTAGCGTCCGGGGCGATGATCGCATCCAGATCCGGATAGGCTTTTAAGATCCCTTCGGCGGTTTGCAGGGATTTGGTGGCGTCGTTATAGCCAAACTGGGTGGTGACGACCTGCCATTGAGGATGGTCCTTCTCGATTTTGGCTTTCGCCTCTTTGACCCACTGGTTCTGGTCGGTGACGGTCGGGCTGGAGTAGAAGAAGGCGACTTTGGCATTCGGTTTGGTGACCTGCTTGCCGGCCATTTCTACCAGCAGGCCGCCCAGCTGTTCCGGTGTGCCCTGGTTGATGTAAATGCTGCGGCACTCCGGTTTGGTGTCGGAATCCCAGGTCAGCACCTTCACGCCGCGCTGCATCGCGCGCTTCAGCGCCGGGCAGAGACCGTCCGGCGACACGGCGGAGACGATAATGGCGTTGTACCCCTGGTTGACGAAGTTGTTGATCAACTGCACCTGGCCGGAGACGCTTGGCTCGGTCGGGCCATCGTAGGTCACATCCACGCCGAGATCTTTACCCGCCTCTTTCGCGCCGTTACCGCCGCTGGTAAAGAAGCCGACACCCACCAGTTTCGGGATAAAGGCGATGCGGTCTGCCGCCTGCGCCGAGGCGAAGCTGAGGGCCATCGCCAGCACTATCAGTTTTGTTTTCATCGTACGCTCCGGGTAGTTTTCAGGAAGATATTGCGCACCCATTCACGGTGCAGACTCAGCGAACGTCCCATCACCACCACAACCAGTAGCGCCCCTGATAGCGCGCTCGACACCTGGTTGGGGATGCCGACCATCTGTAACCCCTGTTGCAGGTAGCCCACCAGCAACGCCGCCAGCGCCGTACCCACAATCGAACCTGACCCGCCGTAGATATTCGCCCCGCCGAGCACGGCGGCGGTGAGGGCCGGCATCAGTAAATCGCGCCCGAGATCCGAACGCGCCGAACCGAAATAAGAGACCATCACCAGGGCGGCAATCGCCGCAGCCACGCCCACCAGACCATACAGCGCGTAAGGCATGCCGTTTACCGACAGCGCCGCATAGCGTGCCGCACGGGGGTTCTGGCCGATCAGGAACAGATGCCGGCCAAAGCGTCCGCGATGGGTGATCAGCCAGAAGAAAAGAGTTACGACGGCGAAGAGCACCAGCGGGATCGGCACGCCGAAGAGCGTCAGGTTAGCGAAGGCGGTAAAGCTCTCCGGGAAGCCGCCAATCCCCTCATAGCCGGTCGCCCCCGCCATGCCAGAGAGCAGCAGCGCCCCGCCGCCGTAGAGGTAGAGCGTGCCGAGAGTAATGACCAGCGGGCTGATACCGGTGTAGTGAATCAGCGCGGCGTTGAGCAATCCGCACAGCAGACCGAGCAGCAGCGTCATCGGAATGGCGACGGCCATTGGCCATCCCGCCTGCGTCATCACCCCCAGCGCAATGGCGCACAGGCCGATAGTCGACCCCAGCGAAATATCAATCCCACCGCTGACGATCACCAGCGTCAGAGGCAGCGCCACAATGCCGATGCAGATAAAGTCGCTGGTGCTGAACAGCAGCATGTTGATATCGAGCATCCGCGGGTTAATGGCGCCAAAGAGCAGGATCTCCAGCACCAGCAAGATCAGCAGCGCGCTTTCCCAGTTAAGCTTCATTTACGCCACCTCTTTTTTGCGTTTTGGAAAGGGGGTGACGTGTTTTCCCCCTTTGTTGCCCGGCTGGAAACGGCTGTATTTCAGCGCCCGCTGATGTCGTGCCAGCGCCTGACGCAAGCGCCCGTCGAGCACCAGCACCCCCAGCAGCACCAGCCCGGCGATAAAGTCGTTCCACCAGGCCGGGAGCCTGAACAGCACCAGCACGGTGTCAATTTGGGTCAGGAAGAAGGCGCCGAGCAGCGCGCCAATTAGCGTGCCCGTCCCGCCCAGCAGCGAAATTCCGCCAAGTACGCAGGCGGCGATCGCTTTCATCTCCAGTCCGCTGCCGGTCTGGTTTGGCACAAAGCCGATCTGCGCGGCAAAGATAATGCCCGCACAGGCCGCCAGCATGCCGTTCAGAGTAAAAGCGAGCATGCGGGTGCGGTTTACCGCCACGCCCAGCTGGCGTGCGGCGGCGAGGTTGTCGCCCACCGCATAAAAATCACGCCCGAAAGCGGTGCGCGACAGGATCCACGCCCCCACGGCGGCGATAAACAGCACCACAAAGCCCAACGGTGAAATCCCGAGGGCGACCGGCGCTGAGAGGCCTTTCAGGGCCGGTGGCAGCCCTTCTATCCACTTCCCACCGGTCCAGAGCAGCATGCCACCGCGATAGAGCCCCAGCGTGCCGAGGGTGGCCACAATCGCCGGGATACGCAGCCCCACCACCAGCAGCCCATTAAACGCACCGGCCAGCGCGCCTATCATCAGCGCAAAGAGCATAGAGACCGGCAGGCTATAGCCGTTATTAAGCGCCACGCCTACAGCAATGGCGCAGAGGCCGACGGTCGATCCCACTGAAACATCAATATTACGGGTCAGCATCACCAGCGCCGCGCCGATCGCCAGCAGGATCAGGATCTGCGCGCTGGCGAAGATCATTCCCAGCGTCTGTAGACTTAAATAGGTCGGATTCAGTGCCACCAGTACGGCAAACAGAGCGAGGATCGCCAGTAAGGCGCTCAGTTCACGGTTCTTTAATAAGGTCTTCATGCCTGGCCTCCGAACGCCAATGCCATCATGCGATCGAGGCTGACCGCCTGGCGGGGCAACTCGCCGCTGAGCCTCCCCTGGTACATCACCAACACGCGATCCGCCAGACCGGGAAACTCATCCAGATCGCTTGAGATCATCAGCACCGCCACGTTTTGCGCCGCCACGCTCTTAAGCAGCTGATAGATATCGGCGCGCGCCGAGACGTCTACACCGCGCGTAGGTTCATCGACGATCAACAGCAGTGGATTGGCCTCCAGACAGCGTGCCAGCAGGACCTTCTGTTGATTACCGCCGGAGAGGGTGCGCACGGTTTGATCTGCATGGTTGAGTTTGATCCCCAGCGCCCGGTGATAACGCTCCACCACCGCAGATTCCCGCTTGCGCTGTTGCCAGACAGAGGGCTCGTTCAGCGCCACGGTGTTCCAGCGGATCGGTGCATCCAGAAACAGGCCCGATACCTGCCTGTCTTCCGGCAGGTAGACCAGCCCCTTCCCGAGGCGGGCCGAAACGGTATCGTGGCCGATCTCCTGATTCTCCAGCCAGACGCGCCCTCCGCGTGCCGGACGCAGGCCATAGAGGGTTTCCGCAAACTCCGTGCGCCCGGATCCCACCAGCCCGGCGAGGCCGACAATCTCGCCGGCGTAAATTTCCAGGCTGAGATCGATAAACCCCTCCCCGGTGAGATCGTCCACCCGCAGGACCGGGAAATCCTGCGCCTGGGTACGGCGGTTTCCCGGCAGGGCCAGCCACAGTTTTTGTGTATCGCTTAAGCTGCGATCCCGGCTGACCGGGGTCATGGCAGCGATCAGCGCATTGTCATCCAGCTGCGCGGTTTCGCCGCTGAGTACCACCGCGCCGTCACGCATCACCGACACGTGGCTGGCGAGCGCGCGGATCTCCGGCAGCTTATGAGAGATAAAAACAATGCCGACCCCCAGCGCCTGGAGCGCGCGGATCTGGCGGAACAGGCGCTCGGTTTCCCCGGGCGTGAGCGATGCGGTAGGTTCATCAAGGATCAGGATCTGCGCCTCGCGCATTAACCCGCGGAGGATCTCCACCATCTGCTGATCTGCCACCTCCAAAGTACTGGCGGCCGCGTCGAGATTTAGCTGGCACTGCAGCTGCTGGAGCTTATCGGTCAGGCGTGTATTAAGGTCGTTGCCGCGCGGCAGGCGGAAAAGAATGTTTTCGCGCACCGTGAGATTGGGAAACAGCATCGGCTCCTGCGGCACCAGATAGATGCCAAGCCCGTGCGCCTGACCGGGCTTAAGACGCGCAAATGCGTGACCGGCCACAGAGAGTTCACCGCGATCGGGCGTCTCAACCCCGGCAATGATCTTCATTAGCGTCGATTTTCCCGCACCATTACCGCCCATTAACGCATGCACCTGGCCTGACAGCAGTGTGAAATCAATGCCTTTCAACACCGGAACGCCAGAGAACTGCTTATGGATATCGCGTGCCTCTAAGAGTGTTTTCATCATCACGCCGCCATTGAACAAAAGATTTTTAGATTTAATAATGTTCAAAAGCGTAGACCCTGAACTATATTTACAACCGTGCAGGGATCACAGTTTTATGGTTTGAGATCCAGAGATTAGCCAAACAAATTAAAAGATCCGTTTTGTCGCGTGGCTCACATTTTCGCGGCGCAACATCACGAACATATGATCTAAATTTTTATAAGAGTTCATCTATGAGCGAGAAACGCATTGTCGAAGAGAGCCGGTTTGCCGGACTGGCGCTGTCAGAGGAAGAGCTGGTGGCTCGCGTGGCCTGGTGTTACTACCACGACGGCCTGACCCAGAACGACATAGGCGAACGGTTAGGCCTGCCGCGCCTGAAGATCTCCCGCCTGCTGGAGAAGGGGCGTCAGTCGGGGGTGATCCGCGTACAGATTAACTCGCGCTACGAGGGGTGCCTGGCTCTGGAAACCGAGCTGCAACAGCGTTTTGGCCTGAAGCTGGCCCGCGTGTTACCGGCCCTGAATACCCCAGCGATGAGCGTACGCCTGGGCATTGGTGCCGCCCAGTCGTTAATGGGCGTACTGGAACCCGGGCAGCTGCTGGCAGTGGGATTTGGTGAAACCACCATGAGCTGCATCCAGCACTTAAGCGGTTTTATTGGTTCACAGCAGGTACGGCTGGTGACCCTTTCGGGCGGCGTCGGGCCCTATATGACCGGTATTGGCCAGCTGGATGCGGCCTGTAGCGTAAGCATGATCCCCGCCCCGCTGCGCGTGTCGTCAGCATCCGTTGCCGGGATCTTAAAGCGTGAAGCCAGCGTAAGGGATGTGATCCTCGCCGCCACGGCCGCCGATGCAGCCGTAGTCGGTATCGGATCGGTGAACCAGCGTCGCGATGCCACGATTTTACGCTCCGGCTACATCAGCGAGGGAGAACAGTTGATGTTCGCCCGTAAGGGCGCCGTGGGGGACATCCTCGGTTACTTCCTTAACGCCGGCGGCGAGCGGGTTGAGGATCTGGAGATTCATCAGGAGTTACTCGGCGTGACCCTCGAAGAGCTGGCGCAACTGCCCACTATCGTTGGTGTGGCCGGTGGCGAAGAGAAAGCCGATGCGATTTATGCCGCACTGAAAGGTCGCCGTATCAATGGCCTGGTGACGGAAGAGACCACAGCCCGCGCGGTGCTGGCCCTGGCAAAATAGGGGCGTAGCTCGTGCAAACCACGAGGCATGCTCATGAGTTACCTTTTAGCGTTAGATGCAGGGACAGGCAGCGTTCGCGCCGTGATTTTCGATCTACAAGGCAACCAGATTGCCGTCGGCCAGGCTGAGTGGAAACACCTGAGCGTGGAGAATGTGCCTGGGTCGATGGAGTTTGACCTCGATACCAACTGGCGGCTGGCTTGCCAGTGCATTCAGCAGGCGCTGACGCGCGCGCATCTGAACGCGGCGGATATTCAGTCCGTCGCCTGCTGCTCGATGCGCGAAGGGATTGTGCTGTATGACCGCAACGGCGAGGCCATCTGGGCCTGTGCCAACGTCGATGCCCGCGCCAGCCGCGAGGTAGCCGAACTTAAAGAGATCCACGATTACCGTTTCGAATCCGAGGTGTATGACGTTTCCGGCCAGACCCTGGCCCTCAGCGCCATGCCGCGCCTGCTGTGGCTGGCGCACCATCGCCCGGATATCTATCGCAAAGCCGCCACCATCACCATGATCAGCGACTGGCTGGCGGCAAAACTCTCCGGCGAGCTGGCGGTCGATCCGTCCAACGCGGGGACCACGGGCATGTTAGATCTCTTCTCCCGCGACTGGCGTCCGGCGCTGCTCGACATGGCCGGGCTGCGCGCCGATATTCTCTCTCCGGTGAAAGAGACGGGGACCGTGCTGGGGGCCATCACCCGCGAAGCCGCGCAACAGAGCGGCCTGCGCGAAGGCACGCCGGTAGTGATGGGGGGCGGCGACGTACAGCTGGGTTGCCTGGGATTAGGGGTTGTGCGCGCCGGGCAAACGGCGGTATTAGGCGGCACTTTCTGGCAGCAGGTGGTAAACCTGCCGCAAGTGAGAACCGATCCTGATATGAATATTCGCGTTAACCCGCACGTCATCCCCGGTATGGCCCAGGCGGAGTCGATCAGCTTCTTTACCGGGCTGACCATGCGCTGGTTCCGCGATGCCTTTTGCGCGGAAGAGAAGCTCATTGCCGAGCGGATGGGAGTAGATACCTACAGCCTGCTGGAAGAGATGGCGAGCCGCGTGCCGGCGGGATCCCACGGTGTGATGCCGATCTTCTCCGATGCGATGCACTTTAAGCAGTGGTATCACGCAGCACCGTCGTTTATCAATCTCTCCATCGACCCGGAAAAGTGCAACAAAGCCACGCTATTCCGCGCGCTGGAAGAGAACGCGGCGATTGTCTCCGCCTGCAACCTGACGCAAATTTCGCACTTTTCCGGGGTGACGTTTGACAGCCTGGTCTTTGCGGGCGGCGGAGCGAAAGGCGCCTTATGGAGCCAGATTTTAAGTGACGTCACTGGCCTGCCGGTGCGCGTGCCAGAGGTAAAAGAGGCGACGGCGCTCGGCTGTGCAATTGCGGCGGGTACTGGTGCCGGGCTGTTTGCGGATATGGCCTCAACGGGGGAGCGGCTGGTGAAATGGAGCCGCGAATTTACGCCGAACCCGGAACACCGGGAGCTGTACGACGGCATGATGCAGAAATGGCGGGCGGTATACGCGGATCAGCTTGGGCTGGTGGATAGCGGGTTGACCACGTCAATGTGGCAGGCGCCTGGGCTGGTGCGGGTATCCCCCTCACCCCGGCCCTCTCCCTGAGGGAGAGGGAGTAAAAGTCCCCCGCACTGGGTGTGTAAGTCCCCTCTCCCCGTGGGAGAGGGTTAGGGTGAGGGCATCAGGCCGCACAATATTTGAATCCCATCACAATCACCGCATTCCCCTTTTCCCTTTTACTCTCCGCTGGCTAAATTAGTAACTCATCCGACCACATAACAATAAATTAACACTGGAAGAGAGTATGAGCCGCTACCCGTCGTTATTCGCCCCGCTCGACCTGGGGTTCACCACCCTCAAAAACCGTGTACTGATGGGATCGATGCACACCGGTCTGGAGGAGCGTCCGGACGGCGCTGAGCGCCTGGCGGCTTTCTACGCCGAGCGCGCCCGCCATGGCGTGGCGCTGATTGTGACCGGCGGCGTGGCCCCCGCCCTTTCTGGCGTCACGATGGAGGGCGGCGCGGTACTGAATGACGCCAGCCAGCTTCCCCATCACCGCCTCGTGACCGACGCCGTCCATCGTGAGGGAGGCAAAATCGCGCTGCAGATCCTGCATACCGGCCGTTACAGCTATCAGCCGCATCTGGTGGCGCCCTCTGCCATTCAGGCACCGATTAACCGCTTCAAACCGCAGGCGCTCAGTCACGATCAGATCCTGGCGCTGATTGACGACTTCGCCCGTTGCGCCGCACTGGCACGGGAAGCAGGATATGATGGCGTAGAGGTCATGGGGTCGGAAGGCTACCTGATAAACGAGTTTCTCGCCGCCCGCACCAACCAGCGCGACGACGAATGGGGCGGCGATTATGCCCGCCGCATGCGTTTTGCCGTCGAGGTGGTGCGCGCCGTACGGGAACGGGCGGGTGCAGATTTTATTATCGTCTACCGTCTCTCGATGCTCGACCTGGTGGAGGGCGGCGGCACCTTCGACGAAACCGTCCAGCTGGCCCAGGCAATAGAGGCCGCCGGAGCCACGATCATCAACACCGGCATCGGCTGGCACGAGGCGCGCATCCCGACTATCGCTACCCCGGTACCGCGCGCCGCGTTCAGTTGGGTGACGCGTAAGCTGAAAGGCAAAGTCTCTATTCCGCTGGTGACCACCAACCGTATTAACGATCCGCAGGTGGCGGACGATGTGCTTTCACGCGGTGATGCCGATATGGTCTCCATGGCGCGCCCGTTCCTCGCCGATGCGGAGATCCTTTCTAAAGCGCAGAGCGGACGCGCAGATGAGATCAACACCTGCATCGGCTGTAACCAGGCCTGTCTGGATCAGATCTTTGTGGGCAAAGTCACCTCCTGCCTGGTCAACCCGCGCGCCTGCCACGAAACCAAACTGCCGGTGATCCCGGCGATCGTTAAAAAGCGTCTCGCCGTGGTCGGTGCAGGGCCGGCAGGGTTAGCGTTTGCGGTAAATGCCGCCGCTCGAGGGCACAGCGTCACGCTGTTTGACGCGGCGGCCGAGATTGGCGGGCAGTTTAATATCGCCAAACAGATCCCCGGCAAAGAGGAGTTTTACGAGACGCTGCGCTACTACCGCCGGATGATCGAGGTCACGGGCGTCGATCTGCAGCTCAACCAGAGAGTGAATGCGCCCGATCTGATCGGTTTCGACGAGGTGATCCTCGCCAGCGGGATTGCCCCGCGTACCCCGGCGATCGCGGGTATCGATCATCCGAAGGTGCTGAGCTATCTCGACGTGCTACGCGATAAAGTGCCGGTGGGCGAAAAGGTGGCGATTATCGGCTGCGGCGGAATCGGCTTTGATACCGCCATGTACCTGAGTCAGCCAGGGGAGGCCACCAGCCAGAACATTGCCGAATTTTGTGTGGAATGGGGAATCGATACCAGCCTGAACCAGTCCGGTGGGTTACGCCCGGAAGGGCCGCAACTGCCGCGAAGCCCGCGCCAGATTGTGATGCTGCAGCGTAAAGCCAGCAAACCGGGTGAAGGGCTGGGTAAAACCACGGGCTGGATCCACCGCGCCACCCTGCTCTCACGGGGGGTGAAGATGATCCCGGCGGTGAGTTACCAGAAGATCGACGACGACGGTCTGCATGTGACGATCGGCGGAGAGTCGCAGCTGCTGGCGGTGGATCAGGTGATTTTATGTGCCGGGCAGGAGCCGAAACGCGATCTGGCAGATCCGCTGCGCGATGCCGGCAAAACGGTGCATCTGATTGGTGGATGTGATGTGGCGATGGAGCTGGATGCCCGACGGGCGATTGCGCAGGGGACGATGCTGGCATTAAGCATTTAATTTTTCCCCTCACCCCGGCCCTCTCCCCACAGGGGCGAGGGTGTATTCGTCCCCTCTCCCCCGTGGGGAGAGGGTTAGGGTGAGGGGGTAATCATCTTACCGACGACGTCCCAGCTTAACCGCTTTCAGCACCACAAACTTATTGTTCGTCGCGATGGTGACGCAGTTACCGAAAATCTTCTTCAGCTTGTGGAAGTAGTCCAGGTGGCGGTTCGCCACGATGTACAGCTCGCCGTTAATTTTCAGGCAGCGGCGGGCATGGTGGAACATCTCCCACGCAACGTTATCCGTCAGGGCGTGCTTCTGGTGGAACGGCGGGTTACAGAAGACGGCGTTGAAGCGGAAAGGCTCCACGCCCGACAGCGCGTTGTTGATCATAAACTCGCAGCGATCCAGCGCGTCCGGCATGTTGGTTTCGACGTTCAGACGGCTTGATGCCACCGCCATTGGCGACTCATCGCTAAACACCACGCTGGCGTCCGGGTTCTTCGCCAGCAGCGTCAGGCCAATCACGCCGTTACCACAGCCCAGGTCTACAATCTCCCCTTCGAGGTTCTCCGGCAGGTGCTCCATAAAGAAACGCGCCCCAATATCCAGCCCGGTGCGGGAGAAGACGTTCGCATGGTTGTGGATGGTCCAGTCGGTACCTTCCAGCTTCCAGCTCAGGGTTTCGGGTGCGTCAGCCAGTTCCGGTGCGCTGAAGGTACAGTTGATCAGGCGCGCTTTTTTCCAGGCCAGCGTGGTGGTGGTTGGGCCGAGCACTTTCTCGAACAGTTCCAGCGTCGAGGTGTGGATATCGCGCGCCTTGGCACCGGCGATGATACGCGTTTGCGGGGTGACAACCTTACGCAGCGCGCGCAGCTGCTGCTCCAGCAGCGCCATGGTTTTTGGCACTTTAATCAGCACCACGCCCGGCGCCTGCGGGTAGTCCGCGGTGCTGTCGAGGAACTTCACGCTGCCTTCATCGATATCGTTATGGCGCAGGTTCTCACGCGTTGCCAGTTCGCTCAGGTAAGAGTCGCCGATGCTGTAGGGCGTGTGCTCTGCCAGCGCGCAGGCCAGCGCGCCAAAGGCGTCATTCAGGATCAGAACCGGGCCGCTGATTTCAGTGTCATCCAACTGCTGCAGCAGATACTCATCCGCCGCTTCCCACGCCTGAAGCGGGTTAACGTCATCCGTTTCCGGGAAACGTTTAAGGTTGAGTGAACGGAAACCGTTGTCTAAGTGGCTCATCGGCCCTCCTGAATGGTAAAATTTGGCGTATCCCTGAAAAGGGTGCGTGAGTATACCCGTTTTATTGTCGATTTGGGGCGTTGATGAACCAACTTACTTATCTCCAGGGCTACCCGGAGAACTTACTGACTCAGGTTCGCAGCCTGATTGCCGAGCAAAAGCTGGGCGCGGTGCTGGAAAAACGCTACCCCGGCACGCACGATTTCGCGACCGATAAGGCGCTCTGGCAGTATACGCAGGATCTGAAAAACCGGTATCTGAAGAGCGCGCCGCCGATCAATAAGGTGATGTACGACAACAAGATCCACGTCCTGAAAAACGCCCTTGGCCTGCATACCGCCATCTCCCGCGTGCAGGGCGGTAAGCTAAAAGCCAAAGCCGAGATCCGCGTAGCGACGGTGTTTCGCAACGCCCCCGAGGCGTTTTTGCGAATGATCGTGGTGCATGAGCTGGCGCACCTGAAAGAGAAAGAGCACGACAAAGCGTTCTACTCCCTGTGCTGCCATATGGAACCGCAATACCACCAGCTGGAGTTTGATACCCGGTTATGGCTTACGCATTTATCGTTAAAAGGTAATGCGGAATAGCGCACTCATTTTGTCACGCGGCCGTGCTACAGTGGCTAAAGGTTCCCAGCTACGGAGTACGTAAACGTTTATGATACGTTTCGCAGTCATTGGAACGAACTGGATCACCCGTCAGTTCGTTGACGCCGCCCACGAGACCGGCAAATTCAAACTCACCGCAGTCTTTTCCCGTAGCCTTGAACAGGCCCAGACTTTTGCCGGTGATTATCTCGTCGAACACCTGTTTACCTCTCTGGAAGAGATGGCTCAAAGCGATGCCATTGATGCTGTCTATATCGCCAGCCCAAACTCTCTGCACTTTACGCAAACGGCACTGTTCCTCAGCCATAAAAAACATGTCATTTGCGAAAAGCCGCTGGCCTCGAATATTCAGGAAGTAGAAGCCGCCATTGCGCTTGCCCGCGAAAACCAGGTGGTGCTGTTCGAAGCCTTCAAAACCGCCAGCCTGCCAAATTTCCTGCTGTTGCAGCAGTCCCTGCCGAAAATTGGCAAGGTGCGTAAAGCCTTTATCAACTACTGCCAGTATTCGTCGCGCTATCAGCGCTATCTTGACGGCGAAAACCCAAACACCTTTAATCCGGCTTTCTCTAACGGCTCGATTATGGATATTGGGTTCTACTGCCTCGCCAGTGCCGTGGCGCTATGGGGCGAACCGCACGGTGTAACCGCCACCGCCAGTCTGCTGGAGAGCGGCGTCGATGCCCACGGGTTAGTAGTACTGGATTACGGTGATTTCAGCGTCACGCTGCAACACTCCAAAGTGAGTGATTCGGTGCTGCCAAGCGAAATTCAGGGCGAAAACGGCTCGCTGGTGATTGAAAAAATCTCTGAGTGCCAGAAACTGAGCTTCGTGCCGCGCGGCGGCAAAGCGCAGGAGCTGACGCAGCCTCAGCATATTAACACTATGCTTTATGAGGCAGAGGTATTCGCGCGACTGGTTGAAGACAACGAAGTGAATCACCCGGGCCTCGCGGTCAGCCGCACCACGGCGAAACTGCAGACGGAAATCCGCCGACAGACCGGTGTGGTCTTCCCCGCTGACGGTCTGGGCGCTGAAGTCACCGCGTAAAGCTATGTAATAAAGTCTGGCGGGAGATTGACGAAATCATTGACCTGACATATTTTGTTACGTGCAAAGGGGAGTAACTTCCTTGCCGGTGGATCGTCATTACGATGCGTGCAAAACCGCATCCGGTCGCCGGGCAACCTTCATGGTTGTAAGTGAGACCTTGCCGAAAGGCGAGGTCTATGCATAAAAAGCTAACGGCTATCGTCTTTCGACCATAGCCGTTTTTGTTTTTTATGTGCGAGGAAAAAAATTATGCACTCTGTCGGCACTCCAATGTTGTGGGGCGGATTCGCGGTTGTCGTGCTCATCATGCTGGCGATAGACCTCTTTTTGCAGGGTCGTCGCGGCGAACACGGCATGACCATGAAGCAAGCCGCCGCCTGGTCCCTGGTGTGGGTCACCCTCTCTCTGCTCTTCTGCGCCGCTTTCTGGTGGTACCTGGCGACAACCCAGGGCCGCGCTGTCGCCGATCCGCAGGCGCTCGCCTTCCTCACCGGTTATCTGATTGAAAAAGCGCTGGCGGTGGATAACGTCTTCGTCTGGCTGATGCTGTTCAGTTACTTCGCGGTACCGGCGGCGTTGCAGCGCCGGGTGCTGGTTTACGGAGTACTGGGTGCCATTGTCCTGCGTACCATCATGATCTTCGCCGGTAGCTGGCTGATTACGCAGTTCGAATGGCTGCTGTATGTCTTTGGCGCGTTCCTGCTCTTCACCGGGGTCAAAATGGCGCTGGCGAAAGAGGACGAAACCGGCATCGGCGAAAAGCCGATGGTCAAGTGGCTTCGCGGCCATCTGCGCATGACCGATACCATCGAGAGCGAGCACTTCTTTGTGCGCAAAAATGGCCTGCTGTTTGCCACGCCGCTGCTGCTGGTGCTGATTCTGGTTGAGCTGAGTGATGTGATATTCGCGGTGGACAGCATTCCGGCGATCTTCGCGGTGACCACCGACCCGTTCATCGTCCTGACCTCAAACCTGTTTGCGATTCTGGGCCTGCGTGCCATGTACTTCCTGCTGGCGGGCGTCGCGGAGCGCTTCTCAATGCTGAAGTATGGCCTGTCGGTTATCCTGGTCTTTATCGGTATTAAGATGCTGATTGTCGACTTCTATCATATTCCGATCGCCATCTCGCTGGGCATAGTGTTTGGCATTCTGGCGCTGACCTTAATCATCAACGCCTGGGTGAACCATCAGAACGATAAAAAGCAGCAGACGCAGTAAGGTCGGATATCGCCTCCTGACGCGTTAAATTCGACTGAAAACGGTAACCTCCGGGTTGCCGTTTTTTTTGGATATTGCTCTGCTCCGCAAAAATGTAAACAGACAGTTAAAAAACATGACGCAGTGCGTAAATTCCAGCATTTTGCGCTTCCCCCTTACCGCACATTCTTTATACTCAACCAGGCAAACATTTAGTTACATCCAGACATAAGCGTGACTGAGATCACGGCCAGGATGGAACGCAATTTCACTTTAGGAATTTCTATGACGACACAATCTTCGGGTCTGCTTCAACGCCTCGTGCATGGCAGCCTGGTAAAACAAATACTGGTGGGCCTGGTGCTGGGTATCTTGCTGGCGCTGGTCTCTAAATCTGCGGCAATTGCCACCGGTCTGCTCGGTACACTGTTTGTTGGCGCGCTGAAAGCGGTGGCGCCGGTGCTGGTGTTAATGCTGGTGATGGCCTCTATTGCTAATCACCAGCACGGCCAGAAAACCAACATCCGCCCTATCCTGTTCCTTTACCTGTTAGGCACATTTTCTGCTGCGCTGACGGCGGTCATTTTTAGCTTCCTCTTCCCTTCAACGCTGCATCTGACCAGCGCTGCGGGAGACATTACCCCACCATCCGGCATCGTTGAGGTGCTGCGTGGCCTGCTGATGAGCATGGTCTCTAACCCGGTGGATGCCCTGCTGAATGCGAACTATATCGGCATCCTGGTGTGGGCAATTGGCCTGGGCTTCGCGCTGCGTCACGGTAACGAAACGACGAAAAACCTGGTCAACGATATGTCCAATGCCGTGACCTTTATGGTGAAAATCGTGATTCGCTTCGCCCCTATCGGTATCTTCGGCCTGGTCTCTTCCACGTTAGCAACCACCGGCTTCGACACCCTGTGGGGCTATGCCCAGTTGCTGATGGTATTGATTGGCTGCATGCTGCTGGTTGCGCTGGTGATTAACCCGCTGCTGGTCTTCTGGCAAATCCGTCGTAATCCGTACCCGCTGGTACTGATGTGCCTGCGCGAAAGCGGTGTATACGCCTTCTTTACCCGCAGCTCCGCAGCGAACATTCCGGTGAATATGGCTCTGGCCGAGAAGCTGAACCTGGATCGCGATACCTATTCGGTGTCGATTCCGTTAGGCGCAACCGTGAATATGGCCGGCGCGGCGATTACCATTACCGTACTGACTCTGGCGGCCGTACATACGCTGGGTATTCCGGTTGACCTGCCAACGGCGCTGCTGTTGAGCGTGGTGGCTTCACTGTGCGCCTGTGGCGCATCCGGCGTGGCGGGCGGCTCGCTGCTGCTGATCCCACTGGCGTGTAATATGTTTGGCATTCCAAACGAGATCGCCATGCAGGTGGTGGCGGTGGGCTTCATTATCGGCGTATTGCAGGACTCTTGCGAAACGGCGCTGAATTCATCGACTGATGTACTGTTCACCGCAGCAGCCTGCCAGGCAGAAGATGCGCGTCTGGCGAAAAACGCCCTGCGCAGTTAACACTCAAGCCCTTCCGTCAACGGACGGAGGGGCGCTCTTCCCGCAAGTCTTTCTCTACTTTAAACGGATCGATCCCCCTGCGCTGCATGCGCCAGAAACGGATGATGTTCAGCCCGTTCATGACCAGAAAACTCCCTTCGATTAAGGTCCCGCCAATCGACCCCAACCAGAAGTTATGAATCACCCAACAGAGCGTGGAGCACCAGATAATGCAGCGCATCGTCAGCCCTTTGCTGCGAAACAGCGCCCAGGTGCTAACGATGGTGCTGGCAACCGGCAGCAACTCCATGGGGTGATGGAATTTAGCCAGCCCGATGCCGCCCGTCAGGACAATAAACACCGTCATCACCCACAGACTGCGGGTGCGCAGGGTAATAAGCGTGCGCACGGTATTGAGCATGGCGCTGGAGCCAGCCGGAAAGGCTCCCATCAGAAAGAAATGGATGCCAATAACGGCGCTGTAGAGGGAGAGCTGAATTTTGAATTTCCGCTCGTCGCGGTTGAGGAAGGTGGTAATGCCGATCAGAAAGGCGAGGACACCAACGCCCTGGGCAAGCCAATACGCGGTCATGAAAGTTTCCTGTGGTCAGGCAAAAAGAAACGGCGCTTCCTTAAGAAACGCCGCTTTAATTCGATCCCTGTGATTTACAACGTCACGCCGCTTTTGAAGATCGCCAGCTCACGGAAGTCGTTTTTCTCGTTACAGGTAGATTTGC
The DNA here is from genome assembly GCF_002430365.1 of Leclercia sp. UBA5958. Taxonomy (NCBI): domain Bacteria; kingdom Pseudomonadati; phylum Pseudomonadota; class Gammaproteobacteria; order Enterobacterales; family Enterobacteriaceae; genus Leclercia; species Leclercia sp. UBA5958. Next base: position 153,034 of record NZ_DJCE01000004.1, on the reverse strand, counting down.
CGTTTGCAATATCAACAATCAGATCAACAAACTCATCCAGCACCTGGGGCATCCCTTTGCCGTGGATCAGCTGGCCTGCGTCGAAATCGATCCAGTGCTTCTTCTTCGCCGCCAGCTCGCTGTTGGTGGCAATTTTCACCGTAGGGACAAAGCCGCCGTACGGCGTACCGCGCCCGGTACTGAACAGCACCATATGACAGCCTGCTCCCGCCAGGGCGCTGGTGGCGACCGCGTCGTTGCCCGGCGCGCTCAGCAAGTTCAGGCCGTGCGTCTTCAGGCGTTCGCCGTAGCGCAGCACATCAACCACCTGGCTGGCCCCAGCTTTCTGCGTACAGCCGAGGGATTTCTCCTCCAGAGTGGTGATCCCGCCCGCTTTGTTGCCCGGCGACGGGTTTTCATAGATGGGCTGGTTGTGGGCGATAAAGTACTGTTTGAAGTCGTTGACCATGGTCACGGTCTTTTCAAAGGTCGCTTCATCGCGGCAGTGGCTCATCAGAATACGCTCTGCGCCGAACATCTCCGGCACTTCAGTCAGCACGGTGGTGCCGCCGTTGCCAATCACGTAATCAGAGAAACGTCCCAGCATCGGGTTAGCGGTGATGCCGGACAGACCGTCAGAACCGCCGCACTCGAGGCCGAATTTTAGCTCGCTCAGCTTACCTGGCTCGCGTTTATCGTGGCGCATCGCCTCATACAGCTGGTGCAGCTGCTCAAGCCCCGCTTCCACTTCATCGTCCTGATGCTGACAGACCATAAAGTGCACGCGATCGGGATCATACTCCCCCAGGGTCTCGCGGAAGGCATCCACCTGATTGTTTTCACAGCCGAGACCTACCACCAGCACTGCACCGGCATTCGGGTGACGCACCATATTTTGCAGCATGGTCCGGGTATTAATGTGGTCGTCGCCCAGCTGCGAGCAGCCGTAGGTATGGCTAAACAGGTGAACGCCGTCGATACCTTCGGCGTTGTTCGTCTCTTTCAGGAAACGGTTCTGCATCTGACGGGCCATGGCGTTCACGCAGCCGACGGTCGGCAGGATCCACAGCTCGTTGCGGATCCCCACCTCACCGCTGGCGCGGCGGTAGATCTCCACGTCGCGATCCGCGGCCTGCTGCTCCCCGGCCTGGAAATCGGGTTGATAGCTGTACTCGTCCAGATCGCTCAGATTGGTGCGGGTATTGTGGGAGTGAATGAATTCACCCGGCGCAATGTCTGCCAGCGCATGGCCGATAGGCAGGCCGTATTTGACGACATTCTCCCCTTTGGCAATCAGGCGCAGGGCAAACTTATGTCCGCGCGAAACAGCCTGACGAAGCGTGACGCTCTGGTTATCAAAAGTCACTTCCGTGCCTTCGGCCAGATCCGCCAGCGCTACCGCAACGTTATCCAGCGAATGGATCTTGATGTATTGCATATCAACCCCTAACGGCCTTAGTTCAGTTCAATGGCGAAGTAGTCACGCGCATTGTTAAAGCAGATATTTTTCACCATTTCGCCCAGCAGCTGGATATCTGCCGGTGCTTCGCCCGCGGCGACCCAGCGGCCGATCATCTGGCAGAGAATGCGGCGGAAATATTCATGGCGTGTATAAGACAGGAAGCTACGACTATCGGTCAGCATCCCGACGAAGCGGCTTAACAGACCCAGCTGCGCCAGCTGCGTCATCTGACGCTCCATGCCGTCTTTCTGATCGTTGAACCACCAGCCGGAGCCAAACTGCATCTTGCCTGGCATCCCTTCGCCCTGGAAGTTACCGATCATGGTGCCCAGCACTTCGTTATCGCGTGGGTTCAGGCAGTAGAGGATGGTTTTTGGCAGCAGGTTCTCTTCGTTTTGCTTGCTCAGCAGTTTAGAGAGCTCTTCCGCCAGCGGGCGGTCGTTAATGGAGTCAAAGCCCACGTCCGGTCCCAGCAGTTTGAACTGACGCAGGTTGTTATTACGCAGCGCGCCAATGTGGTACTGCTGAACCCAGCCGCGACGGGCATATTCCGCGCCCAGCCAGACCAGTACGGCGGTTTTAAACTGCGCCACTTCGTGTTCGCTTAAGGTTTCACCTGCCAGGCGACGGGCCAGAATGCTGTCCAGCTCGGCTTCACTGGCATCGGCAAACAGCACCACGTCCAGCGCATGGTCAGACACTTTACAGCCGTGCGCCGCGAAGTGATCCAGACGTTTTGTCAGAGCCGTTTGCAGGTCGGTAAAGCGACGAATCTCGGTATCAGAGACGTCGCCAAGCTTCGCCATGTAATCGTTAAAGGTGGCCAATTCAATATTGAAGGCTTTATCCGGGCGCCAGCTTGGCAGCACTTTCACATCAAAGCTGCTGTCTTGTGCAACGATGGCGTGGTGCTCCAGTGAGTCAATCGGATCGTCGGTGGTGCCGACCATCTTCACGTTCATCTGCTTCATGATGCCGCGGGCAGAGAATTTGTCCTGCGCCAGCAGCGCGTTGCACTCATCCCAGATCTCGTCTGCCGTGGTCGGGGACAGCAGTTTGCCCGTGATACCAAACGGACGACGCAACTCCAGGTGCGTCCAGTGGTACAGCGGGTTACCGATGGTGTGCGGCACGGTTGCCGCCCAGGCATCAAATTTCTCGCGGTCTGACGCATCACCGGTGCAGAGGCGCTCGGCTACGCCGTTGGTGCGCATGGCGCGCCACTTGTAATGGTCACCTTTCAGCCAGATGTCATACAGGTTTTTGAAGCGATAATTTTCGGCAACCTGCTGCGGCGGCAGATGGCAGTGGTAGTCGAAAATCGGCTGGTCTTTTGCATAGTCATGATACAGGCGGCGGGCAAATTCGGTATCTAACAGGAAATCGTCGGTCATAAACGCGGTCATATCGTCATCCTCATTACGAGTGCGTCAGAAAGCTTATGTTCAGATGCTGCAAAGTTATCACACCAATTTCCAGAGCCAGAAGATTTTTTCGTGAGTTAGATCAATAAACGCCCACAAAAAAATTACCTCCAAAGGGGCAGAGGCCGCTGGAAGCCGCGCCAGCACTGGCTTAGCTCGCCGCAAATAATGACCTTACAAAGATTCACACTTTTGTGATGTCACTCACCTTTTAAAGTTGTATGACAAGTTATCTTCTCGCCGTCGCAATTTATAAGCCGACGGAATGATTTACCGGTTTCTATCACAACCGGAATACACGGTACGGATACCGACTTATGCACGATTCACTTATGGCAAGGTTCGGGCCGTTCCGGGAGACACTCCCGGTTACGCCCTCCCGTTAAAGAAGCCGCTCAGGTTTACCGAGAGAGGCGCTGCGCCAGAGCGCAGATATAACATAACGATGAGGTTTTACATGCGTAAAATTAAAGGGTTACGTTGGTACATGATCGCACTGGTGACGCTTGGCACCGTGCTGGGCTACCTGACGCGTAACACTGTGGCGGCTGCGGCGCCAACGTTAATGGAAGAGCTGCACATTTCGACCCAGCAATACTCTTACATCATCGCCGCTTACTCTGCGGCATACACCATCATGCAGCCCGTTGCCGGCTATGTGCTGGATATTCTCGGCACCAAAATTGGCTACGCCTTCTTCGCCGTCACCTGGGCAGTATTCTGCGGCGCGACCGCGCTGGCGGGCAGTTGGGGTGGACTGGCGCTGGCACGTGGCGCAGTAGGTGCTGCAGAAGCCGCTATGATCCCGGCCGGCCTGAAAGCCAGCTCTGAATGGTTCCCGGCGAAAGAGCGCTCCATCGCCGTTGGCTATTTCAACGTGGGTTCTTCTATTGGTGCGATGATTGCCCCGCCGCTGGTGGTATGGGCTATCGTGATGCACAGCTGGCAGATGGCATTCATCATCTCTGGCGTGCTGAGCTTTGCATGGGCAATGGCGTGGCTGGTCTTCTATAAACACCCGCGCGATCAGAAAAAACTCTCTGAAGAAGAACGTGAATACATCATTGGTGGCCAGGAAGCACAGCACCAGACCAACAACGGTAAAAAGATGTCTGTCTGGCAGATTCTGGGCACCCGTCAATTCTGGGGTATCGCCCTGCCACGCTTCCTGGCAGAACCGGCCTGGGGTACCTTCAACGCCTGGATCCCGCTGTTCATGTTTAAAGTTTACGGCTTTAACCTGAAAGAGATCGCCATGTTTGCCTGGATGCCAATGCTGTTTGCTGACCTGGGCTGCATCGTAGGGGGTTACCTGCCGCCACTGTTCCAGCGCTGGTTTGGTGTTAACCTGATTGTGTCACGTAAGATGGTTGTGACCATGGGCGCACTGCTGATGATTGGCCCAGGCATGATCGGCCTCTTCACCAGCCCGTACGTGGCGATTGGCCTGCTGTGCATCGGTGGTTTTGCTCACCAGTCTCTGTCTGGCGCGCTGATTACCCTCTCTTCCGACGTCTTTGGGCGTAACGAAGTGGCAACCGCCAACGGCCTGACCGGTATGGCAGCCTGGACCGCCAGCACCCTGTTTGCACTGGTTGTGGGCGCACTGGCAGATACTATCGGCTTTAGCCCGCTGTTCGCGGTACTGGCGGTGTTCGACGTGCTGGGGGCCATCGTTATCTGGACGGTACTGAAAAACCAGTCTGCCGAGGAGCTGGCAAAGAGCACCATAGGCGGCCCCGCCGCCCAGAGTTAGCGAAGAAAAGTGTGAACTAAAGCCGCCTGTCAGGGCGGCTTTTTTGATAGCGAAATCTGGTGGGGGTTTAGCAAAAGTGGTATAACAAATATCATCTGCCGTACCCTGCCTGGAGCGCATATGGAAATCAACGAACCCCGTCGTCTTTATCAGCAACTTGCTGCCGAGCTGAAAGATCGCATCGAGCAAGGCGTCTATCTGGTGGGCGATAAACTGCCTGCGGAGCGTTTCATTGCCGATGAGAAGAGCGTCAGCCGCACCGTGGTTCGTGAAGCTATCATTATGCTGGAGGTCGAAGGTTACGTCGAAGTGCGTAAAGGCTCCGGCATTCATGTTATCTCCAGCCAGGCAAAACACTCCCCGGCACCGGACGAAAGTCTGGAATTTGCCAGTTACGGCCCCTTTGAGCTTCTGCAGGCGCGTCAGCTTATTGAAAGTAATATCGCCGAGTTTGCCGCCACCCAGGTGACCAAACAGGACATCATGAAGCTGATGGAGATCCAGGATAAAGCGCGACAGGAAAAATGTTTCCGCGATTCCGAATGGGATTTGCAATTCCATGTCCAGGTGGCGCTCGCAACGCAAAACACGGCACTGGCGGCGATTGTTGAAAAAATGTGGACTCAGCGCGTTCATAACCCGTACTGGAAAAAACTGCACGATCATATCGATTTGCGCACCGTCGATAACTGGTGTGACGATCATGACCAGATCCTTAAAGCCTTGATTCGAAAAGATCCGCATGCGGCGAAGCTGGCCATGTGGCAGCACCTGGAGAACACTAAACAGATGCTGTTTAACGAAACGAGTGATGACTTCGAATTTAACGCTGACCGTTACCTTTTTGCCGAAAATCCGGTTGTTCACCTTGATACTGCCGCAAGCGGCACAAAATAGTTTTCTTCTCTGCTGGCGGGCGCATCATTGCGCCTTCTGGCGTCTTTGGGTAAGCAAACCTCTATAGTGTCAGCCTTTGTAAATACCCTCGCGTCCCCTCCCTGGGTTAAGCCAAAATCACATCATTATCCTCGCGAAATTCTGTGACGCAGAACCGCGGGGTTTGTTACAATTAGATGCAATTTGCATTTCTGTAAGTTAGTGCTTGCTTACCCAGCCATTTAACAGGGAACAGTTCTGGCCACACAATGTGTCCGCGAGCGATCATAATGTCTTTATAAAAACTATCGCCGTGCTGTTTTGACCCGGTTGACGGGCATGACGTTAACCGATTTCCAGGAACACTGAATGGAACTTTTTACCCAATTACTTAATGCCTTATGGGCCCAGGATTTCGAAACCCTGGCCAATCCTTCCATGATTGGCATGCTCTATTTTGTCCTGTTTATGATTCTGTTTCTTGAAAACGGCCTGCTGCCCGCCGCGTTTTTGCCGGGCGATAGCTTGTTGGTGCTGGTAGGGGTGCTCTGCGCAAAGGGAGCGATGGCCTTCCCGCAAACGGTAGTGTTACTGACCATTGCCGCCAGCCTGGGCTGTTGGGTGAGCTACATTCAGGGGCGATGGCTGGGCAATACGCGTATTGTGCAGAACTGGCTTTCGCATCTTCCGGCGCACTACCATCAGCGTGCGCACCATCTGTTCCATAAGCATGGTCTTTCCGCCCTGCTGCTTGGCCGTTTTATCGCGTTCGTCCGAACTCTTTTACCTACCATAGCCGGCCTCTCCGGCCTGAACAGCGCCCGTTTTCAGTTCTTCAACTGGATGAGCGGCCTGCTGTGGGTACTGATTCTGACCACCCTGGGCTACGCGCTGGGCAAGACGCCGGTGTTCCTTAAATATGAAGACGCGCTAATGTCTTGCCTGATGTTGCTTCCGGTGGTGCTGCTGGTGTTTGGCCTGATTGGCTCACTGGTTGTTTTGTGGAAGAAAAAACATGGGAGTCGGGGTTAACGTGCGCCTCTCAATGCGACAGTTTACTTACGCCATGGTGGCGCTGTGTATGCTCAGCGCCATGCTGCTGGTCTGGAAAGCGCTCCAGACCCACGAGTCTACGCTGGCGATTCGCCCGGTGATTCAGGGTTCGAGCGTGCCAGATGGCTTTTCCATCTGGCACCATCTGGATGCTAATGGCATTCGCTTTAAAAGCATTACGCCTCAGAATGACGTGCTGTTAATCACCTTTGACTCCAGCGCCCAAAGCGCTGAAGCGAAAAAGGTGCTCGACCGTACGCTGCCGCAGGGTTATATCATCGCGCAACAGGATGATCCTAACCAGGCTGCACTCTGGCTCACTCGCCTGCGTGATACCTCTCGCCTGGCGGGCTAAACTTCCAGGATTCTGAATCTTTTCACCCACTTTGGTGATATCGCCGTTTACTTACTATGCTTAAGTACGCGGAGCACCTCTCGATGTACTCCGCAGCACTCTGGAAAATCGGCATTTCGTTAGGATTTGCCGTTAACAATGGAAGGTTTCAATCATGAATTACCGCATCGTTCTGGGTCTTGCCCTTTTTTCAATTAGCACAGCGTCTTTCGCCACTTCCCTGTGTCAGGAGAAGGAACAGGATATCAAGCGTGAGATCAGTTACGCCGAAAAGCATAACAATCAGAGCCGCATCAGTGGCCTGAAAAAAGCGCTGAGTGAAGTACAGGCGAACTGTACGGACAGTAAGCTGCGTGCTGAACACCAGAAAGATATTGCTGAGCAGAAAGAAGAGATTGCCGAACGCCGTCAGGATCTGGTGGAAGCAAAAGCGAAAGGCGATGCGGATAAGATCGAAAAGCGTGAAAAGAAACTGAAAGAAGCGCAGGAAGAGCTGCATGCGCTGGAGTCTCGCGATTATTAAGCCAACGGAAGTCTTAACAGGAGAGAATCATGTCCAAAGATACCACATCGGAACATCTGCGCGCTGAACTGAAATCCCTGGCGGATACCCTGGAAGAGGTGCTGAATACCTCTTCAGACAAATCAAAGGAAGAGCTGAGCAAACTGCGCAGTAAAGCCGAGAGCGCCCTGAAAGACAGCCGTTATCGCCTGGGTGAGACAGGTGACGCGCTGGCCAAACAGACCCGTGAAGCAGCCGCTCGCGCGGATGAATATGTACGTGATAACCCGTGGACCGGAGTGGGCATTGGCGCCGCTATCGGTGTCGTTCTGGGTGTCCTGCTGACGCGTCGTTGATTATGGAAGATCCTCGTCAAGCACAAGGCCCTGCAAAAAACGTCCTCGGCATTGGGCAGCGTATTTTAACCACTCTGGTTGGCATCGTGGAGACACGCGTCAGGCTGGCTGTGGTTGAACTTGAAGAGGAGAAGGCCAACCTCTTCCAGATGCTGCTTATGCTGGGGCTGACCATGCTCTTCGCCGCCTTTGGCCTGATGAGCTTGATGGTGCTGATTATCTGGGCGATTGATCCTCAGTATCGTCTGAACGCCATGATCGCGACTACCGTAGTATTGCTGGTGGCAGCCCTGATTGGCGGGATTTGGACGATGCGCAAAGCGCGTCAGTCAAGCCTGCTCCGTCATACTCGTCATGAACTGGCCAACGACCGGTCTCTGCTGGAGGATGACAAGTCGTGAGTGACAAATCAGATCGTCAACAGCGAAAGGCGTTTCTGCTGAGCCAGATCCAACAGCAGCGGTTGGATCTGTCCGCCAGCCGTCGCGACTGGCTAGCCGTAACGCGTTCGTACGATCGCGGCTGGAATACCTTTCTGAGCTTACGCTCATGGGCGCTGGTTGGCAGCAGCGTGATGGCTATCTGGACGGTACGCCATCCCAATCTTCTTGTTCGCTGGGCACGTCGCGGTTTTGGCGCATGGACCGCATGGCGACTGGTTAAGTCGACCCTTCGCCAGCAACAGCTGGGTAATTAGCCCCACTCCGCAGGCCGGGTTAGTCCTCTTCCGGCCTGCGCACCCCTTTCTGATTGCTCAATATCTTTGATTAAGATTGACAGTTTTCCTTGCTAACAATTGCCAATCGCCCCGTTTAATATCCTCTCCATCGACAGCAAATGCGCGGCAGGTGCCCGGATTTGCGGAAAAATAAAAATCAGCAGCCCTTGTGGTTTCGTGGAGAGTAAAATGAAAAAATTAGAAGATGTTGGTGTACTGGTTGCGCGTATTTTGATGCCGATTCTGTTTATTACAGCAGGCTGGGGCAAAATCACTGGTTACGCAGGAACGCAACAGTATATGGAAGCCATGGGCGTACCGGGGTTCCTGCTGCCTCTGACCATCCTGCTTGAGTTTGGCGGCGGTCTGGCAATTCTGTTCGGTTTCCTGACCCGTACCACCGCGCTGTTCACCGCAGGCTTTACTCTGCTGACGGCATTCATCTTCCACAGTAATTTTGCAGAAGGCGTGAACTCTCTGATGTTCATGAAAAACCTGACTATCGCAGGCGGTTTCCTACTGCTGGGTATCACCGGTCCAGGCGCATTCAGCATCGACCGTGTGCTGAATAAAAAGTGGTAAGCCGATTACCCGAGTAAACTTGAAGCGAGGAGATATCTCCTCGCTTTGGCTATCTGAAGGAGGAAAAAATGGGACAACTTGTTGACGGCGTCTGGCAGGATACCTGGTACGACACCAAATCTACCGGAGGACGTTTTAAGCGTTCTGTTTCTGCCTTCCGCAACTGGCTCACCGCCGACGGCTCCGCCGGCCCGAGCGGTGAAGGCGGCTTCGCGGCGGAGAAAGACCGTTATCATCTCTACGTTTCACTCGCCTGTCCGTGGGCGCATCGCACACTGATTGTCCGCACGCTGAAAGGGCTGGAATCGCTGATTCCTGTTTCGGTCGTTAACCCGCTGATGCTGGAAAACGGCTGGACCTTCGACAAGGATTTCCCGGCCGCCACGGGCGATGACCTCTATCACCACGATTTTCTCTATCAACTCTATCTGCGCGCCGATCCACACTACACTGGACGCGTCACCGTTCCGGTATTGTGGGATAAGAAAAACCAGACCATCGTCAGCAATGAATCAGCTGAAATTATCCGCATGTTCAATACCGCTTTTGATGCTCACGGCGCGCGGGCGGGCGATTATTATCCCACTGAACTGCGGGAAAAAATTGATGAGCTGAATAGCTGGATTTACGACAACGTCAATAACGGTGTTTACAAGGCCGGGTTTGCCACCAGCCAGGAAGCTTACGACGAGGCTGTCGAGAAAGTCTTTGAGTCGCTGGAGCGCATTGAGCAGATCCTTGGCCAGCATCGCTACCTCACCGGCGATCGACTGACAGAAGCCGATATTCGTCTGTGGACAACGCTGGTACGTTTCGATCCGGTCTATGTCACCCACTTTAAATGCGATAAGCATCGCATCAGCGATTATCTGAACCTGTATGGTTTCCTGCGCGACATCTACCAGATGCCAGGGATTGCCGAAACGGTCGATTTTGACCACATCCGCACCCACTATTACCGCAGCCATAAAACCATCAACCCAACGGGTATTATCTCCATTGGTCCATGGCAGGATCTGAACGAACCGCATGGCCGTGACGTCCGTTTCGGCTAAATATTCAGGGCATCAATTGATGCCCTTTTTTTATTCACAATCTCCGTCTATTCTTACCTCGATCGCTTATAAAACAAGTGATTGACTGATTATTGAGGCAAGATATATGGACTGGTATCTCAAAGTACTGCGCAACTACATTGGATTTGGTGGCCGCGCCCGCCGCAAAGAGTACTGGATGTTTGTTCTGGTGAACTTCATCCTTATCCTCGTGCTGGGCATCCTCGATAAAATGCTCGGCTGGGAGCGCGCCGGGGGCGAAGGGGTGCTGACGACGATTTATGGTCTGCTGGTTCTGCTGCCGTCCTGGGCCGTTCTGTTCCGGCGCCTGCACGACACTGACCGATCGGCGTGGTGGCTGTTGCTGGTGCTTATTCCTATCGTCGGCTGGCTAATTATTCTGATCTACAACTGCCAGGCTGGCACGCCGGGTGAAAACCGCTTCGGGCCGGATCCTAAACGGCAAGCCTGATACCTTGCCCGGCGGCATTGCGCCACCGGGCATGCGCTTATTTGACGGTAAACAGCTTCTGGATCTCGCGCAGGCACCAGGATTTGGCCTCGCCCATGCTGTCCCGACGCCACGCCATAATGATATCCACTTCGCTGGTGTACTCCGGGCTGACCACGCGCAGGCGCCCTTCAGCAATATCTTTTTCCACAAACGGATAAGGCATAGTGGCGACGCCCAGCCCGGCCAACAGCGCCTGGCGTTTATCTTCCAGCGTACTGACGGTGAGACGCGGCTGCTTATCCAGCAGCTGCACGGTCAGTACCGGACGTTCACGGGCGGTATCGGCCACCGCCACACCACGGTACTTCACGCGGGTAACTTCTGAGAGCGGCTCGGGCTCGTCATGAATCGGATGATCCGGGGCAGCAACATAGACATTCATTACGCTATAGAGCTTACGGGAGTTGATCTCAGACGAGGATCGGAAGTGCATGTCCGGCGCAATGACAATATCTGCCCTGCCCGTTTCAAGACGCTCCCACGCCCCTGCCAGCACCTCGGTGATGATCGACAGCTGCGTATTGGCTTTATCCGCCAGTCTTTCTACCAGCGGGAAGAGCGCGTGCGTCGGGACGAGCGCTTCTGTTACCAGAGTGAGATGAGTCTCCCAGCCGCGAGCCAGAGCCTCTGCATCGGTAGTGAGTTTATCAGCCGCCTCCAGCAGTACACGCCCGCGCTCAAGCAACATGCGGCCAACATTGGTGAATTTTGTTCGATGACCGGAGCGGTCAAATAACACCACATCCAGCTCTTCTTCCAGCTTCTGCATGGTGTAACTCAGGGCTGACGGCACGCGCCCCAGCTCGTCTGCAGCCGCAGCAAAGCTGCCACGTCTGTCAATCGCGTCCATGACGCGCAGCGCTTCAAGCGTCAGTGCTCTCTCTTTAGCCATAACGTTATCATTCAGGAAATTTGAACATAGTGGGCAGAATATCTGGCTAACAATGCAGCGTCCATACCTTTACCATTGTTTTAGTGTAAAGAGAGGTCAAGCATTATGATTACTACAAGAACTGCAAAGCAGTGTGGACAAGCCGACTTCGGTTGGTTACAGGCCCGCTATACCTTTTCCTTTGGACACTACTTTGACCCGAAACTGTTGGGCTACGCCTCACTGCGCGTGCTGAATCAGGAAGTGCTTGCACCAGGCGCCTCCTTCCAGCCACGTACCTATCCTAAAGTGGATATCCTTAATGTGATTCTGGAAGGCGAAGCCGAGTACCGCGACAGCGAAGGCAATCATGTCCAGGCGAAGGCCGGTGAAGCGCTGTTGATTGCCACCCAACCAGGCACAAGTTATAGCGAGCATAATCTCAGCAAAGACAAAACGCTGACCCGCCTGCAGCTGTGGCTGGACGCATGCCCGGAGCGTGAAAATGCACCGGTTCAGAAGATGGTATTGCAGGACGGTAAGCAGCAACTGCTCGCTTCGCCGGACGGCAGCCAGGGTAGCCTGCAACTGCGCCAGCAGATTTGGCTGCATCATATTGAGCTGAAGAAAGGCGAGGAGCTTAGCTTCCAGCTGCATGGCCCGCGCGCCTATCTGCAGTCGATTCACGGCACGGTACATGCCGTCACGCATGCGGAAGGGAAAGAAGCGCTAACCTGTGGTGACGGGGCGTTTATTCGTGATGAAGCGAATATTACCCTGGTCGCCGATTCACCGCTGCGGGCATTGCTGATTGATTTGCCGGTGTGACGATAATCCCTGCTGACCCTCTCAGAAAGAGAGGGTCAGGGGAAAGGCGTTACACTTTGCTCATCATAATCTCAATGATCTGCTTATCCGTGGCCTGCATTGAGCGGCATGCCAGCGCGCACAGATTTGCGATCGACTGTTCCACATCCTGCGCAACTATCCCTTCATTGCCCGTCACGGCAGACTCCTCCAGTGCCATCATCACCGCTTTCCAGGCACTGGATACGCTGGTAGAGACCTTCATGGCGCAGCTGTTCGCCGCCCCGTCACAGATGATGCCACTGACATCCCCGATCATACTGCCGATCGCCATCGCCATCGTCTGGTAGTTGCCGCCCATTAGCCAGGCCATGCCTGCTGCTGCTCCCATTGCTGCCGTCGTGGCGGCACACAGTGCCGACAATCGCGGAAGCTGGTTATGGATGTAGATGGCCACCAGATGAGACAGCATTAACGCCCGTGCCAGCATGTTCTCGTCGGCCTGAACATATTCAGCAACGACCACGACCGGCATAGTGGCAGCGATCCCCTGGTTGCCAGAGCCTGAGTTACTCATCGCCGGCAGTGTCGCTCCGCCCATGCGTGCGTCCGAGGCGGCGCTGGTGCGAATAACAATCTCCGACGCAAGATCCTGCGCCATCCAGCCACGCTCGCGCTGTTTTTGCAGCGTAGCGCCGATATGGAGACCCCATTTCCCGCTCAGCCCCTCGCGGGAAAGCGCATCGTTGAGCCGGGCGGCCTCCAGGATGAAGCGGATATCCGCAAAGGGAATGTGCCCGGCAAATTCAAAGATCTGCGACAGCGTAGCCGTGGAAAGTACAGCCAGGGGATCATCGTCGTTGTGCTCTACCTTCTCATTGCGATGAAAACATGTTTTTCCGCCGCAGGTAATCTCGATCACACGCGTATGTTCACCGGCAATGGTCACCGAGGCTGACTCATCATCTGCATAGACGCAGGCGCGGGAATAGAGGATCTCATCGCACGGCACCTGCAAGTTTATCTGCACTTTACCGGCATCCAGCAACGCTTTAGCCCTGGTGAGCGCCTCGGCTGAGGCCTCTTTGAGCACTTCCAGCCCGCCCTGTGGATTGCCCCCCAGCGCCCCCAGCGCCGCGGCAACAGGCAGCCCGACCATCCCGGTTCCTGGTACCGTTACCCCCAGCCCGTTTTTCATCAGATTTGGCGATACCCACGCTTCAATGTGCGTTACCGGCTTCGTGAGTTGCCCGGCGGCAATCGCGCAGGCCAGTGCCAGAGAGATGGGTTCGGTACAGCCAAGGGCAGGTTTTACTTCCGCCCGGACAGCGCGAATAAAAGGGTTCCATAAAGGATTCGTGAACTCAGATATCTTAACCACCTAAATGAACCTCAGGAGAAGGCGAGGAAAGGAGAAACGCAAAGCAGCACGCCGGTGATAATAATGATCATCAGCGATACGCCTTTGTATTTATGCAGTGCGGGGACTTTATAGACCAGCCAGGCAGGAATTAAGCACCCCACCATGCCAAAGATAGGACTGCAAATAGAGGTGAAGCTCAGTACCGGCGCATTTAAGACAATGGCGCTCCAGGCCAGTAAAATGGCGAAAAGCATGATGCCGCGCTGTACCAGGGATTCATTAATTTTTTCTGCCGGCATCCTGCGGCGCAGAATATTCATCACGATGCCCTGTGTGGCTTCGCGAAAGCCGAGATACACACCGAAGAACGCGGTCATAACGGCAAAAATATTGAGGATGACGCTGACAATTTTGACCCAGCTCGCCCCCTCGCCGCTAATAAATTGTGCCGCAATCGCCAGCGCGGAAATATTCTGTTCATACGCTTTTACCGCATCGTCATGCCCCATCGCCAGCGTGAAAGAGACCGCGTAAAAGAAGACCGTGACAAACAGAATGCCGAAGGCGATATTCATCGCCCGCAGCGCTTTATAGCGCGCGACTTCTACCGACTTTTCTCGCGAGCGATAAGAGATCACCATCGGGCTTAACGTCTGAATAAAAAGAATCGAAGTGAGCGTAAAGGGCAGCGTGATAATGGCGTTTTTAATCAGCAGTCCGACGGGCGGCAGCATACCCACGTTGGCTAAGTGCCAGAGCCCAATCATCGACAGCCCCAGCGCCGCGACGACAAACAGCTTTGTAAGCACCATCAGACTTGAAACCTTAAATAAGAGCTTTTCACCGCGCGATGAGATCGCCACCAAAATACAGATCAGCAGCAAGCCGTAGAAGGGATTTTCCGAAAGCAGGCCGTCGGTAATGCCAAAGGTGTGTAAATAAGAGGCGCTGTCATTGGTGATCGCGGTGGAGTAGACAAACATCCAGATCACCAGCATCACGAAATAGAGTGCGCCCAATAAAATCCCCCAGTTCTTGCCCAGGTAGCCGCTAATAACGCTCGGATAATCTTTGCATTCTGGTGATTCCGCCAGCGTATTAATAAAGAGACGCTGGAAGAGATACATCGCCGGATAACCGATTATCGAGGAGAGCAGGAATACCCACAGGCCCATTAATCCCACCTGGACCGGGAGAAAAACAATTCCCGCACCTATCGCCATGCCGATACTCATAATGATCCAACCGGTATCGGTACTGTCGAATTTAATGGCTTCTTGCCATTCACTTTCACCCATTCCCGCTCGCATTGCCGCAGGGGAATCCGTGACCATCACGCTGCTATTTTTCGCCGTATCCATAAGGCTCTCGCTTATTGTGTAGGGTATAGAGTTCTCATTTTTGGGTCTGTGCTCATCAGCGATAATGAGCCAGAGATGTGCAGGCGCGAATTATTGGAATGGGGAAAATCATACCCGCAGGTGAAGAGAAAAAAGTCACAATATTAATAAGGCTTTTCGAAAATTAGAGCAAAAATTGCTCCTGATTGTGTGCCTAAAGGAATGATTTTCTTGGTATTAGCGTTGCACGTTAAAAAACATGCCAAAGCAAAAACCCCGCCGAGGCGGGGTTTTATTGAAGAGTTGAAGCTGACCGATAAGCCGGGTTCTGTCGTTGGACAGTCATTCATCTAGGCCAGCAATCGCTCACTGGCTCAAGCAGCCTACCCGGGTTCAGTACGGGCCGTACCATGTGAACCCCTATTTGGCCTTGCTCCGGGTGGAGTTTACCGTGCCACGGACTGTTACCAGCCGCGCGGTGCGCTCTTACCGCACCCTTTCACCCTTACCTGATCCCACTTGCGCGGGCCATCGGCGGTTTGCTCTCTGTTGCACTGGTCGTGGGTTTCCCCCCCAGGCGTTACCTGGCACCCTGCCCTATGGAGCCCGGACTTTCCTCCCCTCCGCCCGTCTCCCCCGAAAGGGACGACGACGAAGCGGCGACTGTCTGGTCAGCTTCGGCGCGAAGTATAGAGGGTTTGCGCCCCGCTGTCACCCTCGCGTGTGCATCCCCACCCTTAAGGTGGCGGCAACATTGCGCGAAGCGCGATAAATATTATCCGATGCGTTACCGAAGGCCTCTTCCAGCGTCCCAATACTGTTCAGCACGCTGAATACGGCATCGATACCATACTGATGCACCACCGCGACGTCGCGGGTCAGACTGCCGGCGATACCAATCACCGGTTTATGATATTTTTTGGCTACGCTTGCCACGCCCACCGGCACTTTGCCGTGAATACTCTGGCTGTCGAGGCGCC
The DNA here is from genome assembly GCF_002430365.1 of Leclercia sp. UBA5958. NCBI lineage: Bacteria > Pseudomonadati > Pseudomonadota > Gammaproteobacteria > Enterobacterales > Enterobacteriaceae > Leclercia > Leclercia sp. UBA5958. The sequence continues at coordinate 137,041 of NZ_DJCE01000004.1, read as the reverse complement.
CTTCCCCTGTGACTACCAGCGTACAATCGTGAATATGTTCTTCCAGATGCAGGGCCTGGGTGACAATTTCGATGCCGCTACGCAGTTCCGCACCAAGGAAGGCGGTCAGCGCCGCGCCCATACCGCCTGCCGCGCCGGCACCCGGCATATTTTTCACGTCGATACGCAGCGATGCTTTAATCACGTCGGCGAAGTGCCCAAGATTGGTATCCAGCTCGACAATCATCGCCTCCGTCGCCCCTTTCTGTGGGCCGAAAATCCTCGAGGCGCCCGTCTCCCCCACCAGCGGGTTGGTCACGTCACAGGCCACGCGGATAGCGCAATGCTTCAGGCGCGGGTCGAGGCCGCTGGTATCAATATGATTCAGCGCCACCAGGCTTCCGCCGCCATAACCAATGTCGGTGCCATTAGCATCCACCAGCCGGGCCCCCAGTGCCTGGACCATGCCCGCGCCGCCGTCGTTAGTGGCGCTACCACCGATGCCAATAATGATATTACGCGCCCCTTTATCCAGCGCAGCGAGGATCAGCTCCCCGGTGCCGCGAGAGGTGGTTGTTAAGGGGTTACGTTGTGCCGGAGGCACCAGCGCCAGGCCGCTGGCCGCCGCCATCTCGATAAAAGCCGTGGTGCCATCGCCAGAGATACCCCAGCAGGCATTCACCGTTTCACCCAGTGGCCCGGTGACGGCAGCATGCTGTAGCGCGCCGTTAGTGGCGGCGATCATCGCTTCAACCGTGCCTTCGCCGCCGTCGGCGACCGGAACAGAGACATATTCTGCGTCGGGGAAAATTTCCCGAAATCCTTTTTCTATTGCCTGCGCTACCTCGGTAGCGGAGAGACTTTCTTTGTAAGAGTCAGGGGCAATTACGATTTTCATAGTTATAGCCTGTTACCGCTCGAGGCAGAAATACCGGGCGCGTCCCCGCGCCCTTCTTCGTTAGCGCGTGATTTCCACTTTCGCCAGTTTTTCGTAATAGCATGCGATTGCGCTGTGATCCGCCGTGCCCAGTCCATCTGCACGCAGCGCCTGCATCATCTCCATAACCGCTGCGGTGAGCGGCAGCTGCGCCCCTACGCCGTGAGAGGTATCCAGCGCGTTCGCCAGATCTTTGATATGCAGATCGATACGGAAGCCAGGCTTGAAGTTACGATCCATCACCATAGGTGCCTTCGCATCCAGCACGGTACTGCCCGCCAGGCCGCCACGAATGGCCTGATAGACCAGGTCCGGGTTAACACCTGCTTTGGTTGCCAGGCTCAGCGCTTCGGACATCGCGGCGATGTTCAGCGCGACGATCACCTGGTTCGCCAGCTTGGTCACGTTACCGGCACCGATTTCGCCGGTATGAACCACGGAGCCCGCCATCGCTTTCATCAGGTCATAATATTTGTCGAAGATCGCTTTATCGCCGCCCACCATCACGGACAGGGTGCCGTCGATCGCTTTCGGTTCACCGCCGCTGACCGGCGCATCCAGCATATCTACGCCTTTCGCCTTCAGCGCTTCGCTGATTTCGCGGCTCGCCAGCGGGGCGATAGAACTCATATCAATGACCACCAGGCCCGGCTTCGCCCCTTCAATAATGCCGCCTTCACCCAGCGCCACCTCTTTTACGTGCGGGGAGTTTGGCAGCATCGTGATAATCACATCGCACTGCTCTGCAATGGCTTTCGCAGAGGCGGCTGTTTCTGCCCCGGCGGCAATCACATCCGCAATAGCGTCGGGATTACGGTCAGCAACCACCAGTGAGTAACCTGCTTTGATGAGGTTTTTACTCATTGGTTTACCCATGATACCCAGGCCAATAAAACCAACTTTCATCGTCATAATTGCGTCTCTCTCTTTCTCTCAGTGGTGATTATTTTTTAAAGGAATCCGCTAATTTCTGCGTGGCGGAACGGAATACGCCCAGGTCACTGCCTACGGCGACGAAGGTTGCGCCCCACTCCAGATAACGACGGGCATCAGCCTCAACCGGCGCCAAAATGCCGCACGGCTTACCGTGTGCCTTGGCGCGGGCAAAAATATGCTGAATAGCACGCTGTACGTCCGGGTGGTTGGCATTACCCAGGTGACCAAAAGCGGCAGCCAGATCGCTTGGCCCGACAAAGATACCGTCTACACCGTCGGTGGCGGCGATAGCGTCCAGGTTATCCACCCCCTGCTGGCTTTCAATCTGTACCAGGATGGTGATGTTTTTGTTGGACTGCGCTAAGTAGTCCGGCACGGTGCCAAACATGTTGGCGCGATGAGAAACCGATACGCCACGGATCCCCTCCGGCGGGTAACGGGTAGAGGCCACCGCCTGCACCGCCTCTTCTTCACTCTCCACAAACGGAATCAGGAAGTTGTAAAACCCGATATCCAGCAGGCGTTTGATGATCACAGGCTCGTTGGTCGGCACGCGCACGACCGGCGCACTGTGGCTCCCCTTCAGCGCCATCAGCTGAGGAATAAAGGTGGTGACATCGTTCGGGGCATGTTCGCCGTCCAGTACCAGCCAGTCGAAACCTGCCAGGCCCAGCACTTCGGTGCTGATGGGGCTCGCCAGAGCAGACCAGCAGCCGATTTGGATCTCTTTTGCCGCCAGCGCAGCTTTGAATTTGTTCGGGAAGATATCGTTACTCATCGCTTATACCTTTGCTTATTTCTGCAATTCCATACGTTTGATGTCGCCTACCACGAACAGGTAGCAGACCATCGCCATCAGCGCCGAACAGCCTACGAAGACCAGCGCCGCGTTAAACGAATGCAGCTCACTTACCAGATAGCCAATCACCAGCGGAGTGACGATTGACGCTACGTTACCGAATACGTTGAATACCCCACCGCACAGGCCGACAATCTCTTTCGGCGCGGTATCGGAGATAACGGGCCAGCCCAGCGCGCCAAAGCCTTTTCCAAAGAATGCCAGCGCCATCAGCATCACCACCAGCGTGGTGTTATTGGTGTAGTTACACAGAATGATGGTCGAGGCCAGCAGCATCCCGAGCACGATAGGTAATTTACGTGCCAGCGTCAGTGACATACCGCGTTTAATCAGGTGATCCGAGAACACACCGCCCAGAACACCACCGGCAAAACCACACAGCGCAGGGATGGAGGCGACCAGGCCCACCTTCAGAATCGACATCCCCTTCTCCTGCACCAGGTAGATAGGGAACCAGGTGAGGAAGAACCAGGTAATGGTGTTGATAAAGTATTGACCAAAAAAGACGCCCAGCATCATGCGGTTAGTCAATAACTGCTTGATATAATGCAGCTTTGGACCATTCGCTGCTTTGTCGCCGGGCTTTTTGTGATCCATATCGACCACGGCGCCATTCTCAGAGATGAATTTCAGCTCTTCAGCAGACATGCGCGGATGGTCGGTCGGGTTGTGAATGAACTTCACCCACATGCCGGTCAGCACAAAGCCAATGACACCCATAACGGTAAAGACATGTTCCCAGCCCCAGGCAAAGGTCAACCAGCCCAGCAGCGGGGAGAACAGCGCCAGCGAGAAGTACTGCGCAGAGTTAAAGATCGCCGATGCGGTGCCACGCTCTTTGGTCGGGAACCAGGCAGCCACGATACGGGCGTTTGCCGGGAAGGAGGGCGCTTCCGAGAAGCCGAGCATAAAGCGCATGAAGAACATCGACACACCGGCCCAGGCCAGCGGGAACATATCGACAAAGCCCTGCAGGAAGGTAAACAGGGACCAGAAGAACAGACTGTAGGTATAGACTTTTTTGGAGCCAAACTTATCCAGCAGCCAGCCGCCCGGGATCTGCATCAGCAGATAAGCCCAGCCGAATGCGGAGAAGATATATCCCATCGACACGGCACTTAACTGCAGCTCCTTTGCCACTTCCGTCCCGGCAATCGATAAGGTCGCGCGGTCAGCGTAGTTAACCGCAGTCACAATAAAAATAATCAGCAATATTAAATGACGGGTATGAATACCCTTTTTCGTTTCTACAGCAGTATCCAGGCTCATATATAATTCCTCGGGCACATCGCTATACTTTTTATTATTTTAAGAAGAAGTTTCCCTGGTTATTTTAGACAGCAGGCAATATCAATTAATTAACCAGATACAATGAAATCGAGAATAAGTATAAACATCAGAATCAACCTGCACATTGTGTTAAAGCTCAATTATCAGGCCAATAAAGAATAATATCTTGAGCATATGCACAACATCCTGGGCGCTGATGCACAGATTTACGCATAAGCCGCCAGTCGCAGCGCCCTCTCTCCCCGATGAGTGATCATGATCACATTTTTATTCCCGGAGTCCTGACATTCTTTATTCAACAAGACCGAGACTTTATTTCTGACAATAAGAAAATAAGCATCCTCTTATCGACTTTTAATATCTAAAACTTCGCTGGAGAATACTGAACAATGGCCGACATCGAAATTCGTCAAGAGTCGCCGACGGCGTTTTATATAAAGGTGCATGACACCGATAACGTGGCGATTATTGTTAACGATTATGGGTTAAAAGCAGGAACCCGCTTCCCGGACGGACTGGAGCTGATTGAGCATATCCCGCAGGGACATAAGGTGGCGCTGGTGGATATTCCGGCGAAAGGCGAAATTGTTCGTTACGGTGAAGTTATTGGCTACGCGGTGCGTGCTATTCCACAGGGCAGCTGGATCGATGAATCACTGGTCGAACTGCCAAAAGCCCCACCGCTGAATACCCTGCCGCTGGCGACCCGCGTGCCGGAGCCGCTGCCGCCGCTCGAGGGTTACACCTTTGAAGGCTACCGCAACGCAGACGGCAGCGTAGGTACAAAAAATCTGCTCGGCATTAGCACCAGCGTACACTGCGTAGCAGGCGTGGTGGATTATGTAGTGAAAATCATTGAGCGTGATCTCCTGCCCAAATACCCGAACGTCGATGGCGTGGTAGGACTTAACCACCTGTACGGCTGCGGCGTGGCGATCAACGCCCCGGCGGCCATCGTCCCCATCCGGACCATTCATAACATCGCCCTGAACCCCAACTTCGGCGGCGAGGTGATGGTCATCGGGCTCGGCTGTGAAAAACTGCAGCCAGAAAAACTGCTGATGGGCACCGAAGATGTGCAGGCTATTCCGGTGGATGACGCCAGTATCGTGCGTCTGCAGGACGAGCAGCACGTAGGCTTCCGTTCGATGGTCGACGACATTTTACAGGTGGCCGAACGCCATCTGGCGAAACTTAATCAACGCCAGCGTGAAACATGTCCGGCTTCCGAGCTGGTTGTGGGTACCCAGTGCGGCGGCAGCGATGCGTTTTCAGGCGTGACCGCGAACCCGGCGGTCGGCTACGCCTCGGACCTGTTTGTACGCTGCGGTGCCACGGTAATGTTCTCTGAGGTCACGGAAGTGCGTGACGCAATCCATCTGCTGACCCCGCGCGCCGTCAATGAAGAGGTGGGTAAACGTCTGCTGGAAGAGATGGCCTGGTACGACAACTATCTTGATATGGGTAAAACCGACCGCAGCGCTAACCCCTCTCCGGGCAACAAAAAGGGCGGCCTGGCAAACGTGGTGGAGAAAGCCCTCGGCTCGATTGCCAAATCTGGCCAGAGCGCCATTGTGGAAGTGTTGTCCCCGGGTCAGCGCCCAACCAAACGTGGCCTGATCTACGCGGCGACCCCGGCGAGCGACTTCGTCTGCGGCACCCAGCAGGTGGCCTCCGGTATCACCGTACAGGTGTTCACTACCGGACGCGGCACCCCGTACGGCCTGATGGCGGTTCCGGTGATCAAGATGGCCACCCGCACCGAGTTAGCAAACCGCTGGTTTGACTTAATGGATATCAACGCTGGCACCATCGCCACCGGTGAAGAGAGCATTGAGGATGTGGGCTGGAAGCTGTTCCACTTTATTCTGGATGTGGCGAGCGGCCGTAAGAAAACCTTCTCTGACCAGTGGGGCTTGCACAATCAACTGGCGGTGTTTAACCCGGCGCCAGTTACCTGAGTTGGCAGTAAACCTTGCTTAGCATGGCTTCGGCCATGCTTTTTTTTATTCTGCATTCAGCGCAGGATGCCGGCCGAGGGTGTCTGCCGTTAAGCGATCTCAACGGCCTGATTGAGGCTGGCCGGTGTGATACCGGCTCACCGCTTACTCCCCTTGCTGCTCCAGGGCGTATTTATACAGCGCATTTTTTTTCACACCGTGGATTTCGGCGGCCAGCGCGGCGGCTTTCTTCAGGGGAAGCTCGGCCTGCAACAGCGCCAGGGTGCGCAGCGCATCGGCAGGCAGCGCGTCCTCTTCGGCTTTGTGGCCTTCCACAATCAGCACCATCTCGCCCTTACGACGGTTCTCGTCCGCTTTAACCCACGCCAGCAGATCGCCGACGGGCAAGCCATGGATCGTCTCCCAGGTTTTAGTGAGCTCGCGTGCCAGCACCACGTAGCGCGACGTTCCCCAGACGGCGACCATATCTTCTAAGCTCTCCAGCAGGCGGTGGGTGGATTCATAGAAAATAAGCGTGCGCGATTCGGCTTCCAGCGCTTTAAGAACGTCGCGACGTCCTTTCGATTTTGCCGGTAAGAAACCTTCATAGCAGAAACGATCGGAAGGCAGACCCGCAGCGCTTAAGGCCGCGATGGCGGCACAGGGGCCAGGCAGTGGCACTACGCGGATGCCCGCTTCCCGGCAGGTACGCACCAGGTGGTATCCAGGATCGTTGATGAGCGGCGTGCCGGCATCTGATACCAGGGCAATGTTCTGCCCCTCTTTCAGCTTCGCGACCAGCGTCTCTGCCTTTTGCTGCTCATTATGGTCGTGCAGCGCGAACAACCGCGCGCTGATAGCGAAATGCTGTAGCAGTAATCCCGTATGGCGAGTGTCTTCAGCGGCAATTAAATCAACGCTTTGCAATACGGTGAGTGCACGTTGGGTAATATCAGACAAATTCCCGATGGGAGTAGGTACAATATACAGTTGACCCTGAGAATTATCTGCCGTTTCGTGTTGTTTCATTGTTTCATCCGTATTGCCGATTTAATATTGAGCATGCGTAAAAAAATATCACTGGATACAGTATGGTACCCTTAACGTTTCTTCGTAACAAAGTCACGCGCAGCCTTCCCCTTGTGGTAGCCGCGCTGATTTTTGCAGGCTGTGGCACCCAGGCGCCCGATCAGACGACTCCTCACATGGAGGGCACTGCTCAGGCTGATTCCGGCTATTATCTGCACCAGATGGAGCAGAGCTCGAATGATACCAGGATCAACTGGCAATTACTTGCCATTCGTGCACTGCTGAAAGAAGGCCAAACCCAGCGGGCAAGCGAACTGTTTAACCAGTTGCCGCAGGATCTCACCGACAGCCAGCGTCGCGAGCAGCAGCTTCTTGCCGCTGAGCTGAAAGTGGCACAGAACGACGCTGCTGGCGCGAAAAAGATCCTTGCCGATATTGACGTCAATGCACTGGAAAACAACCAGCAGGCACGTTACTGGCAGGCCGTCATCACCACCGAGCAAGGCCGCCCTTCCCTGACGCTTCTCCGTGCTCTGATTGCACAAGAGCCTTTGCTGGCAGGGGACCTGAAGCAAAAGAATATTGATGCCACCTGGCAGGCGCTGTCGTCCATGACGCAGGATCAGGCCAGTAAGCTGGTGATCAACGCCGATGAAAACATTCTGCAGGGCTGGCTGGATCTTCAGCGCGTCTGGTTTGATAACCGCAATGATCCCACGATGTTGAAAGCGGGTATTACCGACTGGCAGACCCGTTATCCCAACAACCCTGGTGCTAAAATGCTACCAACGCAGCTGGTGAACGTGCAGAATTTCAAACCTGCCTCCACCAGCAAAATAGCGCTGCTGCTGCCTTTAAATGGCCAGGCAGCCGTATTTGGACGCACCATCCAGCAAGGCTTTGAAGCCGCGAAAAACGGCACCACGGCGGTGACGGGGAGCGCAGTACCGGCGCAGACAGCTCAGGCTGCAAACGTGAATGACGTTGTTAGCCCTTCTGCGGCAGAGACCAGCGATCTGACGGCGACCCAGCCGCAGGGCACGATGCAGAACCCGGTTACCGCCCCTACCACCCCATCCGCAGCCCCGGCGACCCAGCAAGCTCCGCAATCGCAGGCTACCCCGGCGACGAATGCGGCAGCCACGGAGCAGCCGCAGAGCACGGAGCCACAACAACAGGCGGCACAACCGCAGACTACTGAGCCACAACAACCGGCTGCGCAACCGCAGGCCGTAGCAGCGACCACGGCGAACCCGGGCGCTGAGCTGAAGATTTATGACACCAGCGCACAACCTTTGGATCAGGTGCTGGCTCAGGTTCAACAGGATGGCGCCAGCATCGTGGTGGGGCCGCTGTTGAAAAACAACGTGGAAGAGCTGATGAAGAGCAACACCTCGTTGAACGTGCTGGCGCTTAATCAGCCAGAGCAGGTACAGAACCGCGCCAATATCTGCTATTTCGCCCTCTCTCCTGAAGACGAAGCCCGCGACGCCGCACGTCATATTCATGAACAAGGTAAGCAGGCTCCCCTGTTACTGACCCCACGCTCTACGCTGGGCGATCGCGTCGCGAATGCCTTTGCCCAGGAGTGGCAACAGCTGGGTGGCGGCATCGTGCTGCAGCAGAAATTCGGCTCAAGCTCAGAGCTGCGCGCCGGAATTAACGGCGGCGCAGGTATCGCGCTGAGTGGCAGCCCGGTCACCGCCAGTCTGCCGCAGCAGCAGGGTGTGACCATCGGCGGCCTGAACATACCGGCTCCACCAACGGATGCGCAAATCTCGGGTGGCGGTAAGGTCGATTCAGCGTACATTGTGGCCACGCCGGAGGAGATCGCCTTTATCAAACCGATGATTGCCATGCGCAATGGTAGCCAGAGCGGCGTGACGCTGTATGCCAGCTCCCGCAGCGCGCAGGGCACCTCTGGCCCTGACTTCCGTCTGGAGATGGAAGGTCTACAGTACAGTGAGATCCCTATGCTCGCCGGCAGTAACCCGGCGCTGATGCAGCAAGCACTCGGCAGCGTACGTAACGACTACTCGCTGGCCCGCCTGTACGCCATGGGCGTTGATGCCTGGGCGCTGGCAAACCACTTCTCTCAGATGCGTCAGGTACCCGGCTTTGAAATTAGCGGCAACACCGGCGATCTGACCGCGACTCAGGACTGCGTGATTAACAGGAAGTTATCATGGCTCAAATACCAGCAGGGGCAGATCGTCCCGGCCAGTTAAGCCGTAAACAGACCGGCGACGCATGGGAATTACAGGCGCGTCGCTGGCTGGAGAGCAAGGGACTGCGCTTTATCGCCGCGAACGTCCGCGCGCGCGGCGGTGAAATTGACCTCATCATGAAAGAGGGCCGGGTGATGGTGTTTGTCGAGGTTCGCTACCGACAAACATCCCACTTTGGCGGTGCCGCCGCCAGCGTGACCCGGGCCAAGCAACAAAAATTATTACAGACCGCCCGCGTGTGGCTTGCCCGCCATAATGGGAGTTTTGATACTGTGGATTGCCGGTTCGATGTGGTAGCCTTCACCGGAAACGCCATCGAATGGCTTAAAAACGCCTTCGGCGAAGACGCGTAAACCAGATCGTTAAGGGATATTGTGCTCGATAGAATTAAGGTGTGCTTCACAGAAAGCATTCAGACTCAGATAGCCGCGGCAGAAGCGCTGCCGGATGCCATCTCACGCGCCGCGATGACGCTGGTGCAGTCCCTGCTCAATGGCAACAAAATTCTGTGCTGCGGTAATGGTACCTCGGCCGCCAACGCCCAACATTTCGCCGCCAGCATGATCAACCGGTTCGAAACGGAGCGTCCGAGTTTACCCGCCATTGCACTTAATACCGATAACGTGGTCTTAACAGCGATTGCTAACGATCGTCTTCACGATGAAATCTATGCCAAGCAAGTCCGTGCGTTAGGGCATGCCGGTGATGTGCTGCTGGCTATCTCTACGCGCGGTAACAGCCGCGACATCGTCAAAGCCGTAGAAGCGGCCGTCACTCGCGATATGACTATCGTGGCGCTGACGGGATACGACGGTGGCGAGCTGGCCGGGCTTTTGGGTCCGCAGGATGTGGAAATTCGCATTCCCTCTCACCGCAGTGCGCGCATCCAGGAGATGCATATGCTGACGGTGAACTGTTTATGCGATCTGATCGATAACACGCTTTTCCCTCACCAGGATGATTAAGGAGTCAACATGAAGGCATTTTCGCCCCTCGCAGTCCTTATTTCTGCGCTGCTGCTTCAGGGATGTGTCGCCGCAGCGGTCGTGGGTACTGCCGCAGTGAGCACCAAAGCCGCAACCGACCCACGCTCCGTGGGCACGCAGGTAGATGACGGCACCCTTGAGTTGCGTGTAAACAGCGCGTTGTCCAAAGACGAACAGATTAAGAAAGAAGCGCGCATCAACGTTACCGCTTATCAGGGCAAAGTTCTGCTGGCAGGCCAGGCGCCCACCACCGAACTGGCATCCCGTGCGAAGCAGATCGCCATGGGCGTTGAAGGTGCGACAGAGGTGTTCAACGAAGTGCGTCAGGGGCAGCCAATCGGTCTGACCACTGCGTCATCGGATACCTGGATCACCACCAAAGTGCGTTCGCAGCTGTTGGGTAGCGATCAGGTGAAATCTTCCAACGTAAAAGTGACCACCGAGAACGGTGAAGTCTTCCTGCTCGGTCTGGTTACCGATCGTGAAGGCAAAGCGGCAGCGGATATCGCCAGCCGGGTGAGCGGCGTGAAGCACGTCACTACCGCCTTTACCTTCATCAAATAACCTTCTTGCCCTCAAGAAGGTCTTACAACAGGCCGGATGCGCTTAATGCCATCCGGCTTTTTTTATACCAGCGCAATGCTTCCCACAATGATTCCACTCAGCGCAACCAGCATCCCCGTCAGCCACAGCGCTTTTGCCGGGAATGATTTACGCAGCATGATAAGCGATGGCAGGCTAACCGCCGGAAGCGTGATGAGTAGCGCCAGCGCTGGGGCGACGCCCATACCCGCCAGCATCATGGTTTGCACAATCGGGATCTCGGCGGCAGTAGGAATTACAAATAACATACCGGCCACGGCCAACGCGATCACCCACAGCAGCGAGTTTTCAACGGCACCGTCCGCATGCGGGAAGAGCCAGACGCGGGCTGCGCCAAGAACCAGTACCGCAAGGATATAGACCGGGATCGTGCTCCAGAAGAGCTGCCAGAGCGCTTTACCCCAGCGCGACAGGAAACTGCCCTGCGGCTCCGGGAGTTCGACCTGCAGCGGCGCAGGGGTCACGGCGGTCTCTTTCACCAGTCTCTGTACGAGGGTTGCCACCACCAGCACAGTCAACAGACCCGCGACCAGACGAATAAAGGCAAAATGCCAGCCAAGCACGAAGCCCATAAACACCAGCGTGGCGGGGTTGAGCAGCGGGTTGCCCATCCAGAATGCCAGCGCCCCGCCCATCGACACCTGCTGGCGACGCATCCCGGCGGCCACCGGCGCGGCACAGCAAGTGCACATCATGCCCGGCAATGAGAAGAGCGTACCCAGCAGCGTCCCCTGAAAACGGGGTTTCCCTAAAGTTCGCAGCAGCCAGTTACGTGGGATCAGCACCTGGATCAGCGAGCCAAGTAATACCCCTAGCACCGCAGCTTTCCATACGGCCAGGAAGTAGACCAGCGCATAGTCCCACGCCGCCTGCAGCGGGCTGCTGTTGGCGTTAGCGAGAATTGATTTACCGATCGAGTGGGTATCGGCGGCAGTAAAGGCTTTGCCGTAATAGGGCTGCCACTTCACATACCAGAGCCCAATAATAACAACGAGAAAAAAGAGAGCGGGCTTCCACCACTGCAGTGGTGTTGCCGCCTGAGATGAAGACTGACCAGTCATAGCATTCCCCGGGGAGTGTTTTTAATTTTGCCCGGGGATATTACGCCTCGCCTTTTGAAATTTCATGCAGTTTTGCTGAAGGGATAATATTTACCCCCTCTCTGGAGGGGGAAAGCCCCTCGCTCAGCATCGCTCTGGCCACTTCGCGTCCGTCGATTGATTTCCAGTTGCCCGGTAGCAGTGAGAAGAGAGGGGCAAACAGCGACTCGCTAAAACGGTGCTTTTCACGCTCACCCAGGAGCATGGAAGGGCGAACGATGGTCAGCCGTTCCCACTTCTGCGCGATTAGCGCCTCCTCCATCTTCCCCTTCACTTTGTTGTAAAAGAAGGGAGAGCGGGCGCTGGCCCCCATTGCGCTGACCACCAGGAAGTGTTTAGCGCCCAGCTTTTTCGCCGTCAGGGCGGTATCCACGACCAGGGTGTAGTCCGCATGGATAAAAGCCTCTTTGCTGCCCGCTTCGCGCCGGGTGGTTCCCAGACAGCAAAAAGCGATATCAATCGGGTCCTGGACCTGCGCCAGCGCATCGCTCAACTGCGGATCGTGAGGGTTAAAAACGCCCGAAATATCCGCCAGCGGACGACGCGTGGGGGCGGCAATATAATTTACCCGCCGATCCTGAATTAACATCCGCAGTAGATGCCCGCCCACCAGTCCGGTGGCGCCGGTAATTAGCACCTGACTCATTTTTTTCCCCTTTGCAGAATAGTCCGTAGGCGATTTTGCCCTGCTCGACCACACTTAAAAGTCTGTGAGGTAAGTATTTACCACAAACGTAGAAAAATCTGTCTGAAGCCAAATCAACGGAGGAAACATGAGCAAGAAAATTGCGGTCCTGATTACCGACGAGTTTGAAGATTCAGAATTCACCTCACCCGCTGAGGCGTTCCGCAAAGCGGGACATGAGGTCATCACCATTGAGAAAGAGACCGGCAAAACCGTCACGGGGCATAAAGGCGAGGCGAAAGTGACCATCGATAAAAACATTGATGAGGTCAGCCCGTCAGATTTCGACGCCCTGCTGTTACCCGGTGGCCACTCCCCGGACTCGCTGCGCGGAGATGACCGTTTCGTTACCTTTACGCGCGATTTCGTTGCCAGCGGGAAACCGGTGTTCGCCATTTGCCATGGCCCCCAACTGCTGATCAGCGCGGATGTGGTGCGCGGACGTAAGCTGACCGCGGTTAAACCGATCGTCATTGATCTGAAAAATGCCGGGGCAGATTTTTACGACCAGGAAGTGGTGGTCGATAAAGACCAGCTGGTCACCAGCCGTACGCCAGACGATCTGCCTGCCTTTAACCGGGAAGCGCTACGCCTGCTCGGCGCGTAACCAGTGCAGTTTTTTACCAAAGCCCAGCGTGTTATCGATGAACTTCAGTTCATCGAGTCGGATCTCCCATACCGGCGCTAACATTGCTGCGGCAATTGGGAAGCGGCGGATGTAATGCTTACGCATCGCGTCGCTTTCCTCTCCCTCCAGGCGGCGAATCTCCCCTTTAAACTGCACACCGCGGATCAGCGCCACGCTTTTTGGCTGGCCATTGACAGTGCCTGCTACTTTCGCCTGATGCCCGGTCATTTGTGCGTGACGCGTCTTATCTTCGCTTAAGACGTAGAAAGCCACAGCCTGGGGATCGTAATAATAGAAGGCATTCGCACACCACATTTCGCCCTCGTGATGTACGCACCAGGTCACGACGTGCTGCTTTGCCAGCCAGCGGTTAATGGTGGGCAGTGTTTCCATTTTGCGTCTCTCTTGCTAAGGTGCGTTCACCTTAACATAACGAATTGATAGCCGTGTGCTGGTTTCTCTATCTTATCCGTACCGCTGATAACGCACTTTACACGGGGATCACCACCGATGTGGCGCGGCGTTTCTTGCAACATCAAACCGGAAAAGGGGCAAAAGCCTTGCGGGGAAAAGGTGAGCTGCAGCTCGCGTTTGCGGCACCGGTGGGTGAGCGCTCGCTGGCGCTGCGGCTGGAATACAGGATCAAGCAGCTTACGAAGCGCCAGAAAGAGCGCCTCGTCGCCGGGGATGGATCGTTCGAGGCGCTACGCGAGAGCCTGCTAACGCCGTGAGTTAAAAACGGTTAAAGTGGTCGTGATACTCAACCAGGCCGCTTACCCCCTGCAGCGCGTCATCAGCCAGACGATGCACCTGGAAGGCAGATTCCGTCCCCGGCCAGCGGCAATGCAGGTCGTAATGGGCTGCCTTTTCAAAGCCTAGCTTGCTGTAAAAGGCAGGGTCGCCCAAAGTGACCACGGCGGCGTAGCCAAACTCGTTCAGGGAGTCCAGCCCTTCATAAACCAGCTGGCGTGCCAGCCCCTGGCCACGGTAACTTTCGTCTACCGCCAGCGGAGCCATACCGACCCACTGCAGCTCTTCACCCTGTACGGAAACCGGGCTGAACGCGACGTAACCAACGACCTGCCCCTCATCATCGGTCGCCACCAGCCCAAGGGTGATCAGGCCATCTTCACGAAGATTATGCACCAGCTGCGCTTCACCCTCACCTTCGAAAGCGCGACGTAACAAGGCATCGATGCCGGGGGCATCAATCCCAATTTCAACTCGAATCAGCATGGCTCACCTACTGAAGTGTGTTTACTCTCCGGCGGGCTTTTCAGACCTGCCTCGACAAAATCGGCCATTTGCAGCAAGGCCATGCGTAACGCTTTTGGCATCTGCTCCAGCTCAATGGCATCCATCAGGTTTTTCACATACAGACCTAACTCGGTATCCCCTTCAATCACCAGACGGCGTTGGAAAAAGAGTGTGTCAGGATCCTGTTTACGCGCTGCGATCATCAGGAGATCGCTGGCATCTGCGCTGAAACTGACATCGGCTTCGGCAGATTCACGAACGACCAGCCGACCCTTTTCGACAGAGGTAAACCAGCAAAGACCGATATCACGAACGGTGATGCTTAACCAGCGCCCTTCCAGAAATTCCAGCTCGCCCTCTTCCAGCGCCTGGCGGAATTGCCAGCTTAGCAGTTGTTCCAGCACCTGGCGCTTCAGTGCAAAGGGGGTGAGCTTCACCGGCAAACTTAACAGTGACGGGCCTGCCTGTACGAGTCGTGAACGCAGTTTTTCCAGCACGAACTTTTCTCCCTGATATCTATAGTCCCGATATATTGCCATATCCAGTCGTCGGTATAGCGGCGTAAATCAACAAACCAGCGACCTTCATCAGCCATTATTGGTCCCATCAATACGCGATTAACTGCCTCAAATCAAAATTTGTCCCCAGGGGGTTCATTAAAATCCCTGTTTTATAACATTTTTGCATCCCCTGGGCTGCGAACGTCAGGATACATTATGGAACTGCTCTGTCCTGCCGGAAATCTTCCGGCGCTTAAGGCGGCTATCGAAAATGGCGCCGATGCGGTTTACATCGGTCTGAAAGATGACACTAACGCCCGCCACTTCGCAGGCCTCAATTTTACCGAGAAAAAGCTGCAGGAAGCCGCCCGTTTTGTGCACCAGCATCGCCGTAAACTGCATATTGCGATTAACACCTTCGCCCACCCGGATGGCTATTCCCGCTGGGAGCGCGCGGTGGATATGGCAGCTCAGTCAGGTGCCGATGCGCTGATCCTGGCCGATCTCGCTATGCTGGAGTATGCCGCAGAACGCTATCCTCATATTGAGCGCCATGTCTCGGTACAGGCCTCGGCGACCAATGAAGAAGCGATCCGTTTTTATCATCGTCACTTCGATGTTGCCCGCGTCGTATTGCCGCGGGTGCTCTCTATTCATCAGGTTAAGCAACTGGCGCGCGTCACGCCAGTTCCGCTGGAAGTTTTTGCGTTCGGCAGCCTGTGCATCATGGCCGAAGGGCGCTGCTACCTCTCCTCTTATTTAACCGGGGAATCACCCAATACCGTTGGCGCATGTTCCCCTGCCCGCTTTGTACGCTGGCAGCAGACACCGAAAGGGCTGGAGTCTCGCCTGAACGATGTGTTGATCGACCGCTACCAGGAGGGGGAAAACGCAGGCTACCCAACGCTGTGTAAAGGGCGCTACCTGGTGGACGGCGAGCGCTATCACGCTCTTGAAGAGCCCACCAGCCTTAACACGCTGTCGCTATTACCAGAGCTGCTGGCTGCGAATATCGCCTCGGTGAAAATTGAAGGCCGCCAGCGTAGCCCGGCCTACGTTAGCCAGGTGGCAAAAGTGTGGCGTCAGGCGATAGATCGCTGTATGGCCGATCCACAAAACTATGCGCCACAGCCCGCCTGGATGGAGACGCTCGGCGCCATGTCCGAAGGCACCCAAACTACGCTTGGCGCGTATCACCGTAAATGGCAGTGAGATAACCATGAAATATTCCTTAGGGCCGGTACTTTACTACTGGCCGAAAGAGACGCTG
Organism: Leclercia sp. UBA5958; assembly: GCF_002430365.1. Lineage (NCBI taxonomy): Bacteria > Pseudomonadati > Pseudomonadota > Gammaproteobacteria > Enterobacterales > Enterobacteriaceae > Leclercia > Leclercia sp. UBA5958. Next base: position 120,814 of record NZ_DJCE01000004.1, on the reverse strand, counting down.
GAAGCGTTCTATCAGCAGGCGGCCACCAGCAGCGCCGATGTGATCTATCTTGGCGAAGCAGTGTGCAGTAAACGCCGCGCCACAAAAGTGGGTGACTGGCTGGAGATGGCAAAAAATCTGGCGGGCAGCGGCAAACAGGTGGTGCTTTCAACGCTTGCGCTGGTGCAAGCCTCCTCTGAGCTGGGCGAAATAAAACGATACGTTGATAACGGTGAGTTTTTACTCGAGGCCAGCGACCTGGGGGTGGTGAACCTGTGCGCCGAGCGCAAGCTGCCGTTTGTCGCAGGCCATGCGCTGAACTGCTATAACGCCGTAACCTTGCGTCTGCTGCTTAAACAGGGGATGACCCGCTGGTGTATGCCGGTTGAGCTGTCGCGTGACTGGCTGGTCAATTTGCTAGACCAGTGCGAAACGCTGGGGATCCGCAATCAGTTTGAAGTGGAGGTGCTGAGCTATGGTCATCTGCCGCTGGCTTACTCTGCCCGCTGCTTTACCGCCCGCTCGGAAGACCGTCCGAAGGACGAATGCGAAACCTGCTGCATAAAGTACCCGAACGGGCGCAGCATGCTGTCGCAGGAAAATCAGCAGGTGTTCGTCCTCAACGGTATTCAGACCATGAGCGGCTATGTCTACAATCTCGGTAACGAGCTGACGTCGATGGACGGGCTGGTGGATATGGTGCGCTTGTCCCCACTGGATACTAACGTTTTCGCCATGCTCGATGCGTTTCGCGCCAATCAACACGGCGAAGCTCCCCTGCCGCTGACTGCCAACAGTGACTGCAACGGCTACTGGAAACGCCTTGCCGGGCTGGAGCTGCAGGGCTGACGTAATAGCTCACTTTGTTAACAACTTTAGCTAATCTTTAATGCAGTATGGAAAGATTAACCGGAACAAAGTGAGCTCTTATGACTGATAAAACCATTCCGTTTTCGGTGCTGGATCTGGCACCGATCCCTGAAGGCTCCTCTGCCCGAGAGGCTTTTTCACACTCCCTGGATCTCGCGCGTCAGGCTGAACAGCGTGGCTATCATCGCTACTGGCTGGCGGAACATCACAATATGGTGGGCATCGCCAGTGCGGCAACCTCTGTGCTGCTGGGCTATCTGGCCGCGAATACCACCACGCTGCACCTGGGCTCAGGTGGCGTCATGCTGCCGAACCACTCTCCGCTGGTCATCGCCGAGCAGTTCGGGACCTTAAATACCCTCTACCCGGGGCGCATCGACTTAGGTCTGGGCCGTGCGCCTGGTAGCGATCAGCCCACGATGCGCGCGCTGCGCCGCCATATGAGCGGCGATGTGGACAATTTCCCTCGCGATGTGCTTGAGCTCGTCGAGTGGTTCGACGCTCGCGACCCGAACCCTCATGTCCGCCCGGTGCCGGGCTATGGCGAGAAGATCCCCGTCTGGCTGCTGGGCTCTAACCTCTATAGCGCCCAGCTCGCAGCCCAGCTTGGCCTGCCTTTTGCCTTCGCGTCGCACTTCGCGCCAGATATGCTGCACCAGGCGCTGCATCTTTATCGTACCCAGTTCAAGCCGTCTGCGCGACTTGAGAAGCCGTATGCGATGGTCTGCATTAACATTGTTGCTGCCGATAGCAACCGCGATGCAGAGTTCCTCTTTACCTCTATGCAGCAGGCGTTTATGAAGTTGCGTCGCGGCGAAAGCGGGCAGTTACCGCCGCCGGTCGAGAATATCCATCAGCTGTGGTCAGCCTCCGAGCAGTACGGGGTTCAGCAGGCGCTTAGTATGTCGCTGGTGGGCGATAAAGCGAAAGTACGCCACGGGCTGGAAGCGGTTCTGCGTGAAACCCAGGCCGACGAGATTATGGTCAACGGCCAGATTTTCGATCATCAGGCTCGTTTACACTCGTTTGATCTGGCGATGCAGGTGAAAGAAGAATTGGTGGGTTAGTTGTGATTCTGCCCTCTCCTGTGGGGAGAGGGTAAAATGATCCGATTTACGGATATACCGGCAACAGATTAAAGCTCGACAGGATGTGCACCAGGGCGTTGCCCACCCCGAAGACCAGAATCAGGGCAATCATCGGCTTTCCACCCCAGACGCGGAATGTTGGACTGCCGAAGCGTTGACGCGATTTACGCGCGAGCAGCGCAGGAACAATTGCCGCCCAGATGGTGGCCGCCAGCCCCGCATAGCCGATAGCATACAGGAAACCATTCGGCCACATCAGACCACCCACAATCGGGGGCAGGAAGGTCAGCAGCGCGGTTTTGAAGCGCCCCGGCGCGGAATCATCAAAGCCAAACAGATCCGCCAGGTAATCAAACAGGCCCAGCGTCACGCCGAGGAAGGAACTTGCCACCGCGAAGTTCGAGAAGATAACCAGCAGCAGATCCAGACTGCGGCTGTTCAGTACACCGCTTAACGCCTGCACCAGCACATCGATGTTTCCGCCCTTCTGCGCAATGCCGATAAATTCCGGACGCGGGATGTTACCCATCGTCCCCAGCAGCCAGATGACATACAGCCCCAGCGCCAGCAGCGTGCCGTACACCAGGCACTTCACAATGGTACGCGGATCTTTGCCGTAATACTTCATCAGGCTCGGCACGTTACCGTGATAACCGAACGACGCCAGACAGAACGGTAAGGTCATCAGCAGGTACGGCGTGTAGCTGGCATGACTTTCCGCCACGTTAAACAGCGTTGCTGGCGTCACATGCCCCAGCAGGCTGCCAAAGGTGAGGAAGAAAGTGATGACTTTGGCGCCCAGTACAATGGCCGTCATGCGGCTGACGGCCTTTGTGCTCAGCCAGACGATAAAGGCCACCGCCAGCGCAAAGCACAACCCCGCCAGACGCGCCGGCACGTCTAATGACAGTTCTGAAAAGGTGTGATGCAGAATCGAACCGCTCGCAGAAATGTAGGCGTACGTCAGGATATAAAGCACGAATGCGATGGAGAGACCGTTTACCAGGTTCCAGCCTTTGCCCAGCAAGTCTTTCGTAATGGTGTCGAAGCTGGAACCTATGCGGTAGTTCAGGTTGGCTTCCAGAATCATCAGCCCGGAGTGCAACATACAAAACCAGGTGAAGACCAGCGCTGCCAGTGACCAGAAGAACCACGCCCCGGACATGACCACCGGCAAGGAGAACATCCCCGCGCCGATAATGGTGCCGCCGATGATCACCACGCCGCCGAGCAGCGAAGGTGACGTTTGGGTGGTGGTTAGTGTCGCCATACAGCCAGATCTCCAGTCATAAATTTGGTACAGCATATCAATGCGCTGCACTGTACCAGTACAAGAGTACAAAAGGAATAAAAAAAGCCCCGATAATGATTACCGGGGCTGTATAGATTACTTTACGCTAGTTAACCCAGGGGTTACGCATCGCCACCGAAGCGGCGACGGCTGGTGCCTTCGTCACGACGTGGACCACGGTTTTCGCGACGTTCACCGCTGAAGCGACCCGCGCCTGGCGCTGCGCCTTCACGACGAGGACCACGACCGCCTTCACGACGCTCACCGCCGCCGAAGCTACGACCACCTTCACGACGCTCACCACCGCCACGACGTTCGCCGCCACGGTCAGGACGCGGCTGAGCATCGCCCAGCAACTGCATGTTCATCGGTTTGTTCAGAATGCGGGTGCGAGTAAAGTGCTGCAGAACTTCGCCCGGCATACCTTTCGGCAGTTCGATAGTAGAGTGGGTACCGAACAGCTTGATGTTACCGATGTAACGGCTGCTGATGTCGCCTTCGTTAGCGATAGCGCCAACGATATGACGAACTTCAACACCATCATCACGGCCAACTTCAATACGGTACAGTTCCATATCGCCAGCGTCACGACGCTCACGACGTGGACGGTCTTCACCACCACGCTCTGGACGATCGCCACGTGGGCCACGGTCGTTACGATCACCACGACGCTCGAAACGGTCGTCACGGTCACGGAACTCACGCTTAGGACGCATTGGCGCATCTGGCGGAACGATCAGGGTACGTTCGCCCTGAGCCATTTTCAGCAGTGCCGCAGCCAGAGCTTCCATATCCAGCTCTTCGCCTTCTTCCACCGGCTGAATCTTCGCCAGCAGACCACGGTACTGATCCAGATCGCTGCTTTCCAGCTGCTGCTGAACTTTGGCGGCGAATTTTTCCAGACGGCGTTTGCCCAGCAGCTCTGCGTTTGGCAGGTCTGCTTCTGGAATGGTCAGTTTCATGGTGCGTTCGATGTTGCGCAGCAGACGACGCTCGCGGTTCTCAACGAACAGCAGCGCACGGCCAGCACGACCCGCACGACCGGTACGACCGATACGGTGAACGTAAGACTCGGAGTCCATTGGAATGTCGTAGTTCACAACCAGGCTGATACGCTCAACGTCCAGACCACGTGCTGCCACGTCGGTTGCAATCAGGATATCCAGACGACCATCTTTCAGACGCTCCAGCGTCTGCTCACGCAGAGCCTGGTTCATATCACCATTCAGCGCTGCGCTGTTATAGCCGTTACGCTCCAGCGCTTCAGCCACTTCCAGGGTCGCGTTTTTGGTACGCACGAAGATAATCGCCGCATCAAAATCTTCCGCTTCCAGGAAGCGTACCAGCGCTTCATTTTTACGCATGCCGTAGACAGACCAGTAGCTCTGGCTGATGTCAGGACGCGTGGTCACGCTGGACTGAATACGTACTTCCTGCGGCTCTTTCATGAAGCGGCGGGTAATACGACGGATAGCTTCTGGCATGGTTGCAGAGAACAGAGCGGTCTGATGACCTTCCGGGATCTGCGCCATAATGGTTTCTACGTCTTCGATGAAGCCCATACGCAGCATTTCATCTGCTTCATCCAGTACCAGACCGCTCAGTTTAGAGAGATCAAGAGTACCGCGCTTCAGGTGATCCAGCAGACGGCCCGGCGTACCGACGACAATCTGTGGGCCCTGGCGCAGGGCGCGTAACTGCACGTCATAACGCTGGCCGCCGTACAGGGCTACCACGTTTACGCCGCGCATATGTTTAGAGAATTCAGTCATTGCTTCTGCAACCTGAACAGCCAGTTCACGGGTTGGAGCAAGAACGAGGATCTGCGGTGCACGCAGGTCCGGATCAATGTTGTTCAGCAGCGGCAGCGAGAACGCCGCAGTTTTACCGCTACCCGTCTGGGCCATGCCCAGCACGTCACGACCAGAGAGCAGATGTGGGATACACTCTGCCTGGATCGGAGATGGTTTTTCGTAACCCAGATCGTTAAGGGCTTCAAGGATAGGAGCCTTCAGGCCCAGATCTGCAAAAGTGGTTTCGAATTCAGCCATGTAGTACAAGTGCCTCGATATTAATGGCGGCCAGTCTACTTAGCTCATCGTGAAAATGATTAGCAATTTTCATTGAAAAGTGTGAACCGGCTCAAAGTAGGTGTATTGACGAACAACAACGCCCTCACCAGTGAAGGTGATGGCAATCAAAAGATTACGGGCTGATGTTTATGTCGTCAGCTATTGCTGGTCCGATTCTGCCAGGTCGTCATGCTCCTGGCCCAAGAGCGATAATTCCAACAATGCATAACGGTGCTCAACATAGTTGTGTACGTTGTTAGCAACCGCTAATTTGAACAGTGCCGTAGCGCTGTCCATATCCCCCAGACTTAGGTAGTACTTACCTAAATAGAAGTTGGTTTCACTGAGATGTTCAGCGAGCGAGGTGTTATCCGTTGCGTCCGCCTTGAGCCGTTCCATTAGCTTTGCTTCGCTAATGTTGCCCAGGTAGAACTCGACAATATTCCATCCCCATTGTTCCTTGTCCGATTTGTCGAAGCGCTGTTTCAGTGCTTCTTTGGCCTGCTTCGCATCAAGCTTCTGCTCAACGATGTAAAGCCACAGGCTACGGAAAGGATCGTTCGGATCGTCTTGATAAAACGCCAGCAGATCATCTTGCGCTAACTTGTCACGACCGCCGTAATACAGGGCGATACCGCGATTCAAGTGCGCGTAGTTGTAAGTTGGATCAAGCTCAAGTACAGAATCAAACGCTTCATAGGCAGCATCAAAATTGCCTGCCTGCGTTAAATAAATGCCTAAGTAATTGAATACTTCAGGCATATCGGGTCGGATGGCTAACGCTTGTGAAAAATCATTTCGCGCCAGTGCCCTCAGACCGAGACTATCATACAACACTCCGCGCTCATATAAAAGCTGTGCGCGTTCGTCATCGGTTAAAGCCCGACTGGCAAGAATTTGTTCCATGCGAGCCAGAATCACTTCTTGCTGCAAAGTCGGTTGCAATGGTACCGCGAGGACTTCACTTTTACGCCAGGCAGAGTTGCTGCATCCGGCCAGCGTTAAAGCTGTCGCAACGAAACACCAGCGCAGAAAAGGCTTCATTTCCCACTCCCGAAGACAACAATTGGATGAACGTCCTGTCCCCCGGCGGCTCAACAAGGCGTCCTGCCTGATAATAAGCCCTCCGCCTGAGCGGAGGGCAAATGGCAACCTTACTCGCCTTGTTCCGCTGCCGGAGCTTCCGGCGCGGCGGCAGGCTGTGACTGCTCGGTCGCTTCTTTAATGCTCAGACGGATACGGCCCTGACGGTCAACTTCCAGAACCTTAACCGGTACTTCCTGACCCATCTGCAGGTAATCGGTCACTTTCTCAACGCGCTTGTCGGCGATCTGAGAGATGTGAACCAGACCTTCTTTACCGCCACCGATGGCAACAAACGCGCCAAAGTCAACGATACGGGTCACTTTACCATTGTAGATGCGGCCCACTTCGATTTCCGCAGTAATTTCTTCGATGCGACGGATTGCGTATTTTGCTTTCTCGCCGTCGGTTGCTGCGATCTTCACAGTACCGTCATCTTCGATTTCGATAGTGGTGCCAGTCTCTTCGGTCAGAGCACGGATAACAGAACCGCCTTTACCGATAACGTCTTTGATCTTGTCCGGGCTGATCTTAATCGTGTGGATACGCGGAGCGAACTGAGAGATGTCGCCGCGCGGCGCGTTGATCGCCTGTTCCATCACGCCCAGGATGTGCAGACGCGCACCTTTAGCCTGGTTCAGCGCAACCTGCATGATCTCTTTGGTGATGCCTTCAATTTTGATATCCATCTGCAGTGCAGAGATACCGTCGCGGGAACCCGCCACTTTGAAGTCCATATCACCCAGGTGGTCTTCGTCGCCCAGGATGTCAGACAGAACAACGAAGTTGTCGCCTTCTTTCACCAGACCCATCGCAATACCTGCAACGGCGGCTTTGATTGGCACACCTGCGTCCATCAGCGCCAGGGATGCGCCACATACGGAAGCCATGGAGGAAGAACCGTTGGATTCGGTGATTTCAGAAACCACACGCACGGTGTACGGGAATTTATCAGCTTCTGGCATAACCGCCAGCACGCCACGTTTCGCCAGACGACCGTGACCAATTTCACGACGCTTCGGCGAACCTACCATACCGGTCTCACCAACGGAGTACGGAGGGAAGTTGTAGTGGAACAGGAAGCTGTCAGTACGCTCACCCATCAGTTCGTCGATGTTCTGCGCGTCACGTGCAGTACCCAGGGTCGCGGTAACCAGCGCCTGAGTTTCGCCACGGGTGAACAGTGCGGAACCGTGAGTACGTGGCAGAACGCCAGTACGCACATCCAGACCACGGATCATGTCTTTCTCACGGCCATCGATGCGCGGCTCGCCTGCCAGTACACGGCTACGAACAACGTTTTTCTCGATAGCGTGCAGGATTTCGCTCAGCTCGTTAGCATCCAGCGTTTCGTCTTCAGCCACTAGCGTCGCAACGGTTTCAGATTTGATCACGTCAACCTGAGCATAACGCTCTTGTTTGTCAGTGATACGGTAAGCATCGCTCAGGCGAGATTCTGCCAGAGCCGCTACGCGTGCGTTCAGCGCGTCGTTTGCCGCTTCTGGCTGCCAGTCCCAACGTGGTTTACCGGCTTCTTTCACCAGGTCGTTGATGTTCTGGATAACGATCTGCTGCTGGTCGTGGCCATATACCACAGCACCCAGCATCTGGTCTTCGCTCAGCAGCTCAGCTTCGGATTCAACCATCAGCACTGCCGCTTCAGTACCCGCAACTACCAGGTCCAGCTTACTCTCTTTCAGCTCTTCCTGAGTTGGGTTCAGTACATACTGGTCATTGATATAACCAACACGTGCAGCACCGATTGGGCCATTGAACGGAATACCAGATAGGGAGAGCGCAGCAGATGCGCCGATCATCGCAACGATGTCCGGGTTAACCTGTGGGTTAACAGAAACAACGGTGGCGATAACCTGTACTTCGTTAACGAAGCCTTCCGGGAACAGCGGGCGAACCGGGCGGTCAATCAGACGCGCGATCAGGGTTTCGCCTTCGCTTGGACGGCCTTCACGACGGAAGAAACCACCCGGGATTTTACCGGCAGCGTAGGTACGCTCCTGGTAGTTAACGGTCAGCGGGAAAAAGTCCTGACCTGGTTTAGCTTTTTTCTGGCCGACAACGGTCACGAATACCGCGGTGTCATCCATGCTTACCATTACGGCAGCAGTCGCCTGACGCGCCATCATGCCGGTTTCCAGCGTAACGGTGTGTTGACCGTACTGGAATTTACGAACGATCGGATTCAGCAAGATTCTGTCCTTTCTTAAATAAGTGTCCGCACACCCCTGGCGTGCTGACGATTTAACCGGATCTACTCTGCATCCTCGCGACTAATGACAACCGACACCCTTATGGGTGAAGCCTCTCATTAGCCGCGCGAACCTCTGCAATGCAGATCATTTAAAGCAACAATACATTAGTTTCCAGTGAATTGCTGCGTCTGATTGAAAAAAGGGGCCATAAGGCCCCCTTTTCTGAAACTCGCAAGACTTAGCGACGCAGACCCAGACGCTCGATCAGCGCGGTGTAGCGTGCAACATCTTTACGTTTCAGGTAGTCGAGCAGTTTACGACGCTGAGAAACCATACGCAGCAGACCACGACGGCTGTGGTGATCTTTTTTGTGCTCTGCAAAGTGACCCTGCAGGTGGTTAATCTGTGCAGTCAGCAGTGCAACCTGAACTTCGGTAGAACCGCTGTCGTTAGCATCACGACCAAACTCAGAAACGATTTTAGCTTTAGCTTCAACGCTTAGAGACATTTTACAACTCCAAAGTATAAAGAATGAAAGGATGCCGATCTCTAATTCAGCTATCCCGAGTATAACGCCAGCCTATTGTTAAACAATTTGCGAGACGTTAAGCCGCAATATTCTACCCGCCTCCCCTGCTTATCGCAAGTTGAGGCGTGAGGTTATGCGGGATATTCGACCACCAGACGACGGGGTGCGACACGCCCTTCGTCATCCATTTCACCCATACCGATGAACTTACCTTCATCACCTTCCGTGACGCGAACCAGGCCACCGGCCGGTGCGCCTGAGGTGCGAACAGGGTTGCCGTTTTTAAAGTAAACGGATGATGTTAACGGCAAATTCACGACCGGATAGTCCGCGGCCGGACTGTCCATAGGCATCAAAAGCGGGTCCAGCAGCTCGGCGGCAGAGAGACCCTGCTGTTCCGCCTGCTCCACCAGCGCACCAAGCTGCTCAAGCGTTACCATCCGCTCAGCGGGATAGTTGCTGACGGCAAGGCGACGCAGGTAGATGACGTGCGCGCCGCAACCCAGTTTTTCGCCCAGGTCGTCGATAATGGTGCGGATGTAAGTGCCCTTTGAACAGTGCACTTCCAGCTCCAGCTCGTCGCCTTCGTGGCGGATAAACAGCAGCTCGTAAACGGTGATCGGGCGAGCCTCACGCGGCACCTCGATACCCTGACGCGCATACTCGTAGAGCTTCTTGCCTTGGTATTTCAGCGCCGAATACATAGAGGGCACCTGCTGAGTCTCGCCACGGAAGCTTTCCAGCGCATCAGCAAGCTGTTCTGCGCTAAAAGTGACAGGACGTTCTTCCACGACCTGACCATCAGCATCAGAGGTATCGGTACGCTGACCCAGCTTTGCGATGACGCGATAGCGCTTATCAGAATCCAGCAGATACTGAGAAAACTTTGTCGCTTCGCCAAGACAGACTGGCAGCATGCCGGTCGCCAGGGGGTCCAGCGCACCGGTATGGCCGGCTCGGTTGGCGTTATATAGACGCTTTACCTTTTGCAGAACGTCGTTGCTGGATGCCCCTTGCGGTTTATCCAGCAACAGCACGCCATGCACGTCGCGACCGCGACGACGAGGACGACTCATCAGTCCTCCTTATTGTCGTCCGGGTTTACACGACGTTCGTCGTCGTGTTTAACCACGCTGGTCACCAGGTTGGACATGCGCATACCTTCTACCAGCGAGTTGTCATAGAAGAAGGTCAGCTCAGGCACGATACGCAGGCGCATTGCTTTGCCAAGCAGGGAACGGATGAAACCCGAAGCTTCCTGCAGCGCTTTAATGCCGTTTTTTACTGCCGCTTCGTCCTGATCGTTCAGGAAGGTCACGAACACTTTGGCATAGGCCAGGTCACGGGACATTTCAACGCCGGACACGGTGGTCATCATGCCCACGCGTGGGTCTTTAATTTCGCGTTGCAGAATGAGCGCGATCTCTTTCTGCATTTCCTGCGCTACACGCTGAGGGCGACCAAATTCTTTCGCCATAATAAATTCTCCAGACAAAAAAGGGGCTAAAAGCCCCTTTTGAAATTATTGCCGGGTGGCGCTTCGCTTACCCGGCCTACGCGAATTAACCATCTAAGGATTTTGGTTTGCCGCCAACACAGTGGCGGCCCAAAAGCCGACGACGATTACGCGATGGTACGCTGAATTTCGATGATCTCGAACACTTCGATCATGTCGCCAACGCGAACATCGTTGTAGTTCTTCACGCCGATACCACATTCCATACCGTTACGGACTTCGTTAACGTCATCTTTGAAGCGGCGCAGAGATTCCAGCTCGCCTTCGTAGATAACCACGTTGTCACGCAGTACGCGGATTGGGTTGTGACGTTTGATGGTACCTTCAGTAACCATACAGCCCGCGATAGCACCAAACTTCGGTGATTTGAACACGTCACGGACTTCAGCCAGACCGATGATCTGCTGTTTCAGCTCAGGAGAGAGCATACCGCTCATCGCTGCTTTCACTTCGTCGATCAGATGATAGATGACGGAGTAGTAACGCAGATCCAGGCTTTCAGCATCAATAACTTTACGCGCGGACGCATCAGCACGAACGTTGAAGCCAACCAGGATAGCGTTGGAAGCAGCAGCCAGGGTCGCGTCGGTTTCGGTGATACCACCTACGCCTGAACCGATGATCTTCACTTTCACTTCGTCGGTAGACAGTTTCAGCAAGGAGTCGGAGATCGCTTCCACAGAACCCTGAACGTCGGCTTTCAGAACCACGTTCACTTCGTGAACTTCGCCTTCGGTCATGTTGGCAAACATGTTCTCGAGTTTAGATTTCTGCTGACGAGCCAGTTTAACTTCACGGAATTTGCCCTGACGATACAGCGCAACTTCACGTGCTTTCTTCTCGTCACGAACTACGGTCACTTCGTCACCCGCAGCCGGCACGCCGGACAGACCCAGGATTTCCACCGGAATGGACGGACCTGCTTCCATCACTTCCTGGCCCAGTTCGTCACGCATTGCACGAACACGGCCATACTCGAAGCCACACAGTACGATGTCACCTTTATTCAGGGTACCTTCGCGTACCAGTACGGTTGCAACCGGGCCACGACCTTTATCCAGGAAGGACTCGATAACCGCGCCGCTCGCCATACCTTTACGAACCGCTTTCAGCTCCAGAACTTCAGCCTGCAGCAGGATAGCGTTCAGCAGGTCGTCGATACCGGTACCCGCTTTTGCAGATACAGGGATGAACTGTGCTTCACCGCCCCACTCTTCCGGCATAACGCCGTACTGAGAGAGTTCGTTTTTAACGCGGTCCATGTCAGCTTCTGGTTTGTCGATTTTGTTGACTGCAACAACCAGTGGCACCTGCGCCGCTTTCGCGTGCTGGATAGCTTCGATGGTCTGTGGCATCACGCCGTCGTCGGCTGCAACAACCAGTACCACGATATCCGTTGCCTGCGCACCACGAGCACGCATTGAGGTAAAGGCGGCGTGGCCCGGGGTATCCAGGAAGGTGATCATGCCGTTATCGGTTTCTACGTGGTAAGCACCGATGTGCTGGGTAATACCACCCGCTTCGCCGGAGGCAACCTTAGTAGAACGAATGTAGTCGAGCAGAGAGGTTTTACCGTGGTCAACGTGACCCATGATGGTCACAACCGGTGCACGCGGTTCAGCCGCAGCGCCAGTGTCACGGTCGCTCATTACTGCTTCTTCCAGCTCGTTTTCACGACGCAGGATAACTTTGTGGCCCATCTCTTCGGCAACCAGCTGTGCGGTTTCCTGATCGATAACCTGGTTGATGGTCGCCATCGCGCCCAGCTTCATCATCGCTTTGATGACCTGAGAGCCTTTCACGGCCATCTTGTTCGCCAGATCGCCAACGGTGATGGTTTCGCCAATGATAACGTCACGGTTAACAGCCTGCGCTGGCTTCTGGAAGCCCTGCTGCAGAGCGGAACCTTTACGCTTACCGCCTTTCCCACCGCGACCCGCTGCACGCGCTTCTTCGCGATCGGCTTTGGATTCAGCGTGCTTGTTGCCTTTCTTCTGAGGACGGGCAGTCTTAGACGCGGTGCGGGTACGGCCACGACCACCTTCAACTTCACGGTCGTTTTCGTCTTCTGCCTGGCGTGCATGCTGGGAAGTGGTTACGTGATAATCGCTGGTGTCTTCAGTCTGTTCAGCGGTATTCACGCCGTTTTTCTCGTTTTCTTCTGCCATACGGCGCGCTTCTTCAGCAACACGACGTGCGTCTTCTTCCAGCTTACGGCGAGCTTCTTCTTCCGCTTTACGCTTCAGTTCAGCTGCTTCATTTTCACGACGGGCTTTTTCCGTCTGGGCTGTTTTGGTCATTTCGTCAGTCTGTTGATTGCTCACTTTGTCTTTTTCCGCAGCTTCACGCTTCGCTTTATCACTGGCGTCGCGTTTCGCTTTTTCTGCGGCCTCACGTTCAGCTTTTAATTCTGCTTCACGTTTGGCAGTTGCTTCTGCCTCACGCTGAGCTTGTTCTTCCGCTTCACGCTGTGCCTGCTCTTCCGCAGCAAGGCGCTCTGCCTCTTGCGGATCACGTTTTACAAAGGTGCGCGTCTTGCGGACTTCGATTTGTACCGATTTGCTTTTACCACCGGTACCAGGGATATTCAACGTACTGCGCGTTTTGCGCTGCAACGTTAACTTGTCAGGCGTAGAACCATGTTCACGGTTCAGGTGCGCTAACAAGGTTTGTTTCTCTTGCGCGGTTACCGAATCATCAGCGGACTTCGGGATCCCTGCATCAGCAAATTGCTGTACCAGGCGATCCACGGAGGTCTGAATCTCGGCAGCCAGCGTTTTTACAGTTACATCAGTCATGCTGTTCCTTCCTGCTACAGTTTATTACGCTTCGTCGCCAAACCAGCAAATATTACGTGCGGCCATGATGAGTTCGCCGGCTTTCTCGTCGGTTAAACCTTCGATATCGGCCAGGTCATCAACGCCTTGTTCAGCGAGATCTTCCAGCGTACAAACACCACGGGCAGCCAGCTTGAACGCAATCGCACGATCAAGACCTTCCAGATTCAGCAGGTCATCAGCCGGCTTCTTATCACCAAGGCTTTCTTCCTGAGCCAGTGCCAGGGTGGTCAGTGCGTTTTTAGCGCGTTCACGCAGGGCTTCAACGGTTGGCTCATCCAGACCGTCAATTTCCAGCAGCTCTTTCATTGGCACATAGGCCAGTTCTTCCAGCGTAGAGAAGCCTTCTTCAACCAGTACAGTGGCGAAATCTTCGTCAATGTCCAGGTACTTAGTGAAGGTATCGATCGCCGCGTGGGCTTCAGCCTGATGCTTAGCCTGCAGGTCATCAACGGTCATTACGTTGAGTTCCCAGCCGCTCAGCTGAGACGCCAGACGCACGTTTTGACCGTTACGGCCAATCGCCTGCGCCAGGTTACCCGCTTCAACAGCGATATCCATGGTGTGCTTATCTTCGTCCACAACAATGGAAGCTACGTCAGCCGGCGCCATCGCGTTGATCACGAATTGCGCCGGGTTGTCGTCCCACAGAACGATATCGATACGTTCGCCGCCCAGTTCGGTCGAGACCGCCTGCACGCGAGCACCACGCATACCTACGCATGCGCCAACCGGATCGATACGCTTGTCGTTGGTTTTTACCGCGATTTTCGCACGGGAACCAGGATCGCGAGCGGCCGCTTTGATTTCGATAACTTCTTCGCCGATTTCCGGCACTTCAATGCGGAACAGTTCAACCAGCATTTCTGGTTTAGAACGCGTCACGAACAGCTGGGCACCGCGTGCTTCTGGACGCACAGCGTAAAGTACGCCACGGATACGGTCACCCGGACGGAAGTTTTCACGCGGGAGCATGTCTTCACGCAGGATGACGGCTTCAGCGTTACCCGCCATGCCTTCAGATTTGATTTCCAGGGAAATGTTGTCGCGGTTAACTTTCTTCACCACGCCAGTAACGATTTCACCTTCCTGATCGCGGAACTGATCAACCACCATAGCGCGCTCGGCTTCACGTACTTTCTGCACGATAACCTGCTTCGCCGTCTGGGTAGTGATACGGTCGAAGGTCACAGATTCAATCTGATCTTCAACATACTCGCCAACATTCAGGCTTTCATCTTCGAAACGTGCTGCTTCCAGCGTGATCTCTTTAGTCGGCTGAGTCACTTCTTCCACGATCACCCAACGGCGGAACGTGTCGAAGTCACCGCTTCTGCGATCGATTTCAACGCGAACATCGATCTCTTGCTCGTATTTTTTCTTGGTTGCTGTAGCCAGTGCACTTTCCAGCGCTTCGAAAATCTTCTCACGCGGCAGCGCTTTCTCATTGGAAACGGCTTCAACAACAGCCAAAATTTCTTTGTTCATCGCGGGCTTTTCACCTCAATCCAGACTGTTAAAAGTGGGGAACCAGGTTCGCCTTCTGGATATTACTCAGCGCGAACACTTCATCTTTGCCTTCGACTGTCACCGTGATCATTTCACCATCAACGGCTTTGATAACGCCCTGCCATTTACGGCGGTTCTGTACAGCCATACGCAGAACGAGAGCCACTTCTTCACCGGTAAAACGCACATAGTGCTCGGCCGTGAACATTGGACGATCGAGGCCAGGTGAGGAAACTTCCAGGTTGTATGCAACAGTAATCGGGTCTTCAACGTCAAGAACCGCACTCACCTGGTGGCTGACATCAGCACAATCGTCAACATTGATGCCATCTTCACTATCAATATAGATGCGCAGCGTCGATGTACGGCCGCGAACGAATTCGATGCCGACCAGTTCGTAGCCCAGTGCTTCGACCGGTGCTGTAATCATCTCTGTTAATTTTTGCTCTAATGTGGACAAGCCCACCCCCAAGACATAAAAAAAGGGCATAAAGCCCAGTTATTCTGTAGTCAGATAACAAAAAACCCCGATAAATCGGGGCTTTAGATAACTGAACCCTATAGCCGCAACTGCGGCCTGGAGCACTCTCCGAAAGAATTCTTTCAAATCCAGCTACGAAGGCTCTGAGTCTTCACAGTATATTTGAAAAAGAACTTAATGGGAAAGTGGTTGCGGGGGCCGGATTTGAACCGACGACCTTCGGGTTATGAGCCCGACGAGCTACCAGGCTGCTCCACCCCGCGCCTGAAACGTGGCAAATTCTACTCGTTTTGGGTAAAAAATGCAAATAATGCTGGGATTTGGTACCGAGGACGGGACGTAAAATCGGCGTTTAGTATATTGATAGTATGGGTTGGCTGTCAACCCTGTAACCGACAGTGGAAAGGCTAAGATATTTTTACAAAAAGTACACGAATGTCTTCCGGTCATCGTCAAAAGATGATTAAATGAAAACTCACTTATTTTGCATAAAAATGCAATTCAGGTGAAAAGGATAACTCATCAGTCAATCAAGCAGGGTTTTATTTTATGACGACGATTCTCAAGCATCTTCCGCAAGGACAACGTATTGGCATCGCTTTTTCGGGCGGCCTGGATACCAGCGCTGCACTGCTGTGGATGCGCCAAAAGGGAGCGGTTCCTTATGCATATACTGCGAACCTGGGTCAGCCGGATGAGGACGATTATGAAGCCATCCCGCGTCGCGCCATGGAGTATGGTGCAGAGAACGCCCGTCTGATTGACTGCCGTAAGCAACTGGTTGCTGAAGGTATCGCAGCCATTCAGTGTGGCGCGTTTCATAACACTACCGGCGGTTTGACTTATTTCAATACCACGCCTCTGGGTCGCGCCGTGACCGGTACTATGCTGGTTGCTGCGATGAAAGAAGACGGCGTCAATATCTGGGGCGACGGCAGCACCTATAAAGGCAACGACATTGAGCGTTTCTATCGCTATGGCCTGCTGACCAACGCTGAACTGCAGATCTACAAACCCTGGCTGGATACCGATTTCATCGATGAGCTGGGTGGTCGTCATGAAATGTCTGAATTTATGATTGCCTGCGGCTTCGATTATAAGATGTCCGTCGAGAAAGCTTACTCAACTGACTCCAACATGCTGGGTGCGACGCACGAAGCGAAAGACCTGGAGTACCTGAACTCCAGCGTGAAGATCGTTAACCCGATCATGGGCGTTAAGTTCTGGGACGAAAACGTCAAAATCCAGGCCGAAGAAGTGACAGTACGTTTCGAGCGCGGCCATCCGGTTGCCCTGAACGGCAAAACCTTCTCTGACGATGTCGAGCTGATGATGGAAGCGAACCGTATCGGCGGACGTCACGGTCTGGGCATGAGCGACCAGATTGAGAACCGTATTATCGAAGCGAAAAGCCGTGGCATCTATGAAGCTCCGGGGATGGCGCTGCTGCACATTGCCTATGAACGTCTGCTGACCGGTATTCACAACGAAGATACCATCGAGCAGTATCACTCTCATGGTCGTCAGTTAGGTAAACTTCTGTATCAGGGCCGCTGGTTCGACCCGCAGGCACTGATGCTGCGTGATGCGTTGCAGCGCTGGGTGGCAAGCGCCATCACGGGCGAAGTGACGCTGGAGCTGCGTCGCGGTAATGACTACTCCATCCTTAACACGGTCTCTGACAACCTGACCTACCAGGCAGAACGTCTGACCATGGAGAAAGGCGATTCAGTCTTCTCTCCGGACGATCGTATCGGCCAGCTGACTATGCGTAATCTGGATATCACCGATACCCGTGCCAAGCTGTTCACCTATACTGAGAACGGTCTGCTCTCGGTATCCGGTGGAAATGGTTTGCCGCAGGTTGAGAATCAGGATCATAACGATAAGCCGTAATCGTTAATCCGAAAGACAAAAAGCGCCTGCCAGGCGCTTTTTTTTGCCCTTTAACGGGGCGCGTCGATAGTATCTAACCCATTATCGTCACTGTCAGGTGATAAAGGACCGACGAAAAAAAAGACGCTTTTCAGCGTCTTTCTTTCGGAATATTGGTACCGAGGATGGGACTCGAACCCACAAGCCCGTTAGGGCACTACCACCTCAAGGTAGCGTGTCTACCAATTCCACCACCTCGGTACGGAATACTTACTTACTGCGGGATATCGCTGGTCGGCTTAGCCGGTGCAGCTGGCTGAGTCTGCTCGGATTTCGCCGGCGCGCTCAGGTTTTCCCACTCACTTCCCTTACTGGTCTTGTTGCTGTTGATATTGCCAAGCGCCAGGCTGATGATGAAAAACAGCGTCGCCAGAATCGCCGTTGCGCGGGTCATGAAGTTACCAGAACCACTTGAACCGAACAGCGTACCGGAAGCGCCTGCTCCGAAGGAGGCTCCCATGTCAGCGCCTTTACCTTGCTGCAGCATAATCAGCGCAACGAGTGCGATGGCCACAATAAGGAAAACAACCAAAAGAGCTTCGTACATAATCAACCTGTTCCTTGCGGATTTGCCGCATACCAATGCTTCGACCAATAAGCAGGAATTTCTCTTTCCCACTGAAGCGGGTGTGAATACTAACCAAAGCGAATGACCTTCGCAAGGGCAATTTCAGCGCATTGTATCAAGTGCGGAAAAAAACAGCAAAAGCCGCACATCTGCGCAATTTAAAGGCGGCAATCGCCGCCTTTTTAAACACTTAACCTGAATGATTATGCCGCTTTTACCGCATCGGCGATACGGTGAGCAAATTCAGTCACCTGAGCTTCGTCTTCACCCTCTACCATCACGCGGATCAGCGGTTCAGTACCAGATTTACGCAGTAACACACGGCCACGTGAGCCCAGCGCAGCTTCAACCTCGGCCATGACGGCTTTCACGTTCTCATTTTCCAGCGGATCGCCGCTACCTGCAGAGAAACGTACGTTGACCAAAATCTGCGGGAACATTTTCATGCCGCTGCAGAGGTCGTACAGGGACATATGGTTACGTACCATCGCCGCCACAACCTGCAGGCCCGCCACGATGCCATCGCCCGTGGTGGTTTTATCCAGCAGAATAACGTGACCGGAGTTTTCAGCCCCAATGCGCCACCCTTTCTCCTGCAATTTTTCCAGTACATAGCGATCGCCCACTTTCGCGCGGACAAACGGAATGCCGAGCTGTTTCAGCGCCAGTTCCAGACCCATGTTACTCATCAGCGTGCCAACAGCACCGCCGCGCAGTTGTCCCTGGCGCAGCCCTTCACGCGCAATGATATACAAGATCTGGTCGCCATCGACCTTGTGACCCTCATGGTCGACCATGATGACGCGGTCGCCGTCGCCGTCCAGCGCAATCCCCAGATCGGCTTTTTCAGCCAGCACACGAGCCTGCAGTGCCCGGACGTCGGTGGCCCCGACGCCTTCGTTGATGTTCACGCCATCCGGTTCACAGCCGATAGTAATCACTTTCGCGCCCAGTTCGCGGAACACATTCGGTGCAATGTGGTAGGTCGCGCCGTTCGCACAGTCGACAACGATTTTGAGATGGCTAAGGCTCAGCTCGTTAGGGAAGGTACCTTTGCAGAATTCAATGTAGCGGCCCGCAGCATCCACAATGCGGCTCGCTTTACCCAGCTCAGCAGAATCCACGCAGGTGATCTCTTTTTCCATCTCCGCTTCAATGGCTTCCTCTACTTCATCCGGCAGTTTAGTACCGTCGATGGAGAAGAATTTGATGCCGTTGTCATAAAACGGGTTATGGGAAGCAGAGATAACAATACCCGCTTCCGCGCGGAAGGTGCGGGTGAGATAAGCCACTGCAGGGGTCGGCATCGGTCCTGTAAAGGAGGCAGAAAGCCCCGCAGCGGCCAGCCCAGCCTCTAATGCCGATTCCAGCATATAACCGGAGATACGCGTATCTTTGCCAATGATGATTTTGCGTGAGCCGTGACGCGCCAGCACTTTACCAGCTGCCCAGCCCAGCTTCAGGACAAAATCAGGGGTGATTGGTGCATCGCCTACGCGCCCACGGATGCCATCGGTACCAAAATATTTACGTTCACTCATAGCGTTTGTTTTCCTTCGCTGCCAGTGTAGCTTCCACTACACGCATGGCTTCAACAGTCTCTTTTACGTCATGGACGCGAATAATATGAGCTCCCTGCATCGCTGCAATAACGGCGCAAGCCAGGCTGCCGCTCAGGCGCTCGGAAGGGCCCACGTTCAGCAACTGTCCTATCATTGATTTTCTCGACATCCCAACCAGCAGCGGCAGGCCAAAATGGTGAAACTCAGATAAGCGCGCAAGAAGTTCGTAGTTATGGGAGAGATTCTTACCGAAACCGAATCCCGGGTCGAGTAGCAATTTCTCTTTTGGGATGCCTGCACGCTCACAGCGTGCGATATGCTCAATAAAGAAGCGATTAACATCGGCAAAGACATCTGCATACTTAGGCGCTTCCTGCATCGTTTTCGGCTGCCCCTGCATGTGCATCAGGCACACCGGTAGCCCGGTTTCTGCTGCCGCCTCAAGCGCGCCCGGCTCGGTCAGCGAGCGAATGTCATTGATAATGTGAGCACCTACTCTCGCCACTTCGCGAATCACTTCAGGCTTAGAGGTGTCGACGGAAATCCACACTTCAAAACGTTGAGCAATCGCCTCAACCACTGGAACGACGCGCGCTAACTCTTCGTCTACCGAAACATCCGCCGCCCCCGGGCGCGTGGACTCCCCGCCGACATCAATAATGGTGGCACCCGCGTTGATCATCAAATTCGCGTGTCTCACCGCCTCAATAAGCGTGTTGTGCGTCCCGCCGTCGGAGAAGGAGTCAGGGGTAACGTTCAGGATACCCATCACATGAGGATGTGAGAGTTCAAGATGCGAATCCTGGGCGAAAAGTTTCATGGCAAAAATCCCTGGTAACTGTATGGTTTAGCGGAAAAGAAAAACCCCGGAGCAAGCTCCAGGGTTTTGAAGTTAAGACAAACGCATCAACAGCAGTGACTTATTTGTCGCCCAACTGTTCTGACATGGTGTTACCCGGGTTTGGCGTACGCGGTTCATCGACCGGACGCGGTGCACGCGGAGTGCCATTGTTGTCAGAATTGTTGGAAGCGCCTGGGTCTTCCCAGCCTGCTGGCGGACGCACATCACGGCGAGCCATCAGGTCGTCGATCTGCGGCGCATCGATGGTTTCATACTTCATGAGCGCATCTTTCATCGCATGCAGGATGTCCATATTGTCATTCAGGATTTGACGAGCACGAGCATAGTTACGCTCGATAAGCGATTTCACTTCCTGATCGATGATACGTGCTGTTTCATCGGACATATGTTTGGCTTTCGCTACAGAACGGCCCAGGAAAACTTCACCCTCTTCTTCCGCATACAGCAGAGGACCGAGTTTGTCAGAGAAGCCCCATTGGGTCACCATGTTACGCGCCAGGTTAGTCGCAACTTTAATATCGTTGGACGCACCGGTAGAAACATGTTCCGCACCGTAGATGATCTCCTCTGCCAGACGACCACCGTAGAGGGTCGAAATCTGACTTTCCAGCTTCTGACGGCTGGCGCTGATCGCGTCGCCCTCTGGCAGGAAGAAGGTCACACCCAGCGCACGACCGCGCGGAATAATCGTCACTTTGTGTACCGGATCATGTTCCGGTACCAGACGACCAATAATGGCGTGGCCCGCTTCGTGATAAGCCGTGGACTCTTTCTGCGCTTCCGTCATCACCATGGAGCGACGTTCCGCACCCATCATGATTTTGTCTTTCGCTTTCTCGAACTCCACCATGGAAACCACGCGCTTGTTACCGCGAGCCGCAAACAGAGCCGCTTCGTTCACCAGGTTAGCCAGGTCAGCACCGGAGAAGCCCGGCGTACCGCGCGCAATGATTGCCGCATCGATATCTGGCGCCAGCGGAACGCGACGCATGTGTACTTTCAGAATCTGTTCACGACCACGAACATCCGGCAGACCGACCACAACCTGACGGTCGAAACGGCCTGGACGCAGCAGTGCTGGGTCAAGTACGTCCGGACGGTTAGTCGCCGCAATAACGATAATACCTTCGTTACCTTCGAAGCCATCCATCTCAACCAGCATCTGGTTAAGGGTCTGTTCGCGCTCATCGTGACCACCGCCCAGGCCTGCACCACGCTGGCGGCCTACGGCGTCGATTTCATCGATGAAGATGATGCACGGTGCCGCTTTCTTGGCCTGTTCGAACATGTCGCGCACACGAGATGCACCCACACCCACGAACATTTCCACGAAGTCGGAACCAGAAATGGTAAAGAACGGCACCTTCGCTTCACCCGCAATGGCTTTCGCCAGCAGGGTTTTACCGGTACCTGGAGGGCCGACCATCAGAACGCCTTTCGGGATCTTACCGCCCAGTTTCTGGAAACGGCTCGGCTCACGCAGATATTCAACCAGCTCACCCACCTCTTCTTTTGCTTCGTCACAACCTGCGACGTCGGCAAAAGTGGTTTTGATCTGGTCTTCCGTCAGCATGCGCGCCTTACTCTTACCGAACGACATGGCGCCTTTGCCACCGCCGCCCTGCATCTGGCGCATAAAGAAGATCCAGACGCCGATAAGCAGCAGCATCGGGAACCACGAAATGAAGATAGAAGCCAGCAGGCTTGGCTCTTCCGGCGGCTCACCGACCACCTTGACGTTTTTAGTCAGAAGGTTATCAAGCAGCTTAGGATCGTTCACCGGGATGTAAGTCGTGTAACGGTTACTATCTTTCTTGGTAACGTTGATCTCACGTCCGTTGATACGCGCTTCGCGAACCTGATCCTGGTTGACCTCTTGCAGGAAGGTAGAATAATCCACCTTGCGGCCATTAGACTCGCTGGGCCCAAAGCTCTGGAATACTGACATCAGCACAACGGCAATGACCAGCCAGAGTATTAGGTTTTTCGCCATGTCACTCAAGGGATTAACCTCTTATTACAACTGTGTTAAAAACAGCGTCAGGATACTCTGTATCCGATTTATTTCAAACTTTCGTCTGAAACTCACCGACTATCATTTTCGCCCGGTCGCTACAATATACACTTCGCGTGAACGCGCACGAGAAGAGTCCGGCTTACGAACTTTGACCTTCGTAAACAGGGAGCGAATTTCCTTTAGATACTCCTCGAAACCTTCGCCCTGGAACACCTTTACTAAAAAACTACCACCTGGCGCCAATACATCACGACACATTTCTAACGCCAGTTCTACCAGATACATGGAGCGAGGAATATCCACCGCCGGTGTTCCGCACATATTTGGCGCCATATCAGACATGACAACCTGTACTTTACTGTCACCTACACGCTCAAGTAACGCTTTCAGCACTAATTCATCACGAAAGTCGCCCTGAAGGAAGTCAACACCAACGATAGGATCCATTGGTAAAAGATCGCATGCAATGATTCGGCCCGTTCCGCCGATTTGCGTCACCGCATACTGAGACCATCCGCCTGGTGCTGCACCGAGATCGACAATCGTCATTCCCGGTTTAAAAAGTTTGTCACTTTGCTGTATTTCATCAAGTTTAAACCAGGCA
This sequence comes from Leclercia sp. UBA5958, assembly GCF_002430365.1. Lineage (NCBI taxonomy): Bacteria > Pseudomonadati > Pseudomonadota > Gammaproteobacteria > Enterobacterales > Enterobacteriaceae > Leclercia > Leclercia sp. UBA5958. The sequence goes on along the minus strand of NZ_DJCE01000004.1, from coordinate 97,801 downwards.
CGGGAACGTAACCCCTTTTTCTGTGCCTGTTGAACATATTTATCGCTAAAGTGTTCCTGGAGCCAGCGGCTCGAGCTAGCAGAACGCTTTTTACCTGTCATTTAACATTCCGTCCTGGTTCATCGTCGCCAGTGGTGTAAATTTCCACATAGCAATTTGGCGATATATGGGAGATGGCGGTAGAATGAACCGTTTTCAATCCCAACGTAAGCAAAAATATACGATGAATCTGAGTACTAAACAAAAACAGCACCTTAAAGGTCTGGCACATCCGCTCAAGCCTGTAGTTATGCTTGGCAACAATGGTTTGACCGAAGGGGTACTGGCCGAGATTGAACAAGCGCTGGAGCACCACGAGCTGATCAAGGTGAAAATCGCCTCTGAAGACAGAGAGACCAAAAACTTGATCGTGGAAGCCATCGTGCGCGAAACCGGCGCCTGTAATGTACAGGTCATCGGTAAAACGCTGGTGCTCTACCGCCCATCTAAAGAGCGTAAAATCTCGCTGCCACGCTAAGATTATCCTGAATTGAACACAGTTTCTGTGTAAAACGAGGGGTTTTCCTTTAGCAGGTGAGCAAAATGCCATGCTCCTTGAGTTGATAAAAGGCCGCTATGCGGCCTTTTTCCTTTCTTTACAATGTATCAACATCTTGCGGGAGATGCGAATTACAGGTAATCAACCTTTGTAATTTCATACTCCACTTCGCCACCCGGGGTACGGATGGTGACCACATCGTCCTGCTCTTTACCGACCAGTCCACGCGCAATCGGCGAGTTCACGGAGATCAGATTTTGCTTAAAATCAGCTTCGTCATCGCCCACGATGCGGTAAGTCTGCTCTTCGTCCGTGTCGAGATTAATCACCGTCACGGTTGAACCGAAAATCACGCGGCCGTTATTAGGCATTTTTGTGATATCAATCACCTGCGCGTTAGACAGTTTTGCTTCGATATCCTTGATGCGACCTTCACAGAAGCCCTGCTGTTCACGCGCGGCATGATACTCAGCATTCTCTTTCAGGTCGCCGTGCTCGCGGGCATCCGCGATGGCAGCGATGATTTCAGGGCGGCGAACAGATTTCAGGAAATCCAGTTCTTCACGCAGTTTTTCGGCACCACGTAAGGTCATCGGAATAGCTTGCATTTGTTATACCTCTTAAACATTCCTGTTGGGGGCAGCGTCACCTGCTCCGGCCCCTGCCACCCTGACGTTCAGCGGGGCAGAAGCAAAAGAAAACTGACCCGGAAACGAAGTTCCAGGTCAGCGGCAATTTTTCAGTTTGATACGTATTTTACCCTGAAGTTCACTATGGGTCATCGTTTACTTTGCAGGGCGTTGCGCCTTAGTATGACGGCTTCTTTCCAGCTTGTTAGCGCGAGATTATGCGATTTTCCAGATTTGTCATCGGATTGACCACCAGTATAGCGTTTACTGCCCAGGCTGCTAATGTCGATGAGTACGTTAACCAGCTCCCTGCCGGCGCCAACCTTGCCCTTATGGTGCAGAAGGTCGGTGCCCAGACTCCTGAGATAGAGTATCACAGCCAACAGATGGCGTTGCCCGCCAGTACCCAAAAGGTCATCACCGGGCTAGCGGCGCTACTGCAACTTGGCCCTGATTTTCGCTTTACTACTACGCTGGAAAGCAAGGGTAACATTGATGGCGGTGTACTAAAAGGTGACCTTACGGCGCGATTTGGCGGCGATCCTACGTTAAAGCGTCAGGATATTCGCAATATGGTTGCGGTGATGAAAAAAGCCGGAGTCCAGCGAATCGAAGGCAATGTGCTGATAGATACCTCGATTTTTGCCAGTCATGATAAAGCCCCGGGTTGGCCCTGGAATGACATGACTCAGTGCTTCAGCGCCCCTCCTGCCGCCGCGATTGTTGATCGCAACTGTTTCTCAGTCTCGCTGTATAGCGCGCCGAAAGCCAATGACCTCGCGTTTATACGCGTCGCCTCTTATTACCCAGTCAATATGTTCAGCCAGGTGCGCACCTTAGCGAAAGGCTCCTCAGAAGCCCAGTATTGCGAACTGGACGTGGTGCCCGGTGATTTAAATCGCTTTACGCTTACAGGGTGTCTAACTCAGCGCGCCGATCCGCTGCCGCTGGCGTTTGCCATTCAGGACGGCGCCAGCTACGCCGGGGCCATTCTGAAAGATGAGCTGAAACAAGCGAACATAAGCTATTCCGGAACACTGCTGCGCCAGACGCTGACTAACGAACCGGGAACCGTCCTGGCCAGCAAACAGTCGGCGCCCCTGCATGATCTGCTGAAGATTATGCTGAAAAAGTCAGACAATATGATTGCCGATACCGTATTCCGCATGATTGGCCATGCCCGCTTCGGCGTACCCGGCACCTGGCGCGCGGGCTCCGATGCGGTACGTCAGATTTTGCGTCAGCAGGCGGGTATCGATCTGGGTAATACCATTGCGGTGGATGGTTCAGGCCTGTCACGCCATAACCTCATCTCCCCCGCCACGATGATGCAGGTGCTTCAATACATTGCCCAGCACGACACTCAGCTAAACTTCATTTCAATGCTGCCGCTGGCAGGTTATGACGGTTCACTGCAATATCGCGCTGGCCTGCACGCGGCTGGTGTCGATGGCAAAGTCTCCGCCAAGACCGGTTCGCTGCAGGGGGTATATAACCTTGCCGGGTTTATTACCACCGCCAGCGGCCAACGCATGGCGTTTGTACAATATCTGTCAGGTTATGCTGTCGAGCCCGCGGATCAACGTAATCGCCGTATTCCACTGGTGCGCTTCGAAAGCCGCCTTTATAAAGACATCTATCAGAATAATTAACGATGAAACTGCTTATTGTTGAAGATGATATGTTGTTACAGGAAGGGCTGGCGCTAGCCCTTACTGCTGAGGGCTATACTCTTGACTGCGCGGCTACGGCGGCAGAAGCGGATGGTTTGATCCAGAGTGGTGAGTACAGTCTGGTGATCCTTGACCTTGGTCTGCCGGATAAAGACGGGGCAACGCTGCTTAGCCAGTGGCGTCGTCGAGGCATCTCTAATCCCGTGCTGATCCTTACCGCACGCGATGCGCTGGCGGATCGCATCAATGGGCTTGATTCAGGCGCTGATGACTACCTGGTTAAGCCTTTTGCCCTGGCAGAGCTGCAAGCTCGCGTTCGGGCGCTGATTCGTCGCTATCAGGGACACAGCGATAATTTGCTGAGCGATGGCGATCTCACCCTCAATTTGCAAACGCAGCAGGTATTGCAGCAGACGCTACCGGTTGAGGTGACGCCGAAGGAGTTTGCCCTGCTCACTCGCCTCATTATGCGCAGCGGGCAAACCGTGCACCGAGAAACCCTGCAGCAGGATATCTACTCCTGGCAGGATGATCCCGGATCTAACACCCTTGAAGTCCATATCCATAATTTGCGACGCAAACTCGGTAAAGATCGTATTAAAACCGTCCGCGGCGTCGGCTATCGACTGGAAAGCCAAAAATGAACAGTATGCGCCGTCGGCTGATGGTGTTGCTTGCTATTATTTTACTCTTTTTTCAACTGATTAGCGTCGTCTGGCTCTGGCATGAAAGCCGGGAGCAGATCGGCTTTTTAGTCAATGAAACCTTGTCAGCGAAATCGCGAAACCAGCACGTTGAGAAGGAGATCCATGAAGCGATCGCTTCTTTGCTGGTTCCCTCGCTGGTGATGATTGGCTTTACCCTGCTTTTCTCGTTCTGGGCAATCACCTGGATTACCCGTCCACTTAATCAGTTGCGTACCAGCCTGGCAAACCGTTCTGCCGACAATCTCACGCCGCTGCCAGTCTATTCCGACATGCTGGAGATCAGTGCCGTAACCCGCACGCTAAACCAGCTGCTGGCTCGTCTTGACCATACTCTGCAGCAAGAGCGCTTATTCACCGCTGACGCCGCACACGAGCTGCGAACACCGCTGGCTGGCATTCGTCTGCATCTGGAGTTAATGGCGAAGTCTGGCACGCCTCAGGCGGAGCCATTGATTACACGTATTGACCAGTTGATGCACACGGTAGAGCAGCTCTTAATGCTGGCCCGTGCGGGACAGGCGATGGCGAGTGGTCACTATCAGACGCTGAGCTGGAGCGACACGATATTCGCGCCTTTGGCGCTGGAACATGATGCTAAAGAGCACAGGCTTATCTGGCCCCCGCAAAGTCCTCTCGTGGCCGAGGGTGATGCCATCCTGCTGCGCCTGATGCTGCGTAATCTGCTGGAGAACGCTGTTCGTTACAGCCCAAAAGGCACCGTAATCGAGGTGAAATTAGAAGAGACGGGCGACGGGACGAGAGTCAGCGTACTTGACCAAGGGCCGGGTATTGATGAGGCGCATCGACAGTCTATTACTGAGCCGTTCCGCCGTATTGATCAACGTTATGGCGGCAGTGGTCTGGGGCTGAGTATCGTTCAACGTATTCTGCAACTCCATCGCGGCACCCTGCATCTGGAGAATCGTCCTGAAGGCGGGCTAATAGTGAGCTGCTGGCTCCCTGCAAAACTGAGATAAAAAAAAACCCCCTTGATAAGGGGGTCACAGACGGTCTTAACGTTTGTAGATGAATTCGACGCCTTCTTCGTCATCTTCATCCCAGTCGTCATCCCAGTCTTCGTCATCTTCGATATCTTCTTGCTGCTCTTCGAGCTGCTGACGATGATAATCGTCCCACATGAACTCGACTTTCTCTGGCTGTTTCGCCTCTTCTGCCTGAGCGATCGGGTTCTCGATGATAAAGGTCATCACATCCCAGCAGAGATCTTTAACGCCAACCTGGCTTGCCGCAGAGATCAGATAGTATTTATCTTCCCAGCCCATCGCGTCGGCAATCGCTTTCGCCTTGGCTTCGGCCTCGGCTTTGTCCATCAGGTCGATCTTGTTAAAGACCAGCCAGCGCGGTTTCGCCGCCAGCTTGTCGCTGTATTTTTCCAGCTCACCGATGATGATACGGGCGTTTTCAACCGGATCAGAACCGTCGATAGGATCGATATCGATCAGGTGCAGCAGGACGCGGCAACGCTCGAGGTGCTTCAGGAAGCGAATACCCAGACCCGCACCTTCGGCAGCACCTTCGATCAGGCCAGGAATATCAGCCACAACGAAGCTCTTCTCGTTATCCATACGAACCACGCCCAGGCTTGGCACCAGCGTGGTAAACGGATAATCAGCTACTTTCGGCTTGGCAGCAGAGACGGCACGGATAAAGGTCGATTTACCGGCGTTCGGCATGCCCAGCATCCCCACGTCGGCCAGCAGCATCAGCTCCAGCTGCAGATCACGCTTATCGCCCGGCGTCCCCATCGTTTTCTGACGAGGTGTACGGTTCACAGAGGACTTGAAGCGGGTGTTGCCCAGGCCGTGCCAGCCACCTTTGGCGACCATCAGGCGCTGACCATGCTTCGTCATGTCACCCATGGTTTCGCCGGTGCCCTGATCGATGACGCGCGTCCCTACCGGCACTTTAATGCTTACGTCTTTCCCGCGTTTACCGGTGCAATCACGGCTCTGGCCATTCTGGCCACGTTCCGCGCGGAAAGATTTCTCGAAACGGTAGTCGATCAGCGTGTTGAGGTTTTCATCCGCCTCCAGCCACACATCGCCGCCATCCCCGCCATCGCCGCCGTCCGGGCCGCCGCGTGGAATGTATTTTTCACGGCGGAAGCTTACGCAACCATTACCGCCATCACCTGCAACAACCAGGATCGTTGCTTCATCAACAAACTTCATTTTACTCTCCGTAACTCATTCGCCTGAGCGGGGCATGACTACAACCGCTTCATTTTTGCGCCAACGTCCCCAAAGACGATGACCAATGGCGGAATACATCGCGCCCGCAACCACGACAAACGCACCGAGATACCCCAGAAGGTTTAACATCGGTTTGACGAAGAAATCGGGCCAGGCCACTGATAACAAATCTGAAAATAATAGCGTAAACAGCGGGGTAAGCGTGATTAAGGCGCTCACCTGTGCTGCTTGCCAGCGCGCCATCGCCTCAGCGAGCGCACCATAACCCACCAACGTGTTCAGACCACAAAAGATCAGACACGCCAGTTGCCAGTCGCTCAACTGAGCAATGACGCCCGGCTTCGCAAGTGGCAGCAATGCAATAGTACATAAAGTGTACAGCAAAAAGAGGATCTGCTGTGACGCCAGACGCCGCAATAACACCTTTTGCGCGACGCCATAACTCACCCAGACCATCGCTGCACCTACCCCAAAAATCACACCCCAGGTGTAATCCGTCAGGCGGGTGAAAATCTCAACCAGACTGGTGTTAAAGAACATCACCAGCCCACATAACAGCATACATGCCCCAATAATTTGGGTGCCACGCATCTTCTCTTTGAGAATAAACACGCTGGCTACCATCATGCCCACAGGGGAAAGCTGACCAATCACCTGCGATGCCGTAGGGCTTAAATATTGCAGGGAAGAGCTGAACAAGATGAAGTTACCGAATAGCCCCCCCGTCGCGATAGCCAGTAACACCAGCCAGCGCGGACTACGGAAGAGCCGTAGTGGTGGGAGCTTGCCTCTTATCGCGAGGATCGCACCGAGGCCAATACTTGCCATCAGGAAGCGATAAAATACCACGGTGGGCGGCTCCATCACCTCCAGAACCTGCTTCATTGCGATTGGCAGTGCACCCCAGCACATTGCGGTAGTGAGCGCCAAAAGAATACCAATGCCGGCCTGCTGCTTCATGCCCGTTTTCCCTACAGAAAAAATTGCCGGGTTTCCAATGTAAAAAGCCCCGCAACAGGTTGCGGGGCTTTAATCCGTTACCGGACCGAGAAAACCTTACTCAGCAACGATGCTGATGTATTTACGGTTGTTCGGGCCTTTAACTTCAAATTTCACTTTACCGTCTGCTTTAGCAAACAGAGTGTGGTCACGACCGCAACCTACGTTGTTACCAGCGTGGAATTTGGTGCCACGCTGACGAACGATGATGCTACCCGCCAGTACAGTTTCGCCACCGAAACGCTTAACGCCCAGGCGTTTAGCTTCTGAATCGCGACCGTTACGTGTGGAGCCGCCAGCCTTTTTATGTGCCATTTAAATCTCTCCTCAGGTCTTAGGCGCTGATGCCAGTAATTTTCACATCAGTGAACCACTGACGGTGGCCCTGCTGCTTACGGTAGTGTTTACGACGACGAAACTTAACGATTTTAACTTTCTCGCCACGACCGTGTGCAACAACTTCAGCTTTGATAACGCCGCCATCAACGAAAGGAACGCCGATTTTGACTTCTTCACCGTTTGCGATCATCAGAACTTCTGCGAACTCAACAGATTCGCCAGTTGCGATGTCCAGCTTTTCCAGGCGAACGGTCTGACCTTCGCTTACTCGGTGTTGTTTACCACCACTTTGGAAAACCGCGTACATATAAACTCCGCTTCCGCGCACATCCTCGTATGATTCAGAGTGCGCTATAAATATTCACAATAGGGCGCGAATATTACGCAAAACGCGAGCCTTTGACAAGTGCTACCGTCAATACATGAAGAAAAAAAACACAACACGTACGGCAACGTTTATCTGAGGCGTTTTTTCAGTACAATCGGCGCTACTATTGATTAACCGAACCCTTTGTTAACCCATTTAAAATGGGGCCTACAGGACTAAAAGCCCGGCTTTTACGATGAATTTAGAAAAAATCAATGAGTTAACCGCGCAGGATATGGCGGGTGTGAATGCAGCAATCCTGGAACAGCTCAACTCTGATGTTCAGCTTATCAATCAGTTGGGTTACTACATCGTCAGTGGAGGCGGGAAACGCATCCGTCCAATGATCGCTGTGCTTGCCGCGCGCGCGGTGGGCTATCAGGAAAATGCGCACGTTACGATTGCAGCCCTGATCGAATTTATCCATACCGCAACGTTGCTCCACGACGATGTGGTGGATGAATCGGACATGCGCCGGGGTAAAGCCACCGCGAACGCCGCGTTTGGCAATGCCGCCAGCGTTCTGGTCGGCGATTTTATTTACACACGTGCGTTCCAGATGATGACGAGCCTGGGATCCTTAAAGATCCTGGAGGTGATGTCTAAAGCCGTTAACGTCATCGCCGAAGGTGAAGTGTTGCAGCTGATGAACGTCAACGATCCGGACATCACCGAAGAGAACTACATGCGCGTCATCTACAGCAAGACGGCGCGTCTGTTCGAAGCGGCGGCTCAGTGCTCGGGTATTCTTGGCGGCTGCTCTGAGGCGCAAGAAAAGGGTCTGCAAGACTACGGGCGTTACCTGGGTACGGCTTTCCAGCTGATTGACGATCTGCTCGACTACAGCGCCGATGGCGAAACGCTGGGTAAAAACGTGGGTGATGACCTGAACGAAGGCAAACCGACACTACCCTTGCTGCATGCCATGCGTAACGGTACGCCTGAACAAGCGAAGCAGATCCGTGATGCGATCGAACAGGGTAATGGCCGACATCTTCTGGAACCCGTGCTGGAAACAATGGCAGCTTGCGGCTCTCTGGAATGGACGCGTCAGCGCGCCGAAGAGGAAGCAGACAAAGCGATCGCTGCCCTTCAGGTTCTGCCTGAAAGCCCTTGGCGTGAGGCGCTTATTGGCCTGGCGCACATTGCGGTACAACGCGATCGTTGATCTGAATAAGAACTCTCGATTCGGAAAAAGAGAGTTCTTATAAGCTCCAATTTCATCCATAACGTTGTTAATGAATTCGCTTACAACCCGCATGAATAAAGGATTGGCATAATCTGAATGTCACTCCGCATGCCGCGAACTTTTTAGAACCGCTGTTCGAAGAAGGTATAGTAACAACGTCATTTAACTCGAAATGACGTGGACGCACCTGAACAGAGGGACAGCAACATGGATAAGAAATTTATCGACTGGCATCCGGCCGATATTATTGCCGCGCTGCGTAAAAAAGGAACTTCACTGGCTGCGGAGTCTCGCCGTAATGGTCTTAGCTCATCCACTTTAGCTAACGCGTTAACGCGCTCATGGCCGAAAGGTGAGTTGATCATTGCCACTGCACTGGGCACCGATCCCTGGGTGATATGGCCATCGCGTTATCACGATCCCATAACCCACGAATTTGTTGACAGAACGCGGTTGATGCGGCGGAAAAGAGAAGAGAGAAAGCGCCAGGAGTGACGCTTTTTTAGCAGGAATAGCAACCCCCCGGTCTTAAAGGCAGGGGGCTGCCAGGCACGATTACTCGCCCTTCACACGCTCGATATTGGCACCCAGCGCGCGCAGTTTATCTTCGATACGTTCGTAACCGCGATCGATGTGATAAATACGATCGACAATCGTTGTACCTTCGGCAATACAACCCGCCAGCACAAGACTCGCTGACGCGCGCAGATCGGTCGCCATCACCTGTGCGCCAGACAGTGTTTCAACGCCATGGCAAATAACGGTATTGCTCTCAATCTCCGCGTGTGCGCCCATACGGATAAGTTCCGGTACGTGCATGAAGCGGTTCTCAAAGATGGTTTCAGTGATGAAGCCGGTTCCTTCCGCCACGAGGTTCAGCAGAGTGAACTGTGCCTGCATATCGGTCGGGAATGCCGGATGAGGCGCGGTACGGACGTTTACCGCTTTAGGACGGTTGCCGTGCATATCCAGGCTGATCCAGTCTTCACCGATCTCGATATCGGCCCCTGCGTCACGCAGTTTAGCCAGTACGGCATCCAGGGTATCGGGCTGTGCATTGCGGCAGACAATTTTGCCGCCTGAAATCGCGGCAGCAATCAGGAAAGTACCGGTTTCGATACGGTCAGGCAGTACGCGGTAAACGCCGCCACCCAGACGCTCAACGCCTTCGATGGTGATACGATCGGTACCCTGGCCGGTGATCTTCGCGCCAAGCGCGACCAGGAAGTTTGCGGTATCCACAATTTCCGGCTCGCGTGCGGCATTCTCGATAACCGTGGTGCCTTCTGCCAGCGTGGCGGCAGACATAATGGTTACCGTGGCGCCAACGCTCACTTTGTCCATGACAATGTGCGCGCCTTTCAGACGGCCATTAACAGAGGCTTTTACGTAACCCTCTTCCAGTTTGATATCTGCGCCCAGTTTTTCCAGGCCGTAGATGTGCAGATCAACCGGACGCGCACCGATAGCACAGCCGCCAGGCAGTGAAACCTGCCCCTGACCAAAACGCGCCACCAGTGGACCCAGGGCCCAGATAGAGGCACGCATGGTTTTCACAAGATCGTAAGGCGCAGAGAAATTGTTCACGTTGCTGGCATCGATCCACACGGATCCGTTGCGCTCCACCTTCGTACCGAGCTGAGTCAGCAGCTTCATGGTGGTGTCGATGTCTTTCAATTTTGGTACGTTCTGGATCTCTACCGGCTCTTCCGCAAGCAGTGCGGCGAAGAGGATTGGCAGCGCGGCGTTTTTGGCGCCGGAGATTGTCACTTCGCCCTGGAGACGCGTCGGCCCCTGTACACGAAATTTGTCCATTATTTGCTCTCTGTATGAATTCAACCGTGCTGCTGGCTAATCGCCCTCAGCTCAAAAACCGTTTAGTTTGCGATCGCGAGCCCACTCTTGTGGGGTAAACGCCTTAATCGACAGGGCATGGATACGATTATCCGCGATATATTCCATCAGCGGCGCATAAACAGCCTGCTGTTTCTTCACGCGGCTCATGCCGTCAAAAATCTCACCCACAGCAATAACCTGGAAGTGACTGCCATCGCCGGAGACGTGGGCTTCCTGAAGGGAGAGTGCATTCATCAGCACTGCCTGGATTTCATTATTTTCCATGGGTTCTATATCATCTGGTAGTGAAAACAAGCCCAACATCTTAGAGCAAAGTGGCGCTGTCTTAAACAAGCAAAAAGCCCCGACAATGAAACTGTCGAGGCTTTTGATAGTAACGTACTGAAAAAATTAGCGAGGCAAAACGTCTTGCGGCAGATTATAGAGCTGAGCCAACGTGATGACGTTATCGCTGATGCCTGCCAGAGAGACCTGTAGCCCCTGCTTCTTACCGGCAGCGACAAGATGTGCCAGCAGTGCGACGCCAGCCGTATCCACGCGAGAGATCCCGCCAAGATCGATGCAGGTCACCCCTTGCATCGCCTGGTCGCGCGCATCCCACAGAGGATTCAGATAATCCTGATCCAGCTCGCCTGATAGCAACAGCTTTTCGCCATCACGGATCCAGCTGAGTGGCTGCGTCATTATTTTTTCTCGTCCAGGGTAATTTTCTGGCGAGAGATGGATTGCAGCTGAGCGGTCAGGCCGTCAATACCTTTGGTACGCAGCAGGTCGCTCCACTCGTTCTGCTTGGTGGTAATCATGCTAACGCCTTCAGCGATCATGTCATAGGCCTGCCAGTTGCCCGTCTGGCTGTTTTTACGCCACTGGAAATCCAGGCGTACCGGCGGACGGCCGTTCGGATCGATAATGGTTACGCGAATCGGCACGATAGTGGCATCACCCAGCGGCTGCTCAGGGGCGATCTGGTAAGTCTGGCCGTGATACATCGCCAATGCCTGACCGTATGCCTGCTTCAGATATTCACGAAACGCAGCAAAGTAGGCGTCACGCTGCGCTGGGGTGGCGTCTTTGTAGTAGCGGCCCAGAACCAGCGCACCGGCATACTTAATCTGTACGTATGGCAGCAGTTCTTGATCGACGATATCACGCAGATAATCCGGGTTAGAGCGAATTTTAGGTTGTTCGTTTTTAAGGCGATCGAAGGTTTTCTTGGCCGCCTCATTCATCTGTTGGTAAGGGTTAGCCTGACCAGCCGCATTTGCCGCTGTGAGTGGGGCAATCATCAGCATGGCAACCATTAACAGTCGTTTAATCATGAATTACTTCTCCTGAGATGAATTCGTCGTGCCAGCAGGTGGCGTGACATCTGATTCTGCGGGCGCTTCAGCAGATTTGTTCTCGTCACCTCCCTTACTGTTGTAAAGGAACTGACCAATCATATCCTCAAGTACCATGGCTGACTTGGTATCCTGAATAACGCCGCCATCTTTAAGAATAGTCGTTCCCAGTTCAGGGTCTTCAAAACCGACATTCAGCGCCAGATATTGCTCGCCGAGCAGGCCAGAGGTACGAATGGAGAGCGAGCTGGTATCCGGAATGTGGTTGTAGCGCTCTTCGATATCCAGCGCCACGCGAGGCAGATAGGTTTTCTCGTCCAGCGAGATATCCGCTACCCGCCCAATCACCACGCCGCCGATGCGCACCGGCGAACGTGCCTTCAGGCCGCCAATATTATCGAAGGTGGCATAAATTCGGTACGTAGGCTCGGTACGAACAGAGGTGATATCTGCCGCTCTCAGGCAAATAAACAAGGCCGCCAGCAGCGCCAGCAAAACAAAGATACCAACCCAAATTTCACTTTTTCTCGTTTGCATGAACTCAATTCCCAAACATCAGTGCGGTGAGCACAAAATCCAGACCCAATACGGCCAGCGACGAATGCACGACAGTACGTGTTGTTGCGCGGCTGATCCCTGCAGACGTCGGGATAGCATCGTAACCGTTAAATAAGGCAATCCAGGTAACGGTGATGGCAAACACAATGCTTTTTATCAGGCAGTTCACCAAATCCATTCGCAGATCGATAGCATCCTGCATAGCAGACCAGAAGAAGCCGGCATCGATGCCCTTCCACTGCACACCCACCAGCGAACCACCCCAAATGCCCACCGCGACGAAGAGAATGGTCAGCAGCGGCAGAGAGATCACCCCAGCCCAGAAGCGCGGTGAAATCACCCGACGCAGAGGGTCGACCGCCATCATCTCCATACTGGAAAGCTGCTCGGTCGCGCGCATCAAACCAATCTCCGCCGTGAGCGCAGAACCCGCCCGCCCCGCAAAGAGCAGCGCGGCCACTACCGGCCCAAGTTCACGCAGCAATGAAAGCGACACCAGCATACCGAGGCTGGTTTCTGCACTATAGGTGGTCAGGACCAGATATCCCTGCAACCCCAGCACCATTCCGATGAACACTCCCGAAACGATGATGATAACCATCGACAGTACGCCAACATTATAGAGCTGACGTATCAGTAGCGGGGTGTGTTTACGGAACTCCGGTTTGCCGACCAGCGCATTGAATAACATCAATCCGGCACGCCCGAACGTCCTGACGGTTTTTATGCCGTGGTGTCCTAAAGCGGCCAACGCATTTAACAGCATGAGCGGCTTAACTCCCTATTCCTAATAAATCTTGATGATAATCATCCGCCGGATAACGGAACGGAACCGGCCCATCAGCAATACCGTAGAGGAACTGGCGCACGCGCGCGTCGTCGTTCTCTTTCAGGGACTGCGCACTGCCGTGAGCGACGATCTTTTTATCGGCCACGATATAGGCATAGTCAGCGATGCTCAGTACTTCCGGAACATCGTGCGACACCACAATACAGGTCACGCCGAGCGCACTGTTCAGTTCCGAGATCAGTTTAACCAGCACTCCCATGGTGATGGGATCCTGCCCGACAAAAGGTTCGTCGAACATAATCAGATCCGGTTCAAGGGCAATGGCACGGGCAAGCGCTGCCCTGCGCGCCATCCCGCCAGAGAGCTCAGAAGGCATTAACTTTGCCGCCCCGCGTAGCCCCACGGCCTCGAGTTTCATCATTACCGTGCTTTTCAGCAGCGGCGCGGGCAGACGTGTGTGTTCACGCAGCGGATAAGCCACGTTATCAAAGACGTTAAGATCGGTAAAAAGCGCCCCCGACTGGAAAAGCATGCTCATGCGTTTACGCACGGTATAGAGGCGTGAACGTGACATGGCTGAAACGTTTTCGCCATCGAAAAGGATCTCGCCGCTGTCCGGGGGGATCTGGCCGCCGATCAGGCGCAGCAGCGTGGTTTTACCAATGCCAGAAGGCCCCATGATGGCGGTGATCTTGCCGCGCGGCACGGTCAGAGAAATATTGTCAAAAATGACCCGGTCGCTGCGCGTAAAACTTACGCCGCGAACATCGACTAAATTCGCCCCGTTCAGGCTCATGTATATTTCCTTTCTATTGCCGGCTCAGGATAAGCATGATGCTTGATTCAGCTCCAAACCCAGCATTTTTACAGAATATTTCACACTGAGGTAAGCGAAAGCTGGCATTTGTTTTACTTTTACGGCGCATAAAGTCAAAATTAAGAATTCGTTACGTCTACAGACTGTATGCAGCCAGAGATTTTCTCTCAGTGGACCGGCGAGTATACCTGAAGAAAGGACTTTTGATGCTTCTCGCAACAGCACTGTTAATAATTGGTTTACTTTTGGTCGTCTACAGTGCCGATCGTCTGGTGTTTTCAGCATCAATACTCTGTCGTCTCTTTGGCATTCCCCCTTTGATTATTGGCATGACGGTGGTCAGCGTTGGCACCTCCCTTCCTGAGATCATCGTGTCGGTCGCCGCTTCGATGCATGACCAGTTGGATCTCGCCGTCGGTACCGCCATTGGCTCCAATATCGTCAATATATTATTGATATTAGGGCTTGCCGCACTGTTGCACCCATTTCGCGTGCATTCTGATGTTCTGCGCCGCGAATTGCCGCTAATGTTGATCGTAAGTCTGTTGGCAGGCTGCGTATTGTACGACGGGCAGTTGACGATGAGCGATGGCATATTCCTGCTGGCGCTGGCGACGGTCTGGCTGCTTTACATTGTTAAGCTTGCCCGCGCCGCAGAAAAACAGGGCAATGATAGCCTGACCCGAGAACAGATGGCGGAGCTACCGCGCGAAGGCACGCTGCCCGTGGCGCTACTCTGGCTGGGGATCGCATTGATCATCATGCCCATGGCGACGCGGATGATCGTCGATAACGCTACGGTATTGGCAAACTACTTTGCCATGAGCGAGCTCACCATCGGCCTGACGGTTATCGCCATTGGTACCAGTCTGCCCGAACTGGCAACCGCCATCGCGGGAGCGCGTAAAGGCGAGGACGATATCGCCATTGGTAACATCATCGGTTCGAACATTTTTAATATCGCGATTGTGCTCGGCCTGCCAGCGTTGCTCTCACCTGGCGTATTCAACCCGCTGGCTTTCTCGCGAGATTACGGGGTGATGGTGCTGGTCAGCGCCATCTTTGCCCTACTCTGCTGGCGCCGCAAACGGCAGATTGGTAAAGGCGCAGGCGCGCTACTGACCGCGGGTTTTATCGTATGGATGGCGATGCTGTACTGGCTCTCGCCTCTTCTCTCTGGGTAAACGGATACGGATTATGTCGCACATAGAATTGCAGCCGGACTTTGACTTTCAGAAAGCAGGAAAAGCGGTTCTGGAGATTGAACGTGAAGGTCTGGCGCAGTTAGACCAATACATTAATCAGGATTTTACGCTGGCGTGCGAAATGCTGTTTCGCTGTAGCGGCAAAGTCGTGGTAATGGGGATGGGTAAATCAGGTCATATCGGCCGCAAAATGGCGGCAACCTTTGCCAGCACCGGGACAACGGCCTTTTTCGTCCACCCAGGCGAAGCCGCTCACGGCGATCTCGGTATGGTCACGCCGCAGGATGTGGTTATTGCCTTATCCAACTCAGGTGAATCTAACGAAATTCTGGCGCTGATCCCGGTCCTAAAGCGGCTGCAGGTTAAGCTTATCTGCGTTACCAGCCGCCCCGAGAGCAGCATGGCGCGCGCCGCAGATGTGCACCTGTGCGTGAAAGTCCCTAAAGAGGCCTGCCCGCTGGGTCTGGCTCCAACATCCAGCACCACCGCGGTACTGGTGATGGGCGACGCCCTTGCCGTCGCGCTGCTTGAGGCCCGCGGTTTTACGGCAGAAGATTTCGCCCTCTCCCACCCTGGCGGTGCGCTTGGACGCAAATTGCTGTTACGCGTCAACGACATCATGCATACTGGCGAGGAAATTCCGCACGTCAGTAAAGACGCTCCCTTACGTGATGCGTTACTGGAAATCACCCGTAAAAACCTGGGCATGACGGTCATCTGTGATGAGACGATGAAGATCGAAGGTATCTTCACCGACGGGGACCTGCGCCGGGTATTTGATATGGGCGTCGATGTTCGTACGCTGGGTATCGCCGATGTGATGACCAGCGGCGGAATTCGCGTGCGTCCGGGGACGCTGGCGGTCGATGCGCTCAACCTGATGCAGTCTCGCCATATTACCGCGGTCATGGTTGCCGATGGCGACCAGTTGCTGGGTGTGGTACATATGCATGATCTTCTGCGCGCAGGCGTAGTGTAATGAAGGATAAGACAATGAGTAATGCGGGTGCTTCGCTTGCAACCTGTTACGGCCCGGTCAGTTCACAAATGATGGCGCAAGCGGAAAAGATTCGTTTGCTGATTCTGGACGTGGACGGCGTCCTCTCCGACGGCCTGATCTATATGGGCAATAACGGCGAGGAGCTTAAGGCCTTTAATGTGCGTGATGGCTACGGCATTCGCTGCGCACTGACTTCTGGCATAGAAGTTGCCATTATCACCGGCCGGAAGGCTAAACTAGTAGAAGACCGTTGCGACACGTTGGGCATTACCCATCTTTATCAGGGACAATCCGATAAGAGGGTCGCTTTCAGGGATTTGCTGGATAAACTGGCTATTGCCCCAGAAAACGTAGCCTATGTGGGCGACGATCTGATTGACTGGCCAGTAATGGCTGAAGTGGGGCTGAGCATTGCCGTTGCCGATGCGCATCCGCTTTTACTCCCCCGCGCTGACTATGTCACCCGGATCAACGGTGGCCGGGGCGCGGTTCGTGAGGTGTGCGATCTCCTGTTACTGGCGCAAGGCAAGCTTGATGAGGCCAAAGGGCAATCGATATGAGTAAAACCAGACGTTGGGTTATTATTCTGCTTTCGCTGTTGGCACTGGTACTGATTGGCGTGAATCTTGCCGATCGGGATGACACCGAGGCGCCGACGGTAAACACGAGCGATCCAACCTATAAAAGCGATCAAAGCAATACCGTGGTTTATAGCCCGGAAGGCGCACTGAATTATCGCCTTATCGCCCAGCACGTTGAATATTTCTCTGAGCAGGGTGATTCGTGGTTTACCCAGCCGGTGCTGACCACGTTTGACAAAGATAAAGTTCAGACATGGTCCATCAAATCAGATCGGGCAAAACTGACGAATGACCGTATGCTTTATCTCTATGGTCATGTGGAAGTGAATGCGCTGACCCCTGATGCGCAATTGCGCAAAATCACCACTGACAACGCACAGATCAATCTGGTCACCCAGGATGTCACATCCCAGGATCTGGTCACTTTATACGGCACAACATTTAATTCCAGCGGCCTCAGAATGCGCGGGAACTTACGCAGCAAGAACGCAGAGCTGATTGAAAAGGTTAGAACCTCCTATGAAATTCAAAACAAACAAACTCAGCCTTAATTTCGTCATCGCCAGCGCACTGCTGGCCGCCAGTCTGCCTGCGCTTGCTGTGACAGGTGATACCGAGCAGCCGATTCATATCGAGTCAGACACCCAGTCTCTTGATATGCAGGGCAATGTGGTGACGTTCACTGGCAATGTGGTGGTGACTCAGGGCACCATCAAAATCAATGCAGACAAAGTCGTCGTGACCCGTCCGGGTGGCGAAGATGGTAAAGAGATTATCGATGGTTACGGCAATCCGGCCACCTTCTACCAGATGCAGGACAATGGCAAACCGGTAAAAGGCCACGCGTCGCACATGCACTATGAGCTGGCAAAAGATTTTGTCGTGCTCACTGGCAACGCGTTCCTGGAGCAGCTGGACAGTAATATCACCGGCGACAAGATCACCTACCTGGTGAAAGAGCAGAAAATGCAGGCCTTCAGTGAAAAAGGCAAACGCGTCACCACCGTACTTGTTCCGTCGCAGCTGCAGGACAAAAACAGCAATCAGGCTCCGGCACAGAAAAAGAGTAACTAATTCGTTATGGCAACATTAACTGCAAAGAATCTTGCGAAGGCCTATAAGGGCCGCCGCGTCGTGGAAGATGTCAGTCTGACCGTAAACTCTGGTGAGATCGTCGGGCTTCTGGGGCCGAACGGTGCGGGTAAAACCACCACTTTCTACATGGTGGTCGGTATTGTGCCGCGCGATGCAGGCAACATCATTATCGATGACGAAGACATCAGTCTGCTGCCACTGCACGCCCGTGCCCGTCGTGGTATCGGCTATCTGCCGCAGGAAGCGTCCATCTTCCGTCGCCTGAGCGTCTTCGACAACCTGATGGCCGTCTTGCAGATCCGTGACGATCTTACCGCCGAGCAGCGTGAAGATCGCGCTAACGAGCTGATGGAAGAGTTCCACATTGAACATCTGCGTGACAGCCTCGGTCAGGCGCTCTCGGGCGGCGAACGTCGTCGCGTTGAGATTGCCCGAGCGCTGGCTGCCAACCCAAAATTCATTCTTCTTGATGAACCCTTTGCGGGCGTTGACCCCATTTCCGTAATTGATATCAAACGCATTATCGAGCATCTGCGCGACAGCGGCCTCGGCGTATTGATCACGGACCATAACGTGCGCGAAACGCTGGCCGTCTGCGAACGCGCATACATTGTGAGCCAGGGGCATCTGATTGCTCATGGCACGCCGCAGGCGATCCTGGAAGACGAGCATGTTAAGCGCGTGTATCTTGGGGAAGACTTCAGACTCTGATAGGGTAAGAGGTACAACAACGCGTAACCGGAGAAAAATGCTCTGAATATGAAGCAAGGTTTGCAATTAAGGCTCAGCCAGCAGCTGGCAATGACGCCACAATTACAGCAGGCAATCCGCCTGTTGCAATTGTCTACGCTTGAACTGCAGCAGGAGCTCCAGCAAGCGCTGGAGAGCAATCCTCTGCTTGAGCAAACCGATCTTCACGATGAGGTAGAAACCCAGCAGTCCCAGGACACCGAGGCACTTGATACCGCCGATGCCCTTGAGCAGAAAGAGATGCCCGACGAGCTGCCGCTGGATGCCAGCTGGGATGAGATCTACACCGCCGGCACCCCTTCCGGTAACCGCGTGGATTACCAGGACGATGAACTGCCGGTTTATCAGGGGGAGACAACCCAGTCACTGCAGGATTATCTGATGTGGCAGGTGGAGCTGACTCCGTTCTCCGATACCGATCGCGCCATCGCCACCTCTATCGTCGATGCTGTTGATGACACCGGTTATCTCACCGTACCGCTGGAAGATATTCTGGAAAGCATTGGCGATGCCGATATCGATCTGGAAGAGGTCGAAGCGGTTCTGAAGCGAGTTCAGCGCTTTGATCCCATTGGCGTAGCGGCGAGAGATTTACGTGACTGCCTGCTTATACAGCTGTCGCAGTTTGTGAAAGAGACGCCCTGGATCGAAGAGGCCAGACTGATCGTCAGCGATCATCTGGATCTGCTGGCAAATCATGACTTCCGGGCCTTAATGCGGGTGACGCGGCTAAAAGAAGATGTGCTCAAGGCCGCCGTGAATCTGATTCAGTCACTGGATCCCCGTCCGGGTCAGTCGATCCAGACCAGCGAGCCCGAGTATGTTATTCCCGACGTGCTGGTGCGAAAACATAACGGTCTGTGGACCGTAGAACTTAACTCCGACAGCATTCCCCGCCTGCAAATTAACCAGCAATACGCCTCAATGTGCACCAGCTCGCGCAACGATTCAGATAACCAGTTTATTCGCAGTAATCTGCAGGAAGCGCGCTGGCTGATTAAAAGCCTTGAGAGCCGTAACGATACCCTGCTGCGCGTCAGCCGCTGTATCGTCGAGCAACAGCAGGCCTTTTTCGAACGGGGCGAAGAGTACATGAAACCGATGGTGCTGGCGGATATCGCCCAGGCCGTCGAAATGCACGAATCCACGATTTCCCGCGTCACTACGCAGAAGTATCTGCATAGCCCACGCGGTATTTTTGAGCTTAAGTATTTCTTCTCTAGCCATGTTAATACCGAGGGCGGCGGCGAAGCATCGTCGACAGCCATCCGTGCGCTGGTGAAGAAATTGATCGCCGCGGAAAACCCCGCGAAACCACTGAGTGACAGTAAGTTAACCACCATGCTGTCGGATCAAGGTATCATGGTGGCTCGCCGCACTGTTGCGAAGTATCGAGAGTCTTTATCCATTCCGCCGTCTAACCAGCGTAAACAGCTGGTCTGACACAACCGATAAGGAAGACACTATGCAGCTCAACATCACTGGACATAACGTCGAAATTACCGAGGCGCTGCGCGAATTTTTGAATACAAAATTTGCCAAACTTGAACAGTATTTCGAGAGGATCAACCAGGTCTACATTGTGTTGAAAGTGGAGAAAGTGACTCATATCTCGGACGCCACCCTGCATGTTAACGGTGGCGAGCTCCATGCCAGTGCGGAAGGGCAGGACATGTATGCGGCTATCGACGGCTTGATTGATAAGCTGGCCCGACAGCTAAATAAACATAAAGATAAACTGAAACAACACTAATTGTCCGGGCAGTTAACGGATGCAGGCCGGCCTGTTGTGAAACACATCAGGCCCTTTGTATCGTTAGCGCTTAGGTGAAATTATGATAAATAACGATTCCGCTCTTCAACTGAGCAATGTCCTTAACCAGGAATGTACCCGCAGTGCCGTTCATTGCCAGAGCAAAAAACGTGCGCTGGAGATCATCAGCGAACTGGCGGCTAAACAGCTGGGCTTAGCGCCGCAAGTGGTGTTTGAAGCCATCCTGACCCGTGAAAAAATGGGCAGTACCGGTATCGGTAACGGCATCGCCATTCCGCATGGCAAGCTGGAAGAGGACACCCTGCGCGCCGTGGGCGTCTTTGTGCAGCTGGAAACACCGATCGCCTTTGATGCCATCGACAATCAGCCTGTCGACCTGCTGTTTGCGCTGCTGGTTCCTGCCGATCAAACGAAAACCCATCTGCATACGCTGTCGCTGGTCGCCAGACGCCTGGCAGACAAAACCATTTGTCGCCGCCTGCGCGCTGCGCAGAGTGACGAAGAGCTTTATCAAATTATCACGGAAGCGGAAGGCAACCAGGATGATGCGTAATCGGGTAATGGCTATGACATTTGCTGTCCTGAGGAGAAAAGTTTCATGGTGCTGATGATCGTCAGCGGACGTTCCGGGTCGGGTAAATCCGTCGCCCTGCGTGCGCTGGAAGATATGGGCTTTTACTGCGTAGATAACCTGCCGGTGGTGCTGTTGCCCGACCTGGCACGAACGCTGGCAGACAGACAAATCTCGGCGGCCGTCAGTATCGACGTACGAAATATGCCGGAATCCCCGGAGATCTTCGAACAGGCCATGAGCAGCCTGCCGGAAGCGTTTTCCCCGCAGCTGCTCTTCCTTGATGCCGACCGCAATACGTTAATCCGTCGTTATAGCGACACCCGTCGTCTGCACCCCCTTTCCAGTAAGAATCTGTCGCTGGAAAGCGCTATTGATGAAGAGAGCGATCTACTGGAGCCGCTGCGTTCCCGCGCGGATCTGATCGTAGATACCTCTGAGATGTCAGTGCATGAGCTGGCCGAGATGCTGCGTACCCGCCTGCTGGGTAAACGCGAACGTGAGCTGACCATGGTGTTTGAGTCCTTTGGCTTCAAGCACGGTATCCCTATCGATGCCGACTACGTCTTTGACGTACGCTTCCTGCCAAACCCACACTGGGATCCTAAACTGCGCCCAATGACGGGTCTGGATAAGCCGGTAGCGGCCTTCCTTGATCGGCATACTGAAGTCCATAACTTTATCTACCAGACTCGTAGCTATCTTGAGCTATGGTTACCTATGCTGGAGACCAATAACCGCAGCTATCTGACTGTGGCGATTGGCTGTACGGGCGGTAAACACCGTTCGGTCTACATTGCCGAGCAACTGGCTGACTATTTCCGCTCTCGCGGTAAAAACGTTCAGTCGCGTCATCGCACGCTGGAAAAACGTAAAACATGACCGTAAAGCAGACCGTGGAAGTCACCAATAAGCTGGGAATGCACGCCCGCCCGGCCATGAAGCTATTTGAGCTGATGCAGGGCTTCGACGCAGAGGTTCTGCTACGTAACGACGAAGGTGCCGAAGCGGAAGCGAACAGCGTGATTGCACTGCTGATGCTCGATTCCGCTAAGGGCCGCCAGATTGAAATTGAAGCGACGGGGCCTCAGGAAGAAGAGGCGCTGGCCGCGGTCATTGCGCTGTTTAACGCCGGGTTCGACGAAGATTAGTAGAGCTTGTGCGCCTGCATAAAGCCTTCGCCGCCTAACTGCCGCATCTGCCGCAGGATCCACGCCTGGCGGCTACGCACGTAACCCGTCGGTGCGCTGGCCTTAAAGCGAATTGGGTTTGGCAGAACGGCTGCGAGAAGCGCGGCTTCAGCGGGGCTTAGCTTACTGGCAGGTTTATGGAAATAGTGTTGAGACGCAGCCTCCACACCAAATACCCCCTCACCAAACTCGGCGATGTTGAGATACACCGTCAGGATCCGCTTCTTGCTCCAGACGGTCTCCATACCTAACGTCAGCCCGGCTTCCAGCCCTTTTCTCACCCAGCTACGTCCATCCCACAAAAAGAGGTTTTTGGCCGTTTGCTGGGAAAGCGTCGATGCACCACGGATCCGGTTCTCATTGCGTTCGTTATGCGCCAACGCTTTTTCAATGGCGCCCATGTCAAACCCCCAGTGCTCCGGGAATTTCTGATCTTCAGCGGCTATCACTGCCAGCCCCATCCAGGGGGAGATCTCATCCATGCTCACCCAGTCGGAATGCGCCACATAGCTGAAGTTTCCCGCGAACCAGGCACTAAGCTGACGCTCTACCATTACCGCAGAAAATGGCACCGGTAGAATATTGAACAGCGCAATGCCGCCGCCCCAGAACACCGCCAGCACCAACACAATCCGCAGCAGCCAGCGCTTGAACATCTTCACAATCATTCCGTCAGCACCAGTACGCGTGCGACCAGTTTATCAATGCCCGCAGCGGCTTCGGCGATAGTCTGTGCCAACATATACGCAGGTGTGGTGACGATTTTGTTATCTTCATCGACAACGATATCTTCCACCGGGCAGGGAACATGTTCACCGCCCATCTCCTCGATCACCTCGGCAGTATCGATATCGGTGCCGATGGTCAGGCGCAGCGGGAAATCAAAAATCTTTGGCAGCAAGGCCGGCGCAATGCAGATAAAACCCAGGGGTTTGCCCTGCTGGTGCATCTGCAGCGCCAGCGCTTTCAGATCGTCATCAACTTCACACTGGCTTCCCTGCGCAGCAAAGTTGCTCAGGTTTTTTGCCGCACCGAATCCGCCAGGTACGATCAGCGCATCCAGCGCCTCTGCCTTCGCCATATTGAGCGGATGAATATCTCCACGGGCGATGCGCGCCGCTTCGATCAGCACGTTACGGCTGTCGGCCATCGCTTCGCCAGTCAGATGATTAATGACGTCGGACTGGACTTTATCGGGGGCAAAACAGATTGCCTGCGCACCTCCCCGGGACAACGCCAGGAGCGTAAGGACGGACTCGGTGATTTCAGCCCCGTCATAAACACCACAACCGCTAAGCACTACGCCAACCTTTTTCATCATGCCGATTCCTTATAGCAAGTGACTGAAGCTTATTAATAATTCTGATTAAAACGCTATGCTTCACATATTTCACTGATTCATGTAACAAAGTATTTAAGATTTGCTATCTTAACTGCGTGCGGCCTAAATTTTGAGGCGGCGTCTGGTTCCAAAATGATAACAATGTTCTCTACAGGCGCAGCCAAGATTTCCCTGGTGTTGGCGCAGTATTCGCGCACCCCGGTTTAGCCGGGGTCATTTTTTTCTGCTTTCTACCCACGCTTTCAATACCGCCACATCGTTCTGCCACTCTTGCTTCATCTCTTCGACCCATTCACCGACATTATCGGACCAGGCAGGAAGATCGGGGCTCTGGATCTGCTGACCAAGCTGTTGCAGATGACGCAAACCTACCGAGCCCGCTGCGCCTTTAATTTTATGCCCCTCTTCCACGATGCCTTTCTGATCGCGCGCGGTCAGGTTCGACTCCAGCACCGCTAAATAGCCAGGCATCATCTTCTCGAAGACCGCCAGCCCATCGGTAATCAGCTTCGGGCCAACCAGTTCGATGTATTGTTCAAGCATGGCGATATCCAGCAAGGTATGCGCTTTATCGGTATCAACCTTCGTCATGGTGCTCTCCTCTTCGTCACAGGTATCCCAGTACTTCTTAATCATGGCAGTGAGAGCAGGTACGGACAGCGGCTTGCTCAGCACATCGTCCATCCCGGCCTCCAGATACTCTTTTTTATCCTTCAGCACGTTCGCGGTCAGCGCCACCAGCGGCGGCAACTCGTCACGGCTGTAGCGACGCGTGAGCTCACGCGAAATATCCAGCCCGGTCATATCCGGCAACTGGATATCAAGCAACAGCAGGTCATATTCGCCTGGCGTGAACATCTCCAGCGCGGCAGTCCCGGTCATGGCGACATCCACGCTACTGCCCAGTTTTTCCAGCACCGAGCGCGCCACAATGACGTTAAGTTCAATATCTTCCACCAGCAAGACGTGCAGCGCGGGCAGCGGTAAATCATCGTGAGCGAAGGTATCTTCCACCTCTTCTGCCACCGCCGGAGCATGCACGCTCAGAGCAAACAGCGAGCCCTTACCCCGGTTGCTGGAGACGGTGATATCGCCGCCCATGCTTTTCGCCAGACGACGCGATACTGCCAGACCTATACCGGTGCCGGTGGCAGGCTTACCGCCCTGACTATCTTTCACCTGATAGTACATGGCAAAGATCTTATCCTGCTCTTCCTGCGGAATGCCGATCCCTGAGTCTTCAACCTCAAAATGCAGCATCTCCCCTTCGCCGTAGCGAACCCGCACCGACACCTGCCCTGCCTGCGTAAACTTGACGGCGTTACTGATCAGATTCCACAGAATCTGGCGCAGACGCGTACCATCGGTGACCACTTTATGGGGCAACGGCAAGGTGGGCTCCAGCACAAAGCGTAGACCTTTCTGCTGCGCTTGCAGGCCTGACAGATTTTCCAGGTCGGCCAGGAAGCTGGTGAAGTCTACCGGCTGGTTATCCAACTGAACTTTACGCCGCTCCATCTTATCCATGTCGATAATATCGTTGAAAATATTCCCCAACGTCACGGCTGAAACATGGATAGTCTTAAGGTATTTCTCCTGCTCGGCAGACAGCTCGGTATCAAGCAGAATACGGCTTAGCCCGACGATACCGTTTAGAGGCGTACGCAGCTCATGGCTGATGGTCGAGATAAAGGTGGTCTTATCCCGGCTGGCGCGCTCCAGCGCATCCTGATAGCGCTTACGTTCGGTAATATCACGGCCAAAGCCCATCAGGCCATGGCGTTTACCCACGCGGTCGTAATAGGGAACTTTGCGGATCTCAAAGCAGGCTTTGCGCCCATCCGGATAATCCAGCCACTGTTCGTAGGTGAGAGAGACGTTGTGACGGAAGACTTTTTCATCCGTTTCAATGACTTTTGCCGCCGCCTCTTCGGAATAGACGTCCTGCGGTTTGAGGCTAACCAGCTGTTTTTCACTTTTGCCGGTCAGCAGTTCCATTGCCCGGTTGCAGCCGGAGAACTCTTTATCCTCATTACGGTAGAAGACCAGATCCGGTGAAGCATCAAGAAACGAACGCAGGAAAGAGGATTGCTGTTCGAGCTGGATCTGCGTCTCTTCACGCTCTTTCATCTCGACCTTCAGCTGCTCCAGCGTTACGCGGCGCTCTGCTTCGGCTTTTTCACGATCTGAAATTTCCTGATTAAGCTGTGCAATGTTGTCCTTCAACTGAACATTGAGCTTCAGATCGCGCTCGCGCATCTCCTCCAGTTTCTCCACCAGCCGGGAGAGGCGTTGACGCGACTCCTCGAGCTGCTCGACCACCACCGACAGGAAGTAGACCGCCCAGGGGGTAATCAACAGACCGAAGAAAATAGAGCGGATGACGTCGATACTTTCGACCTGCCCATGCAGCACCATGGTCACCGCCATCTGTACCACAATCGCCAGCACTACCAGCGCCAGGGCGAGCAACATGGAGAAGCGTACCAGGCCAAGCTTCATCATGAGATCGACGTAGTACTGCGCCAGCATTCGAATTTGCTTCATAGAGGATTCCTTCACGGCTTCATCGCACAATCATACTCAAATTTCAGGCAAGACGTTGAAGGTTGTGCGAAAAAGTGCGGGGTAGAGCGGGAGATCCCCCTCGCTCCCACGACGGGGAGAGAGGGGTAAAGCAGGTCAGGAGCGTTTTAGCATCAGCCAGAGGCTGATAACGAAGAAAGATGCGCTTGGCAGCAGGGCACCAATCACCGGCGGTATGCCATACACCAGGGTCAGCGGACCGAAGATCTGGTCCAGCACGTAGAAGACAAAGCCAAAGCTAATCCCGGTGACGACGCGCACGCCCATGGCTACGCTACGCAGCGGCCCGAAGATAAAGGAGAGAGCCATCAACATCATGACCGCCACGGAGAGCGGCTGGAAGATTTTGCTCCACATATTGAGCTGATAACGACCGGCATCCTGGCCACTCGACTTAAGATACTTCACATAGTTGTGCAGGCCACTGATAGAGAGCGCGTCCGGATCCAGTGCCACCACGCCGAGCTTATCCGGCGTCAGGTTGGTTTTCCAGGTGCCACTGACGGTTTGCGAGCCCGTGATCTGTTTTGGATCCTGCAGGTTAGACTCGTCAACCTGCGACAGACGCCAAAGTTTATTCTCTGCATCAAAGGTCGCCGATGCTGCATAACGTACCGCCTGCAGGCGGCGCTGATCGTTAAAGCTATAAATGCTTACGCCGCCAAGGGAGTTGTCGCCCTTCACGCGTTCGATATAGACAAAGTTATTTCCGTCTTTCGCCCACAGCCCCTGCTGGGTTGAGAGCAGCGAGCCGCCGTACATGGCCTGCGCACGGTAGTTACGCGCCATCTGCTCGCCCTGCGGTGCCACCCATTCGCCGATGGCCATGGTCAGCAGCACCAGTGGAATGGCGGTTTTCATGACCGACAGCGCCACCTGCATACGGGTGAAGCCAGAGGCCTGCATGACAACCAGTTCACTGCGCTGTGCCAACATCCCCAGACCCAGCAGGGCACCTAACAGCGCCGCCATCGGGAAGAAGATCTGCACATCTTTTGGCATGCTGAGCAGGGTATACATACCTGCACCCAGAGCGTCGTAACTCCCCTGCCCGGCCTTTTTCAGCTGATCAACAAACTTGATGATGCCGGAGAGGGAGACCAGCATGAATAACGTCATCATGATGGTGGTAAAAATGGTTTTACCGATATAGCGGTCTAAAACGCGAAAAGCCTGCATTACACCGCTCCTTTACGCATAAAACGGGATCTGAAACGGCGCATCGGCACGGTATCC
The DNA here is from genome assembly GCF_002430365.1 of Leclercia sp. UBA5958. Taxonomy (NCBI): domain Bacteria; kingdom Pseudomonadati; phylum Pseudomonadota; class Gammaproteobacteria; order Enterobacterales; family Enterobacteriaceae; genus Leclercia; species Leclercia sp. UBA5958. The sequence goes on along the minus strand of NZ_DJCE01000004.1, from coordinate 70,455 downwards.
CAAAGGTTAAGCGCGATGGCCAGCAACAGATACAGCACGTTGACCGCCCAGGTCCAGATAACCGGGTCGATTTTGCCTTTCCCACCGTTCGATTTTATGGAGGTCTGCAGCAGGAAGAAGACCAGATAGAGCAGCATCGCCGGCAGCATTGACAGCACACGTCCCTGACGCGGGTTGACCACGCTCAGCGGAACCACCATCAGTGCCATCATAAACACGGTGAATACCAGCGTAATACGCCAGTGCAACTCTGCCCGGGCGCGATCGGTATCGGTGGTGAAGAGCGTACGCATGTTCATCTGATCCGTATCGCTCGGGTCCAGCGCGACCGCCTGGTGACCAATGATCGCCTGGTAGTTCTGGAAGTCGGTAATACGGAAATCGCGCAACATGGCAGTGCCTTCAAAGCGGGTGCCTTTGTTCAGCGTGACGACCTGAGACCCATCTTTAGTCTGAGAAAGCTGGCCTGAATCAGCCACCACCACGGAGGGACGGGCATTGCCTTTCGGTCGAATTTGCGCGAGGAAAACGTCGTTGAACCGGCTACCGTCAACGCTTTCGATAAACAGGACCGAGTTGCCGTCGCTGGCTTGCTGGAACTGTCCCTGGGCCAGGGCAGCCATGCCGGGGTTGGCTTTCGCTTCAGCCAGCACTTCATCCTGATGGCGCGATGACCAGGGGCCTGCCCACATCACGTTGACGGCGGCAACGATACCGGTAAACAACGCCAGTACCATGGCGGCTTTTACCAGTACCGCTTTGCTCAGTCCACAGGCGTGCATGACGGTGATTTCACTTTCGGTATAGAGTTTACCGAGCGTCATCAGCAATCCGAGGAAAAGGCTCAACGGCAGGATCAGCTGCGCCATTTCAGGCACGCCTAACCCGAGGAGGGAAAGCACCAGATTTGTAGGAATTTCGCCGTCGACCGCTGCACCGAGGATCCTCACCAGTTTCTGACAGAAAAAAATCAGAAGCAGGATGAAGAGTATTGCCAGCTGGCTTTTGAGCGTCTCCCGCACCAGATATCTTATGATTATCACATTAAATACGCCCGTAAAAACCCGTCTTTTTGCTGGAAAATCGCTTGTTTCATGGCTTAAACGTCATTTATTCTCTTGAGTCGTCGAAATCATCGCTAAGATTAGAACACCCGACGGATTCGCGCTTCAGAAGATGTAATGATGTGTCGAAACCGTAATAACGTAAGATTAACACGAAGTCACCGCAACAGCGGGCATGAGTTACGAAAGGTTTCAATTCTATCCGTAGCGGCCGCTGTTGTCTTTAAGATTCAGGAGCGTAGTGCATGGAGTTCAGTGTAAAAAGCGGCAGCCCGGAGAAACAGCGGAGCGCCTGTATCGTTGTGGGTGTCTTTGAGCCCCGCCGCCTCTCCCCCATCGCCGAGCAACTCGACAAAATCAGCGACGGCTATATTAGTGCCCTGCTGCGCCGTGGCGAACTGGAAGGCAAACCGGGACAGACCTTATTACTGCATCATGTTCCGAACGTGCTGTCCGAGCGTATTCTTCTGATCGGCTGCGGTAAAGAACGTGAGCTGGATGAGCGCCAGTACAAACAGGTTATTCAGAAAACTATCAATACGCTGAATGATACTGGCTCAATGGAAGCGGTCTGCTTCCTCACCGAGCTGCACGTTAAAGGCCGTAACACTTACTGGAAAGTGCGTCAGGCCGTTGAGACGGCAAAAGAGTCGCTGTACAGCTTCGATCAGCTGAAAACCAATAAAAGCGAACCCCGTCGTCCGCTGCGTAAAATGGTCTTTAACGTGCCTACCCGCCGTGAACTGACCAGCGGTGAACGTGCGATTCAGCATGGCCTGGCCATCGCGGCCGGTATTAAAGCCGCGAAAGATCTGGGTAATATGCCACCAAACATCTGTAACGCCGGCTATCTGGCCTCGCAGGCGCGTCAGTTGGCCGACTCTTACAGCAAAAACGTCATCACCCGCGTGATTGGCGAGCAGCAGATGAAAGAGCTGGGCATGCACTCCTACCTCGCGGTGGGAAATGGTTCCCAGAACGAATCCCTGATGTCGGTCATTGAATACAAGGGCAATCCATCGGAAGACGCACGCCCTATTGTGCTGGTGGGTAAAGGCCTGACCTTTGACTCCGGCGGTATCTCCATCAAACCTGCCGAAGGCATGGATGAGATGAAGTACGACATGTGCGGTGCGGCGGCCGTGTACGGTGTCATGCGTATGGTGGCGGAGCTGCAACTTCCGCTTAACGTTATCGGCGTACTGGCCGGCTGTGAAAACATGCCGGGTGGCCGCGCATACCGCCCAGGCGACGTGCTGACCACCATGTCCGGTCAGACCGTTGAAGTGCTGAACACCGATGCCGAAGGCCGCCTGGTGCTGTGCGACGTCCTGACCTACGTTGAGCGCTTCGAACCTGAAGCGGTTATCGATGTGGCAACCCTGACCGGGGCCTGCGTCATTGCGCTGGGCCATCACATCACCGGCCTGATGTCGAACCACAATCCGCTGGCGCACGAGTTGATTGGCGCGTCCGAGCAGGCTGGCGACCGCGCATGGCGACTGCCGCTGGCCGACGAGTTCCAGGATCAGCTGGAGTCGAATTTCGCGGATATGGCGAATATCGGCGGCCGTCCGGGTGGTGCCATCACCGCGGGCTGTTTCCTGTCGCGTTTCACCCGTAAGTACAACTGGGCACACCTCGACATCGCGGGTACCGCATGGCGCTCCGGCAAAGCCAAAGGCGCCACCGGTCGTCCGGTTGCGCTGCTGTCGCAGTTCCTGCTCAACCGCGCCGGCTTTAACGGCGAAGAGTAAACCCGAAAGCCGGGTGGCAGATGCCACCCGGTTTCGCATTTAAAATCACCACAAGAAGCCCCATATCATGAAAAACGCAACGTTCTATATTCTGGACAACGATACACAACAGGATGGCCTGAGCGCCGTTGAACAACTGGTGTGTGACATTGCCGCAGAACGTTGGCGCAGTGGCAAGCGCGTGCTCATCGCCTGTGAAGATGAGCAGCAAGCCATTCGTCTTGATGAGGCGCTATGGGCGCGACCTGCCGAGAGTTTTGTCCCGCACAATCTGTCGGGTGAAGGGCCGCGTGGCGGTGCCCCGGTGGAGATAGCCTGGCCACAAAAACGTAACAGCAGCGCGCGCGATATCCTGATAAGCCTGCGTACTGGCTTTGCAGATTTTGCCACCGCTTTCACAGAAGTGGTAGACTTTGTCCCCTACGAAGATTCCCTGAAACAACTGGCGCGCGAACGCTATAAAGCGTACCGCCTGGCTGGTTTTAACCTGAATACGGCAACCTGGAAATAATGGAAAAGACATATAACCCACGCGATATCGAACAGCCGCTTTACGAGCACTGGGAACAGCAGGGCTATTTCAAGCCTAACGGCGATGAAAGCAAAGAGTCCTTCTGCATCATGATCCCGCCGCCGAACGTCACCGGCAGTTTGCATATGGGTCATGCTTTCCAGCAGACCATCATGGACACCATGATCCGCTACCAGCGCATGCAGGGTAAAAACACCCTGTGGCAGGCGGGGACTGACCACGCGGGTATCGCGACCCAGATGGTCGTTGAGCGTAAAATTGCCGCTGAAGAGGGTAAAACCCGCCACGACTACGGTCGCGACGCGTTCATCGACAAAATCTGGCAGTGGAAGGCAGAATCTGGCGGCACCATCACCCGCCAGATGCGTCGTCTCGGCAACTCCGTGGACTGGGAGCGCGAGCGCTTCACCATGGACGAAGGCCTCTCCAACGCTGTGAAAGAAGTGTTTGTCCGTCTGTATAAAGAGGACCTGATTTACCGTGGCAAGCGCCTGGTAAACTGGGACCCGAAACTGCGCACCGCCATCTCTGACCTGGAAGTGGAAAACCGCGAGTCAAAAGGCTCGATGTGGCACATCCGCTATCCGCTGGCCGACGGCGCAAAAACCGCAGACGGTAAAGATTACCTGGTGGTTGCTACCACTCGTCCGGAAACCCTGCTGGGCGATACCGGTGTGGCCGTTAACCCGGAAGATCCGCGCTACAAAGATCTGATCGGTAAATTTGTGGTACTGCCGCTGGTTAACCGCCGTATTCCGATTGTGGGCGACGAACACGCCGACATGGAAAAAGGCACCGGCTGCGTGAAAATCACCCCGGCCCACGACTTCAACGACTACGAAGTGGGTCGTCGTCATCAGCTTCCAATGATCAACATTCTGACCTTCGACGGCGATATCCGTGAAAGCGCAGAAGTGTATGACACTAAAGGCAACGAATCTGACGTTTACGCCAGCGACATCCCGGCCGAGTTCCAGAAGCTGGAACGCTTCGCCGCGCGTAAAGCGATTGTCGCTGCCGTAGACGCACTCGGCCTGCTGGAAGAGATCAAGCCTCACGATCTGACCGTGCCGTACGGCGACCGTGGTGGTGTGGTTATCGAGCCAATGTTAACCGACCAGTGGTATGTCCGTGCCGACGTGCTGGCTAAACCTGCTGTTGAAGCGGTTGAAAACGGCAGCATCCAGTTCGTACCGAAGCAGTATGAAAACATGTACTTCTCCTGGATGCGTGACATTCAGGACTGGTGTATCTCCCGTCAACTGTGGTGGGGCCACCGTATTCCGGCGTGGTATGACAACGAAGGCAACGTCTACGTTGGCCGCACCGAAGACGAAGTGCGTCAGGAAAACAACCTGGGCGCTGACGTTGCCCTGCGTCAGGACGAAGACGTGCTGGATACCTGGTTCTCCTCCGCACTCTGGACCTTCTCTACCCTCGGCTGGCCGGAAAATACCGACGCCCTGCGTCAGTTCCACCCAACCAGCGTGATGGTTTCCGGCTTCGACATCATCTTCTTCTGGATCGCCCGCATGATCATGATGACCATGCACTTTATTAAAGATGAAGACGGCAAACCGCAGATCCCGTTTAAGACGATCTACATGACTGGCCTTATCCGCGACGACGAAGGTCAGAAGATGTCCAAATCCAAGGGTAACGTTATTGACCCGCTGGATATGGTCGACGGTATCTCGCTGGAAGAGCTGCTGGAAAAACGTACCGGCAACATGATGCAGCCGCAGCTGGCCGAGAAGATCCGCAAGCGTACCGAGAAGCAGTTCCCGAACGGGATTGAGTCTCACGGTACCGACGCCCTGCGCTTCACCCTGGCGGCGCTGGCCTCTACCGGCCGCGACATCAACTGGGACATGAAGCGTCTGGAAGGTTACCGTAACTTCTGTAACAAGCTGTGGAACGCCAGCCGTTTCGTGCTGATGAATACCGAAGACCAGGATTGCGGCTTTAACGGCGGCGAGATGACGCTGTCGCTGGCAGACCGCTGGATCCTGGCGGAATTCAACCAGACGGTGAAAGCCTTCCGTGACGCGCTGGACAGCTTCCGCTTCGACATCGCGGCAGGCATTCTGTACGAATTCACCTGGAACCAGTTCTGCGACTGGTATCTGGAGCTGGCGAAGCCGGTGATGAACGGTGGTTCTGAAGCAGAACTGCGCGGTACGCGTAATACGCTGATCACCGTGCTGGAAGGTCTGCTGCGCCTGGCGCACCCGGTCATTCCGTTCATTACCGAAACCATCTGGCAGCGTGTGAAGGTGATTGCAGGTATCAACGCCGACACCATCATGCTGCAGCCGTTCCCGGAGTTCGATGCCGCTAAAGTAGATGAAGCCGCATCAGCTGATACCGAATGGCTGAAACAGGCGATTGTTGCTGTGCGTAACGTTCGTGCAGAAATGAATATCGCCCCGAGCAAGCCGCTGGAACTGCTGCTGCGCGGTTGCAGCGAGGCTGCCGTTCGTCGTGTGAATGAGAACAGCACCTTCCTGAAAACCATGGCGCGTCTGGAGAGCATCACCGTGCTGCCTGCCGATGACAAAGGTCCGGTTTCTGTGACCAAAATCATCGACGGCGCCGAGCTGCTGATCCCAATGGCGGGTCTGATCGACAGAGATGCCGAGCTGGCGCGTCTGGCGAAGGAAGTGGCGAAAGTCGACGTGGAAATTGGCAAAATCGAAAGCAAACTGGCGAACGAAGGCTTTGTCGCCCGCGCGCCGGAAGCGGTCATCGCCAAAGAGCGTGAGCGTCTGGTTGCTTTCGCCGATGCAAAAACCAAACTGATTGAGCAGCAGGCGGTTATCGCAGCCCTGTAATGCTTTTACCCCTTACGCTTCAGGGCGTAAGGGGTTTCCTCCCTGAAAACTCCTCGCTTGCACTCCCTTTGCTCCAGTGCTATTAACAGCAGCTGTGTGTCAATTTTTGTCATGAGTAATGCTATGAGCGTGATTGCCCCCGTCGCGACGACGATGCGTCGTATCACTGAACAGGACAACCCGGCCATCGCCGCCGTTATCCGCACCGTTTCCGCCGAATATGGCCTTACGGCCGATAAAGGCTACACCGTAGCCGATCCTAACCTCGATGAGCTGTTCCAGCTATACAGCCAGCCAGGCCACGCCTACTGGATCATTGAGCAGGCAGGCAAGGTTGTGGGCGGTGGCGGCGTGGCGCCTTTGACCTGCAGCGAGCCCGATATCTGTGAACTGCAGAAGATGTACTTTCTGCCCGCCATTCGCGGCCAGGGGCTGGCGAAAAAGCTGGCGCTGGTTGCGCTTGAACACGCGCGCGCTGAGGGCTTCACCCGCTGTTATCTCGAAACCACCGCGTTCCTCAAAGAGGCCATTGGCCTGTATGAACACCTGGGCTTCGAACATATCGACGCGCCGCTGGGCTGCACCGGCCACGTCGACTGCGAAGTGCGGATGCTAAAGACCCTCTGATACTGCCCCCATTCTGTTAAGCGGCTGTAAACTGAATGCTCTACACTCTCAGTTCAACACCATAACGGGGGAATAAAGATGTCGATGATAAAAAGCTATGCCGCGCCGCAGGCGGGTGCAGAACTTGAGCTGTACGAGTACGATGCGGGTGAGCTAAAAGCAGAAGACGTCGAAGTTCAGGTAGATTATTGCGGTATTTGCCACTCGGATCTGTCGATGATCGACAACGAATGGGGCTTTTCAAATTATCCCCTGGTTGCCGGGCATGAGGTAATCGGCCGTGTGGTTGCGCTGGGCACTGCCGCGCAGGACAAAGGGCTGAAAGTTGGCCAGCGCGTGGGCATTGGCTGGACGGCGCGCAGCTGTGGACATTGTGATGCCTGTATCAGCGGCAACCAGATTAACTGTCTGGAAGGCACGGTACCTACCATTCTCAATAAGGGCGGGTTCGCCGACAAACTGCGCGCCGACTGGCAGTGGGTGATCCCGCTACCGGACAGCATTGATATCGAATCCGCAGGCCCGCTGCTCTGCGGCGGTATTACGGTATTTAAACCGCTGCTGATGCACCACATCACCGCCACCAGCCGCGTGGGCGTAATTGGTATTGGCGGACTGGGCCACATTGCCATTAAGTTACTGCACGCCATGGGCTGCGAAGTGACGGCGTTCAGCTCTAACCCGGCGAAAGAGCAGGAAGTGCTGGCAATGGGCGCCGATAAAGTGGTGAACAGCCGCGATCCGGAAGCCCTGAAAGCGCTGGCGGGTCAGTTCGATCTGATCATCAACACCGTGAACGTCGATCTCGACTGGCAGCCGTACTTTGAAGCGCTGGCCTACGGCGGTAACTTCCATACCGTTGGGGCAGTGCTGAAGCCGCTGCCGGTTCCGGCGTTTACCCTGATTGGTGGCGATCGCAGCGTATCTGGCTCTGCAACCGGCACACCGTTTGAGTTGCGCAAACTGATGAAGTTTGCCGGACGCACCAAAGTGTCCCCAACCACCGAACTGTATCCGATGTCGAAAATCAATGAGGCGATCCAGCACGTGCGCGACGGCAAGGCCCGTTACCGCGTGGTATTAAAAGCCGATTTCTGATGTGACTACGCCGGGTGGCGGCATCGCCCCACCCGGCTTTTCTTCGCTACTTCGCCAGCGCTTTAAACACCTCTGCCACCGCTACCGCACCCGGATCGGTCACCCCCTGCAGATTCTCTTTATTGACATAGGATGAACGCCCCGCGCCGGCTTTGTGCATGCTGGCCGTCGCCTCTGCACCCTGCTGAGCGGCCTGTGCAGCAGCCTCAATATCTGCTTGCTGCAAAGCTTCCAGCGCAGGCTGGAGCGCATCGATCAGGGTGCGATCCCCAGGCGCGGCCCCGCCGTAATGCTTCATCTGCGCCAACCCGCTCAACAACGACTCCGGCACGGTTTTACCCTCCAGCAACGACTGCCCGGCGGCGGTAAAGAAGATCGACATCAGTACACCACTCGAGCCACCCATCACCGTCGCCAGTCTTTCACCCACCAGCAATAACAACTTCGCGGGATCATTTAGCGGCAACTGCTTTTGCGCAAGGCGTTGGGCTATCTCCTTCGCACCTTGCGCAAAGGTAGATCCGGTATCGCCATCGCCTACTTTCGCATCCAGCGCGTTGAGGCGGTTTTCCAGATCCAGCAGCGTCTGCGTCGCTGCGCCCACCCACGCGGCAATTTGCGCATTATCGGAGGGGGTAAATTCCACTGTGTCGCGCACAACCTCGTGCGATACCGTACGCATTGGCGCAAAGGCGACGGGTTTTTGCCAGCCCAGGGTCTCCACCGGCGCATTGAGTGCCTGCTCAAAGGTGTCGTTCAGCTTCAAACACGAGAGCGAAAAGCCTTTCATATCCAGCGAACTGACCAGCGTCGCCGGGCCGATGAGCCAGTCAATCTGGTCTTTTACCGCTGAGTGCGCCAGCTCTTTGGTAAGCTGCGCCATCTCCAGCGCAGATACGCCGCCGAGGTTATTGATCAGAACCGCCAGCCGCCCGGCGCCAGCCTGCTCCTGCAGCGGTTTCACCAGGGTGTCGATGATTGTTTTACTGTTCTGGGTATCGACAATCGACGCACCCGGCTCACCGTGGATCCCGAGACCCAGCTCGACTTGCCCCTGCTGGATACGCCCCTCTTCTTCATCGCTGCCGGGCAGACTGCATGTGCGCATCGCCACACCGAGGCTCCAGAGGTTATCGCAGGCCTGCTGGGCGAGATCCCGAACCTCACGGAGCGATTTCCCCTGCTCGGCAGCGTAACCGGCTATCTTATGCACCAGCACCGTACCCGCAATGCCTCGCGGTTGTTTGTTATCAGGCAGAGCAATGTCGTCGGCCACGATCACCATTTCGACGTTCAGCCCGTAGCCCTTGGCCTTTTCTGCCGCGAGGCCAAAGTTCAGACGATCGCCGGTATAGTTTTTGACGATCAACAGGCAGCCATGCTCGCCCGTTACCGCCATGATCGCATTCAAGACCGCGTCAACGCTCGGCGAAGCAAAAAGATCGCCGCACACCGCTGCGGTGAGCATCCCCTTGCCCACAAACCCGGCATGGGCGGGTTCATGACCCGAACCACCGCCGGAAATAACCGCCACGCGGCTTTTATCCCAGTCAGCACGGGCGACAACGCGAATAGCCGGGTCAATATCAAGCCTGGCGAGATTAGCGTGTGGTGTAGAAATCAGCATGCCTTCAATGGCGTCGTTGACCAGCTGTTCGCGGTCGTTAAAAAAGAATCTGGACATAATTTCCCAAAAAGTTGATAACCGTATGGAAAAGCATAGTCCGCACTGGGTAATGCGCAGCAAACAAAGGAATTTGCGCATCAGGTTGCCTATACTCCACCCAGTGCCCAGAAAAGGAATTGGATCATGAGTACTCCTCTGCTAATTGCTCGTACGCTGGATCACGAGCTGTTTCTCCTCCCTGCAATGGCAAACCGACACGGGCTCATTACCGGTGCCACCGGCACGGGCAAAACCGTCACCCTACAAAAGCTGGCTGAATCATTCTCAAGCTGTGGCGTACCGGTATTTATGGCCGATGTGAAGGGCGATTTGACCGGCATTGCGCAGGAGGGCGTTGGCTCAGAGAAGCTGCTCGCCAGACTGAAAAACATCGGTGTGACCGACTGGCAACCGCAGGGTAACCCGGTCGTCTTGTGGGATATCTTCGGCGAAAAAGGCCACCCGGTGCGTGCCACCGTTTCCGATCTGGGCCCGCTGCTGCTGGCACGGCTGCTCAATCTGAACGAGGTGCAGTCTGGCGTGCTGAATATCATCTTTCGTATTGCCGATGAACAGGGATTACTGCTGCTGGATTTCAAAGATCTTCGCGCTATTACCCACTATATTGGCGATAACGCCAAATCTTTCCAGACTCAGTATGGCAACATCAGTTCCGCCTCGATTGGCGCTATTCAGCGTGGATTGCTCACGCTTGAGCAGCAAGGCGCCGGACACTTCTTCGGCGAACCGATGCTGGATATTAAGGACTGGATGCGCACCGACAGTAACGGTAAGGGCATCATTAACATTCTGAGCGCGGAAAAGCTCTATCAGATGCCCAAACTGTACGCCGCCAGTCTGCTATGGATGCTCTCTGAAATATATGAACAACTCCCTGAAGCGGGCGATTTGGAAAAACCCAAACTGGTGTTCTTCTTTGACGAAGCACATCAGCTGTTCAGCGATGCTCCGCAGGTCTTACTCGACAAGATTGAACAAGTGATCCGTTTGATCCGCTCGAAAGGGGTTGGCGTCTGGTTTGTTTCGCAAAATCCGTCCGATATCCCTGACAACGTACTGGGTCAGTTAGGTAACCGCGTACAGCACGCTCTGCGCGCCTTCACGCCAAAAGATCAAAAGGCAGTTAAAGCGGCCGCACAGACCATGCGCGCCAATCCAGCGTTCAGTACGGAAGAGGCAATTCAGGCGCTGGGCACCGGTGAAGCCTTGATCTCCTTCCTGGATGTCAAAGGCAGCCCCTCAGTGGTTGAGCGCGCAATGGTGATCGCACCCAACTCACGTATGGGGCCCGTCACTGACGATGAACGTAACGGGCTAATTAACCACTCTTTGGTTTACGGCAAATACGAAGACGAGATCGATCGGGAATCGGCTTTTGAAAAGTTACAGGCGGGGATAGAGGCGAGCCCGCAGCAGCAGAGTGCTCCCACTGCGAAAGGCGATGCAGCGGCCACGGACGATGGCATTCTGGGCGGGCTCAAAGATATTCTGTTTGGCAGCACCGGGCCGCGAGGGGGTAAGCGCGACGGCGTGGTACAAACTATGGCGAAAAGCGCAGCACGCCAGGTCACTAATCAGATCGTACGCGGCATGCTGGGCAGCTTGTTAGGCGGACGTAGACGCTAAAGGTGATACCCACGGGCGCCCCAGGGCACTCCCCTGAACCCCGTGCTCATTGAGGTATTTATCGATTTCCACCATCCCCGTCCAGCGGTTCTCGCACCAGAGCGGTGCCAGCAGCGTTGGACGGCGGGCGCTGGCAGATATACGGTGGTAAACCACTTCTGGCGGCGTATGGCGGATCATCTCCCCCGCCGTCACGGTGTACTCTTCGAGTGTAATTCCGTTTACCCTTCCCGCTTCCCAGGCCTTTGCCATAATACTGCCGGTCACGATATGTAGCGGATGCAGTTTGATGCCATCCACGCCGGTTTCGACCACGTTTTCCAGCGTCTCGAGTCCCTGCTGGAGCCCCTCTCCGGGCAAGCCTACAATCAGGTGCGAACACACTTTAAGCCCCCGTTTACGCGCCAGCCGCGTAGTGCGCTGGTAGCAGGCAAAGTCATGGCCGCGATTAATACGGTGCAGCGTTTTGTCGTGCGCGCTTTGTAAACCCAGTTCCAGCCAGACTTCATAGCCCTGCGCGTGGTATTCGCTCAGCAGGTCTAATACGGCCTCGGGAACGCAATCCGGACGCGTGCCGACACAGAGCCCGACGATATTCGCCTGGCTTACGGCCTGCTGATACATGGCGCGCAGTACCTGCACCTCTGCCCAGGTGCTGGTATAAGCCTGGAAGTAGGCCAGATAATGTCTGGCGCGATTGACCCGGCTCGCCTGATGCGCCAGCTGTTCAGCGATGGAGTGCTGCTGCTGTGTTTCATCGGCGAAAGAGGCCACGTTGCAGAAGGTACAGCCGCCACGGCCAATAGTTCCATCGCGGTTGGGGCAGCTGAAACCACCGTGCAGCGTCAGCTTATGGACCTTTTCGCCATAACGACGTAAAAGATCCCCACCAAACATATTGACTAATTTCTGTAACTGCATAATCTGATAGACCGCCCCGCTGAAAGGGGCCTAGCCTGCCATTTTTAGCCACAGTCGGCGATGACCTGGATCAATCGCCCTGGACGGCTATTATTCATTTGAATAAAAAATCAAGATTACTGCAATTTCATTCAAGCATTAGCCAATTACTTTTCCTTATGTTCAGCCGCTTTTTTTCATTTATAGCGTCACTGCTGAAAAACAGTGTGATTATGCGGGTTTGATCGCCACCCCAGAGTAATATCCTGCCAAAAACAAGCTTTTCAGCATCCCACGTGGATAATACCGCTTTCAGATAGTGAGTCAGATCACACTACCCCGCTCCCTCCCTTGGCCTTTTGTGGTTGTAAAATTCGTTAAATACCTTTTTATTTCAATCAATTAAACATGCTTTAGCACATTTTCGTATAAATAAGATTGCCATTTGACCTGATAACCGATTCCCGATAAGTTGGAAATCCGCTGGAAGCTTTCTGGATGAGCAGTCTGCTCATCATATTTATGCAGTAATTGAGATTCCCTCTGAAGCAAGTCCTCAAACTTGTTTACCTGCGCGAAAGGATGAAAAAGAGGGCGAATGCGAGGTACGCGTATGAAACGCAAACCCCGTCGCCATGCTCTTTCTGTGCCTGTGCGCCACGGTTAAGTTCAGTGGGAAGCCCGACGAGCCTGGGGAGGTTCACTGATATGTTGTACGATAAATCCCTTGAGAAGGATAACTGTGGTTTCGGCCTGATCGCCCACATAGAAGGCGAACCTAGCCACAAGGTAGTGCGTACTGCCATTCACGCACTGGCCCGCATGCAGCACCGTGGTGCCATCCTTGCCGATGGTAAAACCGGCGACGGTTGCGGTCTGCTGCTGCAAAAACCGGATCGTTTCTTCCGAATCGTCGCGGAAGAACGCGGCTGGCGTTTAGCCAAAAACTACGCTGTCGGCATGCTGTTCCTGAATCAGGATCCTGAAAAAGCTGCCGCCTCACGCCGCATCGTCGAAGAAGAACTTCAACGAGAAACTCTGTCGATTGTCGGCTGGCGCGATGTGCCTACCAACGAAGGGGTGCTCGGTGAAATCGCCCTCTCCTCGCTGCCTCGTATTGAACAGATTTTTGTCAACGCGCCTGCGGGCTGGCGTCCACGCGATATGGAACGCCGTCTGTTTATTGCGCGTCGCCGCATTGAAAAACGTCTCCAGGAAGACAAAGAGTTCTACGTCTGTAGCCTCTCCAACCTGGTGAACATCTATAAAGGTCTGTGTATGCCGGCTGACCTGCCGCGCTTCTACCTGGACCTGGCGGACCTGCGTCTGGAATCGGCCATCTGCCTGTTCCACCAGCGCTTCTCCACCAACACCGTTCCACGCTGGCCGCTGGCTCAGCCGTTCCGCTATCTGGCACACAACGGCGAGATCAACACCATCACCGGTAACCGCCAGTGGGCGCGCGCTCGTACCTATAAGTTCCAGACTCCACTGATCCCCGACCTACACGACGCCGCACCGTTCGTGAACGAAACCGGCTCGGACTCCAGCTCCATGGATAACATGCTTGAGCTGCTGTTGGCTGGCGGGATGGATATCGTCCGTGCCATGCGTCTGCTTGTGCCACCGGCCTGGCAGAATAACCCGGACATGGATCCTGAGCTGCGCGCGTTCTTCGACTTCAACTCCATGCACATGGAGCCGTGGGACGGCCCGGCGGGCATTGTTATGTCCGATGGCCGCTTTGCCGCCTGTAACCTGGACCGTAACGGCCTGCGTCCGGCGCGCTACGTCATCACCAAAGATAAGCTCATCACCTGCGCGTCTGAAGTCGGCATCTGGGATTACCAGCCTGACGAAGTGGTCGAGAAAGGCCGCGTCGGCCCGGGCGAGCTGATGGTTATCGATACCCGTGGCGGGCGTATTCTGCACTCCGCTGAAACCGATAACGATCTGAAAAGCCGCCACCCGTACAAAGAGTGGATGGAGAAAAACGTTCGTCGTCTGGTGCCTTTTGAAGAGCTGCCGGACGAAGAAGTGGGTAGCCGTGAGATGGATGACGATGCGCTCGCGAGCTTCCAGAAACAGTTTAACTACAGCGCGGAAGAGCTGGACTCGGTTATCCGCGTACTGGGCGAAAATGGCCAGGAAGCGGTCGGGTCAATGGGCGACGATACCCCATTTGCCGTCCTCTCCAGCCAGCCGCGTATTATTTATGACTACTTCCGCCAGCAGTTTGCGCAGGTAACCAACCCGCCAATCGATCCGCTGCGTGAAGCGCACGTCATGTCGCTGGCCACCAGCATCGGCCGCGAGATGAACGTCTTCTGCGAAGCCGAAGGCCAGGCGCACCGTCTGACCTTTAAATCGCCGATTCTGCTCTATTCCGATTTCAAACAGCTTACGACGCTGCAAGAGGCTCACTATCGCGCCGACACGCTTGATATTACCTTCGACGTGACCGAAGCGACCCTCGAAGAGACGGTGAAGGCGCTGTGCGACAAAGCGGAGCAGATGGTACGTAACGGTACCGTGCTGCTGGTGCTCTCTGACCGCAACATTGCCAAAAACCGTCTGCCAGTGCCTGCACCGATGGCGGTGGGAGCGATTCAAACCCGTCTGGTGGATAAGAGCCTGCGCTGCGATGCCAACATCATTGTTGAAACCGCCAGTGCCCGCGATCCGCACCACTTCGCCGTGCTGTTAGGCTTTGGTGCGACGGCCATCTACCCGTACCTGGCCTACGAAACGCTGGCGAAGCTGGTCGATAGCCGTGCCATCGACAAAGATTACCGCACTGTCATGTTGAACTACCGCAACGGTATCAACAAAGGTCTGTACAAGATCATGTCCAAGATGGGCATCTCGACTATTGCCTCTTACCGCTGTTCGAAGCTGTTTGAAGCCGTGGGTCTGCATGACGATGTGGCAGAACTCTGCTTCCAGGGCGTGATCAGCCGCATCAGCGGCGCGGGCTTTGTTGATTTCCAGCAAGACCTGCTCAACCTCTCCAAACGTGCATGGCTGGCGCGTAAACCACTGGAACAAGGTGGTCTACTGAAATACGTTCACGGGGGCGAATACCACGCCTATAACCCGGACGTTGTGCGCACGCTGCAGCAGGCAGTGCAGAGCGGCGAGTACAGCGACTATCAGCAGTACGCTGAACTGGTCAATAACCGTCCGGCGGCAACGCTGCGCGACCTGATTGCCCTGAATCCGGGTGATGAAGCGGTCAGCATCGATGACGTTGAACCGGCGTCCGAGCTGTTTAAGCGCTTCGATACCGCGGCGATGTCTATCGGCGCGCTCAGCCCGGAAGCTCATGAAGCGCTGGCAGAAGCCATGAACAGCATCGGCGGCAACTCGAACTCCGGCGAAGGCGGCGAAGATCCTGCGCGCTACGGTACCAATAAAGTGTCGCGCATTAAGCAGGTGGCCTCCGGTCGCTTTGGCGTAACGCCTGCGTACCTGGTCAACGCCGACGTGATTCAGATTAAAGTTGCTCAGGGGGCAAAACCGGGCGAAGGCGGTCAGTTGCCGGGTGATAAAGTCACGCCGTACATCGCTAAATTGCGCTACTCGGTGCCGGGCGTGACGCTGATCTCCCCGCCGCCGCACCACGATATCTACTCTATCGAGGACTTAGCGCAGCTGATTTTCGACCTGAAACAGGTTAATCCGCAGGCGATGATCTCCGTGAAGCTGGTTTCCGAACCGGGCGTCGGCACCATCGCCACCGGCGTGGCAAAAGCCTACGCAGACCTGATCACCATCGCTGGCTACGACGGCGGTACCGGCGCAAGCCCGCTCTCCTCCGTGAAATACGCGGGCTGTCCGTGGGAGCTGGGCCTGGTGGAAACCCAGCAGGCGCTGGTGGCGAACGGCCTGCGCCACAAGATCCGCCTGCAGGTAGACGGGGGTCTGAAAACCGGCCTCGACATCATCAAGGCGGCGATCCTCGGTGCAGAAAGCTTTGGCTTCGGCACCGGCCCGATGGTGGCGCTGGGCTGTAAATACCTGCGTATTTGCCACCTCAACAACTGCGCAACCGGTGTGGCAACCCAGGACGAGAAGCTGCGTAAGAACCATTACCACGGTCTTCCCTTCAAAGTGACCAACTACTTTGAATTTATTGCCCGCGAAACGCGCGAGCTGATGGCGCAGCTGGGCGTGAAGCGACTGGTGGATCTGATTGGCCGTACCGACCTGCTGAAAGAGCTGGAAGGATTTACCGCCAAACAGCAGAAACTGGAGCTGAGCAAGCTGCTGGAAACCGCGCAGCCGCACCCTGGCAAAGCGGTCTACTGCACCGAGAAAAACCCGCCGTTTGACAATGGCGTGCTGAATGCACAGTTGCTGCAGCAGGCGAAGCCGTATGTGGATGATAAGCAGAGCAAAACTTTCTGGTTTGATATCCGCAATACTGACCGCTCCGTCGGCGCATCGCTCTCCGGCTACATCGCGCAAACGCATGGCGACCAGGGCCTGGCATCCGATCCGATTACCGCGCACTTCAGCGGCACAGCGGGTCAGAGCTTCGGCGTCTGGAACGCGGGCGGCGTGGAGCTGTACCTGACCGGCGATGCCAACGACTACGTGGGTAAAGGCATGGCGGGTGGTCTGCTGGCGGTACGTCCGCCGGTCGGTTCTGCCTTCCGTAGCCACGAAGCCAGTATTATCGGTAACACCTGCCTGTACGGCGCGACCGGCGGTCGTCTGTTTGCAGCCGGTCGTGCGGGTGAGCGTTTCGCAGTGCGTAACTCCGGTGCTATCACCGTGGTAGAAGGTATTGGCGACAACGGTTGTGAGTATATGACCGGCGGGATCGTCTGTGTTCTGGGCAAAACCGGTGTGAACTTCGGTGCAGGTATGACGGGCGGCTTCGCCTACGTGCTGGACGAAAGCGGTGATTTCCGTAAGCGTGTAAACCCGGAGCTGGTTGAAGTGCTGGATGTTGAATCCCTGGCGATCCACGAAGAGCATCTGCGCGGTCTTATCACCGAGCACGTGCAGCATACCGGTTCTTCACGCGGCGAAGAGATTCTGGCGAACTGGCCAGCCTTCTCCTCGAAATTCGCGCTGGTTAAACCGAAGTCCAGCGATGTTAAAGCCCTGTTGGGTCACCGTAGTCGTAGCGCAGCAGAGCTGCGCGTGCAGGCGCAGTAAGGGGTAGCAATGAGCCAGAACGTATACCAGTTTATCGACCTGCAGCGTGTTGATCCGCCAAAGAAACCGCTGAAGATCCGTAAAATTGAATTTGTAGAAATCTATGAGCCGTTTTCAGAAGGCCAGGCCAAAGCGCAGGCAGACCGCTGCCTGTCCTGCGGTAACCCTTACTGCGAATGGAAATGCCCGGTCCATAACTACATCCCGAACTGGCTGAAGCTGGCCAATGAAGGACGTATTTTTGAAGCCGCCGAACTGTCTCACCAGACCAACACCCTGCCGGAAGTGTGCGGTCGCGTCTGCCCGCAGGACCGCCTGTGTGAAGGCTCCTGTACGCTGAACGACGAGTTTGGTGCGGTGACCATCGGTAACATTGAGCGTTATATCAACGATAAAGCGTTCGAGATGGGCTGGCGTCCGGATATGACCGGCGTGCGTCAAACCGACAAGCGCGTGGCGATCATTGGTGCAGGCCCGGCGGGCCTGGCCTGTGCCGACGTCCTGACCCGTAACGGCGTCAAAGCGGTGGTCTTCGACCGACATCCGGAAATCGGCGGCCTGCTGACCTTCGGCATCCCGGCCTTCAAGCTGGAAAAAGAGGTCATGACCCGCCGCCGCGAAATCTTCACCGGCATGGGCATTGAGTTCAAACTGAATGTGGAAGTGGGCCGCGACGTGCAGCTCGACGACCTGCTGAAGGATTACGACGCCGTATTCCTGGGCGTGGGTACCTATCAGTCCATGCGCGGTGGTCTGGAGAATGAAGATGCGCCAGGCGTGTACGACGCCCTGCCGTTCCTGATTGCCAACACCAAACAGCTGATGGGCTACGGTGAAACGACCAACGAGCCCTTCGTGAGCATGGAAGGTAAACGCGTCGTGGTGCTGGGCGGCGGCGATACCGCGATGGACTGCGTGCGAACCTCTATTCGTCAGAATGCGGCGCACGTTATCTGCGCCTATCGTCGTGATGAAGAGAACATGCCAGGCTCAAGACGCGAAGTGAAAAACGCGCGTGAAGAGGGTGTCGAGTTCCAGTTCAACATCCAGCCGCTGGGTATTGAAGTGAATGCAAACGGCAAGGTGAGCGGCGTGAAGATGGCGCGTACCGAGATGGGGGCGCCGGATGCGAAAGGCCGTCGTCGTGCAGAAATCGTGGCCGGCTCCGAGCATGTGATCCCGGCAGATGCGGTGGTGATGGCGTTTGGTTTCCGTCCCCACAGCATGGAGTGGCTGGCGAAGCACAGCGTTGAGCTGGATTCGCAGGGTCGCGTGATTGCCCCGGAAGGCAGCGACAACGCCTTCCAGACCAGCAACCCGAAAATCTTCGCCGGTGGCGATATCGTTCGCGGTTCTGACCTGGTGGTCACGGCGATTGCCGAAGGGCGCAAAGCGGCTGACGGCATTATGAACTACCTGGAAGTATAAAACGCGTAAAGACAGGCCATCTCGTCTATTAAAGATGGCCTGTCACATTCATCAGTTAATGATTTTCCCACCTAAAAATAGCCCTCTTACTCCATTAATAAGCATTTAAATTTTGCAAGATGATTTTTGCTTAAAATTATCCAGCAGCGTAATTGCCGCTTTTACGGCTTTAAATAAAATCACGCTTATAATAAAAACCCTTAAATGGCTTCGGTAGAGACATTAAATAATAACGTCCAGATAATTTTAATTGGTTATTAAAAGCTTTAAAAACAGATGGTTTAGTATAAATACATTCAACAAATCAATACGAACCAAATGAATTCTTAATACTCGAGTTGCTAATTCACATTAGCCTAAAGAGTATTTAATATAGGAATAGCTAAAGCAACACACTCAAACCCATGCCAATTAAGCGTTAATAATCATCTTAACAGGATGATCGTTAATCCCTGAATGGCATTGTTGTAACGAATCTTAATTCACTACAACGCTTTTATTAACACACCGTAATTTTATCAGTAAGGATATTTGATACTATGAACATGAAATGGAAAATTTCTGCAGTCGCGCTGTGCTCTGCACTGTCATTTGCAACTTTTAATGCAGCAGCCGCTGGCAGCGTGACCATGGGCGTAAAAGGCTCTATCACCCCGGGTTCATGCACCCCAACCCTGAGCGCAGCTGAGATTGACTTCGGCACCATCACTGCTTCCACCCTGACCGCAGTAGCGCCAGCACTGAACCAGCTGGGTTCACGTGATATTAATCTTTCTATTGCCTGCACCGGCGCAACGGGAGTGGCATTTGCCGCTAACGACAACCGCCTCGAATCTGTCGTTCCGCTGAGCACTGATACTTTTATTGCCAACGCCAGCCCTAACCAGACCAACTACTCCGTAGGCAACAGTTCTCAGGCGTTTGGTCTGGGTACCGTTGGGACAACGAAGATCGGTGCATACACCATTGCCATGAAAATGAGTGACATCACCGCGACCGATGGCGCTGATGCCAACCTGCCTGTAGATATGCTCTCCGTACGTGCAGGCATCACTACCTGGAGCAAAGCGAATACCGGCATGTTGAGTCCCTTTAATGGTACCAGTGCAAATATCGTCACCTTTGCGCGTACCGGTACCCTGGCTCCGGTCGCTATTAAAACCGCGAGCGTACCGCTGACCATCACTGCCGCTGTACAACCAATGTCTGCCTTCAGCAGCGCAAGTGAAAGCATTACTCTGAGTGGTAATGCAACTATCGGTCTGATTTACCTGTAATACGCCGGCCTGCGAACGGAACGTTCGCAGGCCTTTTTACTATTTTTTTAGCTGATGTGTTTATGAAAAAACATTTCCTACCCACCCTGCTTATTCTTTATTCGGCGCAAAGTCTGGCGTCAGGAATGGTTCCTGAAACCACAATGCTTCTGGTCGATGAAAGCAAAGGCGAAGCCAGTATTAATATTACCAATACGGACAGCACCCCTGCGCTTTTATATACCCGCGTCACAGAGCTACCGGGCAGTAAGAGCACTACCCGTCTGGTGGCTACTCAGCCAGTGGTTCGCTTAGAAGCAGGCCAGGTACAGCGTGTGCGCTTTATGTTGCAAACATCCGGTCCGTTACAGCAGCAGGAAATGAAACGTGTAAGTTTTGAAGGGATCCCGGCCAAAACGAAGGATGGCAACCGTCTCGCCGTCACGATACGCCAGGATTTACCGGTAATTATTCAGCCAACCTCTCTGCCAGAAGACTTACAACCCTGGAAGCATCTGCAATGGCAAAAAAAAGGCGGTGATATTGATATAGTTAATCCCGGAAAATATGTCGTTCGGATGTCACCAAGGTTTATTTCCATGCCTTCAGGGAAAGAAGGTCATCTTCCGGCAACCTATATTCTACCCGGCACTCACATCACAGTGAAATTACCGCAGACAACCGACTCTAAAATTAAATTCTTCCCGGCCAGCCGCTATGGCTACACAGGAGAAAGTTATACCACCGCATTACAATAAAAGGGAATAGAATGTGGTTACATGGATCGTTCTTAAAAAAATTAATTATTATTACGCTTGGTACGCTGCCTGTAGTCATTTATCCGACCGTTGCTTCCGCGGATGAAAGTCAGGCGGTAGATTTTGATCGCGAGACGCTCAAAGCGTTGGGCATGGACCCTGCTATCTCCAAATATTTTGAGAAAGAAGCTCGCTTTGCGCCCGGTGAAGTCCCTCTGGCATTGAAAGTGAATGGCACTTCGAAAGGTGCTTTTATCGTTCGTTTTTCTGAGAAAGGCGAACTCTGCTTCGATGAAGGGTTGCTTAAGCAGGCGGCGCTGAAAATACCCAGCGATATTAACGACACGCCTTGCTATGACTTTCGCAAAACCTGGCCCAATACGATCATCAAACAGCATCCTGAAAAGGAAGAACTGGAAATCATCGTACCGACTGACGCGCTGGACAGTCAGGCGGACGATCTGGGTGATTACGTAACGGGTGGCGCGGCGGGAATGTTAAATTATTCCCTTTTCACGACCCGAAACCAGTTTGCTGATTCGCAATCCGACTATTCACAGGCGACGATTGACGGCGGTTTCAACATCCTCGACTGGATGGTGCGCTCGCACCAAATGCTGAGCTATAACGACGGCAGATACAGCACCACAAGCTCCTCAACATGGATACAGCATACCTTTGTTGGGCTTGGCAGCACCATGAAAGCGGGTGAGGTCAGTCTCAATAATAGCTTACTGGATGGAGCATCCATTTACGGCGTATCGTTCTCACCGGATAGCGCATTGTCTCCCAATGATGCTGGTGTCCAGGTAAGCGGTATCGCCAACTCTTCCCAGGCTCGCGTGGAGATTCGTCAGGGTAATAAGCTCATCGCCTCCAACCTTGTTCCTCAGGGACCCTTTACGCTCACGGATCTTCAACTGCTCGATCGCAGCAGCGATCTGTCGGTGACGGTGGTGGAAGCGGACGGTTCGCAGCAACGCTTTATCGTACCGGCAACACAATATAACCGGGGGAGCGGCACGCCGACGGGCATCCACGTAGCATTTGGGCGCGTCGATGATGATTACAAGAAAAAGCCCTGGGTGGGTAGCGTGTCGATGGGCACTCGTTTAACCCATAACCTTAACCTGAGCGGCGGCCTGATCGGCGCACGGGATTATCAAAACGCCGCGATTAACGTCGACTGGCTGCTTACACGCCTGAGCACGACGACGCAGTTGGCGGTATCAAACGATCGGGAATACACCCTTCAGGGGCAAAAAGCCTCGGTTTCGGCAAACTATGCGCTTACGCCAAACATCAGCCTGCGGGCCAGTGCTGCGCACGCGACGCGTGATTACCGCACCTTGTCGGACACGCTCGACAACGATTTTGTGGCGCAAAACAAAAATGAATACTCTGCTGGGATAAGCCTGGCGACCGAGGCGATAGGCAGCCTGGGCCTGAGCTACTATCAGACGGACAGTTACCAGCGCGATAATGATACTCGCTATCTCGCGCTGAGCTGGTCGAAAGCCTTCCGTCGCGCCATGTTATCCGTGAGCTGGCAGCACCAGTTAGGGACCAACGGCCAGCTCCACTATGACACCGGCAATGGCAAAAATAACACGGCAGGAAACGATAAGGATCTGGTCTACGTGAATCTCAGCATACCGCTGGGAGAGAAGTCGGCCAACCTGTATAGCCGCCATGACAGCAACAACACCCATTTTGGCGCCACGATGAACGCCAATGTCTCTGACGAGCTGAACTACTCGGTCGGCGCGGAAAGAGGCACCAAAGATAACGTTAACGCCGTCAACGGCGGTGTTAACGCCAATCTGCATTATACCCAGTTGAACCTGAACGCCAGCGCAGACAACGATCGAAATCGGACCTACAGCGCATCGATGCAGGGGGGAATTGTGGCCCACGGCAACGGTGTGACCTTCTCTCCGTGGCAGATCAACGACACCTTCGCCGTTGCTCGCCTGGATAGCAATATTTCCGGGGTCAGAATTGAGACGCCACAAGGCCCGGTCTGGACTGACAGATGGGGCCAGGCCATCATTCCGGCGCTGCCGCCCTACCGTAATGCGTTAGTGCAAATTGATACAGAAACCCTGCCGCGCAATGTGGACGTCAGTAACGGAAGCAAGCGCATGAAACAGGGCCGCGGTGCTGTCGGAAACGTCAATTTCAAATTACTGGAACAGCGTCGGGCACTCCTCTACGTCACCCTTCCTGATGGTAGCAAGCTGCCGAGAGGCATTGCCATTGAAGATACTGACGGGAAATACATCACCACCGTAGTCGAAGACGGTATCGTTTTCATTAATAACATTCTGCCGAGACAGATCCTGGCGGCAAGACTCGAAAATGGCGTTTGCCGTATCGAAACGTCATTGCCTGAAAACAGCGACCCTAACACCTTTTACGATACCGCAGAGGGGGTATGCAAATGAGAAGTGAACTCCGTTATTCACTCTGCCTGATGTTATTCACGTCCAGTCTGGCCCTTGCGGATTGTCAGATTACCGCCAGTCAGCCTTCGCTCTCCTACGGCCGGATGAGCCCGGCAGAACGCCAGCTGCAGGGTAGCCAAAAGATTACCCTGACGGAAAAGCAGGTGGTGGTACGCGCCGTGTGCGATACACCTTCCCGAATCCGTCTGTTTGTCTCTTCTGGTTTGGCCAACGGCAACCAGTTTGGATTCGGCAGTCGCGGAGCAATGAAAGTCATGGCGAGCCAGGCAATGCTGGATGACCGTACCGTGCGGCTCAGTAAAGTGAGCGCTGCCGGCGAGGCCATTACCGACGCGGGCCAATCCTCCTTGTCTCTCAACGTCAACGACGGGTTAGCGTTTATCGACAGTGGCGAACGGACGGCAAGCCAGGCGAGCGTCACGCTGACGGTTACGCCGCAGTTTGAAAACGAAGCCATTACCGATACAACCCGCTATGCCGGTAACATCAGAGTCAGGGTGGAAGCACAATGAATACACTGCTCAAAACACTCGTCGGGCTGGTTTTATCAACCTCTCTGGCCTGGGCATCGGACACCGTGAATATCGATGTTTCTGTCACCACAGATGCCGCAGCCTGCACGCCCACGCTCAGTAATAACGGCATCGTAGACTTCGGGAAACGTTCTGCCGCGTTGCTTTCTGCCACCCATTTCACACAGTGGGGCAGTCGCGACATCACGCTGAATATCGTATGCGAAGCCTCCACGGCCGTGGCCATCACCGCCAGAGATTCGCGACCCGATTCTGTCGCTTATGGTCAGGATGGAAACGGCAATACCGGCCCTGACGTCCCTTTCCAGGGTCAGGGCAATATTAGTAATCCGGAGCGTCTGTTCGGACTGGGCAAAACCAGCGAAGGTAAAAATATTGGTAGCTATGCCATTGTCATCGACCAGGAGAGTGTGCAGGCGCAGAATGCGGGCTCGGCTGTCCCGGTAAGCATTGTTAGTGCCAGCACCACGGCCGGCCCCTGGTCCATCGCCTCTCCTGCCGCGTTCTCATCGGGTATGAACGGGTATTTATCCTTTGCCCGTAAAAACAGTACCACGCTGCAGCCTGTGACAACGGTAGTTGTGCCTCTGCGCGTATCCGCGAGCATCGCCAGTGGCCTCACTTCCGGCAACACTATCGGGTTAGATGGATTAGCCACCATTACGCTCGTTTATCTTTAAAGGTTTCTTACCGATAAAAAAAAGCCCAAATTTCTATTTGGGCTTTTTATCATTCGCACATTACTTCACAACGCGTAACGCAGGTCGACCACCGCGCGGCGGCGGATCGTCATCCGGATCGTTGTCGTGGTCATGGTCAGGCTTATCACCGTCGATAACCGACATAACGGTTTCGTTCTCGCCAGTCGCGGTCTCTCCGTCATCGTTCAGGCTTGTCACATCTTCATCATAAGCCGCTTCAGGCTCAAACATGGTACCGGCACCGTTTTCACGAGCATAAATTGCCAGCACCGCAGCCAGCGGCACGGAAACCTGACGTGGCACGCCGCCAAAACGCGCATTAAAGCGCACTTCGTCGTTTGCCAGCTCCAGATTACCTACGGCACGCGGAGCGATATTGAGAACGATCTGCCCGTCGCGCGCATACTCCATCGGGACCAGTACGCCAGGCAGCGTCACATCCACAACCAGGTGCGGCGTGAGCTGGTTATCCAGCAGCCATTCATAGAAGGCGCGCAGCAGATAAGGACGGCGTGGAGATAACTGTGACATTTCCACAATGATTAACCCCGGCCGAGACGCATTTCACGTTCGGCTTCTGTCAGAGAAGCCAGGAAAGAGTCGCGCTCGAAGACACGCGTCATATAGCCTTTCAGCTCTTTCGCACCCGGGCCACTGAACTCAACGCCCATTACCGGCAGACGCCACAACAACGGCGCCAGGTAGCAATCGACCAGGCTGAACTCATCGCTCAGGAAGAAAGGCTTCTGACCAAACACCGGTGCAATAGCCAGCAGCTCTTCGCGCAGCTGTTTGCGCGCGGCATCGGCTTCAGAAGAGGTACCATTCACGATAACGTTCATCAGCGTATACCAGTCTTTCTCGATACGCTGCATGTACAGGCGGCTTTCACCACGCGCAACCGGATAAACTGGCATCAGCGGCGGATGAGGGAAACGTTCATCAAGGTATTCCATAATGATACGGGATTCCCACAGGGTCAGCTCACGATCAACCAGCGTCGGCACGCTTTGGCTCGGGTTGAGATCGATAAGATCCTGAGGCGGGTTATCCTTTTCCACATGCTCGATCTCAAAACTGACACCCTTCTCGGCCAGCACGATACGAACCTGATGGCTATAAATGTCAGTAGGACCAGAAAACAGCGTCATTACCGAACGTTTGTTGGCAGCGACAGCCATGAAAACCTCCAGGTATATTCAGAATTTTTACTGCTACCGGCCACGTGGCCAGCCAGATGATTTGTCACCCATCCCGGAGAGCCTAAATCATTGCTCAAAAAGCGAACAAAAATCGAGTATTCACCGATATTTGGGCATAAAATTGGATGATAGTTTACCAGATTTTGATGGCTTTGTGGTGAGGCGATTCTGGAAATGCCGAAAAAGAGGAGATAAACAAGCTTATCCTGTGGGTAACCGCAGCAGCGGTCATAAAAAAACCCGCCGAAGCGGGTTTTTGGCCAATTGTTGTCTGCCAAAGCAGAAAGCAATTAACGCTTGGAGAACTGTGGACGACGACGTGCTTTACGCAGACCCACTTTCTTACGTTCAACCTGACGAGCGTCACGAGTAACGAAGCCAGCTTTACGCAGTTCAGAACGCAGGGATTCGTCGTACTCCATCAGAGCGCGGGTGATACCGTGACGGATCGCACCTGCCTGACCAGAGATACCACCACCTTTAACAGTGATGTACAGATCCAGTTTTTCTACCATATCAACCAGTTCCAGCGGCTGGCGAACTACCATGCGGGCAGTTTCGCGACCGAAGTACTGTTCCAGAGAACGCTGGTTGATTACGATTTTACCACTGCCCGGTTTGATGAACACGCGAGCTGCGGAACTTTTGCGGCGACCAGTGCCGTAGTATTGATTTTCAGCCATTGCCTATAATCCCGATTAGATGTCAAGAACTTGCGGTTGCTGTGCCGCGTGGTTGTGCTCGTTGCCTGCGTAAACTTTCAGTTTACGGAACATAGCACGACCCAGCGGGCCTTTTGGCAACATGCCTTTAACCGCGATTTCAATCACACGCTCAGGACGGCGAGCAATCATCTCTTCAAAGGTCGCTTCTTTGATACCACCGATGTGGCCAGTGTGATGGTAGTACATTTTGTCAGTACGCTTGTTGCCAGTTACTGCAACTTTGTCTGCGTTCAGAACGATGATGTAGTCACCAGTATCAACGTGCGGAGTGTATTCCGCTTTGTGCTTACCGCGCAGGCGACGAGCCAGTTCAGTAGCCAGACGGCCCAGAGTTTTACCGGTCGCGTCAACAACATACCAGTCGCGTTTTACGGTTTCTGGTTTAGCTGTAAAAGTTTTCATTAAAAGCTTACCCAAATAAATAAGTTACACGTAGGTGTTCACCCAAACGTTTAATCAGTTGAGGTTCACACGACAGAGTCCGGCAAACCTACCCCTTCGAATAGCAAATGCCGACACATAGAAAGTTTTGGGAAAAAAACCTTCTTGTAACGTGGGGTCGCAAGATTATAGAGAAGTCGAGGTCAAAGATCGACCCCTAAATGTGATTTGACGAGGGTTTTTCAGCGGTGCGAAGTGCACCGCCCACTGCCCGACTTTTCCGGAACGAAAAGAGCCATTCAGGGCATATGCTCGCGTTTCAGGTACTCTTCGCTCTGCATCTCCTGCAAACGCGACAGACAGCGCTGGAACTCAAACTTTAACCGCTCGCCCTGATAGACCTCATAGAGCGGCACCGCGGCGCTTACCACCAGCTTAACGTGACGCTCGTAAAACTCATCAACCAGCGCAATAAAGCGACGAGCCTCACTCTCCATCAGCATGCTCATCACCGGCACATCAAAGAGCATGACGGTATGAAACAGGCGCGACAGTGCAATGTAATCATGCTGGCTACGGGCATCGACGCACAACGTCGCAAAGGAGACGGCCAGCGTCTGGTTGGCCATGCCCAGCGTTGGCAACGGGCGGTGGTTAATCTCAAGTTCAGTGGCGTTTTCGCGCTTCGCCCCAGCCAGTGCCAGCCAGAGTTTATCCATCTGCTGGCGGGTATCATCATTGAGGGGGGACAACCAGAGATGTGCCTGCGTCAGCGTGCGCAGCCGATAGTCAACGCCCGCATCCACGTTCATGACGTCACAATGCTGTTTAATCGCATCGATGGCGGGTAAGAAACGCGCCCGCTGTAAACCGTTGCGATAGAGTTCATCCGGCGGGATGTTCGAGGTTGCCACCAGGGTGATCCCCCGGGCAAAAAGCGCTTTCATTAGCCCGCCCAGCAGCATGGCGTCGGTAATATCGGAAACAAAGAATTCATCAAAACAGAGCACATCGGTTTCGGCTTTGAAACGTTCGGCGACAATATCCAGCGGATCGCTCTGCCCCTGAAGCGCGGTGAGCTCTTCATGTACGCGCAGCATGAAGCGGTGAAAGTGCAAACGCTGTTTACGCGTGCCCGGCAGGCTCTGATAAAAGAGGTCCATTAGCCAGGTTTTACCGCGCCCTACGCCACCCCACATATATAAGCCACGCACAGGTGTGATCGCCTGCGGCTCTTTTTTTCCTAACAGACGACCAAAGGCGGCTTTCAGTCCACCTGCGGGTGCGGCCTCGGTGGGACGGGATGTCAGCGCCTGAAAGATTTTTTCCAGACGATTTACCGCATCGCGTTGAACATCGTCCGGCTGATGCGAGCCCTCCTGCAGGGCCTGCTGATAACGCATTGTCGGGGAGAGGCTTTGCATAATCTCGTTGTTATTCCTTCAATTAAGACGCGCCAACCTGCGCTGTTGACGAAAAAAAGGCCGTTCTACACTACGCGATGATACCGCGGGATTCCACTTCTACGGAAATAGCGGTTATAGTGGCATAATCAGGCACAGGCATGGAGCCGAGCCAATACCCTACGGAACCACAAGACAACGGGAGAAGTTCATGACCTGGGAATATGCGCTAATTGGTTTAGTCGTCGGCATCGTTATCGGTGCCGTGGCCATGCGTTTTGGTAATCGCAAATTGCGTCAACAACAGGCTTTGCAGTACGAACTGGAAAAGAACAAAGCTGAACTGGAAGAGTATCGTGAAGAGCTTGTTAGCCACTTTGCGCGTAGCGCAGAGCTGCTGGACAACATGGCGGATGATTACCGTCAGCTCTATCAGCATATGGCAAAAAGCTCCAGCAGCCTGCTGCCGGAAATGACCGCAGAAACGAATCCATTCCGCAACCGCCTGGCTGAATCCGAAGCCAGTAACGATCAAGCTCCGGTACAGATGCCGCGCGATTATTCTGACGGTGCATCTGGTCTGCTGCGCGGTGGCGTAAAACGCGACTAACCGCACAGCGCAAATATATTTCACGGGCGCAGCCTTTGCGCCCGTCCTTTCTTCATTACCCCAGCTATTATTTAGTCAAACACCTCATTGTTCAGCGTTTTAAAATTCAATAACATCAGACTGTTTTTGGGCCGAAATTCCTTTACCCCAGGTTGCGAGAGCCAGCGTCAATGAACAAAAAAAATCAGCTGTTAAGCGCGTTAGCATTGTGTGTCGGATTCGCTCTTCCGGCATCTTTCCCTGTTTATGCAGCCATGCCTTCACAGGTTCCTGGCCAGGCGCCCCTTCCGACGCTCGCCCCAATGCTGGAGAAAGTGTTGCCGGCGGTGGTGAGCGTGAAGGTGGAAGGCACGGCGCAACAAAGCCAGCGCATTCCTGAAGAGCTGAAAAAATATTTCGGCGAGGATGGCGCCGATCAGGCGCAACCTTTTGAGGGGCTGGGATCCGGTGTGGTCATCGATGCCGCTAAAGGCTATGTACTGACCAATAACCACGTTATCAGCGAGGCTGACAAAATCAGCGTCCAGATGAACGATGGTCGTGAATTCGAGGCCAAACTGATTGGCGGGGATGATCAAAGCGACATCGCCCTGTTACAGCTCCAGAATGCCACTAACCTGACGCAAATCGCGGTTGCCGACTCTGACAAGCTGCGCGTAGGAGATTTTGCCGTTGCGGTCGGTAACCCATTTGGCCTTGGGCAGACTGCGACGTCGGGCATCATCTCTGCGCTGGGGCGCAGCGGCCTGAATCTTGAAGGGCTGGAAAACTTTATTCAGACCGATGCTTCCATCAACCGCGGAAACTCGGGCGGCGCATTGTTGAACCTGAACGGTGAGCTTATTGGTATCAATACCGCTATTCTCGCGCCGGGTGGCGGCAGCGTCGGCATCGGCTTTGCCATTCCGAGCAATATGGCCCGGACGCTGGCCCAACAGCTTATTGACTTTGGTGAAGTGAAACGTGGCCTGCTGGGCATTAAAGGGATGGAGATGAGCGCAGATATCGCCAAAGCGTTCAATCTGAACGTCCAGCGCGGTGCGTTTGTCAGTGAAGTCTTACCGAACTCTGGCTCAGCGAAAGCGGGCATTAAGTCGGGTGATGTCATTGTTAGCCTTAACGACAAGCCGCTGAGCAGTTTTGCGGAGCTACGTTCACGCATCGCCACCACCGAGCCTGGCACCAAAGTGAAGCTGGGGCTGTTGCGAGAGGGTAAACCGATGACCGTAGAGGTAACGCTTGATAAAAGCACCTCCTCCTCTGCCAGCGCCGAGATGATTGCACCTGCGCTGCAGGGGGCGACTCTGAGCGATGGCCAACTGAAAGATGGTACCAAAGGGATCACGCTTGAGAGCGTAGAAAAGAGCAGCCCGGCGGCACAAGCGGGTCTGCATGAAGATGACGTGATCATTGCGGTCAACCGCACGCGCGTCCAGTCTATTGCCGAAATGCGCAAAGTGCTGGAGAACAAACCGGCGGTGATCGCCCTGCAGATCGTGCGGGGTAACGATACGCTCTATATTCTTCTGCGATAAGCATTTCTGCTCCGGGCATCACGGCATGTGATGTCCGGAAAAGTCATGTTATGCTGCAGCAGTTTTCACTTTAACGACGCCCGCATCATGTTTCTGAAGATCATTCGTTCGGTCGCCATTGGCCTGGCTGTTGGTGGCCTGTTACTGGTCGCCATGCCCTCTTTGCGCCAGTTTAATAAGCTGGCTGCGCCGCAGTTTGACAGCGCAGATGAAACACCTGCCAGCTACAACCAGGCGGTACGCCGCGCCGCGCCTGCGGTGGTGAATGTCTATAACCGCGGTCTGAACAGTACCAGCCATAATCAGCTGGAGATCCGTACCCTGGGCTCCGGGGTGATCATGGATGAACGCGGCTATATCATTACCAATAAGCACGTTATCAACGACGCCGATCAGATTATTGTCGCCTTGCAGGATGGGCGCGTGTTCGAAGCGCTGTTAGTCGGTTCAGACAGCCTGACCGACCTTGCGGTACTGAAAATCACGGCCACCGGCGGCCTGCCGGTGATCCCTATCAACCGCAAACGTAGCCCGCATATTGGCGATGTGGTGCTGGCCATCGGTAACCCTTATAACCTTGGGCAGACCATTACTCAGGGCATTATTAGCGCCACCGGCCGAATTGGCCTGAACCCCTCGGGCCGTCAAAACTTCCTGCAAACGGATGCTTCCATTAACCACGGTAACTCCGGCGGGGCGCTGGTCAACTCCCTGGGGGAGCTGATAGGCATCAATACGCTCTCCTTCGATAAGAGCAACGATGGTGAAACGCCGGAAGGGCTGGGATTTGCGATTCCCTTCCAGCTGGCAACCAAAATCATGGATAAGCTGATTCGCGATGGCAGGGTGATCCGCGGCTATATCGGTATTGGCGGGCGTGAAATCGCGCCACTGCACGCACAGGGCGGCGGCGGTATCGATCAGATTCAGGGAATTGTAGTCAACGAGGTCTCTCCGGGCGGGCCGGCGGCTGCAGCGGGTCTGCAGGTTAACGACGTTATTGTCTCGGTGAATGGCAAACCGGCGATTTCCGCACTGGAAACTATGGATCAGGTGGCCGAAATCAGGCCTGGCTCCATCATCCCTGTCGAAGTGATGCGCGAGGACAAAAAGCTCACGCTGCAGGTGACCATTCAGGAATATCCCGCCACCAACTGACAGCAATAAAAAACCGGAGCCTGGGCTCCGGTTTTTGTTCACTGGGAGGAGATTACTTGTTTACAAACTCTTCGCCCAGTTTGATATCGCCTTTCAGCGTATCCAGCATGCCTGCCATCGCTTGTTGTTCAAACGCGCTCAGCGTGCCGATAGATTGACGTTCTTCGATACCGTTTTTACCCAGCAGCAGTGGCTGAGAGAAGAAGCGGGCGTGTTCACCGTCACCTTCAACGTAAGCACATTCCACAACGCCTTTCTCACCCTGCAGGGCGCGAACCAGAGACAGGCCGAAGCGCGCTGCTGCCTGGCCCATAGAGAGTGTCGCAGAACCGCCACCCGCCTTCGCTTCCACCACTTCGGTGCCCGCGTTCTGGATACGTTTGGTCAGGTCAGCCACTTCCTGCTCAGAGAAAGTCACGCCTGGGATCTGGGAAAGCAGCGGCAGAATAGTCACGCCAGAGTGGCCACCGATAACCGGCACTTCCAGCTCGGTTGGCTGCTTGCCTTTCAATTCCGCCACAAAGGTGTTGGAGCGGATGATGTCCAGCGTGGTCACGCCAAACAGTTTGTTTTTGTCATACACGCCCGCTTTTTTCAGCACTTCTGCAGCAATCGCCACAGTGGTGTTGACCGGGTTAGTGATGATACCGATGCACGCTTTCGGGCAGGTTTCAGCGATCTGCTGAACCAGGTTCTTCACGATGCCCGCATTAACGTTAAACAGGTCGGAACGATCCATACCCGGTTTACGCGCGACGCCTGCAGAGATGAGAACCACGTCCGCACCTTGCAGCGCAGGACGCGCATCTTCACCGGAGAAGCCTTTGATTTTAACAGCCGTTGGGATGTGGCTCAGGTCAACCGCCACGCCTGGGGTAACCGGGGCAATATCGTACAGGGAGAGTTCTGAGCCTGAAGGCAGCTGGGTTTTCAGTAGTAGGGCAAGCGCCTGGCCGATACCGCCAGCAGCGCCGAGGACTGCGACTTTCATCCTAAACTCCTTATTATGGTGAGCTAAATATCTGTTGCTCCGTCGCGGCGACCTTAATTCAGCAGATAAATAATTACAATCGTCGTTGCTGCAGAATCAGGGGTCACTCACTTTTCGCTGCGGCCTGAAGGCTATCAGGTGCCTGGCGAGAACTAAGCAACGAATCAAGAGGGGGTTACAATACACCTCTGCGCGCCACCAAAACAACATCAATTTGATAACATTTAATTTACTTTTAAGGTTATTTATAAGGCGTGACGCAGGCATGTTCCTGGATAACAAAATTTGATAAAATCCCGCTCTTTCATAACATTATTTCAGCCTAAGTTTGGGCAGATAGTTTGCATAAAAATTCATCTATGCGCATAATAATGTTGTTTCTACCGCCATATTTCGGGTGACTTATGCGAACCTCTTCAAAACAAGAAGAATTAGTGAAGGCGTTTAAAGCGCTACTTAAAGAAGAAAAATTCAGTTCCCAGGGTGAAATCGTCCAGGCCTTGCAGGAAGAGGGCTTCGATAACATCAATCAGTCGAAAGTCTCGCGCATGTTAACGAAGTTTGGCGCGGTGCGGACTCGCAATGCCAAAATGGAGATGGTTTATTGCCTGCCAGCCGAGCTTGGCGTTCCGACCACCTCCAGCCCGCTGAAAAATCTGGTACTGGATATCGATTATAACGACGCGGTTGTCGTCATTCACACAAGCCCGGGGGCTGCACAGCTTATCGCGCGCCTGCTGGACTCGCTGGGTAAAGCAGAAGGCATTCTTGGCACTATTGCCGGGGATGACACTATCTTCACCACCCCGGCCAATGGTTTCTCGGTCAAAGACCTTTATGAAGCCATCCTGGTGCTGTTCGAACAAGAACTCTGATCCCCCTTCCCTGCTGCTCCTGGCAGCGGGGAACCTACTGCCACAAACGCCCTTCTCCCTACATTCTGTTGCTGATTCCTTTCACATTTAGTGCGATTTCCTGCCATTTGACATTCATGTGGTGAATGATAAACCGTAAAATCGCACAAAAAATCAAAGTACCCTATCCCAATGATTTTTAAAGCTATACACCACCAATGTGACGAATAAGTGACCATTTTAATTCATTTTAGTTATAAAAAACGCCGTGCTTAATACGTAATTTCAGGGGAAACAATTAGCATGGTATTAATTTTTGCCGTTATTAGTGTATACTTGATTTTGTGATGAGGGTCACGAAATGAAAGGCCCTATAAAAAATACGACGAGGAAAAAATCATGAAAATCAAAACAACTGTAGCAGCGCTTAGCGTCCTGTCCGTTCTCTCTTTCGGTGCCTTTGCGGCTGATTCCATCAACGCTGAACAGGCACAGTCTCGCCAGGCTATCGGCACTGTTTCTGTTGGTGCAATTGGTACGTCACCGATGGATATGCGTCAGATGTTGAACAAAAAAGCGGAAGAACAGGGTGCCTCTTCTTACCGTGTGATCGAAGCGCGCAGTGGTGACCACTGGCACGCAACCGCAGAGCTGTATAAATAAGTTCTGGTAATAAGCACTGATAATTCACTCAACGGCGTCAGATATAAAAAAAGCGGTTTAATCCTTCATGCCGTTGAGCAAAACAACTTCTGGAGTAATGACTATGAAAATGAAATCTCTCATCGCCACACTGGGTTTAGCCTCTGTTATTTCCTTTGGTGCCAGCGCGGCTGTGCAACAAGTGAATGCCGATCAGGCACAAAACCTGCAATCTTTGGGTAGCGTATCCGTATCACAGGTTTCTGGCTCGCCAATGGATATTCGCCACAAACTGGCGGCAAAAGCTGAAAAAGCAGGTGCCGGCAGCTATCGCGTCACTGAACTCACTCAGGGCGATCACTGGCACGCCACCGCAGAACTGTATAAATAAACCCTCGTCGTACTCCGCGTACGACTTGCCCCTGCCTGTCAGGGGCTTTTTTATGTCTACGGCCGGACATTGAACCGAATTTGTCCTTCCAGCTCCTCTTCTGCCTCATCAAACAGCAAAATCAACGCCCCAAAACGCCTGCGTAGCTTCTCGGGGAGATGAATGAACTCAATTTCCAGCGGTACAGGGAGCGGATGAGTCGTTACCACATCCCACAAGGAATCCAGGTTGGCGACCTTCCCTTTTTCAATGCCGAACACCCGCGAGAACTCGCGATAAAAGTCTTCCTGACTGTCGATTTCATCAAAATCAAACGTGTAGATATTCATTGTCCGCCACCCCGTAAAGGTGGGCGGCATAGCCGCCCCGACGATTATAATCCCCCGATATGCAGGGTTTTGACTTCAAGAAACTCTTCCAGCCCCAGTACCGAGCCCTCACGACCCAGCCCTGACTCCTTCACCCCACCAAATGGTCCAAGCTCAGTTGAGACCGCGCACTCGTTAATACCGATCATGCCGCTTTCAATGGCCTGAGACACCCGGAATACGCGCGACAGATTCTGGGTGTAAAAGTAGGCAGCCAGACCAAACGGCGTGTTATTGGCTCGCTGGATCACCTCATCTTCTGTAGTAAAGCGGAAGCATGCTGCCACCGGCCCGAAGGTCTCTTCGCTGGCCAGCTTCATACCTTCATGACAATCTCCCAGCACCGTAGGCTGCCAGAAATTGCCGCCCAGGCTGTGCGGTTTACCGCCTGCCAGCACGGTTGCCCCTTTTGCGACTGCGTCTTCCACATGCTCGCGTACCTTTTCCACGGCAGAGGATTCAATAAGCGGCCCGACTACGATGCCCTCCTCCAGTCCATTACCCACTTTCAGCGCATTGACCGCCTCAGCAAGCTTGTTAACAAACTCGTCGTACACCGATTCCTGAATATAGAAACGGTTAACACTCACGCAGACCTGGCCTGCGTTACGGAATTTGTTAGCGATGGCTCCTTTTACGGCAGCGTCAATATCGGCATCGTCGAAGACGATGTACGGCGCGTTCCCCCCCAACTCCATGGAGACTTTTTTCATGGTCTCTGCGGCGTTGCGCACCAGGGTTTTTCCAACTTCAGTAGAGCCGGTGAAGGAGATTTTTCGCACCTCATGGCTGGCCATAATGGCGTCGCTTATCTCATGCGTATTGCCCGCAACGGCATTCAGCACACCATCCGGCACGCCCGCTTTTTTCGCCAGCGTCAACAGTGCAAAGGCACTAAGGGGAGTGTTATTCGCCGGTTTGATCACCCCCGTACAGCCGGCAGCCAGCGCCGGACCGAGCTTGCGGGTCAGCATGGCCATGGGGAAGTTCCACGGCGTGATGGCCGCCACCACGCCAACGGGTTCGCGAGTAGCAAGGATCCGGGAGCCGGGTTTAATGGGTGGGATAATTTCACCGTTTGCACGCTTGGCCTGCTCGGCAAACCACTGGATAAAGCTCGCCGCGTATTCCACCTCGCCTTCGGCCTCTTTCAGGGGTTTGCCCTGTTCCGTGGTCATCAACTGACCGAGCCAGCTTTTGTTTTCGATGATGAGTTCATACCAGCGATAAAGTATCGTCGAGCGCTCTTTAGCGGTTTTCGCCCGCCATGCTGGAAACGCCTTACTGGCCGCAGCGATAGCTTCTTCGGTCTCTTTGGTGCCCGCTTTCGCCACTTTGGCGATCACCTCGCCGGTAGCCGGATTGAGCACATCGAAGGTGGTGTCGAGCGTTTTCCAGACGCCATCAACCAGATATCCGGTTTGAAAAAGCGCACTGTCCTGGAGAGTCTGCGTTGTCATGGTGTCCTCCCTTTCTGGATTTAAAAACTTGCCAGACTAAGTATAGCCACAAAAAAACCGACGCTTTGGGCGTCGGTTTTTGCGGGAGAATTAGCTATCGGTAAGGGCATTTTGATACCGATGCAGCATGCTGACCAGCCGGTTTACCGGCTCGGTCACCTGCGGCGGTGCTTCCCAGATACGCAGTTTTTCCTGATAGACATCCAGCTCTTCCAGGAGTTGGCCAAAGTAGCGTCGGCGTTTGTCGTCGCTGGAGGCCGCAATAACGTGATCCGCGGTGCGACGCAGTTGGCGGTGAAACGCAGAGAGAT
This sequence comes from Leclercia sp. UBA5958, assembly GCF_002430365.1. NCBI lineage: Bacteria > Pseudomonadati > Pseudomonadota > Gammaproteobacteria > Enterobacterales > Enterobacteriaceae > Leclercia > Leclercia sp. UBA5958. Next base: position 33,986 of record NZ_DJCE01000004.1, on the reverse strand, counting down.
CGTCATTCACCGGTACCGGCGCATTGCGCAGTCGCTGATGGGCAATGATTAACGTCAGCGCCAGACGGAACTTGGCGATATCTGCCGGGAACTTCGTCAGCAGTAAAAAGAGTTGCTGATAGAGCGCAGGCAGATGGTTCTCTTTACGCCGGGCGGTGTTGGTGGTCATCGCCGAGACGGCGGCCGAAACAAATTGATTCAGCAAAACGCGCCCGGTGCGGGCCTGCGAGTTATCGCGCACCAGCAGAATCACCATCATCGCCAGGAAACAACCCACAATCTGCCCCAACGCACTATCCAGAAACTGGCTGAAGTGGAAGGTCATGGGGTTATCCAGCACGATGATGTTAATGGTACTGGCCAGCGCGCCCAGCGATCCCAGTCGACGCTTTTGCACCTCGATACCAATAAAGAAGGCCATCACTGCCAGACTGAGGCAGAGCAGGAACATGCTTTGTTGAGTCGAGGGGATCACCACCAGGAAATAGAATGCCCCCAGCGGCAGCGCCGCAATGGTGCCATACAGGAAATCCAGCGCCACCATGCGTGGATTGGGCAGACGCATTGCCAGCGAAGTCACCACCGCAATCATTACCATCGCCCCGCTGCCGGAGGTCCAGCCGGTCCAGAGCCAGAACAAAGTACCGAGCATACAGGCAAGCGTTGTACGCCAGAAGTTGACCATGGCGTGGTGGCGTTCCGCCGATTCGGCTTTTACGACCACTTCGCCTGCCAGCACCTCTTCTTCCGTAGCGCTGATTTTGGTGTTACCAATGACGCCCCGCTTAAGAAGCAAATAGCGTGTCGCCGCGCCTACCCAACTATAGATGGTGATGGGCGTATCACGTTCGCCAGTCCAGGCAATGACCCGACGCATGCGTTTTAACTGTCGGTGCACATCCTGCACCGTCTCTACCGGCTCTTCAAACAGTTCGCGGAAGGTGTCGGTGATGGCTTCCGGGCGGCTATTTTGAATAAGATAGGTTTCGCAAGCCTGGGTGATCAGCGTTAAGGAGACGGTGTTAAGCGCTTTCAGGCGCCGATTAGCTCGCGACCAGCGAGAAGATTCCATATTGAGGTTGCTGCGCATCCCCTCCAGCGCGGTGGTACGGCGCACCAGCGCACCCCAGGCATTATCCACCGCTTCGCTGTCGCCATGTTTGATACAGAGCTGCATCAGCTGATACTGAGCAACGATCAGCGCATCCAGCTCCCGGTCGACTTCCTGTTTGATGGATCGCGGCGAGAAGAGCAGATCCGCGACGATCGCACAGACAATACCAAGCACAATTTCACTGCAGCGCTCAACCGCAAACTGCGGCGTGAGCAACGGCTCGGTCTGAATAGTGATAACAATGATCAGCGCCGTATAGCCAGAAAGCCCCCAGGCGTAGGAGTTTTCGACACGGATCAATGAGGAGACCCAGGTACAAAAACCGGCCCAGATGCAGCACACCATAATCATTAGCAGCGGGGTGCGGATCATCAGAATGATGATGGTCAGCGCGGCGATACAGCCAATGAAGGTACCGACAATACGTAACATCCCGCGATAGCGGATAGCGCCTGAATAGGGTTCGCCCCCGGCCGCGAACGCCGGGCCGGCCGCGACGATTGCCGCCGTCAATACCGCCCAGCGCGGGGTTTCCAGATTGAAGTGAAAGCCAACAAACAGCGCCAGCACAATGGCGCAGGCCAACTTAATGGCGAAGCGTAAATGCTGGTTGGCGATGGAGAAGATGCCCATAGTGATTAACCGAACTCACGCAGGCGATGCGCCATTTTACGGAACCATGAATCCTGGCTGGCATCACGATCTTTCTCGCCGGTGATCACCACCGTTGCCGTCGTGCCTGCCGGCCACAGGTTACCTTGCTCTTCATCCAGACGGATACGTACCGGTACACGCTGGGCCAGACGCACCCATTCCAGATTAGAGTCAACGGTGGCCATCCCTTTGCTGTCACGGGTTGCGCTGGCGTTTGTCACGCCTGCCGCCACGCTATCCACTGTACCTTTCAGTACACGGTTGCTGCCCAGAGGCGTAATCTCTGCCCGATAACCCGGGCGTACCCCCTCCAGCTTGGTCTCTTCCATATAGGCCAGCACGTAGAAAGAGCGTCGCTTAACCAGCGCCACTGCGGTCGAGCCGCGGGTAATAAATTCGCCAGTATAGACGTTCAGGTTCGTCACCCAGCCATCGGCCGGGGCGCGAATCACGGTGCGTTCCAGATCCAGTTTCGCCAGATCGCGGGTCGCTTCAGCTTTTGCCTGCTGATGCAGGACGGTTTGCAGCACGTTGTTAGATTGGTCAATCTCTTCACGGGACATGGCCTGCACGCCTAACTTATTACGGCGTCCGGCTTCACGACGTTTCTCTGCGGCCAGCGCTTTGTAGTAGGCGACATCTGCTTCAGCCTCTTCCAGCGCTTTCTGATAACGTGGCTGATCGATGGTAAACAGCACCTGGTCTTTCTTCACCAGCTGGTTGTCTTTAATATTCACTGAGGTAATTAGCCCTGCGACGTCAGGCGCAATCGCCACGATATCGGCGCTAAAACGCGCATCACGCGTCCAGGGTGACTCGGTGTAGTAGACCCATGCACGGAAAATCGCGATGAACGCCAGTACGACCAGCGCCAGGGTGATAGCGGTACGAGAGATTTTTCTTGTTAGTGTTTTCACATCTACCTCAAACAAACAAACGCGATATCAGATAAAACAGGCAGCAGTACAGCGCGGTATTGAACAATGCAGGGTGCCAGACGAAATCATAAATGCCGGTCGGCGTCAGCACCTTACGCACCAGCCAAAAAATCGCCAGTGATAAAAGCAGTTCAAAAAATATCGGTGGGAACGACAAACCGAACACCACGATAACGGGAAACAGACTCATGTTGACCTTGGTTAGAGAGCGAGCAGGCGAAAGATTTATTGAGCTGCGCCACCGCATTAAGGGCAAGAAAAGCCGGGCGAGAGTGGCGTAGCTGCCGGGTTATTAATAGTATATTAGCGTAACTGTTATGCTGTTATCTATAATATGTGATCTAAATCACTTTTAAGCCAGAGTGAATAATGGAACGTTTAAAACGCATGTCCGTTTTTGCCAAAGTCGTTGAACTGGGCTCATTTACTTCCGCTGCCCGGCAACTACAGATGAGCGTCTCGTCGATCAGTCAGACCGTCTCTAAACTGGAAGATGACCTTCAGGTAAAACTTCTTAACCGCAGTACCCGCAGTATCGGCCTGACCGAAGCCGGTAAAATTTACTATCAGGGCTGCCGCCGTATGCTGCATGAAGCGCAGGAGGTGCACGAGCAACTCTACGCCTTTAATAACACCCCCATTGGTACCCTGCGTATCGGTTGCTCTTCCACTATGGCACAAAATGTCCTCGCCGGTATGACGGCAGAGATGTTGAAAGAGTACCCAGGCCTGTCAGTTGATCTGGTGACCGGCATCCCGGCACCGGACCTGATTGCCGACGGCCTGGACGTGGTGATTCGCGTAGGCGCGCTCCAGGATTCCAGCCTCTTCTCCCGGCGACTGGGTAGCATGCCGATGGTGGTTTGTGCCGCCAAAAAATACCTTGTGCAGGCCGGGATACCGGATAAACCTGCCGATCTCAGTAACCACTCCTGGCTTGAGTACAGCGTGCGTCCGGACAACGCGTTTGAGCTGGTGGCGCCAGAGGGGTTATCGACAAAGTTGATTCCCCAGGGACGGTTTGTGACCAACGATCCCATGACCTTAACGCGCTGGCTGGTGGCCGGCGCCGGGATCGCTTATGTACCGCTAATGTGGGTGATCAATGAGATCAACAGCGGCGAGCTGGAGATCCTCTTCCCGCGCTATCAATCCGATCCGCGTCCGGTCTATGCGCTTTATACTGAAAAGGATAAATTGCCGCTGAAGGTGCAGGTCTGTATTAACTACCTGACGGATTACTTTGTGGACGTGGCGGAGCTGTATCGGGCAATGCGGGAAAAAAGGAAGGAGTAGCAGGCTCCTCTTCCCGCAGGAAGAGGAGCAGAGTTGGATCAGGCCGTGCCGCCCACCGTCAGGTTATCTACTTTCAGCGTCGGCTGGCCTACGCCAACCGGCAAGCTTTGCCCCTCTTTGCCGCACACGCCCACGCCGTTATCCAGCTTGAGATCGTTGCCGACCATAGAGATTTGCTGCATCGCTTCAATACCGGAACCAATCAGCGTCGCCCCTTTTACCGCTTTGGTGACTTTGCCTTTCTCAATCAGATAGGCTTCTGAAGTTGAGAAGACAAATTTACCGGAGGTGATGTCCACCTGGCCACCGCCAAAGTTCGGCGCATAGATACCGTAATCGACCGACTCGATGATCTCTTGCGGCGTGGATTTTCCACCCAGCATGTAGGTGTTCGTCATACGCGGCATCGGCAGATGGGCATAAGACTCACGACGACCGTTACCGGTAGGTGCCACGCCCATCAGACGCGCGTTGAGTTTGTCCTGCATGTAGCCTTTCAGCACACCATTTTCAATCAAGACGTTGTACTGGCCCGGCGTCCCTTCGTCATCGATTGAGATTGATCCACGGCGATCGGCCATGGTGCCATCATCGACAACGGTACAAAGTTCAGACGCCACCAGCTGACCCATCTGGCCGCTGAAGACTGAAGTACCGCGACGGTTGAAGTCACCTTCCAGACCGTGACCGACCGCTTCGTGCAGCAGCACGCCCGGCCAGCCTGCGCCCAACACGACCGGCAGAGTGCCCGCGGGTGCTGCAACGGCGGAGAGATTTACCAGCGCCATGCGCACGGCCTCTTTCGCCCACGCGTCGGCACGCACTTCGCCATCCGCATCGGCAAGGAACCACTCATAACCGAAACGACCGCCGCCGCCGCTTGAGCCGCGCTCGCGTTTACCATCCTCTTCAACCTGTACGCTGACCGACAGACGCACCAGCGGACGAACATCGGCAGCCAGGGTGCCATCGGTGGCGGCCACCAGGATCAATTCATAAACACCGCTCAGGCTGGCGCTCACTTCCTGTACGCGCTTATCCGCCGCACGGGCGACTTTGTCTACGCGACGCAGGATGTCCAGTTTCTCTTCGCGGCTCATGCTCTGCAGCGGATCGATGCTGGTATAAAGCGCCGTATGTGATACTTCGCCAAGGGTTTTTGCTTGTCCGTTGCCCGTCTCACGCACGATGGTACGAGCGGCCTGTGCGCTCTGAGTCAGCGACGCCAGGCTAATCTGGTCAGCATAGGCAAAACCGGTCTTCTCACCGCTGACCGCGCGGACTCCCACGCCCTGGTCGATGTTCCAGGAACCATCTTTGATGATGCTGTCTTCTAACACCCAGGACTCGTGATAGCTCGACTGGAAATAGAGATCGCCGTAGTCGAGACGGCGTTCGGTCAGTTGACCAAGAATAGAGAACAGATCCTGATGATTCAGGCCGTTCGCTGCCAGCAAATGTTCACTTACCAGGTTCAGACTCATCGTTTTGCTACTCGTTGTTCGTTGCCGCCCACGAGGCGGTAATTAAGATCTTATCTATTGAGAGTGAGGCAATTAATTGCCCGCGTCAAATCATTGCTGTGCATCTTTGCGCGGCTGGCGCAGGACTTCATTGATCTGCGGTTTATCTACCGGGCCAGTGATGCGATAGCGCAGAATCGAGACCTTGTTCCACAGTGGTCCTAGCACCCTACTGGCAGCAAACACCGCAGCGCCCACAATCGGGTTAACCGCAAAGGCCGCCGCCACGCCGACGGTAGCGGAGATCTCCGGCGCGACAACCGCTTCCATATCCAGTTCGCGACGCACCAGGTTGACGGAGCCTTTCATAGCGATGTCAGCTTCCAGCCCATCAACCAGGGTGTCGTCCGTATGCAGTACCCCGTCCTTGATCCAGGCGGTGCTACGGATGGCATCGTAGTAGAAGCCTTCATTAAAGGTATCGCTAAAGTCGAAGCGCAGCTTACGCAGCAGGGCATCAAAACTCAGCAGACGCAAAATTTGCCCGGCATGGCCGGTGCTTACGTCGGCAATATGGCCCTTTCCAAGCCGCGCTTTGATGATTCCGTTCAGCGAGGCCTCATCCGGCTGCCACGGCGGATTGCGCCAGTGCAGGTCATAATCGACATCAAAATTCGAATCGCGAACCGGTGTGGTGACACCAAAGAAGCCTGCTGCGGCATCCAGCTTATTGCCTTTCACCTGCCCTTTCAGCGAGGTACGTTGCTCGCTCGCACTGTTTACCCATTCACCGTTCACCGTCAAACGGCCAAAACCAGTATCCAGCAGCCCGTCCGTCAGGGACAGGGTGTTGCCCTTAATGGCAAAATCGCCGTCGATGCGACCATATTTTTGTCCCCACAGCCAGCATTCAGCACAGCGCAGTTGAAGGTCAGGCAGGCCGGTAAAATCGATGCGTTTATTCGCCGCGAAGGGGATTGCGTTAGTGTCGTTACTGCCCGTCGGTGAGGCCGGGTTGAAATAGAGGTAGCGGATATCAGCCAGCCATGGGGCGGCATCTCGCATCGTCAGCGTCGCGTTGATTTCACGACCATGCGCCTCGACCGTCGATCCCGTCGCCGTCGGTCGGGAGACTATGCTCAGGTTGTTCCACTGCTGTCCGCCCAGCGCCAGCGAAGGGGTCCGAACGGTGATCTGCTCCGGGAATTGCGCGGCATCATCCACGTTTTTCCCCACCCCTTTTTGTAACAATCCAAGCCACTCGGCGCCATCCATCGCTGGCAAATTCAGTTCAACGCCAGGCTGATCCGGTAGCGGCGGGAGGGTGCGGCTATCGGAGGTCCAGATTGCCCGATCCAGCGTTAGCTTGCGATTCAGCAGCCAGCGGCTGTTGAAGTGGTTATTGGCACCGGCGTTGCCCGTCAGGGTAAAACTGTTAAGGTTGCCATCGACATTGATTTTAACCGGTAATGCTTCACCTGCGCTCTTGTTCAGCGGAGAAGGTAAGTGACTGCTTACATTCTTCAAATCGCTGGTGATATCTACCTTATATTTCGCGCTGCCACGGTACGGCAGATCAATTGCCACTTTCCCCTGCCACGGCAACGAGCCGTTCACCGCTTCACTAACCGGTTTTGGCAGCACATCCATACGGGCTGGCTGCCAGTTAGCATCCAGATTCACCGCGACCTGATACGCCTTTTCCCCCTCGGTGGTCGAAAAGTCGATAGTGACCGGCTGCTTAAACCAGCTTGCCGTCAGGGGTTCACTCTTTAGATTGCCATTCACAAAGCTGAACTGGCCACTCAGGTTATTGATGGTGCTATTGAGGGGTTTAATAAACAGATCGTTGTCGTGCAGATGCACGTCGCCTTCAGCGGTGGTCATTTCACCGTCGAGCGGAATATCCAGATGTAAGCGAGCATTCACATCACCATCAAGCTGGAGCTCATCCAGGGTCGTAGCCAGGGAATCCTTCAACGGAGTCTCTGCAAAATAGGGCCCAACGGCCTTACCCGGCCCGTTGATATCGGCATCAATCAGCAATTTTTCTTTTGAGTAATCGGGGATAACCGCCTTCAGGTTGCTGGCAGTCACGCCGCCCAGCGCCACGCTGTCGCTCTTCATCCACAGGCCGTCGTTGATGAAGTTGAGTTCGATATCGAGATTCTTTAGCGCCGGCCAGTCCGGCTGGAAGGCAAAGGTCGCGTTATGCAGCGGGACCAGCACCTGGAACTGGCCTTCATTATGTTTGTATGGGAACAGGTGCGGGTTACCGCCATAGACCAGGGTAGCGTTGTCCGCCTGGCCCCCCTGAATCGCACCGCTCAGGTAATCCACCAGATCCTTGCCCATCAGGTTTTCGGGAAAATAGCGCCAGGCCTGCGACCCATCATCCGTGCTAATACCCGCCAGAATGCCCAGCCAGGGTTCTTCGCCCTGAGGCTGCATATAACGGAAGTCGCCCCGGGCATGTACCGCTTTCGCTTTCACGTCAATATGGCGGCCATCCAGCTGGAACCCTTTTTCGTTCTTTAACCAGTTGAGCGTTGCGGTCCCTTTCTCAATCTCCAGCGGGGCGCGGAAGACCGTTTCATAAGGCATGACGGCATTATTCATCTGGCCGGTAAGACGGCCATCTTCAACGCTCCCTTCCAGGGTTCCGCTGAAATGTTCTGCCCCTGGCAGCAGCTTCCACTGTTTCCAGGCGAGGTCGGTCCAGGCGATGTCGAAACGGGTTTTCTCGGTAGCCTGCAGAGGAATATCCAGCGCCAGCGAGTTAATGGCCCCGACCGGCTGTGTCGCTTGCCACACTTCGCCCAGAGCCGGTGAGAGTTTTGACGCCATTGAACGCAATCCTTCAAGCCCTTCCAGCTCGAGGTTACTGGCGCGAATACGCAACTCATCGCTGCGCTTGCTATTTTTGCCGCCGACTTCTTGTTCCGGGATCCACGCCAGCGCCAGCGCGCCACGCGGCCAGGGTTTATCATCCAGCGTGATGCGGGTATCAGGAATAGCAAACTGCCAGCCTTCGCCAGCGCGGGTAATATGCGCGGTGAGGTTATCCACCATAAGTCGATGCTGACGATCTTCACCCGGCCAGCTCGCGCCGCCCTGCTTCAGCCAGATGTCCCCACCGGCGATCTCGCCTTTACTGAGGGTCATCCAGCCTTCAATGCTGAACCGCGCCGTCTGCAGCTGCATATCTTTCTGCAGCCATTCACCCAACCAGGGTTTAACATCTACGTCGTCAGCCTGCATCCACACTTTGCCATTGTTTAGCAGGCCGCTGTCATCATCACGCAGGTCCATACGTACCTGCACGATCCCGTGCTGACCGTTCAGGCTGGAGAGGCTGACCTGTCCCTCGGCGCGATGGCGATCTTTACCGTTAAGCCAGGTCAGTTGCGGGATCGCCAGTTCGGCACGCTGGCCAGAGAGGGTAATAAAACTCACTTCACTGTCGCGCAGATCGAAATGATCGAACTGGCGTAAAAAGAGATCGCTAATACGGTTTGCTTCAAACCCACCGCTCTGTTTGTCATTACTTAACGGCGTATTGGTTACAAACTTCAGCTGATAAAAGGTGAGATCGCGAAACTGCCAGCGCAGGTGCAACAAGCTTTGCCAGACATCCAGAGCGAGGGTGACGCGGCTTATTTTCAGATAGCCGCCATCGTTCAGGCCGGCATTGATGTCATGAACGTCGAGGGTGGGGCCGAAGTTTTGCCAGCTGGCGTTGAGCTTACTGGCCTCAATCGGCATACCGGTCGCAGATCCCAGTTTAGCCAGCACCTGCGGGCGCCAGCTATCCAGATGCGGCAATACGAGACGCAGCCCGCTTACCAGCAGCGCGACAACCACAATCAGCGTTGCCCCTGTAAGCAATAAAATCCCCGGCAGTCGCCTCACGCGTCGCTCCTTGTCAGCCGTTCTCGTATCGCAGCAGCCTGCGTATTACATCATTACCACATCGAATTGCTCCGGGTTATAGAGCGGTTCGATTTGTACTTTCACCTGTTTGCCGACAAAAATTTCCACTTCTGCCAATGCGTGGGACTCTTCCCCTTTCAGGGCTTCTGCCACCGAAGGAGAAGCATAGACCAGGAAACGGTCGGAGTCGTAGGCATGATGCACGCGAACAATTTCACGCATGATTTCATAGCAAACCGTCTCGGTGGTCTTGACTGTGCCACGGCCGTGGCACGTCGGACACTCATTACAGAGCACGTGCTCCACGCTTTCGCGGGTGCGTTTGCGGGTCATCTCCACCAGCCCCAGCTGCGAGAAGCCGTTAATACTGGTTTTAACGCGGTCTTTACTGAGCGCCTGCTCCAGCGAATGCAGCACGCGGCGACGGTGGTCTTCATTACTCATATCGATAAAATCGATGATGATAATGCCGCCAAGATTACGCAGACGCAGCTGACGGGCGATAGCCTGGGTTGCTTCTATATTGGTATTGAAGATGGTGTCATCAAGATTTCGGTGGCCTACAAAGGCACCGGTATTGATATCCACCGTCGTCATGGCTTCGGTCTGGTCAATAATCAAATAACCGCCGGACTTCAGTTCCACTTTACGCTCCAGCGCGCGCTGGATCTCGTTCTCCACGTCGAATAGATCGAAGATCGGCTGCTTGCCGACATAGTGTTCCAGCAGACCCGGCATTTCAGGAATGTACTCGCTGGTAAATTCCAGCAAGGCTTCATAGGTCAGACGGGAGTCGACGCGGATGCGGTCAAGCTGAGCGTCAGCGAAGTCGCGCAGAACGCGCTGAGCCAGCGCCAGCTCGCCATACAGTTGATAGCGCGTCTGGTTGCGTTTTTTACGCTCCATCACCTTGGTCCAGACGCGTTTCAGGTAGGCCGCGTCCGAGGCCAGATCGTCTTCGCTAATCCCTTCTGCGGCGGTACGAATGATAAAACCGCCCTGCTCGTCGCAATAGGCACTGACGACCTTTTTCAGGCGTTCGCGTTCGGTTTCGCTCTCAATGCGCTGGGAAACCCCAACGTGAGACGCACCGGGCATAAAGACCAGATAGCGGGAAGGCAGCGTAATGTCGGTCGTTAAACGCGCGCCTTTGGTACCGAGAGGATCTTTCACCACCTGCACCATCAGATCCTGCCCCTGACGTACCAGCTCCGAGATATCGCGTACGGTAAACTGTTTTTGCTCTTCACCCGCCACGCATTCGGTGTGCGGCATGATGTCAGAAGCATGAAGGAATGCGGCCTTATCCAGACCAATATCTACAAATGCCGCCTGCATACCCGGTAGCACACGACTCACACGACCTTTGTAGATATTGCCTACGATTCCGCGTCGCGCTTCACGCTCAATATGGATTTCCTGCAGAATGCCGCCATCAATATAAGCGACACGCGTTTCCGATGGCGTTACGTTTACCAACAATTCAGCCGTCATAATTATCCCTTCTCTCACGCAGTGAGTTAAAATTGCTCAGCAACTCATACGTTTCCACCAGCGGTAAGCCGACTACGGCGTGATAGCTGCCATTTATCTTCCTGACAAAACAGCCACCCAACCCTTGAATACCGTATGCACCTGCTTTATCCATAGGTTCACCGCTGTCGATGTAAGCGGTAATGTCTTCTTCGGTGAGCACTCTGAACGTAACATCGGTAACGACCAGGCAATCCAGTACGTGCTGGCTGTCAGCGATGGCAACGGCGGTCATGACCTGATGCGTATGCCCGGACAATTTGCGCAGCATGGTCGCCGCATGAGCGCCATCGCGCGGTTTCTCAAGGACTTCCCCATTAAGGATAACGATGGTATCTGCGCCCAGTACGGGTAAATCATGCGGCGTTTGCGCCACGCCTGCCTGTGCCTTCTCTCGCGCCAGGCGGGAAACATACTGTTGAGCGCTTTCGCCACTGGCCCGGACTTCTTCAATGCCGGTGACGATGCGTTCAAACGTTACGCCCAACTGGGTCAGCAATTCCTGACGGCGAGGTGAGCCGGAAGCGAGATACAAAGACGTCATAGAAACCTTTTTATTGCACGGCAAACTGCTGGCGAATTTTACGCATCAGCAGGAATAACCATGGCCAGAGGACACCGTTTACTACACTACTCCAGAACACTTCAGGTCGGAAAGAGACGTTGATCACTAAAAACTCTGCCCAGAAAACAATGATATCCGCAGCAAGAGATAACAACATCACCACCAGCGCCTGTTGCCAGAGCGCCAGATTGCGAAAAAGCTGGAATTTTAGTGCGACCAGATAAGCAATGATGCTCATGGACAAAGCGCGCACGCCAAGCGTAGAGCCACTGATGAGATCCAGTATGGCACCCATCACGAATCCCGTGCCCACATTTACGCGGTGCGGGAGCGCCAGAATCCAGTACAACAGAATAAGCAGTACCCAATTTGGCCGGAAGACAAGAATGTCGTCCGGCCAGGGCATAACTTGCAGTAGCAGTGCGACTAAAAACGAGAGCCAGATAACCCAGCGTCCCTGGCTACGATAACTTGCCACTATTGCCCTCCCGGGGAGCGCTGCGGTGGCGGCGTAGCAGGCTGAGGCTGGGTTAGCCCCGTCGCTGGCGCCGGAACGGGCGCCGGTGGCCCCATCGCGTCCGGTGATGGTAACACCTGCGGCATCATCTGCATCAGACGTTCATTTGCTACACGGTGCACATCTTCCGGCGTCATTGGGTTACTGCCGTTGCGATCTGCGCCCCAGAGCAATAACAGATAACGCAGACGCTGCAGACCGGCCGTTGGACGAGCCTGAATCACGGTATAGGCGCGCTGAGTATCCAGCCTCACAGAGGAGACCACACCCACAGGATAACCTTCCGGGAAACGCCCCCCCAGACCCGATGTCACCAGTACATCACCCACCCGAATGTCGGTGTTAGCAGGCAGATGCTCCAGTTGCAGATCATCAGTACAACCGTTGCCGGCAGCAATCACGCGTATATCGTTACGTAATACCTGAATCGGCAATGCATGGGTTGCATCGCAAATCAATAAAACGCGGCTGGTCAGCTTAGCAACGGCGACCACCTGCCCTACAACGCCTTTATCGCTGATAACCGGCTGGCCTTCGTAAACACCGTTTACGCTGCCTTTGTCGATGACCACCTGATCGCTATAGGGATCGTTAACGGTCGAAATGACCTGGGTAACCATTTTCTGCTCATCCTGACGCAGCGGCGATCCTAACAGCTCACGCAGACGGGCATTTTCCTGACGATACTGGCCCAGCATCAGCAGTTCGCTGTTTTTCAGCAGCAACTCCTGGCGTAATGCACGGTTTTCAAGTTCGAGCTGGTCGCGCGATGACAACGTCTGGGAGACGCTATCCAGCAATTCACGGGGACCATTTGATATAAAGTAGAAAGGACTGACGGCGGTATCCATGTACGTTCGGATCTGGCTGAACGTACCGAGGCGGCTATCGGCGATAATGACGCCGAGCGCCACCAGCAACGCCAAAATCAGGCGAAACTGTAGCGACGGGCCACGGCTAAAAATTGGCTTCATAGGCTATGCGTACTCTCGCGTCAGAGAGAAAGGGTAGCATCCGCTACCCTTTCACTTCCGACTACTCTTCGCTGAACAAGTCGCCGCCGTGCATGTCGATCATCTCCAGCGCCTTGCCGCCGCCACGGGCTACGCAAGTCAGTGGATCTTCTGCAACTACGACAGGAATACCTGTCTCTTCCATCAACAGGCGGTCGAGGTTACGCAGCAGCGCACCACCACCAGTCAGAACCATACCGCGCTCGGAGATATCGGAAGCCAGTTCCGGCGGGCACTGTTCCAGGGCAACCATCACGGCGCTGACGATACCGGTCAATGGCTCCTGCAGCGCTTCGAGGATTTCGTTGGAGTTCAGGGTAAAGCCGCGTGGAACGCCTTCAGCCAGGTTACGTCCGCGAACTTCGATTTCACGCACTTCGTCGCCCGGATAGGCAGAACCGATTTCGTGCTTGATACGCTCTGCGGTCGCTTCACCGATCAGAGAGCCGTAGTTACGGCGCACATAATTAATGATGGCTTCGTCGAAACGGTCACCGCCGATACGTACGGAGGAGGAGTAGACCACGCCGTTCAGGGAGATAACGGCGACTTCAGTGGTACCACCACCGATATCTACAACCATGGAACCGGTGGCTTCGGAAACCGGCAGACCCGCGCCAATTGCGGCAGCCATCGGCTCTTCAATCAGGAAGACTTCACGCGCACCGGCGCCCTGAGCGGATTCACGAATAGCACGACGCTCTACCTGGGTAGCACCTACCGGCACGCACACCAGAACGCGCGGGCTTGGACGCATGAAGCTATTGCTATGCACCTGTTTAATGAAGTGCTGAAGCATTTTTTCGGTCACGAAGAAGTCAGCGATAACGCCGTCTTTCATCGGGCGAATAGCTGCGATGTTACCTGGGGTACGACCAAGCATCTGCTTAGCGTCATGACCAACGGCCGCCACGCTTTTCGGTGAACCAGCACGATCCTGACGAATGGCCACAACGGAAGGCTCATTCAGTACGATGCCTTGTCCTTTTACATAGATAAGGGTATTCGCGGTACCCAGGTCAATGGACAGGTCATTGGAAAACATGCCACGAAATTTTTTCAACATACTAAGGGATAATCCTGAAAGCTGGGGCGGAAAACAAAATCCGCTTACTTTACCAACCACGCGCAGCAGCGACAAGGCGCAAAAATCATCTGCTACGGTGAAAATTAGTGCAGTACGTTTCCTTTGTTACAAATCGACACCTGACTCCCTCAGGGCTGAATCAACAGCAGTGTTCCTCACACTTTCATTTGTAACCAGTCAAAGGTCGTTCACTGTCTTTTTTGCTCGTCATACTCAAGCTACAGGCGCGATATTCTACGTGAAAACAAATTAAACGGCAGGTTAAACAGAGTATCTTTGCGAATATTTTTTCACATTGCTGTCAAGCGGCTGAGAGGCAGCAAAAAAATCCCCCTGACCGCCTGACACGCCGCGCTCTGTCAACGTCTGCCATTCACTTCTGCTGCGCACGCCAGTGGCAAATACTTGCGTCTGTGTCCCTTTGCACGCTTCCACCAGACTCTGCACCAGCAGCTGGTTTTCCGTGCGCTTTTCAATGTTCCGAACCAGACCCGGATGGAGCTTTAACAGTGCCACTTCAAGGGTCTTGATCCAACTGGTACTGACCAGCGTTAAACCCGCCTGGGTTACCGCCACGCGAGCGCCAAGCGCAGTGATCAAACGTACTATCGCTTGTAACCGGCTGATATGTTGACAGACATCTGCCTCTGCAAGTTCAAAAATAATCCGTTTTCGCTGTGATTTTTCACACTGCATCAAAACATCACGCAGCCAGCGCTGAAAACGCGGGCGAATCAGCGATTCAACGGTTATCTGGATCGCCAGATTTTCTTCCGGCCAGAAAGATAAAAAAGGCATCAGGCGCGTGATTTGCTGGCGGTCGTACTCTTCCGACAGCCCAAACTGGAGGATCATCGGCAGGTACTCCGCCGAGACCACCTCTTCGTTGCCATCAAAAATACGGCACAGCAGTTCACGATGATGGACCATGCCATCTTTTGTAACCGCCGGTTTTTGATAAATACGCGGCCCACCGCGGTTCAGAGTCTGCTCAATCAGGGTACGCCAGCGCACGTTGCCACGCCCCTTCTCCGGCAGGGAGTCGTCGTACACAGCCCAACCGTTGGCGCCCTGCAGCACCGCGTTACGGGTAGCGGCTTCGGCGTGTTCCATTACTTGCTCCGTCGTCTGCCCGCCACGCCAGGCGCAGATGCCAATATGCACCATATCATCGCGATCGAGCATTTTCGTAGGCGGCAGGGCATCCACGGTTTTAAGCAGCAGGCTGGCAATACTTTCGGATTCTTTCAACGTGCGATGGGGAAGCAACACTGCATAATCACTGCGATGATAGCGGGCCAGTAACGCGCCCGGGTAACGCATAATAAATGTTGAGAGCAGATTAATAAGGGTAAACAGATGCTCTTCTGCGACCGTACGTCCCCAGTTATCTTTCATCAGATCAAAGTCTGGCAGGCGAACTAACATAACTACGCCGTGGGAGCCCACTTTCTCCTGGTCTTCCAGCAGCGTGGCCAACTGGTTGTCAAAGAAGAGACGATTATTGAGACCGGTTTTGTTGTCCTGCGCGGCATAAGAGCGAATCAGGGTGTCCATGCGACTGCGCTGATCGCTGGCAAACTGGATTTCAGAGAGCAGGACATCGAGCGCGCTGCTGGTACGGGATGGCCACTCATAGACTGACCCGCGAACCTGTGCCCCCCGCTCTCCGTTCAGAATACGCGCCGAACGCGATTCAAGTAACTCCTGCCCGTTGAGCTGGCGGCGCAGCCAGCGCACGGCTAACAGGAGTAACAACGCGATAAAGGCAACGGCGAGGGTGAGTGGCGCGGTGGTCATCAGCGAGTGGAGGTAGTTGTTCATCGGATCCTGATATACCAGTCTGAGGGTCATACCCGGATTTTTCAGCGAATGGATATCCTGTTCGCGATACTGCATCTGTATGCCTGCAGAGTGGTATACCCCGGTGCGCTGATGGCGAAAGACCGTCTCTCTGCCCTGCTTTATCTCAATGCTGACGATGTCCGTTGGTGCCATCAGTTCGTCAAGCTGGCCGGAGAGCTGGGAAAACGACGTGCTGACAAGTCGTGTATCAATGACCGAGGCCACGGCCTGCACGCGGTTAACCAGTTTGTCCTGAACGGCGTTATAGAAGCTCAGTGAACAGCCAATCAGAATGACGAAAATGGTCATGCCGGTCAGCAAGGTGATAAAAGCGGAGAACTTCGTCGATAATCGCATCCTTGAGATTACTCCGTGAGTGAATGAGGATAGCGAGTGAGCGCTAACTCGCTTTAAACAGCGGCATACTACCAAACCTGGTGTTTCTGGCAATTTATTGCGTTAAATCGGCATCGCGTTTCACTGTGCGAGTATAGTCTTCAGAAATTATTTTCCCATCATCATGCTTAGTAAGGAACCTGTATGCAGGCTTTGATCTTAGAACAGCAGGACGGCAAAACGCTTGCCACAGTGCAAGCCATCGAAGAGAGCCGACTGCCTGAAGGCGACGTGACCGTTGATATTGACTGGTCGAGCCTGAACTACAAAGACGCGCTCGCCATTACTGGCGCGGGTAAAATTATCCGAAACTTCCCCATGGTTCCGGGTATCGACTTTGCGGGTCGCGTTCATACCAGTGAAGATCCTCGCTTCCATGCCGGGCAGCAGGTGCTGCTGACCGGCTGGGGCGTCGGCGAAAATCACTGGGGTGGTCTCGCCGCTCAGGCTCGCGTGAAGGGCGACTGGCTGGTTCCTATGCCGAAGGGCCTTGATGGCCGTAAAGCCATGATCATCGGCACCGCCGGCTTCACCGCCATGCTCTGCGTTATGGCGCTCGAAGAGGCGGGTGTTACGCCGCAATCGGGCGAAATCGTGGTGACCGGCGCCAGCGGCGGCGTAGGAAGCACCGCGGTCGCACTGTTACATAAGCTCGGCTATCAGGTCGCGGCGGTCTCTGGTCGCGAAAGCACCCATGATTATCTGCGCAAGCTGGGGGCGAGCCGCATTCTGGGCCGCGACGAATTCGCTGAAACCCGTCCGCTGGAAAAACAGCTCTGGGCCGGTGCGGTGGATACCGTCGGCGATAAAGTGCTGGCGAAAGTGCTGGCTCAGATGAACTACGGCGGCTGCGTGGCGGCCTGCGGTCTGGCGGGCGGCTTTGCACTGCCCACCACGGTGATGCCATTTATTCTGCGCAACGTGCGTTTGCAGGGGGTAGATTCCGTTATGACGCCCGCCGCTCGCCGTACCGAAGCATGGGCGCGGCTGGTTCGCGATTTGCCGGAAGCGTTCTTTGCCCAGAGTGCAACCCAGATTGGCCTTGAGCAGGCGGCAGAATATGCCGCGAAGATTATCGCCAACCAGGCCCAGGGTCGTACGCTGGTTAAAATCGCCTAATCTTCAATTTTTCGTGACATATTCGCATTAACCTCACTCCTCCGTCATGCTTACCTCATCGCATGACGGAGGATGCCATGAAAATGAAAAAACTGACGGAAGCCGATGTAACTGCTGAATCGGCTTTTATGCTCCAGCGCCGCCAGATCCTGAAAATGCTTGGCATCAGCGCCACTGCACTCACCCTTACCCCCTCGGCTCACGCCGATTTGCTCGACTGGTTCAAAGGCAATGATCGTCCGAAAGCCCCCGCTGGTAAGCCACTGACGTTTTCCAGACCCGATCAATGGCAGAGCAAACTGGCCCTGACGCCGGAAGATAAGGTCACCGGCTATAACAACTTCTATGAGTTTGGCCTGGATAAGGCCGATCCTGCGGCTAATGCAGGCAGTATGAAGACCGATCCCTGGACGTTAACTATCGACGGTGAAGTCGCGAAACCTTTAACGCTGGATCACCATGACCTCACCACACGCTTTCCGCTGGAGGAGCGCATCTATCGTATGCGTTGCGTAGAAGCCTGGTCGATGGTGGTGCCGTGGATCGGTTTTCCGCTTCACAAACTGCTGGCGATGGTAGAGCCGACCAGCAATGCAAAATATGTCGCCTTCCAGACGCTTTACTCCCCTGAGCAGATGCCTGGCCAAAAAGATCGTTTTATCGGCGGCGGGCTGCAGTATCCCTATGTAGAGGGCCTGCGTCTTGACGAAGCGATGCATCCTCTCACGCTGTTGACCGTTGGGGTATATGGCAAAGCGCTGCCCCCGCAAAATGGTGCCCCTGTTCGCCTGACCGTGCCGTGGAAGTATGGATTTAAAGGGATTAAATCTATCGTCAGCATTAAGCTGACCCGTGAACGTCCGCCGACCACCTGGAACCTCGCCGCGTCCGATGAATATGGTTTTTATGCCAACGTGAACCCGCATGTGGACCACCCTCGCTGGTCGCAGGCTACTGAACGTTTTATCGGCTCCGGCGGTGCGCTGGATGTGAAACGCCAGCCTACACTGCTCTTCAATGGCTATGCCGATCAGGTGGCATCGCTCTATCGCGGCCTCGATCTCCGGGAGAATTTCTAGTGCGGCTGACGGCAAAACAGATTACCTGGCTGAAGGTCGCCCTGCATCTTGCCGGAGCGCTTCCTTTTATATGGCTGTTCTGGGCAGTGAATGCTGGCGCGTTCAGCGCCGACCCGGCGAAAGATATCCAGCATTTTACGGGTAGGATGGCTCTGAAATTTTTACTGGCAACCTTGCTGGTCTCACCGCTGGCGCGTTACGCTAAACAGCCATTATTGATACGCACCCGTCGTCTGTTAGGGCTATGGTGTTTTGCCTGGGCGACAATCCATCTCACCAGCTATGCGCTGCTTGAGCTGGGGATTAACAATTTGTCGCTACTGGGCCGCGAACTGGTAACACGCCCTTACCTGACGCTGGGCATTGTAAGCTGGCTGATTCTGCTGGCGCTGACGCTCACCTCAACGCAGTATGCCCAGCGTAAACTGGGCCGACGGTGGCAATATCTGCACAACTTCGTCTATCTTGTTGCGATCCTCGCCCCCATTCATTACCTGTGGTCGGTGAAAATTCTCTCTCCGCAGCCCATCATCTATGCGTTACTGGCGTTGGGCCTGCTGGCGTGGCGTTATAAGAAGTTCCGCCAGTGGTTGCGATAGTTCGCGAAACTGTGCGTTTTCCCGCAGAATACTTATCATCCGTGAATCTTTTTGGGTTTGCGGTTGATAATCTTCCCTGATAAGACCAGTATTTAGCTGCCAAATGCTACGAAATCGTTATAATGTGCGACTTTGGTTTTCCTGACAGAGGTTTTGGACCTCTGAAAGGGTGACAATCGCGCATTGAAGGTATATTTTGTTTTTTACCCGAGATTCGCAGGAGATAGCGGCATAATGGCTGGTAAATTTCAAATCTTAGTTCTTAACGGACCGAACCTGAACATGCTCGGAACCCGTGAGCCAGAGAAGTATGGCACGCTAACATTGAATGAAATTGTTAACCGTCTGGGTACGGAAGCAGCGTCATTAGATGTGGATTTGGATCATTTTCAGTCAAATGCGGAGTACGCAATCATCGACCGTATTCATCAGGCTAAAGACAATGTGGACTATATCCTGATCAATCCGGCCGCGTTTACGCACACCAGTGTTGCTATCCGCGACGCACTGCTTGCGGTGAGTATCCCGTTTATCGAGATCCACCTGAGTAACGTGCATGCCCGAGAACCGTTCCGCCACCATTCCTACCTGTCGGATATCGCCGCAGGCGTTATCTGTGGACTGGGTGCAGACGGTTATTCATACGCTTTACAGACAGCGGTAAAACGCCTGTCACAATCACACTAAACAAGAGTACGGAACCCACTCATGGATATTCGTAAGATTAAAAAACTGATCGAGCTGGTTGAAGAATCAGGCATCTCCGAACTGGAAATTTCTGAAGGCGAAGAGTCTGTACGCATCAGCCGTGCAGCCCCAGCCGCTAGCTTCCCGGTAATGCAGCAAGCTTATGCAGCACCAATGATGCAGCAGCAGCCTGCGCTTGCCTCAGCCGTTGCGCCAGCAGCAGAAGCTGCACCTGCCGCAGCCGCAGAAATCAGTGGTCACATCGTACGTTCCCCAATGGTTGGTACTTTCTACCGCACCCCGAGCCCGGACGCGAAAGCGTTCATCGAAGTGGGTCAGAAAGTCAATGCTGGCGATACCCTGTGCATCGTCGAAGCCATGAAAATGATGAACCAGATCGAAGCAGACAAGTCAGGTACTGTGAAAGCGATTCTGGTCGAAAGTGGTCAGCCGGTAGAATTTGACGAGCCGCTGGTCGTCATCGAGTAACGAGGCGAACATGCTGGATAAAATTGTTATCGCCAACCGTGGCGAGATTGCACTGCGTATTCTTCGTGCCTGTAAAGAACTGGGCATCAAGACCGTGGCCGTGCACTCAAGCGCGGATCGCGATTTAAAACACGTATTGCTGGCGGATGAGACGGTCTGTATTGGTCCGGCTCCGTCCGTAAAAAGCTATCTGAACATCCCGGCTATCATCAGCGCCGCTGAAATCACCGGCGCGGTGGCAATTCATCCGGGTTACGGCTTCCTCTCTGAGAACGCCAACTTTGCCGAGCAGGTTGAACGCTCTGGCTTTATCTTCATCGGCCCGAAAGCCGACACCATTCGTCTGATGGGCGACAAAGTGTCTGCGATTACCGCAATGAAGAAAGCCGGTGTTCCAACTGTACCAGGCTCCGACGGCCCTCTGGGCGACGATATGGATGTTAACCGTGCCCATGCAAAACGCATTGGCTACCCGGTAATCATCAAGGCGTCCGGCGGCGGCGGCGGTCGTGGTATGCGCGTTGTGCGCAGCGATGCAGAACTGGCCCAGTCCATTGCCATGACAAAAGCGGAAGCGAAAGCGGCTTTCAGCAATGACATGGTCTACATGGAAAAGTACCTGGAAAACCCACGCCACATCGAAATTCAGGTGTTGGCTGACGGTCAGGGTAACGCCATCTATCTGGCAGAACGCGACTGCTCCATGCAGCGTCGTCACCAGAAAGTGGTTGAAGAAGCGCCAGCGCCGGGCATTACTCCGGAACTGCGTCGCTACATCGGCGAGCGTTGCTCCAAGGCCTGTGTGGATATCGGCTATCGCGGCGCGGGTACTTTCGAGTTCCTGTTCGAAAACGGCGAGTTCTACTTCATTGAGATGAACACCCGTATTCAGGTTGAACACCCGGTTACCGAAATGATCACCGGCGTTGACCTGATCAAAGAGCAGCTGCGTATCGCTGCCGGCCAGCCTCTGTCCATCAAACAGGACGAAGTTGTGGTCAAAGGCCATGCGGTAGAATGCCGTATCAACGCCGAAGACCCGAACACCTTCCTGCCAAGCCCGGGTAAAATCACGCGTTTCCACGCGCCGGGTGGCTTTGGTGTGCGCTGGGAGTCTCATATTTACGCCGGTTACACCGTACCGCCGTACTATGACTCAATGATCGGTAAACTCATCTGCTACGGCGAGAACCGTGACGTGGCGATTGCCCGCATGAAGAACGCCCTGCAGGAGCTGATTATCGATGGTATCAAAACCAACGTTGATCTGCAGATGCGCATCATGAGCGACGAGCACTTCCAGAATGGTGGGACTAACATCCACTATCTGGAGAAGAAACTCGGTCTGAACGAGAAGTAAGTTTGCAGCAACGCGAAAAGGCCGGTTAATCCGGCCTTTTTTTATTTCTGGGGGGAGCCATGCCCCATCATGTACAATCCCCGCTTTCTTCATCCACAAGGGACAAAAAATGGACAAACGCTTTGTTCAGGCCCATAAAGAAGCCCGTTGGGCATTGTGGCTAACCCTTCTCTATCTCGCCGCTTGGTTAGTAACTGCTTACCTACCTGATTCAGCCATTGGCATTACCGGCCTGCCTCACTGGTTTGAGATGGCGTGTCTACTGGTGCCGCTGGTCTTTATCCTGCTGTGCTGGGCAATGGTGAAATTCATTTATCGCGATATTCCGCTGGAGGACGATGATGCAGCCTGAAGTCATTCTGCCGCTTATCGCTTACCTGTTAGTGGTGTTTGGTTTGTCCGTTTATGCGATGCGTAAAAGGACCACCGGCACCTTCCTGAATGAGTATTTTCTCGGTAGCCGCTCGATGGGCGGCGTTGTACTGGCCATGACCCTTACCGCCACCTATATCAGCGCCAGCTCGTTTATCGGTGGTCCCGGTGCCGCCTATAAATACGGGTTAGGCTGGGTGCTGCTGGCGATGATCCAGTTGCCTGCCGTCTGGCTCTCTTTGGGTATTCTTGGCAAAAAATTTGCCATTCTGGCTCGCCGCTATAACGCCGTGACGCTTAACGATATGCTGTTTGCGCGCTATCAGAGCCGCCTGCTGGTGTGGCTCGCAAGCCTGAGCCTGCTGGTCGCCTTTATTGGTGCGATGACGGTACAGTTTATCGGCGGCGCGCGTTTGCTGGAGACGGCAGCGGGGATCCCCTATGAGACGGGCCTTATCATCTTCGGGGTGAGTATTGCGCTGTACACCGCCTTTGGCGGGTTCCGTGCCAGCGTGCTGAACGATACGATGCAGGGGATGGTGATGCTTATTGGCACTATCGTTCTACTGGTGGGCATTGTTCATGCGGCAGGCGGACTGAGCCATGCCGTGGAAACCCTGGAAGCGATCGACCCGAAACTGGTCTCGCCGCAGGGCGCGGACGATATCCTCTCCCCGACGTTTATGACCTCGTTCTGGGTGCTGGTGTGCTTTGGGGTGATAGGCCTGCCGCATACCGCGGTGCGATGCATCTCTTATAAAGACAGCAAAGCGGTGCACAGAGGCATCATCATCGGCACTATCGTTGTGGCGATCTTGATGTTTGGTATGCACCTGGCAGGCGCGTTAGGCCGCGCAGTGATCCCGGACCTGACGGTCCCTGACTTGGTGATCCCA
The DNA here is from genome assembly GCF_002430365.1 of Leclercia sp. UBA5958. Lineage (NCBI taxonomy): Bacteria > Pseudomonadati > Pseudomonadota > Gammaproteobacteria > Enterobacterales > Enterobacteriaceae > Leclercia > Leclercia sp. UBA5958. Next base: position 11,031 of record NZ_DJCE01000004.1, on the reverse strand, counting down.
ACGCTGATGGTCAAAGTGCTTCCACCTTTTGCCGCCGGGATATTCCTCGCCGCGCCTATGGCCGCCATTATGTCGACGATCAATGCTCAGCTCCTGCAAAGTTCCGCTACGATCATTAAAGACCTCTATCTGAACCTGCGCCCGGAGCAGGTCGAAAACGAGCGACGCCTGAAGCGGATGTCAGCCGTGATTACGCTGCTGTTAGGGGCATTGCTGCTGCTGGCCGCCTGGCGTCCGCCGGAGATGATCATCTGGCTCAACCTGCTCGCGTTCGGCGGGCTTGAGGCGGTCTTCCTGTGGCCGCTGGTGCTGGGGCTTTACTGGGAGCGAGCCAATGCCGCAGGCGCACTGAGCGCTATGATTGTCGGCGGCGTGCTGTACGCCGTTCTTGCGACGTTTAATATTCAGTACCTGGGCTTCCATCCGATTGTGCCTTCGTTACTGTTAAGCTTACTGGCGTTTGTGGTGGGGAACCGTTTTGGTCAACCCGTCCCGCAGCCCGCTATGATTTCTACTGATAAATAAAGAGTTTTGCCATGCCGTGGATCCAACTGAAACTGAATACAACCGGCGCGAATGCCGAAGAGCTGAGCGATGCGCTGATGGAGGCCGGCTCGGTTTCCATCACCTTCCAGGACACGCATGATACGCCGGTTTTCGAGCCGCTTCCGGGTGAAACCCGCCTGTGGGGCGACACCGACGTTATCGGCCTGTTCGATGCCGAAACCGACATGAACGAGGTTGTCGCGATTCTGGAAAACCACCCGCTTCTGGGTGCTGGTTTTGTGCATAAGATCGAGCAGATCGAAGACAAAGACTGGGAACGCGAGTGGATGGATAACTTCCATCCAATGCAGTTCGGTAAACGCCTGTGGATCTGCCCGAGCTGGCGTGACGTTCCCGATGAAAACGCGGTAAACGTGATGCTTGATCCGGGTCTGGCATTTGGTACAGGCACGCACCCTACCACGTCGCTGTGCCTACAGTGGCTGGACGGGCTGGATCTGGAAGGCAAGACCGTGATCGACTTTGGCTGCGGCTCGGGGATCCTCGCGATTGCCGCGCTGAAGCTGGGTGCAGCCAAAGCGATCGGGATCGACATCGATCCCCAGGCTATCCAGGCCAGCCGCGATAACGCTGAACGTAACGGCGTCTCCGATCGCCTTGAGCTCTATCTGCCGCAAGACCAGCCAGCTTCCATGAAAGCCGATGTCGTGGTGGCTAACATCCTGGCGGGCCCGTTACGCGAGCTGGCTCCGTTAATCAGCGTGCTGCCGGTTGAGGGCGGTCTGCTGGGACTTTCAGGTATCCTTGCCAGCCAGGCGGAGAGTGTTTGCGAAGCCTACACCGAGCTGTTCGCGCTTGATCCTGTGGTCAAGAAAGAAGAGTGGTGTCGTATCACGGGTCGCAAAAAGTAAAAACGATGCGAGCGCCTGTTTTTCAAACTGTTAGGTCGGTCAAAAAACAGGCACCCCCCCCGACTGCGATCATGTTCTAAAATGCGACTCAGATCGCAAAGAACTGGAAAAATCTGCTGCTAAAAACAGCAGATTATTCGGTTTTCGGTTTCATTGATTAAGAAAAAACGAGAAGTTTTGGGAAATTGTAAGCGGCTATAAAATCACCTCATTATGTTAAGCTAATGATTTATATCGCATATAATTCTCTTCGTTATGCTTCGCTCCGGATTCCATGATCTGCAACAGGTGATTGTTCAAAGTTTGGCCTTTCATCTCGTGCAAAAAATGCGTAATATACGCCGCCTTGCAGTCACAGTATGGTCATTTCTTAACTCATGCGCATCGGACACCACCAGCTCAGAAATCGCCTGATTGCAGCCCCTATGGCAGGTATTACAGACCGGCCGTTCAGGACGCTGTGTTACGAGATGGGAGCCGGTTTAACCGTATCCGAGATGATGTCGTCTAACCCGCAGGTTTGGGAAAGCGATAAGTCTCGTCTTCGGATGGTGCACATTGATGAACCAGGTATCCGCACCGTGCAAATTGCCGGAAGCGTGCCTGAAGAGATGGCAGATGCCGCGCGTATCAACGTGGAAAGTGGCGCCCAGATTATTGATATCAATATGGGTTGCCCGGCCAAGAAAGTGAATCGCAAGCTTGCAGGTTCAGCCCTTCTGCAATACCCCGACCAGGTGAAGTCCATCCTGACGGCGGTTGTCAGCGCGGTGGACGTTCCTGTTACGTTGAAGATTCGCACGGGTTGGTCGCCGGAACACCGTAACTGTGTAGAGATTGCCCAACTGGCCGAAGACTGTGGCATTCAGGCCCTGACAATTCATGGACGCACACGCGCCTGTTTGTTCAATGGTGAAGCTGAATACAGCAGTATTCGGGCAGTCAAGCAGAAGGTTTCCATTCCGATTATCGCGAATGGCGACATTACTGACCCGCTTAAAGCCAGAGCTGTGCTCGACTATACGGGAGCTGATGCTCTGATGATAGGACGTGCCGCTCAGGGAAGACCCTGGATCTTTCGGGAAATCCAGCATTATCTGGACACTGGGGAGCTGCTTGCCCCGCTGCCTCTGGCAGAGGTTAAGCGCTTGCTTTGTTCGCACATTCGGGAACTGCACGACCATTATGGTCAGGCAAAAGGGTACCGAATTGCGCGTAAACACGTCTCCTGGTATCTCCAGGAGCACGCTCCAGATGACCAGTTTCGGCGCACATTCAACGCCATAGAGGATGCCAGCGAACAGCTGGAGGCGTTGGAGGCATACTTCGAAAATCTTGCGTAATGAAATAAAGAGCTGACAGAACTATGTTCGAACAACGCGTAAATTCTGACGTACTGACCGTTTCTACCGTTAACTCTCAGGACCAGGTAACCCAAAAGCCCCTGCGTGACTCGGTTAAACAGGCACTGAAGAACTATTTTGCTCAACTGAACGGTCAGGATGTTAATGACCTGTATGAGCTGGTACTGGCTGAAGTTGAACAGCCACTGTTGGACATGGTGATGCAATACACCCGCGGTAACCAAACCCGCGCTGCGCTGATGATGGGTATCAACCGTGGTACTCTGCGTAAGAAACTGAAAAAATACGGCATGAACTAATTTCGATTAGCTAAATGCTTGTTTAAAAAGGCGCTACTCGGCATGGGGAAGCGCCTTTTTTATGCCTCGCGCAGGCAAAATATGACGGACAATCCCCCTTTTCTCTGCAGAAACGTAAAGCCTGACTTCCCCTCTTCTCAGCCGCTATTTTTCGTGTATATTTCCTGCACTCTTGTCAATTATTCCCGGAAAAATCCGCATGATCCGTAAGTATGGGTGGCTCGTTGTCTTCGCAATCACCATTTTTCTTTTTGATGCACTTTTAATGCAGTGGATCGAGATGATGTCTACGGAAACTGACAAGTGCCGCAATATGGATTCCGTTAATCCACTTAAATTGATTAACTGTTCAGATTTGGAATAATCATCCAAATGCAGTGAAAAGAGACGAACTCACGACATTCCCGCTAAAAAAGTACGGACTTAAAACCCTTTCAGGCGTATCCATTGGATGATAATGTCTCCCCCCTTCTTACCCGGTATAACCGAATACCTCACTATGTATGAGTAGAAGTGATCATGCTGGTTAGTCATTACGACCAAGTCCTTGTGGTTATCTCTTTTGTTGTTGCCATCCTCGCATCTTACACTGCGCTGAACATGGCCGGCCGGGTGGCTGGCAGTACCGGAACCGCAGCCCGCGTCTGGCTGACCGGTGGCGGCGTTGCTATGGGCATTGGGATCTGGGCCATGCACTTTATCGGCATGCTGGCGATGGATGTCTCGATGCGCATGAACTATGACCTGCTCGTGACGCTGGTTTCAATGCTGATTGCTATTGGCGCATCGATCTTTGCCCTTTGGTTCGTCAGCCGGCAGCAACTGCGCTTACGTCGACTGTTCCTGGGGGCGCTCATTCTGGGTACCGGGATTGTAGCGATGCACTATACCGGTATGGCGGCGCTTCAGGTCGAACCGGCAATCGTCTGGAATATACGCTGGGTGGTGCTCTCGGTCGCGATTGCAATGCTCGCTTCGCTGGCGGCGTTGTGGCTCACTTTCCGTTTACGTCATGATGCCGCACAGGTTGCACTCATGCGCGCTGGCGCGGCGATCCTGATGGGACTCGCCATCGCCGGCATGCACTTTACTGGCATGATGGCCGCGCAGTTCCCTGTTCAGATGCATATGCAGCATCAGGGGGTGAACGGCAGCTGGCTGGCCGTGCTGGTGAGCGTTGTGGCGCTTTCTATTCTCGGTATTACTCTGCTGGTATCAATGTTCGATGCCAGATTACAGGCTCGCACCGCTCTGTTGGCGTCATCGCTGGCGGAGGCTAACCGTGAGCTGGCCCAGTTGGCGTTACACGATACCCTGACCCGTTTACCTAATCGCGTATTACTTGAAGACCGTCTCGATCAGGCAATCAGCAAAGCCGATCGCGAAGGGCGGACATTTGCCCTGCTGTTTATGGATCTGGATGGCTTTAAAGCCGTCAACGATGCCTGGGGACATGATGCCGGGGATAAACTGCTGATCGCGGCCACTGAGCGGATGAAGCAACCGCTGAAAGGGCAATATACTTTGGCGCGTATTGGTGGCGATGAGTTTGTCCTGCTCGCGGAGATCGAAGCCCCGGACGATGCCGCGACGCTGGCCAGCTCGCTGGTTCATGTTATCGATAAACCCTTTAGCCTGGATCTTCATGAGCTGAATGTGACCCTCAGTATCGGGATTGCCCTTTACCCTCACGATGGTAAAAACCCCCGTGAATTGATGTTCAATGCCGATGCCGCGATGTATCACACCAAGCATATGGGTCGTAACGGCTATCACTTCTTCCAGCCATCGATGAATACCCTGGCGCAAAAACAGCTCCAGCTGATGAACGATCTCTGGATGGCGCTGGAACGTGACGAGCTAAAACTGGTATATCAGCCTAAGTTTAAGGCTCCAGTGGGGCCCGTGGTCGGCTTTGAAGCCCTGCTGCGCTGGCATCATCCTGTAGACGGGCTGCTCTCACCTGACCTGTTCCTGCCGCTCGCCGAAAAGAGCGGGCTTATCATTCCTATCGGCAACTGGGTTATCGATGAGGCCTGCCGCCAGCTCCGTGAGTGGCATTTGCAAGGCCACGAGACGTGGTCGGTGGCTGTTAATCTTTCTACGCTGCAATTTGAACAACCGCAACTGGTAGAGACGGTGATGAACAGCCTTGCGCGCCATCATATTCCACCGCATACCCTGATTCTGGAAGTGACAGAAACCACGGCGATGAATAATCCGGAGGAGAGCGTAAGGGTACTCACCGAGCTGACGCAGGCGGGGGTAAAAGCCTCGATTGACGATTTTGGCACCGGCTACTCCAGCCTGCTTTATTTAAAACGGTTGCCCGCCTGTGAACTCAAAATCGACCGCGCCTTTGTAAAAGAGCTCAGCGGTGAGAGTAACGATGCAACTATCGTTTCGGCCATCGTTGCGTTGGCCAAAACGCTTAATCTGAAGGTGGTGGCAGAAGGCGTAGAGACCCCGCAGCAGCAAGAGTTCTTAACCGAACTGGGGTGCAATACATTGCAGGGTTATCTGCTTGGACGGCCTGTCTCGCCGCAGACCATTGCCTCGCTATGCCACGATCCCCAAGCCCTGCTCTCTACGTAGCATTAAACGACAGGCGCCACGCTAAGGCGCCTTAATGCGACTCGTATTTAACGCAGTCCCGGTGATAGTGTGCTTTGCGACAGATTGCTGGCACGTCAAAATTTACCTTTGCGAGCATGTCGCGGACCTCTTTAATGTCACAGAACATTGTTTAGATTAATTAATAGATTAGCCAGTTAATAAATCAGGCTCGCCCAGAGCAGATATTGTGTCTCCCTAATCTCTCCATTATTAAGCCCCCGCAGTCCCTTTTTCTCCACGAAGTTTACAATCCAAATAATTTGAGATTAATCATCCTGTATGGCCCCTTTAAACCGATGGTAAAATGGCCTCCTGCTTTGCGGAATACTTGCTGATGGCATCGTAAAGTAAGAATTAATTTTGAGGTAAGATCATGAAAAGATTCATTTCAGTTGCCCTGCTTACTGCACTCCTCGCGGGTTGTGCACATGATTCACCCTGCGTTCCGGTCTATGACGACCAGGGCAGATTGGTTCACACCAACACCTGCATGAAAGGAACCACTCAGGATAACTGGGAAACGGCTGGCGCGATCGCAGGTGGTGCCGCGGCTCTCGCCGGGCTGACGCTGGGTATCGTTGCTCTGACGAAATAATCCTGAAGCGCGGACAGCTGTCCGCGCTTTAGCTTTTCCCGTCTAATTTCCGCTACGCATTTGCGTTAATTAATATTTAGTTCTTGCTCACATCTTTTTTGCCTTATTTATCTTTTATCAGAATAACCGCGTGATGCTATTCACAAGTTATTTAAATTAACTCGCCTGCCAATATTCACCTTAGAAATCACTTTATTTCCTCATCACGTTTTATTCAAACTTTTGCTCTAAATTGTGGCGCAGGTTGTCATTTCGCACCATTTCAGGGCGCTCGAAATATTTATTGCTGTCTACACTCAGCATTACGCATCGCGTATTCGTTAATTGCGTTGAATGCGAAAACTGGCATTGCGTTTGCTTAGAAAACGTTGGCCATAGCCACATACAGGTTAAAGCGTATATAAGCGCTTCACTATAACGATAATTCTCGCCACACAGGATGCAATATGAAAAAAACGATGATAGCCAGTCTGGCCGCCGTTGCGGTCATGCTCGTAGTCGCTAACCAGGCTCACGCGGGGGCAACTCTGGATGCCGTGAAGAAAAAAGGGTTCGTTCAGTGTGGGATCAGTGACGGGTTACCTGGCTTCTCTTATGCCGATGCCAGCGGTAAATTCTCGGGTATTGATGTGGATGTTTGCCGTGGGGTCGCCGCGGCTGTGTTTGGCGATGATACAAAAGTGAAATATACCCCGCTGACGGCGAAAGAGCGTTTTACCGCATTGCAATCCGGCGAAGTGGATCTGCTTTCACGTAATACCACCTGGACCTCCTCCCGTGATACAGGAATGGGTATGACATTTACTGGCGTAACCTATTACGACGGTATCGGCTTTCTGACTCACAATAAAGCAGGGCTAAAGAGCGCGAAAGAGCTGGATGGTGCCACAGTCTGTATTCAGGCAGGTACAGATACTGAGCTGAACGTGGCCGATTACTTCAAGTCTAATAAGATGAACTATACCCCCGTCACGTTTGACCGCTCCGACGAATCTGCTAAAGCGCTGGAGTCTGGCCGTTGCGATACCCTGGCCTCTGACCAATCTCAGCTGTATGCCCTGCGTATTAAACTGAGCAACCCGGCTGAATGGATTGTTCTGCCGGAGGTGATCTCAAAAGAGCCGCTGGGTCCGGTCGTACGTCGAGGTGATGATGAGTGGAACGCTATTGTGCGCTGGACGCTGTTTGCCATGCTTAATGCAGAAGAGATGGGCATTAACTCGAAAAACGTCGATGAAAAAGCCGCGAATCCTTCTACTCCCGATATGGCTCACCTGCTGGGTAAAGAGGGTGATTACGGCAAAGATTTGAAGCTTGATAACAAGTGGGCCTACAACATCATTAAAAAGGTGGGCAACTACTCGGAGATCTTCGAGCGCAACGTAGGATCGGAGAGCGCGCTGAAGATCAAGCGTGGCCAGAACAACCTCTGGAACAATGGCGGCATTCAATACGCACCGCCGGTACGTTAAGCATTTTGCTGTAACGGGCACTGCTGCGGCAGTGCCCAACCCAGAGTCATGGTTACCGAGGTTTCTATGTTTCATCGCCGCTCAGCCGTCAAAGGCGCGCTCTCTTTTTCTCATCCTGCAGTTCGCGCATGGCTGTTTCAAATCCTTGCCATTCTTGCTGTACTGGCCGTCGCGATCTATCTGATTCATAACACCGTTACTAACCTGAGCAATCGGGGTATTACTTCGGGCTTCGCATTTCTGGACCGTGGTGCGGGGTTCGGTATTGTCCAACATTTAATTGATTACGAGGAAGGCGACACTTACGGCCGCGTTTTCCTGGTAGGCCTGCTCAATACGCTGCTGGTCTCAGCGCTTTGTATTGTGTTTGCTTCCATCCTGGGTTTTTTTCTGGGCCTGGCGCGTCTGTCCGATAACTGGCTCCTGCGTAAAATCTCGACGATCTATATTGAGACATTCCGTAATATTCCCCCTCTGTTGCAGATCTTTTTCTGGTACTTTGCTGTACTACGTAATTTGCCCGGCCCCCGGCAGGCTGTTAATGCGTTCGAGCTCGCCTTCTTAAGCAACCGCGGGTTGTATATCCCCTCACCGCAGATGGCCGAAGGTTTACTGCCATTTATCGCCGCGCTGGTTATTGTGGCTGCCATTTCCATTGGGTTGTTTCGCTATAACCGCGCGTATCAGATAAAAACCGGTCAGTTACGACGCACCTGGCCTGTCACTCTGGGGCTGCTTATTGTTCTGCCGCTTCTGACGCACTGGATATTTGGCCCAGCGTTACACTGGGACGTCCCAGCACTACGTGGGTTCAATTTCCGCGGCGGAATGGTGTTAATTCCTGAACTGGCGGCACTGACGCTGGCATTATCCATTTATACCTCTGCCTTTATTGCCGAGATTATTCGCGCCGGAATTCAGGCCGTTCCTTATGGTCAGCACGAAGCCGCCCGATCTCTGGGCATACCTAACCCGGTAACGCTACGCCAGGTCATCATCCCCCAGGCGATGCGAGTGATTATTCCCCCGCTGACTAGCCAGTATCTCAACATTGTTAAAAACTCCTCGCTGGCTGCCGCTATCGGCTATCCCGATATGGTGTCGCTGTTCGCCGGAACCGTGTTGAACCAGACCGGCCAGGCTATCGAGACTATCGCCATCACCATGTCTGTCTATCTGATTATCAGTCTGACAATTTCACTGTTGATGAACCTCTATAACCGCCGCATCGCGCTGGTTGAGCGCTAAGGAGCCATGATGACTAAAGCCGTACTGTCTCACGCCCCGCGTTCGTCCAGCATCGGAAGCTGGCGTTTTATCGCCTGGGCACGAAAGAATCTGTTCTCCTCCTGGAGTAACAGCCTGCTGACTCTCTTCTGTTTATGGCTAATGTGGACGTTGATCCCCCCCTTGCTGAACTGGGCTTTCTTACAGGCTAACTGGCTGGGCACCACTCGCGCAGATTGCACAAAAGAGGGAGCCTGTTGGGTATTTATTCATCAACGTTTCGGCCAGTTTATGTACGGGCTCTATCCGCACGACCAGCGCTGGCGGATCAACATCGCCTTAATCATTGGGCTGTGTTCAATTGTGCCGATGTTCATGAAACAGCTCCCCCGTCGGGGACGGTACATCGCATGCTGGGCAGTGGTATATCCCATTTTAGTCTGGTGGTTGCTGTATGGCGGATGGCTGGGGCTGGAGCGCGTGGAAACACGTCAGTGGGGCGGGCTGACGTTAACATTGATCATCGCCTCTGTCGGGATCGCCGGCGCGCTACCGCTCGGCATTTTACTGGCGCTGGGCCGTCGTTCAACCATGCCAGTGGTGCGTATCCTCTCCGTGATCTTCATCGAGTTTTGGCGTGGTGTACCGCTCATTACCGTTTTATTTATGTCTTCGGTCATGTTGCCGCTGTTTATGGCAGAAGGAACGACCATCGACAAATTGATCCGCGCCCTGGTGGGGGTCGTTCTGTTCCAGTCAGCCTATGTTGCCGAAGTGGTCCGCGGTGGGTTGCAGGCACTACCTAAAGGCCAGTATGAAGCAGCGGAGTCACTTGCCCTGGGGTACTGGAAAACACAGGGCTTAGTCATTCTGCCCCAGGCGCTCAAACTGGTAATACCAGGACTGGTTAACACCATCATCGCGCTTTTTAAAGATACGAGCCTGGTGATCATCATCGGGTTGTTCGATCTTTTCAGCAGCGTGCAGCAGGCTACGGTTGACCCCGCATGGCTGGGCATGTCGACCGAAGGCTATGTTTTCGCAGCACTTATATATTGGATCTTTTGTTTTAGCATGTCGCGCTATAGCCAGCATCTGGAAAAGCGCTTTAACACCGGGCGTACACCGCACTGAGGAAATTATGAACCCGATTACTATGTCACCCGCTGACGCGATGATTACGCTGGAAAATGTGAACAAATGGTATGGGCAGTTTCACGTGCTAAAGGATATTAACCTGAAGGTTAAACAGGGGGAACGTATTGTACTTTGCGGGCCATCCGGCTCTGGTAAATCAACAACGATTCGCTGCATTAATCACCTGGAGGAGCATCAACAGGGCCGGATTGTGGTGGATGGAATTGAGCTGAATGAAGATATTCGCAATGTCGAACGTGTCCGTCAGGAAGTAGGCATGGTGTTTCAGCACTTTAACCTTTTCCCCCATTTGACTGTCCTGCAGAACTGCACGCTGGCCCCGATTTGGGTACGCAAAATGCCGAAAAAAGAGGCCGAGGCGTTGGCGATGCACTATCTGGAACGTGTACGTATCGCCGAGCATGCCCACAAATTCCCGGGCCAGATCTCCGGCGGGCAGCAGCAGCGCGTGGCAATTGCGCGCTCGCTCTGTATGAAACCGAAAATCATGCTTTTTGATGAACCCACATCTGCTCTGGACCCGGAGATGGTTAAAGAGGTGCTGGACACCATGATTGGCCTGGCGCAATCCGGCATGACGATGTTATGCGTTACACATGAGATGGGTTTTGCCAGAACGGTAGCAGACCGAGTGATTTTTATGGATCGTGGTGAAATTGTTGAGCAGGCGCCACCGGATGAGTTCTTTGCGCATCCTAAATCAGAACGTACCCGCGCCTTCTTGTCGCAAGTAATCCATTAACGCTTTATACCAATATAAAAGGCCGTCCGTCAGGATGGCCTCTCTTATTTATGGCTCATTCAATAATGCATAAACAAAAGGCCCCGTCTAACGACGGGGCCTTTTGTTTTATTTGATGTCTGGCAGTTCCCTACTCTCGC